>JAHDWP010000013.1 GCA_023382715.1 Anaerolineae bacterium
GGGGGCGGCGAGGCGCGTCAGCGCCGAGCGGGGGTGAGGTCAGCCAGGGCGCAGCTCTGCCGCGCCCCGACCGCCTGACAGGTTTCGCGCTTCGCCCGGCGCACCGACCAAAATCACTCCCAACTGGTGACACTTGGGGGGTTGTTTTTTCGGGGGCAGATCAGTACGATGAAAGTACACAGCGCATTGCGCGCCATTCAGGAACCTTATGAGGAGAAAGCAAAACCGTTATGGCAACGCCCACAAAAGACCCGTCTTTGGAAACAACGAACAGCATGTTGGCCACCACACTCGCCCTGTTCGACACCGCCTTTGAGCGCCTGCAGCTTGACGAAGGCATCGCCGCCATCATGCGCCAGACCGAGGTCGAGATGTCGGTCACCGTGCCGATCACCGGCGACGATGGCCGCATCATGACTTTCAAGGGCTATCGCATCCAGCACTCGTCGGCGCGCGGGCCGGCCAAAGGCGGCATCCGCTACCACCCGGACGTGGACATTGACGAAGTGCGCGCGCTGGCCATGCTCATGACGCTCAAGTGCGCCGGCGTCAACATCCCGTTCGGCGGGGCGAAGGGCGGCATCTGCGTGAACCCGGCCCAGCTTTCGCAGCACGAGCTGGAACGGCTCACCCGCCGTTTCGCCAAGATGATCGCGCCCATCCTCGGCGGCAAGCGCGACATCCCCGCCCCCGACATGAACACCAACGAGCAGACGATGGCCTGGCTGATGGACGAGATTTCGTCCATCCAGGGCTACTACAGCCCGGAGATCACCACGGGCAAGCCGATCATCCTCGGCGGGTCGGAAGGGCGCGGCGAGGCCACCGGGCGCGGCGTGGCCATCGCCACCATTGAGCTGTTGCACAAGCTGAACCGCGATCCGCAGCAGACGCGCGTGGTCGTGCAGGGCTATGGCAACGTCGGCTACCACGCGGCCAACATCCTGGCCAGGGAGCACGGCTGCACGATCATCGCCCTCAGCGACGTGTCGGACGCCATCTACAACCCCAAGGGGCTGGACCTGGCCGCGATCAACGCGCACGTGGCGCACAGCCCAGGCCGCCTGCTCAAAGGCTACGCGGGCGATGTGGATCACATCTCCAACGCCGAGCTGCTCACCCTGGAAACTGACGTGCTGATCCCGGCGGCCATCGAGAACCAGATCACGGATAAGAACGCCGCCCAGATCAAAGCCGAGATCATCGTCGAAGGGGCCAATGGCCCGACGACCTTCGGCGGCGATGCCATCCTGCGCGAGCGGGGCATCTACGTGGTGCCGGACATCCTGGCCAACGCCGGCGGCGTGATCGTGTCCTACTTCGAGTGGGTGCAGAACTTGCAGTTCTACTTCTGGGATATTGACGAAGTGCGCACGCAGCTTTACAAGAAGATGAGCCGCAGCTTCGAGCAGGCGTGGGCAGTGGCCCAGGAGCGCGGGCTGGACTTCCGCTCGGCGATATATCTGCTGGCCGTGCAGCGCGTCGCCGACACCATCCAGAAGCGCGGCTTCGTCTCGTCTGGCAGCTAGAGGCTGTTATGAACTTTGGCAGGCGGGCAGCTCCTGTGCTTGCCCCCCATCCTCGGTCCTTCCCCCGCACGGGGGGAAGGAAGAAGCCCGCCCTGGCCCCTTCCCTCCGCTTGCGTGGGGGAAGGGATCGGGGGATGGGGGGATGTCCACCCGGCAGAAGTGCATAACACGCTCTAGCGCGCCGGGAGCTTCGACATTCGAGGCAGGTGATCTATGCAGATGGCATACAGGGGCGTATGGCCATACGCCCCTGTGCGCCTCACCCCCTCAAGTTTCCCTCTCCAGCCGAGCGAGAGAGGGGGACTTGATTCGCTGGGCACTGCGCTTCAGGGGGAGGGGCCTGCTGTATGCAGGGGCGCAGCGCCCTACGCCCCTGCACGAACTCCCCCTCGCTGGGTGTCAAGCGAGTCGCTGACAACCTTTGCACCCACTCTCCGCCCCAGGGCGTTTGCCCGAATGTTCTGCCGCGCTATATAATCCGCAACACCTTCAGGCGGGATCAGCGGACCCCAAACCCGACATGTCTGTTGCTGACGACGTGAAAGCACGTCTCGACATCCTCGATGTCGTCTCCGGCTACGTCAGTCTCCAAAAGGCGGGGCGCAACTTCAAGGCGCTGTGCCCTTTTCACCAGGAGAAGACGCCGTCGTTTGTCGTGTTCCCCGACACGCAGACGTGGCGCTGCTTCGGCGCGTGCGGCGAAGGCGGCGATGTCTTCAGCTTCGTCATGAAGGCAGAGGGCTGGGACTTCGGCGAGGCGCTGCGCGCCCTGGCCGAGCGCGCCGGCGTCGAGCTGAAGCCGCTCACGTCCGCCCAGCAGCAGCAGGCCAGCGAGAACGAGCGCCTGCAAGGGCTGCTCGAAGAGGCAGCGCGCTTCTTTCACGAGCAGCTTCTCAGCGCGCCCACCGCCCAGGGCGCGCGCGATTACGTGGCCGGGCGCGGGCTGCGCCCGGAGACGGTCACCGCCTTCCAGCTTGGCTACGCGCCGGACGACTGGCGCCAGGCTCTCCAACATCTGCAATTGCTCGGCTACACCCAGGATGAGGTTGTGGAGGCCGGCGTCGCCATCCGCAACGAGCAGGGCAACGTCTACGACCGCTTCCGCCAGCGGCTGGTCATCCCCATCCGCGACGGGCGCGGGCGCACCGCCGGCTTTGGGGCGCGGGGGCTGGAGAAAGACGCCGTGCCCAAGTATCTCAACTCGCCGCAAGGCCCGCTCTTCGACAAGGGCCGCCTGCTCTATGGGCTGGATGTGGCCCGCCGCGCCATCCGCGAGACGGAGACGGCGGTCATCGTCGAGGGGTACATGGACGTGCTGCAGGCGCACCAGGCGGGCTTCAGCAACGTCGTGGCCCAGATGGGCACGGCGCTCACCGAAGACCAACTGCGCCAGCTCAACCGCTACGCCCGCCGCCTGATCCTGGCCCTCGATGCGGACGCCGCCGGCATCAACGCGACCATGCGCGGGCTGAATGTCGCCCGCGAGGCGCTCGATGGCGAGCGGGTCGTGACTTTTGATCCGCGTGGGATGATGCGTTACACTGGCTTGCTGGAGTTGGATATTCGCGTGGTCAGCCTGCCAGAAGGCAGCGACCCCGACGATCTGATCCGGCGTGATCCGGCGGCGTGGGAAGCGCTGCTGGTCAGCGCCGTCCCGGTGGCGGACCATGTGATTCAGCAAGGCACCGCCCACCTGACCGCTCAGTCGTCGCCGCAGGAGCGTGAGCAGGCGGCGCGCACGCTGTTGCCCCTGCTGACCGCGACCGAGAGCGACATCCAGCGCAGCGGCAATATTCAGGCGCTGGCCCGGCGAGTGCGCATTGACGAGCGCGTGCTCATCCAATGGTCGCAGCGGCGCCAGGCGGCGCGCGCGCGGGCGCTGCCCTCGCTGCGCGAACAGCGCAAGCTGGCCGAGCGACTGGCTTCGGCCACTCCGCCCGCCGGCTCGCCGGGGCAGTCCGCGCTGCGCGAGGGGTTCTGCCTGCGGCTGCTGCTCGAACAGCCAGAGCGCCTGTATGCGGCCAACCGACTGCTGCGTGAGCTACAAGGCGATCAGGCGCTGCTGGCCGACGTGCTGGCCCCCCTGAAAGCGGAAGATTTCACCCGCCCTGACTATCAGGCGATCTTCCAGGTGTTGGCGCGCGCGCTCGGCCAGCACGAGGCAGAGCCTATCGAGTATTTCTACGCGCACCTGTCGCCGGAGCTGCGCGCTGTTGTGGACGATTTGCGCGTGACTTCCCTGGAGGAGTTCGAGCAGGCGTTGCCCAGGGCGCTGGCGACCGAGTTACGCTCGATCATGCGCGAGCAGGCGCGGCTCAATGCCCTGCCCGAACCCGATACGCGCGTCTGGCTGCAAGAAGTCCTGGCGCTGCGCCAGCGCCTGTTGGAGCGGCAGCGCAACGAGTTGTATTTCATCCAGCAGGATGCCCAGGCGCTCAGCGGTGACCTGACCGGTGCTGGGTACCATGAGGCCCTGCAAGCCAACAACCGCGCCATGCAGATCATCGCCAGGACGCTGCGCGAGGTCAACGGCCTGCGCGGGCCATAGCTCGCCAGGCCGGCAAGGACGCGCTCACGGAAGATGCCCGGAGATCATGGCTAACGTATCACGCTCCAGCCCCAACGACGAGACACCCAGGGCGATCCGCGATCTGATCGAGAAAGGCCGCCGCGACCGGCACCTCAATGAGAGCGAGATTCTGGCGCTGTTCGATGACCCGGACAGCGAAGAGGCGCAGGCTCTCTTCGACCAGTTGGAGGAGATGGGCGTCGAGATTCTCATTGACGAGCACAGCGTGCTCGATCTCGGCGAGCCGCTGGTGCCCGACCTGGACGCCAACGGCCTGGATGCCCACGACCTGGAAAGCCTCGACAACGGCCTGGATGTGGCCCGCCTGGAACCATCAGTCCTCGCCGATGATCCCGTGCGCATGTACCTCAAGGAGATCGGGCAGGTTCAGCTTCTGGACCCTGACCGTGAGACCTGGCTCTCCTCGCAGATCGCGGCCTGCCACGTGCTGGCGGCCATCCGCCAGCGCCTGGCCGCCGAGCGCGACGCCAGCGATGCTCCGCCGGACGCGGCAGACACGCTGGCGGCGCTCTATGCGTACCTGCTCGATCAGTGGGCATCCGCCCTGCACTGGATCGCCACCTTTGGGCTGGAACCGCCGGTGGTGGACCTGCTGATCGGCGAAGCCCAGAACCTGCGCCGGTCGTGGAATGGCACAGAGCCGTCTTACATCCGGGCCTATCTGGAGAATGGCGACTGGGGCCGGGACGAGAACTGGAACCGCGTCGCCGGGCACCTCTTCAACGTGTTCCAGGCCCTATACCTCATCCCCGCCCCCTTCCAGGAGCGGCTCGCCGCCGTCTACAGGGCCGAAGCCGACTGGCCGGACTACGAGACTTTCGGCGCCTGGCTGAACGAGGATCGCGCCCAGGCCAACGCCCTGGCCGAGGCCGAATTCGCCCAGGCCGCCGAGCGCGGCCCGCAGGCTGCCGAGGCGCTCACCCGCGCCAACCTGCGCCTGGTCGTCAGCGTGGCCAAGCGCTACATGGGGCGCGGCATCAACTTCCTGGACCTGATCCAGGAGGGCAATATCGGCCTGCTGCGCGCCGTCGAAAAGTTCGACCACACCAAAGGCTTCAAGTTCAGCACCTACGCCACCTGGTGGATTCGCCAGGCGATCAGCCGGGCCATCGCCGATCAGGCGCGCACGATCCGCATCCCCGTGCATATGGTCGAGACGATCAACCGGCTGATGCGCGTGCAGCGCGACCTGATCCAGAACCTCGGCTCCGAGCCGACCGCCGAGCAGATCGCCCTGGAGATGGACTTCCTGGACTCGGAGGATGTGGCCGAGATTCGCACTGCATGGGAGGCGGACGAAAAACTGGAGACGGGCTTGGCGCGCAAGCTGCGCCGTGCTGCCAACAAGGTCCGGCGTATCCTGCGCATCTCGCAGGAGCCAATGTCGCTGGAGATGCCCGTCGGTCAGGAAGACTCCAGCCTGCTGGGCGACTTCATCGAGGACGACAAGATTCTCGGCCCGGTGGACGCCGCCGCGCGCCAACTGCTCAAAGAGCAGATTCGCGGGGCGCTGGCAGTGCTCAACCCCCGCGAGCGCGAAGTCCTGGAAATGCGCTTCGGGCTGACCGACGGCCAGGAGCATACGCTCGAAGAGGTGGGGCGGCATTTCGGCGTGACCCGCGAGCGCATTCGCCAGATCGAGGCCAAGGCGCTGCGCAAGCTGCGCCACCCCAATCGCAGCCATCCCCTGCGCGATTACCTGGAGCTGTGAGCCGCCCGGCTCTTTGGCCATGACTATTTCCACGCGCCCCACCTATTGCCCGCAGTGCGGCGAGCCGTTGGCGCTGCGCACGGTTGGCTCGCGTGAGCGGCTCACCTGCGCGGCGTGCGGCTACGTTCATTACCGCAACCCTGTGCCCGGCGTGGGCATCCTCATCGAGCTGGAAGACGGCATCGTGCTGATCAAGCGCGGCGGGCACGTCAAGCCGGGGCTGTGGGCGCTGCCGTCCGGCTACATCGAGGCGGACGAGAGCGTGGAGGAGGCGGCTGTCCGCGAGGCGCGCGAAGAGACCGGCCTGGAAGTGCAGCTCGAAGACCTGGTGGGCATCTACTCGTTCCCCGAAGGCCCGCCCACCAGCGGCATCATCGTCTTCTACCGGGCGCGACCGGTCGGCGGGGCGCTGCACGCCGGCGACGACGCGCAAGACGTGCGCGTCTTCGCGCCGGACGACGTGCCAGAGCTGCCCTTCCGCACGCACCGCCAGGCCATCCAGCGCTGGCTGGCCCTTCGCCAGCGCGCGCGCTACACGTCCGAAGAGCGGGCGGGCGGCTTTCACATCCGCGAAGCAGAGCCAGGCGATGCCGACGCCGTGCTCGACCTGCTGCGCCTGGTGGACGCCAACGCCAGCCTGACGCCGGGCGACTGGGACGCCACCCGCCAGCGTTTCGGCGAGCGGCAGACGATTAGCGTGTTCGTCGCCCAGGCGAATGGCGCGCCCGGCCAGGTGATCGGTTTCGTGGCCATGTCGCTGGTGCAGACATTGACCGGCGGGCGCGGCTGGATTGACGACATGGCCGTTGCCCTCGACTTTCGCGGCGAAGGCGTCGGCGCGGCTCTGCTCGAAGCGGCCCTGCGCCACGCCAATCGCCTGGCGCTGACTCACCTCTACGTGAACATCGCACGTGGGAGTCCGGCGACGCGCGCCTTCTACCAGGCCGCCGGCTTCCAGGAGAGCGCGATCACCTACCTGCGCATTCGCTGAGCGACGGCGAGGTTCTTCCCCGGCAGCCAACGCACCCGATCGGGTGGGGTGCGATAGGCGCGCCTGGGGGCTTGTGTTAGAATCAGCGCAGGCTCACCTTTTTCAAACCCCCTGAACGATGGAGAGGCCACACTCATGGCGTATGCCGATCTGCGCGACTTCCTCGCGCGCCTGGAAGCAGAAGGCGAGCTGGTGCGCATCACCGCGCCGGTGAGCGCCCACCTGGAGATCACCGCGATCACCGACCGCATCAGCAAAGGCCCCGCCGCCCAGAACAAGGCGCTGCTCTTTGAGAACGTGGCGGGCAGCGCCATGCCCGTGCTGATCAACGCCTTCGGCTCGGCGCGGCGCATGGCCCTGGCCCTGGGCGCGGACGATCTCGAAGAGGTGCGCCACAGGCTGGGCAAGCTGATCGATCCGCGCCTGCCGCAGGGCATGGGGGCCATGATGAAGCGCGGGAGCGAGATGCTGGCCGCGCTGCGCAGCATTGGCCTGGGGCCGAGCCGCGTCCGCCGCGCCCCGTGCCAGGAAGTGGTCATCACCGAGAACCCGTCGCTCGACCTGCTGCCGATCCTCACCTGCTGGCCCGAAGACGGCGGCCCGTACATCACCCTGCCGCAGGTCATCACCCGCGACCCGGTCACGGGCGCGCGCAACGTGGGCATGTACCGCCTGCAGAAGTTCGACGAGCGCACGCTGGGCATGCACTGGCAGCGGCACAAGGGCGGCGCCGATCACGAGCGCGAGGCGCGCGCTCAGCAGCAGGAGCGCATCCCCTGCGCCATCGCCCTGGGCGGCGACCCGGCGCAGATGTGGTGCAGCTCGGCCCCGCTGCCGCCCGGCATTGACGAGTACCTGCTGGCGAGCTGGCTGCGCGGCAGACCGGTGCCCTTCGTCAGGTGCATCACCCAGGACATCGAGGCCCCGGCCAACGCCGAGATCGTCATCGAGGGGTATGTAGACCTGGGCGACCGTCGCAGCGAAGGGCCGTTCGGCGACCACACCGGTTTCTACACGCCGCCGGACTATTTCCCGGTCTTCCACGTCACGGCGATCACCCACAAGCGCGGCGCGATCTACCCGACGACCGTCGTCGGCAAGCCGCCGATGGAAGACTACTGGATGGGCAAGGCGACCGAGCGGCTGTTCCTGCCGCTGTTGCAGCTTTTCCAGGGCGAGATCACCGACTACGCCATGCCCGCCGAGGGCGTCTTCCACAACCTGATCATCGCCAGCCTGGCCCCGCGCTACCCCGGCCACGCCCAGAAGGTGATGTACGGCATCTGGTCTATCGGGCTGATGATGCTCAGCAAGGCGGCGATCATCGTGGACGCGGACGTGAACGTGCACGACCCGGCGGCGGTGACCGACGCGGTGCTGGCTCACGTGGACTGGCGGCGCGACATCACCCTGGTGGACGGGCCGGTAGACCAGCTCGATCACAGCGCCATCCAGGATTCCTACGGCGGCAAGATCGGCGTGGATGCCACGCGCAAGCCCGATCGCGCACCCTTCGCGCCCTCTGCGCCGCCGCCCGCCGACGCGCTGACCGCCCTGCTGGGCGACCGCTGGCACAGCCCGCGTCCGGGCCTGCTGCTGATCGGCGCCGACAAGGCGGAGCGCCCCGTGCGCGAGACGTTCGAGGCGATCTGGGCGGTTGCGCCGGCGGTGAGCATCGTCGCGCTGGATTCGCCGGTGGACGTGCGCCGCCTGCCGGAGGTGGCCTGGCGCGCGCTGGGCAACGTGGACTGGCGGCGCGACATTGTGGTGCAGGGCGGGCCGGTGGATCACTTCGCCGGCGATGGCCCGCGCGGGCAGATCGGCGTGGACGCGACGAGCAAGGGGCCGCAAGACGGGCACCCGCGCGGCTGGCCGCAGGAGATCGCCATGAGCGAGGAGATCGCCCGGCTGGTGGATGAGAAGTGGGCGGATTACGGGATCGGGTCCTGAGGCGAGAGGCGAGAGACCATGAGAAGTTGCTCCCCCCCCACCCCAAACCCCTCCCCCACAAGGAGGGAGGGGCCTGAAGTGCGCGCATTTCTCCCTTCCCCCCTCGTGGGGGAAGGGCCGGGGATGGGGGGCAAAAGCAGATACAGAATTTCTCAAGAGACCCGCATCGTCCCGGACGCCTGGCTGACAACTGACGACTGACAACTCCAAACTCAACGGCAGCGACTCATGGGGTCTTCTACACAACGAGCGAAAGAATCGGCGCGGGCGCGCGGGCTGAAACCGGGCACGTTCGCCTACCGGCTGCGCGTATTCCTGAACCTGGTGCGCTTCGAGCACACCATCTTCGCCCTGCCCTTCGCCTACATCGGCATGGTGCTGGCTGCGGACGGGCTGCCCACGCTCTGGCAGTTCGTCTGGGTGACGGTGGCCATGGCCGCCGCGCGCACGCTGGCTTTCTCCGTCAATCGGCTGGCCGACCGCGCTTATGACGCGGTGAACCCGCGCACGCGCGACCGGCCCACCGTCACCGGAGCCATTGAGGCGGGCACGGTGGCGCGCTACGCCGGGGTGTCGCTGGTTGTGCTGCTGGTCGCGGCGGCGCTGCTCGATCCGCTGGCGCTGGCGCTGGCCCCGGTCGCTGTGCTGTTTCTGGTCGGCTACAGCTTCACCAAGCGCTTCACCGTGCTGGCACACTGGGTGCTCGGCTTCACCGACGCGCTGGCGGTCGGCGGCGGCTGGATCGCCGTGCGCGGCTCGTTCTCCGCGCCGGAAGACCTGCCCGCCTGGCTGCTGATCGGCGCGGTGACCTTCTGGATCGCCGGCTTCGACCTGATCTACGCCTGCCAGGATGTCGAGCACGACCGCAGCGAGGGGCTGCACGCCTGGCCCGCCCGTTTCGGCGTCGCCAGCGCGCTGCGGCTGTCGCGGCTGAATCATGCGGCGTTCCTGGGCTTCCTGGTCCTGGCCGGGCTGACCCTGGCGCTGGCCTGGCCGTACTACGCGGCGGCGCTGCTCACCGCGCTGCTGCTGGTTTACGAGCATCGCCTGGTCTCGCCGGACGATCTCAGCCGGGTGAACGTGGCCTTCTTCAACATGAACTCGTACATTGCGCTGACGCTGCTGGCCGGGGCGCTCGGCGCGGTGCTGGTGTAGTGGTTGGTTCTTGGTGAAAGCGGTTCGATAGAGGGAGTGGGCTTTACCAACAACTAACCACCAATAACCCCATCCTTTGAAAGGGCGCAGCCATGCCAGCAGAGCCGATCACCCTGCTCGAAGGCAAGCGGATCATCCTCGGCGTGACGGGCAGCATCGCCGTCTACAAGGCGACAGACCTGGCCAGCAAGCTGGCGCAGGCCGGGGCGCTGGTGGATGTGATCATGACCGGGGCGGCGCAGCGCTTCGTCACGCCGCTCACTTTCCAGTCGGTCACCGGGCGTGCCGTCTACACGACGATGTGGGCCACCGCCGCCGATGCCCTGCCGACGCACATCGCTCACGTGGGACTGGGTGAGGGCGCCGATCTGCTGGTCATCGCGCCGATCACAGCGCAGACCATCGCCAGGCTGGCGCACGGCCTGGCCGACGATCTGCTGGCGGTGACGGCCCTGGCCGCGCGCTGCCCCCTGCTGATCGCCCCGGCGATGGACGGCGGCATGTACGCTCACCCCGCCACGCAGGACAACCTGGCGACGCTGCGCGCGCGCGGCGTGACGGTCATCGAGCCGGACGAAGGGCGCTTCGCTTCCGGGCTGGTGGGCAGGGGTCGCCTGCCGGAGACGCCCGCCCTGCTCGGCCATATCCGACGGGCGCTAGGGCGGACTGGCCCGCTGGCCGGGCGGCGCGTCGTGGTGACCGCCGGCGGCACGCGCGAGCCGCTCGACCCGGTGCGCGTGCTGGCCAATCGCTCCAGCGGCAAGCAGGGCTACGCGCTGGCCCAGGCCGCGCTCGACGCCGGCGCGGATGTGACGCTGATCAGCACGATCGGCGAGCTGCCGGTTCCGGTTGGCGCGGCGCTGCTGCGCGTGGCGACCGCCGCGCAGATGCGCGAGGCCGTGCTGGGCGCAGTGGCGGGGGCGGATGCGCTGCTCATGGCGGCGGCGGTCGCCGATTACCGCCCGGCGCAGGTCGCCACGCAGAAGATCAAGAAGTCCGGCGACGCGGGCGAGGCGCTGACGCTGACCCTCGTCCGCACGGTGGACATCCTGGGGGACGTGCGCGCGGCGCGCCAGGCGAGCGGCTGGCCGCGTGTAGTGGTCGGTTTCGCCGCTGAGAGCGAAGACCTGCTGCGCAACGCCGAGGCCAAGCTGCGCGCCAAAGGGCTGGACCTGATCGCCGCCAACGACATCACTGCGCCCGACGCCGGCTTCGGCACGGACACCAACCGCGTCACTCTGCTCGACCGCGGCGGTGGACAGCAGGCGTTGGGGCTGCTGAGCAAGGCGCGCGTCGCCGAGGCGGTGATCGCGCGGGTGGCGGACTTGCTCGCCGGGCGAGACGAGAGCTAGGGTCGGGGCGGAACCAGGCGCGTGGTTTGGTCTGGTCCAGCCCCCAGCCGCGGCCCTTCCCCCACGCGGGGGAAAGGGAGAAGAGCACCCTCGCTCAGCCCCTCTCTCCTTGGGGTGTACAGACCGGAGACATGGTTGACAGGTGTTCGGGGATACGGTTGACACATGGCGGCCAGTTCCCCGCTCCATATCAACCGAATCCGGCACACCAGCGCAACAGGCAGCAGTTGCCCGATCCGCCATTTTGCAGCACACTCCAGATTCGGAACAGGATCGAGTCCCGGCGGAGGAGGTGTGCTGTGGAGTTCAGCGACCATCACGAAGTCATCACCACGTTGAACGCGCTCATGCGCGAGCGGGAGAAGACGCTCGCCGCGCTGGATCACGCCCTCAGGGAATTCAGCACCCGCCTGTTCGCTGCCCTGGAGCGCGCTCTGGGCGAGCTGGCCGAGGCGGGCGTCCCTGGCGTGGGCAAGCACCGTCGCCTGGCCCACCCCAGCGGCGGGCGCGAAGGGTTTCAGATGATGATCGAGGAGTGGAGCATCTTCTTCATCCCTCTGCCGGGCTTCGCGCGGCCCAACCCCCTCGACGAAGCGCGCATCCCCGCCGCTCAGTTCAAGGACCCCTGCGCGCGCATCGCCGTCTTCCTCACCGACAACCCGCAGGCCAGGGCCTTCTACGACTTCCTCATCTTCCAGGATGGCGCCTGGTTCGCCTGGGGCTATGGCTGGCCCAAGCAGCAGTCGGACATCGAGAGCACCGATTTTGAGACGCTGGCGATGGACCTGATCTACAGCTTCGTCAAGGACATCTTCCGCACCTGGCACACGCGCGACGAGACGATGCTGGCCGCCGCCCTGGACGCCAAGCGGCGCTGCTTCGCCTTTGGGCTGCCCGGCGAAGAGATTCAGGGCCTGTGATCGCCGCGCGTCCCTGGCCCTGGCTCTGGAACGTCGCTCTGACGCCGGGGCCGGGGCGGGGCGGCAGACCCTGATCCGCCTCACCGAGCAGGGGCGCACCGCTTTCCGCGAGTATAAGAACGGGCTTCAGCAGCTATTTGGCAGCCTGCCGGACTGACCGCTCACCGCCGGGGGGCACAGAGCAGCGCCGTCTTCTCCTGGCCCCCCGTTGAATTTCGTTAGAGTTCCCTAACCTCAGCCAGACGAGAAATCAACCAACCTGGCGAACGGGTGTGCGAGTCAAGCGCCCTGTCCAAAGCCGGACTCCTAAATCGGGCCGTCATTTTCTAACCTTAAATTTTCGGGCGGGCAGGAGTGTTTTAAGGTGGGATAAGCCGCTTTTTTCCCACAATACCCAAAAAGACCAGACATTGGGCTGATTCCTGAGGACTCCCCCCAGATGTTGTGATTACACACTTTGCGAGTCGCCTTCTGACTCTTTTCGGGGCGTTTTGGGGGCTGTCAGACCGCGACTCGACTCCGGAGAATCTTAAAAAAGCGGATTCTTTAAGGTTGAAGGCGCGATTCTGATTGTGCGACCTGGGGGTCTTTGCTAGAATGGGGTCACTCCAAATGCAAGGGGGGGCCTTGCCCTGAAGGCCGGAGCACCATCGTCCGGCGGGCCTCTCGACCGCGACAGCGGTTTCTTTCGACCGGTTTGAGCAACTTCATCACACTGTACGACGCGGGCCAGCGCGATCCGTGAACGCTGCCCCCTGCCAAGAGACTGTTCTCGCAAGATTAGCGCGCGACGACACCAAGACGATTGAGGCGAGTTCCGATGCTGACCCCCAAAGATGCCTGGCAGGCCACACTCAGCCAGCTTCAGATACAGCTCAACCGCGCCACTTTCGATACCTGGCTGAAAGGTTCCGATCTTGTCGCCTATGACAACGACGAATTCACCGTCCGCGTGCGCCACGCCTACGCCAAGGACTGGCTGGAAAAGCATCTCCATGCCGAAATCGTCCTGGCTCTCAGCAGCATCTTCCAGCGCGATGTGACCGTCCGCTTTGTGGTGAACCTGCCGCCGCGCTCCGGCCTGCCCGCCGACGGCACCGCGCTCGTCGCTGGCGGCGAGGCTGAACCCCCCGCTCAGGCGGAAGTGCCCAGCTCCGCGCAAACCGAAGCCAGCGCAGCGCCGGAGACCCCAGCGCCAGCCGTCACCACCGCGCAGACCTCTGCCCCGGCGACCCCACCACTGACTCCGCCGCCTCTCGCCCAGAACTACGCCGAGTGGGACCCGCGCGTGACCGAGATCAGGCGCACGCCTGAGGCGACGCCCGGCGCTCCTCAGCCGGACTCGCCGTTTAACCGCCTGTTCACTTTCGAGCGGTTCGCCACCGGGCCGAGCAACCAGTTCGCCTGCGCCGCCGCCAAAGCGGTGACCACCGCGCCGGGCGAAAGCTACAACCCGCTGGTCATCTACGGCGGCGTCGGGCTGGGCAAGACGCACCTGCTGCACGCCATCGGGCACGCGACTCTGGCCGCCGGCAAGCAGGCGCTGGCTCTCACCGGCGAAGAGTTCACCAACGCCCTGGTCGCTGCCATCAAGACGCACAGCACCGACGCGCTGCGCGAGCGTTACCGGGGCGTGGACGTGCTGCTGCTCGACGATATTCAGTTCCTGGCGGGCAAGCCCAGCAGCGAGGAAGAGTTCCTGCACACCTTCAACACGCTGTTCAGCCTGGGCAAGCAGATCGTCGTGACCTGCAATCAGCACCCGCGCCAACTTGCCACGCTCGACGACCGCATTCGCTCGCGGCTGGCCGGGGGCCTGCTGGCCGACATTCAAGCCCCGGAAACGGACACGCGCCTGGCGATCCTCACCACCAAGTCTGCGGCGCGAGGCACCGCGCTGCCGGCTGAGGTCGCCAGCGCCCTGGCTCAGCAGCCGATTGAGAACGTGCGCGAGCTGGAAGGGCTGCTCACCCAGCTACTCGCCAGGGCGACCCTCACCAGCCAGCCGCTCAGCGTGGCGCTGGCCGAACAGGTGCTCAGCCGCCACACGCCCTCGCCCATCGCGCGCCGCTCCACGAACATCAGCGATGTATTGCAGGCGACGGCCACCTATCACCAGCTTTCGCTGGACGACCTGCTGAGCAAGCGCCGCACCAAGGAAGTCGTCCGCGCGCGGCAGATCGCCATGTACCTGGCCCGCGAGGAAACGGACGCCTCGCTGCCGGAGATCGGCGCGGCCATCGGCGGGCGCAACCACAGCACAGTGCTCTACGGCTACCAGAAGATCGCCAAGAGCGTCGAGGCCGACGCCGCGCTGCGCCGCGAAGTGGGCGAGATTCGCCGCCAACTCCTGCTGTTGCCCAAATCCTGACGCCCCTGTCCCCAGCCCCTTGCGCGCCGGCCCCCGCCGGCGTTTTTTGCGCCTGGCAGAGGGCTGCCCCTCTCTACAGGGCGCGCGCCGGACTTATCAACAGGCCCCGCGTGCCCGCTTATTCTGGCCGGGCCGCGCTATCCCTAAGATATGGCGGAGGCATCCCCGCCAACCACCCCCTATATATGGGAAAATGCGCGCCTGGGCTGCCCGCGCCGGCTCTCATCATCCCCGCCTGTGCAAAGCGGGCGCGGGTTATCAACGGCCTGTTGATAGCCGTCCCGAAGACACAGAAGCCCTTCCATATCTGGGGGGCCGCGCGCCAGCCGCACGCAGATATGGGACGCGATTCGCGCCCCCGCCAGCGTGAGATTTGGGGCGAGTCAGAACTGTGGACAACCGCGCCAGTTATGCACAGGGGGAGTCGAAAGCGGCGGCCAGGCGATTCTGCGCCATGTGGGAAATGCGTGGGAAATTTCTGGGGGGTGGGGCGGGCGCGCCAGCCACATATACCGGGTCGCCCCCTTCTTGGCCCGCGCGGAGCAGATCGCTGCGCCTCCTTATTGACATCTCCACAGCCTCTACTGCTACGACTATTTTTATTATAGAAAGATCACCGGGGAACGATTTTCTTTGGACGGGGCGCGGGGCGGCCTCACCCGAATGGATAATCGAGCAGCAGCACATCCAGGGCCAGGCGTGTGTTGACGTTTTTGCCCAGGAAGTCGAGCGTGCGCGTAGTGGTCATCAGCGCGCGCGCGGCCTGCTCGCGCCCGGCAGACCGCGCCAGCGCCGCGATCTGAACGGCGCGGTCATGGTTGGTGATCGGGGCGCGGCTGGCACTGGCCACCAGCAGCACGTCGCGCCAGAAGCCCTGCCAGACCGCCAGCACGTCGAGCAGCTCCGGCTTGTCCAGCGACATGGCCTCCACCAGGGCGAAGCGCTCGCGGCGGTTGGCGGCCAGGATGCTGTCCAGCGTGGCCAGGGCCTCGTTGCGCTGAGCGAGCGCGGCGGGATCGGTCAGCGCGCGGATGGCCCAGCCGATGCGCCCGCTGGAGAGCTGGGCGAGCGTCTGGGCTGTCTCTGGCGGGGCGGCGAAGTGCTGCTCCAGCGCTGCGCGCACGGTCTGAAGCGGCAGCGGGCGCAGGTGCAGCGGCTGGCAGCGCGAGACGATGGTCGGCAGCAGCAGGTCGGCAGAGGTCGCCGTCAGCAGCAGGACCACATCCGGCGACGGCTCTTCCAGCGTCTTGAGCAGGGCGTTGGCCGCCGCCGGGTTCGCCAGGTGGAAATCGAGCAGGATCGCCACGCGGTATCGCGCCTCGAACGGGCGCAGCGCGAGTGTCTGTTGCAGGGCGCGCACCTGGTCAATCTTCAGCGACCCGCCCGCTATCTCCGCCTCGACGACGGTCAGATCGGGGTGGCCGTTGCGGGCGATCAGTGTGCAGGCGCGGCACTGGCCGCAGGGCGGTGTTGGCCCCGTGCAGTTGAGCGCGGCGGCGAAGGT
This sequence comes from Anaerolineae bacterium, assembly GCA_023382715.1. GTDB lineage: Bacteria > Chloroflexota > Anaerolineae > Aggregatilineales > Aggregatilineaceae > UBA2029. The sequence goes on from JAHDWP010000013.1 coordinate 16,074, forward strand.
GTGGGCCAGCGTCGTCTTGCCGATCTGCGCCGGGCCGGTGAACAGGTAAGCGTGGCGGGTGCGCCGGTAGCGCAGGGCGCGGGCCAACTGCGCAACCGCCCACTCGTGCCCGATGACGGGCCACTGGCTCTCTTCGCCCGCGTTCATGCCTTCTCCGTGCTTTGCGGCGAGTGGTTATTAGTGGTTGGTGGTTAGTTATTTGGTAGAGAACGCCTCGCGCGGGATGTCCGGAGCGCGCCCGCTGATCCCCTCCCTCCTTGTGGGGGAAGGGGCTGGGGTGGGGGAAATCCACACACGCCCTTAACCAACCACCAGAACCCAACAACCACCAACCAACACGCCCCCTCGCCCATCAGAACCCGATATAGTTGCGCGGGTCCAGGGCGTTCCAGTTGGCGTCGCGGATCTCGAAATGCAGGTGCGTGCCGCTGCTGTTGCCGGTGTTGCCCACCCCGCCGATCACGTCGCCAACGCCGACTTTCTGGTTGCAGCGGGCCGACACGCGCGACAGGTGCCCGTACAGGCTGAAGGTCGAGCCGTGCGCGATGACGACCACGTTGCCATAGCCAGTGCTGTTCCAGCCGGCATAGACGACCGTGCCCGCGCCCGTCGCGTAGACCGGCTCGCCTGTGTTGGCCGACAGGTCAACGCCCGTGTGCCCGCCGGGGGCGAAGCCCTGCACCCACTTGTAATTGTCCAGCGGGCGGCGGCTCCAGGGCGGCGAGCCGCCGCTGACCTCGGCGGTGCAGCCCCACAACACATACGTGCCGCTGATCTCCCCGCCCGCTCCGACGGTGACGGCCATCGGCTGGGGCAGGAACAGCTCGCGCACGCCCTCGCCGCCGGGCACTACCACGCGCAGACCCGGCACGAGCACCGTCTCCGGCGTGGAGCCGAGCAGATCGTTGTACTCCGAGTCAATGATCGCGTAAGGATCAACCTTGTACTGCTCGGCCAGGTCGGCGACGCGGATCGGGTCGGTGACTTCGTGGTAAACGCCGTCTTCGGGCAGGATGGTGAGCTGCACGCCGGGGCGCAGCGGGTTGTATTTGCTGCTCTTGTTCGACCAGATGAGTGTGTAGAAATCTTCCAGCCCGAACTGCTCGGCGATGCTCTCCAGCGTGTCACCGTCCCTGACCGTGTACTGGACGACCTGCGCGCGCGCCGCCGCCGGGCGGATGGTGAAAGGCGCGCTCTGGCGCACCAGGGCGTCGCCGGCAGGACGGGCGGGCACGGGGGTCAGCAGGGCGGCGGCGACCTCATCGGCGGCGGCAGTCGGGTAGAGCGGCCCGGTGCTGGCGGTCGGTTCGCCGGCGACGGCGGCGGGCGTCTGCGAGGGCACCTGGGCGATAGCATCCTGGGGAGTGCTCTCCACGACCGGAGCCTCTGGCGCGCCCTCATCGTCCCCGCCGAGCCAGACCAGCGCGGCCAGCGCCAAAAGGATCAGCGCGCCGATCAGCATCACCCCGGACATGAGGCGCTGCGTCCAGGACGGCCCGGCGGGGCGGACGCGCCTGGGCGAGGTGTCGTCGGCGCTGAGCGGCGGCTCGTCCGCGCGTATCTGCTGTTCGAGGGCGATGCGGCGGCTGGGATTTGTGTCGTCGTCGGTGATGGGGGGTTCTTCTGCGCGCAGCCGCTCGTCGAGCGAGACGGGTTGGCGCGGCTTGGTGTCTTCCGGGGTGATCTCCGGTTCCTCAATCATGCCCTGCGGCTCCCTATCCAGCGTGCCTACCGATACCCCCCAGTCCGGGCGGGATCGTACCGCAGGCCCTCTGAATACGCAATCGCGCCGGGGCAAAACGCGGGGCGGGGGTGAGGTCAGAGGGGCGCATTGCAATACGTTCCTGCTGGCTCACTCCTCGCCGCGCACCTCGCGCTCCAGCCGGGCGAAGAACGCCGCCATGAACGCATGGCGCTCGCGGGCGATGGCTCGCCCCGTCTCGGTTTGCATCCGCTCAATGATGCGCGACAGCTTGTAGCTGAACTCGTGGCGCGGCGTGTGCCCGGTCCCGCCGCCGGGGTAGCCGGGCGGGACTTCGCCCCACAGCTTCTGCCCGGTCAGGCCGCCGTAGGCGTAGGCGCGCGCCACGCCGATCGCGCCGATGGCGTCCAGCTTGTCCGCGTCGAAGACGACCTTCGCTTCGAGCGTCTGCGGGGCGATGGCGTTGCGGAAGCGGTGCGCGGCGATGGCGTGGGCCACGGCCTCGATGAACGCCGGCGCGGGGAGCGGGTCGAGTCTGCCCAGAATCTCGCGGGCCTGTTCGGCGGCCAGCAGCGCATGATCGGCTGTCTCGGCGTTGTGCACGTGGGCGAGGTGATCTTCGCCGGCGCGCTGGATGTCGTGCAGCAGCACCGCCGTCTCGACGACGGCCATATCCGCGCCCTCTGCCTGGCCGATGCGCCGGGCCAGGGCCAGCACGCGCAGCACATGGTCGAAGTCGTGGACGGGGTCGCTGTCGTCGTAGAGCGTGCGGGCGAACTCCATGCTGATCACGCGGAGCACCCTCCTGGGGGCAACGAAACAGCAGGCGGTTGAGCGCCTGCCGTTCCCTCAGTTCTGTGGCGGAGAGGGTGGGATTTGAACCCACGGAGCGGAATGTCCGCTCACGCGCTCTCCAGGCGCGCGCATTAGGCCAGACTATGCTACCTCTCCACGTGGGGCTATTCAGTTGGGGCAATTATAGCCGCGCCCCCGACGAGGGTCAATACGCAGCAAGGCAGGGTGCATGCAAAGGCTGACAGCGACTCGCCGGGCGCCGGGCAGTGACCTCTCCCCCAGTCGCGCTGCCCAGCGTGTCGGGCATCCCGCCCCCGGCAAGATGGGTCAGGCCGCGGCCTACTTGAGAAAGCCGTGCTTGCGCAGCCAGTTCTCGAAAGTGATCTCGCCCGGCTCGGTGATCATGCTGCCGCGATCCACGTTGCGCGGGCTTTCGCCCGCCAGCGGAGCGGGTTCCTCAAAGGGCAGGTCTTCGCCGGGGCGGGCGACGATGATCGTCGGCACCGACTTGAACCCCGTCCAGGCGATGACGCGCTGCTCGGCGGTGGGATCTTTGTCAATCAGAATCTCGCGATAGGGGATGTTCTCGCGTTCCAACACGCGCCGGGCGGTGCGAACGTAGGGACACGAGGCCGTCCGCGCGTACATGACCAGTTCGTAGCTCACAAGTTCCTCCCCAGGTGAGTGGCGGGCGCAGGCAATCTCTCAGGGGCCGGGGGTGGGCGTCCCGGCGTCGTCGGGCAACAGGAAGCAGCGGATGCCGTTGACAATGCCCTGAGCGATCAGGTCCTGCTGTTCGGTGAGAAAAGCGCGATCGTTGCGCAGGAAACCGATCTCAATGATGGCCGTTGGCGTGTCTATGGCAACCTCGCCGAAGGTGTGATATTCGGTCATGTCGTAGGTGAGGCCGTAGTGCTGGGGCAGCCCAGTCGTCGCCGCGTACTGGCTGATCAGGCAGGCCAGCAGCTTCTCGTCTTTGCCGCGCGTCGTCTGGCGGGCGGACGCAGACGCCGCGTTGAAGCCGGTGCCCGCTGCCCCGTAATCCTGGCAGTCATTCGAGTGGATCGAGATGAGCACATCGGCCTGGTAGTTGGCCAGGCGCGGATCGAACTCGGTCAGCAAGTCCACCATGTAGCGTTCCTGGCTGAGCGTGGTCACCACCTGGCGCGCAACCCCCTCGTTGACCGAAAGCTCGGTCAGCCCGTCCGGGCACACTGCGCCAGGGTCGGCCTCAAAGGAGGAGTCCTGTGGGCGCCCGCTGTGCCCGGCGATGACGCCGATGCGCACCTGATGGGCATCGGTGGGCAATGGCGACGGCTGAAAGGAGATGACGCGCTGGGTGGCCTGCACCTTGTTCAGCCCCGCGCGGAACTCGTCAGAAAAGAAGTTGGGCCGCGTCCACAGCGAGAAGATCGTCGAGACGAGCACCGCTGCCGCCACGACGATCAGCACATTGCGCACGGTGTTCCACCACAAGGCGACCGGGCTGCTCTGCGCTGGCGGGCGTGGACGCGGGGCCGTCCGCCGGCCCAGGGGGAGCGCCAGCGCCGGCGCGACGGCTGGTCCGCTGGCCGCCTCGATCGGGAGCGCATCAGGGGGTGCCTCGTCCGCCGGGTCGCCGGGGGGCAGGTCGAGCGCGCCCGTGTCGAACGTCCACACGGCGAAATCGTCCTGCTCGGCGTCGTGGCGCGCGTACTCCCTGGCAAGCTCCTCCAGCGGGTCGTCGTCCCAGGTCAGATCGGTCTCATCGGTCATGATTCCGCGCAGCGGTGCAGTCCGGTGTTCTGTGGCAAATCTTAACGCACCTGGCGCAAAAGGGAAACTTTGCAGGGCTAGTGACCTCACCCCCGCGCGGCGCTGATGCGCCTCGCCGCCCCCTCTCCACACGCAGAGAGGGGGCTCTGCCGGGTGAGGCGCGGCTGGGATGCGGGATTCTGGAACCGCAGAGACGTAGAAGACGCGGAGAAGAACGTATCACTTATTTTCCTCTGCGCTCTCTGCGCCTCTGCGGTGATCCTTTGCTCTGGTGTCGGGTGCGTTAGGGCGTGCCTGGAAACCCCTCACCCCTGCACCCCTCTCCCTCACCGGGGCGAGGGGAAACCCTGCGCCTTGCTCCCCTTCTCCCCCTGGAGGGAGAAGGGGTTGGGGGGATGAGGGGGAGCTGACCCCCGCGCGGCGCTGACGCGCCGTGCCGCCGGGCAAGCCGAGCGTCGCGCGGCTGGGGGTGAGGTCAATCAGCGAGTCGCTGTCAACCTTTGCACGCACACACTCCGCACACCCCCGCCCTGTGATCCTCTCGCCAGGCGTGGTACAATGCGCGCCTCAGTTCGCACGAAGCGGGCATAGCCCAGGTGATCCCCATGCACATCCTGGTATCCAACGACGATGGCGTTTATGCGCCGGGCATCGCGGCCCTGGCCGAGGCGATGCTGCCCTTTGGCCAGGTGACGGTCATCGCGCCGCGCGAGAATCGCAGCGCAATTGGCCACCGCAAGACCATGCACAAGCCGCTGCGTATTGACCCCGCCTCCTCCTTTCCGATCAAAGGCGTCGCGGCCTTTGCCACGTCTGAGTCGCCGTCGGATTGCGTGGCGGTGGCCTTGCTGGGCTTCATCAAGGAGCCGGTAGACCTGGTGGTGTCGGGCATCAACCGCGGGGCGAACATGGGCCAGGACCTGACCTATAGCGGCACCGTCTCCGCCGCGTTCGAGGCGGTGATCTGGCACAAGCCAGCCATCGCCTTCTCGCTGGTGGATTTCTCGGAGGACGCAGATTATGGCCCCGCGGCGGCCATCGCCCGCCAGATAGTCGGCCTGGGGCTGTATCGCAACCTGCCGCCGCTCACCCTGCTCAACGTGAACGTCCCCCCGCTGCCATTGGCACAGATCAAGGGGTTCAAAATCGTGCGCCAGGGGTTGCGCACGTACAACGACGCCCTGATCTCGCGCATGGACCCTTACGGGCGACCCTACTACTGGATCGGTGGCGAAGCGCCCAGCGGCGACATGACCGAAGAAGGCACCGATCTGTGGGCCACGCATAACGGCTACGTCTCCCTGACGCCGATCCACCTGGACATGACCAGCTACGCCCTCATGCGCGATTTGCAGGCGGCGGGCGTCGAGCACCTCGTGCCTGGCCAGTGATTGGTTTCTGGTAACGGCAGTTCGGTGGCAGGTGTGCCCTACCAACAACCAACAACCGACGACCAACTGCCAACCACCATCTCGCCACCAGGAGACCGCATGACCGCGCTACCACTCCGCCCCCCGCTCATCGTCCACCACATGGCCGCGCTGGATGGAGGGCGCTTCCCGCCCAATTCCCTCGAAGGGGTGCGCGCCTCGCTCGACCAGGGGGCGGATTTCATCGAGGTGGATGTCACCGCTCTGGCCGCCGAAGACTACCTGCTGGTGCACGACCCGGTGCTGGAGTCGGAGACAACTGGCAGCGGGCCGGTGGCCCATTGCACAGTCCGCCAGGCGCGCGAGCTGCGCTGCAAGGTGAACGGCGCGACGACGAACTTTCACGTGCCCACGCTCGGCGAAGTCGTCGCCCTCTTCCTGGAGCACCCGGCGCGCACTCGCCTGCAACTCGACTATAAGAACGTGGTGCCTTTTGCGGACGATGAGCCGCTGATCCGCCTGGCGCGCCTGATCGAGCCGCTGGGCGAGCGGGTCATCGTCAGCAGCGAGGCGGACTGGCAACTGCGCCGGCTGCGCCGGCTGGCCCCCTGGCTGGAGCTAGGCTTCGACATTCACTTTTACATCGCCTGGTCGGATATGGGCTACCAGCGCACCCCCGCTGAGCCTCCCTACCGGCTGGGAGCTTACGGATATTACGACGACCACCCCCTGGCCACGCGGCGCACCTGGCCGGCGGCTGACTACCTGGCCGACCGCTGCGCGGCGCTGCTGACGCAGTTGCCGGACGCCACCACGCTCTACATCAATCACCGCTTTCTGGTGCAGTCGCTGGCGGATGGCTTCGACTGGGTCGCTGCGCTGCACGCGGCGGGGGTGAAGTGCGCTGCCTGGACGCTCGACTGCGGCGACGCAGTAGCGGAAGCCAATGCCCGGCGTCTGCTGGCGGCGGGCGTGGATCAGTTCACCAGCAACACGCCCCTGACTCTGCGCGCCTTGCTCAGCACGCCATAAAGAATCTGGGCGCGCCAGCCTGGTTGATTTTGCTCGCCGATTGCCGCTACAATGAAGGGAAGAATAGCAGAGGGCGTCAAGGGCCAGCACTGCCGCCGCACTGTCCCCCAGAACAGGCCTTGCCTTTGCTGATGACTGGCGGGTGATTTTTGTGCGCAGGAGGTGGCCGCTTGACTCTCCGGCGAGTCCGGATCATCACCCTGTGCGGTTGCGCCCTGTTTCTGGCTGCGGCGTGCTCAGGCTCGCCTGGCGCGGCTGCGCCCTGTACGAGCAGCCCTGGCGCGACATCCGCCGCCACCTGCGCCACAGCTATCCCCTCGCCGACGCGCCACGCCTTCGCCGGGCCAAAGCACACCCTCACCGCCATCGCCGGCGCGTGGCCCACATCCACGCCGCTGGAGCCGTACCAGATCATCCGCAGCGGCAAGCCACACTTCATTGAGTTCCACGCCCGCTGGTGCAGCGCCTGTAACGCCATGCTTCCCGCTGTGCTTCGCCTGCAGCAGCAATACCAGGATCGGGTGGACTTCCACATCCTCAACGTGGATTCTGACGCGAATCGCGCTCTGGTTCACAAGTACAAGGCGTATGGCATCCCGCTTACCGTGCTGCTCGATGCCGAGGGCTATCTCGTCAAGTCGCTTGCAGGGCAGCGGGATGAAGCCGCGCTGGCCGCCGCCATTGAGTGGCTGTTGGCGCCGCCCGCCTGCCCGACGGTCACGCCCCCGCCGCCCCCCTGCGATGCCTGCTGAGGATCAACCGCGTATTACAGGATACGAGCCTGGGCCTGAAACATCCATTGTGGGGCTGGGCGCAGTTCTGCTAAGTTGCTCACTTTGTGGTATGCTGGTGACCCTAGAGGTATCTGTCTGCCTGGTTGCCCAAACTGAAAAACCTGTGCCCGTCGCCCCCATCCCCGGCCCTTCTCCCACGAGGGGGGGAAGGGAGCAAAGTAGCTTTCAAGCCCCTCTCTCTTCATGGGGGGGGAGGTGAACGGATACTCCTAGAGGCTGTTATAAACTCTAGAGAGTGTGTGGAGGGCCGCTTGTGACGAAGGTGCTGGTGATCGAGGATGAAGCGCATCTGCGCGAGAACATCGTCAGCATTCTCTCTTTCGAAGGTTTCGATACACTCTCGGCGGCTGATGGCACTGTCGGCATTGAGCTGGCGTACAAGCACGTTCCCGACCTCGTTCTGTGCGACATCATGATGCCGCGCACGGATGGCTATGGAGTGCTGCTGGCTCTGCGCAGCGAGCCGGCCACCAGCATGATCCCCATCATCTTCCTGACCGCGAAAGCTGGCCGCGAAGACTTCCGCTATGGAATGGTCCTGGGCGCGGACGACTACGTGACCAAGCCTTTCACCCCCGAAGAACTGCTCCACGCCATAGAGACGCGCCTGGAACGTCAGCGCCTGCTGGAGGAAGAATATCACCAGACCCTGAAGACCCTGCGCCTGGCGACGGGCCTGGCCCTGCCATTGGACTTGCAGACGACCCTCAACAGCGTGATGGGCCACGCCGGACGCCTGGCGGCGGATGCGCCGAAACTCGGCCCCGACCAGATCGAATCGCTATCCAGCGCCATCCTCGAAGCGACCCGCGCCCTGCATCGCCGCATCGAGAATTATCTGCTGTTTGCCCAGTTGGAGATCGTCCGCCTGGACCCGACACGTGTGATCGTGCTGCGCAATAACCGTTTTGAATGGCCGGGCGCGCTCATCGAAGACCTGACGCGCGCAGAAGCCGCGCGCTGGGGGCGCGAGGCCGACTTGCAGATCGCCGCTGTTGATGCGTCCGTGAGCGTGACCAGAGAGAACTTCGCCAAAATCGTGCAGGAGTTGGTGGACAACGCGCTGCGCTTCTCAGCGTCAGGCACACCCATTCAGGTGTCAGGTTCCGTCGAAGGCGACTCCTACGTACTGCACATCACCGACGGCGGCAGCGGCATCTCAGAAGAGACGGTATACCATGTCCTGAATCCGCCGGATTTCCGCACCAAGATCGCCACTCTGCGCGATCAACCCGGCCTGGGCCTGATCATTGTCCAGCATCTGCTGCAGGCTCACAAAGGGCAGTTCATTCTGACGGGAAAACCTGGCGAGGGTACGAAGGTGCGAGCGGTGCTGCCGTTGTACAGGGATCCATCCGAACCATGATTGCCATGCCCCCCCTTCACTCCTCAGAACAGAACCGGCTCGTTATCTTCGTCACCGACGCGGAAGGGCGACTGCTCTATACCAATCCTCAGGCGGGCCAGCTCGACGAGACGAGCGGCTATGCGCCGCAGGAAACGCCCGGCCAGGTTGTCCGCGTCCTGCACCCGCAGAAGACCAGCCCCGCCGAATACCGCGAGCGCTGGGAGGCAGTTCGCGCGGGCCGGGAATGGTCGGGCGAGATTCCGGGCTGTGGGCAGGGGGATGGGCCGTGCTGGGAGTACGTCAAGCTCTCGCCCGTCCTCGATACGCACGGCAAGCTGGAGCATATTGTGGTCGTCCAGGAAAACATCACCGGGCACAGGCTGGCCCAGGCCGCCCTGCAAAAGCGCACCGAGGCCGTTGAGCGGCTGTATGAGGCGGGCCGGCGGCTGGGCCGCACGCTCGATCTCGGCATGATCTACCAGACTATCCGCGAAGTCATCGCCGGGGCGATGCCCTGCGACAACCTGCTCGTCTCGTCCTACGACTCCGCAACGCGCTTGATCCGATGCGAGGCGGCCTGGGTCGGCGACAGGCAGCTCGACGCGAGCGCCTTCCCGCCCGTTCCGCTCAACCCGGAGGGCAAAGGGACGCAGAGCCTGGCTATTCAGACCGGCGAAGCGGTGTACCTGCCCGATTTCGAGCAGCAGCGGCGCACTTCGGCCAGGCAGTATTATGTGGCGGGCAATGGGACGGTCTCCGAAAGCTACGAGGAGCACGAGGAGGAGCTTCCCCGCTCGGCGCTGATCGTGCCCTGCAAACTTGAAGACCAGCCCATCGGCGTGCTTCAGGTATTCAGCTACCGGCCCGACGACTACAGCCAGGACGATCTGCGCCTGTTGGAGGCGCTAGGCCCGCTGGTAGCGGCGGCGCTGGCCAACGCCCGGCTCTATGAGCAGGCGCAGCGCGAGATCGCCGAGCGGCAGCGCGCCGAAGAAGCGGAGCGCGAGCAACGCACCCTGGCCGAGGCGCTCGGCGATATCGCGGCGCTGCTCAACCAGTCGCTCGATCTGGAGGATGTGCTCAACCGCATCCTGACCCATGTCGGGCGCGTCGCCCCCTTCGATGTCGCGCATATCGGCCTGGTCGAAGAGGGGCTGCTGTGCATGGTGCGCTGTCAGGGCTATGACGCCTATGGGGGCGATGACGCGATTATGGCGTTGCGCCTGCCGATCGCAGAAATTGCCAATTTGCGCGCGATGGCCGCTAACGGCCAGCCCAGCCTCATCCCCGACGTGCACGCCGATGCGGACTGGGTGAAGGTGGCTGAGCCGGACGTGCTGCGCGCTTACCTCAGCGTGCCGATCATGTCCGGCGATGCCATGCTCGGCGTCATCAGCCTGATGAGCGAGACCCCCGGCGCTTTCAGTAAGACCCAGGCCCGGCGGCTGCAAGCCCTGGCCGATCACGCCGCCATCGCCATCCGCAACGCCCAACTTTATGACAGCGTGCAGCGCCACGCCGCCGAGCTTGAAGCGCGCGTCAGCGAGCGCACCGAGGCGCTGCGCATCAGCGAAGAACGGGCGCGCGCCCAGTTCAAGGCCGCGCCGCTGCCCATCTTCGTCGTACAGCAGCAGGCCGATGGCAATCTGGCGATGGTGGATTACAACGATGCCGCCGCCGTCGTCGGCAAGGGCGATGTGGTGGGCTGGGTAGCAGAGGTAGCATCCCGCTATCCTGAACTCTACGGGGAAATCGTCGGGTTGGTCCGCGAGTGCCTGCAGCAGTGCGCCACGCTCGAGCACGAGATGTATTTCGCGCCGGGTGAGGCGGGCCAGCGGTTCTACGGGCGCCTCTCGCTGACTTGCCTGCCCCCTGATCTGGTCTTGGTCCACGCCGTGGACCTCACCGATCGCAAGCGCCACGAGGAGGTTCTGGCCGCTGCGCTCGAACGCGAGCGCTATCTGAGCGACCTGCGCGCGCGCCTGGTGACGACGGTTTCGCACCACTTCCGCACCCCGCTGTCCATCATCCTCAGCAGCGCCGAGATTCTGAATCGCCATAGCGACAAGCTGACCGAGGCTGATCGCGACCGGCGCTTTAGCCACATTCGCGAGGCTGTGGAGCGTATGGTGCGCCTGCTGGACGATGTGCTGGAGTTCGGCAGCGGGCGGGCGGATGAGATCGCGGTGAGGCCGGAGCCTCTGGACCCCGTCCTGCTGTGCGAGCAGGTCATCGCGCGGATGAGTGCGCCCAAACGCAGCGATGTGCGCGTGCGGCTGGAAGCACCGGAGTCATTCGAGCTGCTGCTCGATCGGCGGCTGTTCAGCCGGGTAGTGCATCACCTGGTGTCCAATGCGATCAAGTTCTCGCTGCCCGACAGGGAAGTGGTGGTGCGCCTGTATCCGCAGGACGAGCGCCTTGTCATCCAGGTGCAGGACGAAGGCATTGGCATCCCGCTCGCTGACCGCGCCCATGTGTTTGATGGGTTCCATCGCGGCAGCAATGTCGGCGGAATCCCCGGCTCTGGCCTGGGGCTGGCGATCACCAGGCACAACGTTGAGCTGAGCGAGGGGACGATCGGTTTTGAGAGCGAAGAAGGCCAGGGGACGACCTTCACCGTCACCTGGCCCCTGGTCAAAGCTGCTCCCTCTGACACAGGAGGGGCAGCAGCTTCGCCCCAATGAGCGCGCCTGCGAATCCCCGCTCGCGCCTGCTGCACGTGGCAGGCCACCCGCTGGCGCGGTGGATGGCGGCGCTGGCCTGGACGACGCTGGTCGGCCTGCTGATGCTGCTGCCCGGCGAGGATTCTATCGCTGAAGACACCTCCGGTTTCTTTGGCGGCACGGATATGACCGATGCGCTCGGTCATGTGCTGCTCTTCGGCATCTTCACGGCTCTGTGGTACGCCGTGCTGGTCTGCTACCTGGCCCCCGCCCCGGCGCTGACCGGCGCGCTCGTCATCGGGACGACGTGCGGGCTGCTGCTGGAACTGGGGCAGGGCTTTGTCCCGGAGCGCGGGCCGTCCCTGCTCGACCTGGCGGCGAACGCGCTGGGCGTGCTGATCAGCGCCGCCCTGCTGCGTACCCCTCTTCGGCGGCTGTTCGCGCCCCCGTGCTGATCCGACGACTCTGTGCGAAGCCCTGCGGAAACTGCACCCCCGCCCCCGCTCTACACACAGCAAGAGAAAGCCAGGGTGCCAGGCTTTGCGCTCGCCTGGTGGTCAGCGGGCAGCACAGCATCGAGACGCTCATCGGGCAGGCGGGTCGCCCTAAGCGCCTGTGCCGCGCGATCGGGGCGGGCGACGTCTACGGCATCGCTGGTCAGGGTCGCAGGATATCGCGAAGAGGAAAAACAGGCGCAGCTTGCGGTTGAAGATGATCTCGCCTCACCGCCCTGCAAACCCACCATTCTCTGACCGCGCCCGCGGCCAGCCCCTGTACAAAGTACCTGCCCGCTAATCCGAAAAAGAATATCACGGGGACAATCGTCAGAGACGGCTGGCAAGATTAGCGATCTGGCCGGCGCGGGCGGGTTGGCTCCTGGCCCGCCGCTGCCGCCTCGCGGCGGATGAGGCGCGCTTCGCTGAACGGCGGGGCGACGAACTCTACGACGCCATCCTCGTAATACCATATCGGCGCGCTCTGCCCGTCAAGCTGCACTGCTTCCGGTTCTTCGGGCACGCCGATCACCTCGACGCGCACCCGCTGGTAGGGCGGCTCGTAGCGCCCGGCGCGCCGCCACTCGATGGTCAGCGAGCCGGACGAAGCGCGCCGGACGGTGAAGTACGACCAGCGATACTCCCCCTCCTGGTAGGCCAGGCCCTCGCCGGCGTCCTCGTAGAGCGTCGTCTCGCCGTCGCCGGCGTAGACGCGCAGCAACAGCTCCTCGACCGGCTGCTCGCCCACGAACTGCATCAGCGGCCACAGGGCGAGCACCTTGCCCGCGCGGACGTAAACGGGCAGCCGCTCCAGCGGTGCGGCGACCGTCACCGTCTCCCCGCCCTCGACCGGCTGGCCGCTGTCCAGCGCGTACCAGGTGCCGCGCGGCAGCGCGACCGGGCGCTCGACCGCGCCCGGCTCCAGGACGGGCGCGACGAGCAGCGCGTCGCCGACCAGGTAAGCGTCGTCCAGGCCATGCAGGCGGGGATCGGCGGGGTCGGCCAGCAGCAGCGGGCGGACGGGCGGCAGACCGCTGTGCGCGCACTCCGCCGCCGCCGAATACAGCGTGGGCAGCAGCCGGTAGCGCCATTCCAGCGCCTGGCGCGCCACCGCTTCGACGCGCTCGCCGTAGCTCCAGGGTTCCTGGGGGGCGGTGCCGGCCATCGAGTGCACGCGGAAGTAGGGCAGCAGGCTGGCCAGCTGCATCCAGCGGGCGAACAACTCGCCGTCCGGGTTGCCGGCGAAGCCGCCCACATCCGGCCCGGTGAAGGCCATGCCCGACAGCCCACAGTTGAGCACCATGCTGATGCTCAGGCGCAGATGATCCCAAGAGGCGTCGTTATCGCCGGTCCACGAGGCCGTGTAGCGCCCCGCCCCGGCGTAGGCGGCGCGGGTCATGATGAAGGGGCGCGCGTCCGGGCGGGCCTGGGCGAAGCCTTCGCGCGTGGCGCGGGCCATGAGCATCCCGTAAACGTTGTGGCCGCCCCCCGCGTGCGAGCGCCCGATCCCTTCCCAGCCGTGTTGAGCGGCGTCGGGCAGCGTCGCGCCCGTGCGCAGGGCGATGATCGCCGGCTCGTTCATGTCGTTCCACAGCCCGGCGAAGCCGACTGCGCGCAGCAGCCCGGCGACGCGCTCCGCCCACCAGGCGCGCGCCGCCGGACGGGTGAAGTCGGGGAAATGGCACAGCCCCGGCCAGACCGGGCCGCTGACCAGGCCGCCGTCCGGCATCTTGACGAAAATATCCTCGCGCAGCCCGCTCTCGTAGACCTCGTAGCCGGGGTCCACCTTGATGCCGGGGTCAACAATCCCCACGCTCTTGAATCCCCGCCCGGCCAGCTCGTCCACCAGGCCCGGCAGGTCGGAGAACTCCGCCCGGTTCCAGGTGAAGACGCGGTAGCTGTCCATGTAATCAATGTCGAAGTAGAGCACATCGCAGGGCAGCCGTCGCGCCCGGAACTCGCGCGCCAGCCGCCGGAAGTCGGCGACCGTCCGGTAGCCCCAGCGCGACTGGTGAAAGCCGAGCGCCCACAGCGGCGGCAGCGGCGCGCGCCCGACCAGCGCCGTGTACTGGCGCAGCACGTCCGGCAGCGTCGGCCCGGCCAGCGCGTAGAGGCACAGCTCGCCCTCTTCGGCGCTGAAGGACATCGCACTGGGGTCGTCCGCGCCCAGGTCAGCCGCGCCGCGCGCCGGGTTATCCCACAGCAAGCCGCAGGCCAGGTCGCCCTGCAGGCCGACGTAGAAGGGGATGCTGGTGTAGATGGGGTCGCTGTCGCGCGGGTAGGCGGGGCCGGGGTCGTTGTTCCACAGCGCCAGGCGCTTGCCGCGCAGGTCGAAGGCGCTGGCCCGCTCGCCCAGGCCGTGACACGCTTCGCCGGGCGGCAGGCGGCGCGACCAGCGCACCTCGTCATCGCGCCAGGCCAGGCCCTCGGCGTCCTCGCTGAGCACGCGCCCGTCCGCCGTGCTGAAGGTCAGGCGGCAGGCGGCTTTGCTGATGCGGCAAGCCATGTGCTCGGTCTGCACAAGGACGGCGTCGTCTTCGTCGTGGACACGCAGGGCACGAGGCGGATCGCCGCCGCCGATCACCGCGTAGGAGAAGAGCGGAGCGAAGCGGCCCGCCGGGCTGAGCCGCACGCGAATCACCTCATCGCCCAGGGCGATCAGTTCTACTGCTGCGCGCTCGGCGCGCAACACGACGCCGTTGGGCACCTCTTCGACGGCCAGGACGCGCCCCGGCGTCTGGAAGGGTCCGCTGCGCCGAGGGCGTGGATAGCGGCGGGCCGCTGCCGCCATCATGCGGTGATACTGGATGCCAGTCCACAGGCCGGCCAGACCCCGGTCGCGCGCCACTTGAAACCACGAGAGCGCCTGAGCAAGATTCATGAGGGTACCCTTCCCCGGAGCGTTGCGTCATCTGCGAGTCGCGCCCTCTCATCATAGCGCAAGGCGGGCGGGGGCGAAAATGGAAGAGGGTGGTGGGTCGTTGGTTTTCGGTGATCGGTAATCTGCTCGCCACTGACAACTGGCAACCGACAACTGAATACTGGGCGGGCGAAACGGCTGCTGAGGAGTGGGAGCGAGCAACAAAAAACGCTCACCGCGTGGGTGAGCGTTGGCTGGTGACCCCGAGAGGACTCGAACCTCTAACCAATTGATTAAGAGTCAACTGCTCTGCCGAATTGAGCTACGGGGCCGGGCACCCAGAATATACCACCAGTTGGCGGGCCGGTCAACGGTAAGTTGGCTCAGGCAACAGGACGATTGCCGCGAGCGCGGGCTTGTCTTGCCTCTCTCCCTCAACTCTCCTCCAGTCGGGCATATAGACCGGGAAGAGGTCTTCCACCCAATCGCGAGCAGCAAGACAGCGCCCTCACATACCGCAGATTCGCCGCGATTGTGGGATGCACTCCCTGGCGCTCCGGCTCGACCCCAGTCTTGCGTTTTGAGGTACCATAAAGTCATTACTCGCTGACAGGGAGAAGCTCATGCCGCGTTTGGCTCGATGGTTTATCAAAGCCGGCCTGCTCTATTTCGCGCTGGCAGTTGTCGCAGGTGTCCTCATCCAGGCCCGGACCGAGATCGATCTCCCTTCCTGGGCCGGCACTCTGAACCCGGTCTACGTCCACTTGCTGACCGTGGGGTGGATCACGCAGTTGATCTTCGGGGTGGCGTACTGGATGTTCCCCAAGTTTTCCAAAGAACATCCGCGCGGGAGCGAGAAACTGGGCTGGGCCACCTTCATTTTGCTGAACATCGGGCTGATCCTGCGCATCATCTGCGAACCGCGCGTTGCTCTGCGTTCTGAGCCTGATCTGGGCTGGCTGCTGGCCGCTTCCGCTGTTCTACAGACGGTGGCGGGGTGGTTATTCGTCCTCAACACCTGGCTACGGGTCAAGGAGCGCTGATATGCCGCGCCTGACCCTCTGGACGCTGCGCGCCGCCCTGCTCTATCTGGGCATTGGGTTTACGCTGGGCGGGTTGATGCTGTTCAACAAAGGCGTGGCGCTCGACCCCTCCCTATGGAGACTGTGGCCCATCCATATTGAGCTGACCCTGATCGGCTGGACGATGCAGCTTGCCCTGAGCGTGGCCTTCTGGATTTTGCCCCGCCTCCGGCGCATGGAGCGTTATGGCAACTCGGCGCTGGCCTGGATCGCGTTCGTTTTGCTGAACGGCGGCGTGCTGCTGGTCGCGGCAGGCGAATGGTTTGACGAGCTGAGCCGGTTGGTGCTGGTGGGGCGTGGCGTCGAGCTGGTGGCCGTGATCGCGTTCGCCGTCTATATCTGGCCGCGCATCAAGACCTTCGGAGCGTAGCGCATAACCCAGGGCGACGATGGCGCCTTCGATTGGGATCGTCCCTCTCGCGGATGCCCGCCCGATGGCGCGCGCTATGATCAACCCGCGCCACGTCCTCACTGCGTAAGTCAGCACGGCTCAATAGAGACCTCACGCCCTCGATTTTTTCAGGAGAAAAGAATCATGATCCAGGTGCGCTGTCTTGTTGAGAACTCGGCGAAACACTCTACCCCTTTGTGGGGCGAACACGGCCTTGCGTGGCACATCCAGACGCCGCACGGGCAGCTTCTGTTCGACACGGGCCAAAGCGGAGACGTGCTGCTGCACAATGCGGTCCTGTTCGGGCTTGATCTCGCGCAGATTGACGCGCTGGCCATCAGCCACGCGCACTATGACCACACCGGGGGATTGTCCAAAGTGCTCGAAGGCACGCGGCCCGGCATTCCGCTGCACGCCCACGCCGACCTGTTCCGCGAGCGGTTCTCGAAGCAGGGCGATGCGTACAAGTCTATCGGGCTGCGCAGCAGCCGCGCCGCCCTGGAATCGCACGTCGAACTGCGCCTGAGCACGGAGCCGGTGGAAATCCTGCCCGGCGTCTGGACGACCGGCGAGATCACCGAGCGCGCCACGTTTGAGGGCCGCAGCCCCAGCCACCTGATCCGCGCGGGCGAAGGCTGGCGTCCCGATCCCTACCGCGACGATCTCTCGCTGGTGCTACAGACTGCTGCCGGGCTGGTCGTGCTGCTTGGCTGCGGGCACGCCGGGCTGCTCAACATCCTGGCCCAGGTGCGGGCGCAGTTCGAGGGGGACATCATCGCCATCGCGGGCGGCACCCATCTGACCAGCGCAACAGGCCTTCTGCTGCAACAAGTCGTGGAGACGCTCGCAGCGACCTACGGCACGCCGGCGATCTATCCCAACCATTGCAGCGGCTACCACGCATGGATGACGCTGACCGCCGCCTTTGGCGACCGCGTGCAGCCGTGCCCGGTGGGCACGGAACTCACGTTCGCGTGATGCCGCCACATCGCGCGCAGGCTGCGGCGATCATTTGAGCGGTTATTTCCCCTCACCCTCACAAGCGGAATGAGGGGACTTGCTTTCTCCCGCAGAAGCGGGGGTTGAGGGGAAATGCGCCGGGCTAGGGCGTGTTATGCACTTCTGCCGGGTAGCTCCCGTGCTTGCCCCCCTTCCCTCATTTTGGGGAAGAGGTCGGGGGATGGGGGACAAGCACAGGAGCTATCCACCTGCCAAAGCTCATAACAGCCTCTAGGGCTGAAGCCCGCTCAGCTTGTCCTGCAAGAACTGATCCGAATAGTCAATCTTCAGCTCCACCCACATCGGCAGATGGTCGGACATCTGGTAGGTGCGCCAGTAGATCATGTAGTAGCTGGTCTTGTCCTTGCGCGGCGCCCCCTTTGAGGTCACCTCATAAGCCTGGCCCATGTAGGGCGCGTAGATCGCCTCGTCCTCGCGGCGGAAGACAGTCTCGTAGTAGTTGAAAACGCCCGCTTTGCCCGTCATGTCCAGGCTGCCGGGACGGACCCGGAAGGCGATCTGATCGTAGTGCTTGGTGCGCGGCGCATTGGAGGGCAACTGCTGCAGCTCCTGCGGCACGATGAATTCCGCATCCAGCAGGGCGCGCATGGTGTTGTCCTGGGGCGAGTAGATGTTGAAGTCGCCCAGCAGGATCAGGTTGCGCGCCCAGTTCTGCTCATCAAGGGTGCGGCCTCGCAGGAATTGGGCGATTTGCCGGATCTCTTCCAGGCGACTGGGATCGTCGCTGGTGTCTTTGCCGTAGATGATGTGGACGGTCGTCAGGATGAACCGAGTCCACCCGGAGATGAACCCCCCGAGGAAGGGCGTCCGGGCCAGTTGCGACACGGGCTGGTAGATCGTTTTGCCGTCTGCACCCTTCAGCTCAATCGGGGGCAGCACGAGCTGGCTAGCCAGGCCGCCGAACTGCACCTTGCGCCGGTCGTAGAGGAAAGCCATGCGCTCATCGTTGCCCCGGCTGCCCTCGGTCACGTCGGTGACGATGTAATTCCAGTTCGGGCCAAGCAGCTCGCACAGGCGATATAAT
Source organism: Anaerolineae bacterium (assembly GCA_023382715.1). Classification (GTDB taxonomy): domain Bacteria; phylum Chloroflexota; class Anaerolineae; order Aggregatilineales; family Aggregatilineaceae; genus UBA2029. The sequence goes on from JAHDWP010000013.1 coordinate 34,404, forward strand.
GCCCGCAGATCGCGGCGTACTTCCTGAATGGCCACCAGGTCAAAGCGGGCGACGATCTCCGCGATATAGTAGTACGCTTCCTCAACGCGCGGGCCATAGGCCGGCGAGTCGAACTCCCGAATGTTCCAGGTCGCCAGCAGCAGCGTGTCTTCAAACGTGCGCCGGGGAATGTCCCGATCAAGCTGCCGCCGCAAAGCCAGCAGTCGCTCCAGAATTCGCCGCCCTTCGGTTGTGTCCGGCTGGAGGTCTCTGTAGGATGGCATTCGTCTCTCCTTGCGGCCTGCTCTCTATCGTCGGATTCCCCGGAACCCCGCCAGATGGACGGGGCCGAAGCGTCTACATCGTGCGAGACAGACCTTCACAGGCGATTCTACGATGAATTGGCTGCGGGCGCTGCCAGATGGTGCGTAGGCCCACGAACGGGTTGACTATTGGCGAACGGAGCGCGCGCTGACTTCGTAGGGGCGCTGCTCTGCGGCGGCCCCGTAGGGCGTATTGCAATACGCCCTACGGAAGCATCTCGCCGGCAGTTCCCCCGTGGAAGAAGAGTCGGAGACGGAAAGCAAGGCCGGGCGCACAGCTTCTCAAACAGCCAGAGTCGCTGACGACCTCTGCGCCCCCCCGTAGCACGTCGCGCCGCGCGCTGAGCATTCGAAAGCCGGGCACGCTTGTGGTATAGTAGCGCGCTTGACTCGAGTGAAGCGCGGGCGGAGAGTCGCCCGGCAGCGCTCTGAGTCGAGCGGAATCGAAGACCCAGGCGGGCGGCTGGTCGGCAGATCAGGGCTGGCTGCGCGCCGGATACGCACACGCCATAAGATGGCATTCGAATGAACCTGTCACGCAGACTCCTCGCGGTGGCGGCTGGCCTGCTGCTTCTGAGTGGGTGCGGCCCGCTGGGACTGACTTCGTCAAAGCCCAATTACACCAGACACAATGAAGACTGGCCGATCACTGTGCAGGACTTTGGCGGGGTGGAGATGGTCAAGGTTCCGCCGGGCTGCTTCCTGATGGGCAGCCGGCATGGCCGCCGCGACGAGCAGCCTGTGCACGAGATCTGCTTCGATCAGCCGTTCTGGATCGATCGCTATGAGGTGACTAACGCGCAGTATGGGTCGCAGGGTGCCTTTGCCGGAGATGACCGCCCGCGCGAGAATCTGGTATGGTTCGAGGCGCGCGATTTCTGCGCCCAGCGCGGGGCCAGGCTGCCCACCGAGGCCGAATGGGAATACGCGGCGCGCGGTCCCGACAGCCTGTATTATCCCTGGGGCGACCGCTTCGACGAAGACAACCTGGTGTACGACGGCAACTTCAACAACGAGACCGCGCCCGTCGGCAGCCGCCCTGGGGGCGTCTCGTGGGTGGGGGCCTACGACCTGAGCGGCAACGTCTGGGAATGGGTCAGCAGCCTGTACGCTCCCTATCCCTACAACGCGCGGGACGGTCGCGAAGACCTCAGCAACACAACCCGCCTGCGCGTCTACCGGGGTGGGCTGGGCAGCTACATTGACTACGGCACCAGCCCAGCCGCGCGGTTTCGAGCCAGCCCGGACACGCGAAGCTGGTTCATCGGTTTTCGCTGCGCGCGAGACGCTGAGGATTAGGGCGTTTCGATGGCGCAGCCTGAAAGGGTAGCTGACACTTCTGTGGAACAGGAAAAACCACGCGGCTCTACGCCGGGCCTGATCAGCCGCGTTCGGCGCTCGATCTGGCGTGAGCCGTGGCCGCAGGACGACCGCGGGCGCAAACGGCTGATCCTCAACGATCTGATCCTGCACCTGCACGCGCCCACCGTCCCCAAACGCGCTCTACAGCTTACCTACAGCTATGGGCTGGGCCTGCTGGCCGTCCTGCTGTTCGCGGTGCTGGGCTTCACGGGGATGCTGCTCGTCTTCGTCTACACGCCGACGACCGACCAGGCTTACGCCAGCGTGCTGGAGCTGCGCAGCCAGGTGTGGATCGGCGCGCTGGTGCGCAATATGCACCACTGGAGCGGCAACCTGCTGCTGATCGCATCCGTGCTGCACCTGCTGCGCGTGTTCTACACCGCCGCCTTCCACCCTCCCCGCGAGTTCAACTGGCTGCTGGGACTCAGCCTGCTGCTGTTGGTCGCCCTGTCCAACTTCACGGGCTATCTGATGCCCTGGGATCAGCTCGCCTATTGGGCGACCACGATCAGCACCAGCATGTTGAGCTATATTCCCGTCGTCGGCGAGAGCATCCGCGAGTTCTTCATCGGCGGGCCGGAGGTCGGCGAGTTCACGCTGCGCACGTTCTTCGCCTTTCACATCGCCGTGCTCCCCCCGCTCATGCTGATTATCACGTCCTACCATCTCTGGCGAGTGCGCAAGGACTCCTTCAGCCTGCCGCGCGCCCTGGACGAGCCGCCGCCCAACCGCAGGAAGCTCGAACGGGTCACGACCGTCCCCCACCTGGTGAACCTGGAGATCGGGTTCGGGCTGCTGGCCCTGGTGCTGCTCATCGCCTGGTCCACATGGGTGGATGCGCCGCTGGAGAACGCAGCCAACCCCGCTCATCCGCCCAACCCGGCCAAAGCCGCGTGGTATTTCATGGGGTTCCAGGAGCTGCTGCTGCACTTCCACCCGGCCTTCGTCACCGTGGCGATTCCCGGACTCGCCGCGCTGGGCCTGCTCCTGCTGCCCTACCTGGACCCCGACCCGCGCCCGGAGCAGGACGTTGTGGGCATCTGGTTCCGCTCGCGGCGCGGGCGGCGCCTGGCTGCGCTCAACTTGGTGCTGGGCGTGGTCGTGACGGCAGGATGGGTAGTGCTCGACGAATACTGGCTCGATCTGCCCGCCTTGCTGCCCTTTCTGCCCACAGCCGTCAGCAACGGTTTCATCCCGGTGGGTGCTATGGTGGGGGTGCTGGCGGTATATTACTGGTGGTTGAGAAGGCGGGGGATCACGCGCAGCGAGCGCAACCTGGCGCTGTTCACCCTGCTGTTCATGGCCTTCGTCACCCTGACGGTCGTCGGCGTCTTCTTTCGCGGCGAAAACATGGCGTTGGTGCTACCGTGGAACAGATAAACCCGGCACAGGCCGGGCGCTCTGCCGAGCAGCCAGCCCACGAAGAGGCCGGCCTGACCCGGCGCGACTTCTTCGTCCTGTCGTGGCGCGTGCTGACCGCTTTCGCGGCGGGGCAGGCGGCGTGCCTGGGACTGCGCTTCCTGGCCTCGCGCCCGGTGGAGGGAGATTTCGGCGGGGTGATCATCCTGGGCCTGCTGACCGATTTTCCGCCGGGGACCATTACCCCCTTCGACCAGGCGCGCCTGTTCCTGCTGCGCTTTGCGGACGGCGGCTTCCTGGCCCTGCACAGCAAGTGCCCTCACCTGGCCTGCGTGGTGGGCTGGGACGAAGCGCGCAATCGCTTTAGCTGCCCGTGTCACGGATCGGAGTTCGAGCGCGATGGCGCGGTGATCACCCCTCCCGCGCCGCGCCCGCTCGATCGTTTCCCTGTGCTGATAGAAGGCGATCGGGTCAAGGTGGATACGCGGCAGGTGCTCCGCCGGACGACAACCGGGCCGGAGGATCTCGTCTATGCCCCCGCGCCGGAAGAGCCTCAGCCAGGGAGCACCAGGCCAGAGCGCGTGCCGCCCGGCGTTCATCGTCCTGAGCGTGACTGACTCCAGCCCGCGCCAGCCCTGACCCGGCACGATCTGTGAGGGAGAAGTCTTCTTGTCAACGTCTATGCTCAAAGTCGGTTTTGTGGCCTTGATCCTGCTTATTCTGCTGCTGGGACTGAATATGCTGCGCGAGCCGAACCGGCAGGCGGACGAGCTTACACAGCAGCAGACCGAGGCGATCGCGCGCGCCAGGGAACTCTATGCGGCCAACTGCGTGGAGTGTCACGGGGCGTCCGGCGAGGGCCTGAATGAGGCGCTCCCCCTCAATGCCCCTTCGGTGCGCGCCCAGTCGAACAGCGAGCTGTTCAAGACCATCGCGCGCGGGCGCCCCGGCACGGCGATGGTGGCCTTCTCCACCAACGAGAACGGCATCCTGACCACGCCTCAGATCAACGACCTGATCACGCTGATCAAGGTGGCGCGCTGGCGCGAGATCGAGGCGTACATTGACGCCAATAACCTGCGCCCGGTGGAGCTGCCGGCCATCGAAGCCCAGATTGACATCGAGAACCTGAGCTATCCCCTGGAAACGGTCATGGAAGGGCGCACGATCTACCAGGGCAACTGCTTTTCGTGCCACAATGTCGGCGCGGCAGGCGTGACCGGCCACCGCATCGGCAGGGGCCTCTCGGAGAACACCTTCGTCCGCGAACACACCGATGACGAGCTGCTCCAGTTCATCAAGGACGGGCGCGCCGAGACCGACCCGGACAACACGACCGGCTACGAAATGCCCGCGCGTGGCGGCAACCCCAACCTGACCGATGATGATCTGCTCAAGGTCATCGCCTACGTCCGCGAAGTGAACAACAAGACTGTCATAGACAGCGCGGCGGCGGCGGTGCAGACGTCCGTCGTCTGGCATGACACGGTCTATGAGTGGGTCAAGGTCGCCGACAACTTCGACATTCCGCTGGGCCTCTTCCACGCCGGGGATGGCTCTGGCCGGCTGTTCGTCGTCGAGCAGGTCGGCACGATCCTGGTCATCCAGGGCGGCCAGGTGCTCGCGGAGCCGTTCCTGGACATCAGCGCTCTGCTGCCCGATAGCGTGTATCACGGAGTCTACACCGAGCAGGGCTTGCTCGGCCTGGCCTTCCATCCCGATTATCGCGAGAACGGTATTTTCTTCGTCTCGTACACCGATCGCCAGGGGGACAGCGTGCTGGCGCGCTACCACGTTTCCGCCGACGATCCCAACCGGGCCGACCCGGCCAGCGCCGTCACCCTGCTGACGGTTGACCAGCCCTTTGAAGATCATAACGGCGGCAATCTCGCTTTTGGCCCCGACGGGTATCTGTACATGGGCTTCGGCGATGGCGGGCGGCCCGCCGAGCCGAACTACTATTCCCAGCAGCCGGGCCTCTACCTGGGCAAGATGGTGCGCCTCGACGTGAACGCCGAGACTTACCGCGTGCCGGACGACAACCCCTTCCTGGACGACCCGGCCTACGTACCCGAAGCCTGGGCGACGGGTCTGCGCAACCCCTGGCGCTTCAGCTTCGACCGGGCGACCGGCGATCTGTACATCGCGGACGTGGGCCAGTGGCGCTATGAGGAAGTCAACTTCCAGCCGGCCAACAGCAAGGGGGGACAGAATTACGGCTGGAGCGCCTTCGAAGCGTCGCACCCGTACCTGGAAGATGAGACCGTCCTGGGCGAGCATACACCGCCCATCCTGGAGTATGGGCACGAAGCCGGGCTGTCCATCACCGGCGGCTACGTCTACCGCGGGCCGACGCTGACCGAGCTGGACGGGTTGTACTTCTATGGCGATTATATGAACGGCATGGTCTGGGTCGCCCACCGTGACGCTGAGGGAGTGTGGCAGAGCGAGACCTTCATGGATACGCCGTTCGTCATCTCGTCCTTTGGCGAAGATAAGCAGGGCGAGCTGTACCTGGTGGACTACAAGGGCGCGGTCTATCGCCTGGAGTATGCCGCCGAACAGCCCCAGCCCACCACTGACTGACCCAGGAGAAAAGCCCCCATGCCCGCTGCCATCGCGCCCCCCTCTCGCCCGGCGACTTCGCCGTTGCGCCGCGCCGCGCCGCGCCTGCTGGCCATCCTGCTGGGCCTGCTGCTGGGATGGCTGATGCTCGAAGTCCTGCTGCGCGCTGGCTTCGACGCGCTGCCGCGCGGGGCGCAGAGCGTGATCCAGCATGTGCGCCGCGTCCCCTGGAGCGAGGAGCACATCATCCCGGTCTTCCCCTGGGAGACCAGCCGCGAGTACCAGGCGCGGATGCCCACCAACCTCACCGATTACCCCGTCCATTGGGGCGACGCGCAGTTCACCTTCGACACGATCAGCCTGTGGGGCGGCAGCGAGGGCTTCCGCACAAACCCGCCGCAGTGGCCGGTTGACCTGGTGGCGGTGGGCGATTCCTTCACTTTCTGCTGGACGGATTTCGAAGACTGCTGGGTGGAGCAGCTTCGCCAGCAGTTCGGCTGGAGCGTGATGAATCTCGGCGTGCCGGGCACGGGATCGCTGTCGCACCAGATGATCATGGGCACGTATGCGACCCCGCTGAACCCTCAGGTAGTGGTCTGGCAGTGGTTCGGCAACGATTACGGAGACGACTACGATCACGCCCGCATTCGCGGCGAAGTCGAGGCGCTCGGCGGCCCGCCCGCCCTCTCCGATCCCGTGCCCGATTACGGCCCCCTGGCCGACTATTCAGCGGTCTATCGCCTGCTGCGCGACTGGCTCGACCGCCGCGATGAGGACGCTGCCGACAGCGAGGCGGTCATCGCGGTCAACGGGCGCGAGGTCCTGTTCAACAAGCGGCTGGGGTCTCATGACCGGCGCTATGAGTCGGTGCGGTGGGGCTGGGAGCGCACGCTGGCCGCCCTCGAGGGGGCGCACGCCAGCGCCGAGGACATGGGAGCCGAACTGGTCGTCCTGCTGATCCCGACCAAAGAGGAAGTGTATGCCGCCTGGAGCACGGACGCGCTCGGCGAAGACCTGATCGCCTATCTGGTCGAGGGGCGCGCGGCGCTGCTGGAACAATGCGCGCAGCGTGGCTGGCGCTGCGTGGACGCTGCCGACGCGTTCGTGGCGGCTGTGGACGCGGGGCAGACCGTCTACAATGCGTTCGACTTTCACCTGGATGCCACTGGCAATCGCCTCGCCGCCCAACTCCTGGGCCAGTACCTCATCGAGCAGGGTCTCCTCGCCGCCGGGACGGAGTGACCGGCCTGCCGCTTTCTCTCTTCATCCCGATCCCGTTGGCGAACGAAGCACGCGCTGGTTTCGTAGGGGCGCTGCTCTGCTGCGACCCCGTAGGGGCGTATGGTCACACGCCCCTACGGAAGTTTTCGCCAACAGCTTCTCTCGTGGAAAAAGGGCCGGGGATGGCGGGGCAGGCACAGCGCCTTCCCCGCATTCACTCCGCCGCCAGGAAGGCCATGCGCGCTGCGCCTGTGAAGCCCGCTGCCGATCCCAGTTGCGCGCGCACAAGCGGCGTCTGTTGAGCGGTGGGGAGCAGGCGCGTGCGGGCGTGCGCGATCTGCTCGATGGCCGGGTGGAGCAGGTCCCAGCTTTGCATGACGCCGCCGCCCATGACGATGACCTGCGGCGCGTAGACGATCATCAGGTTCGCCAGCCCCACCCCCAGGTACTCGGCTTCCTGGGCCATGATCGCGCGGGCGACGGCGTGCCCTTCCCGCGCCAGTTGGGCGACCAGCGCCGCCGTGATCGCCGCCGGGTCGCCGCCCGCCGCCGCGATCATCGCCGGATCGGCCTGCTCGCGGGCGCTGCGGGCGATGCCGGTGCCCGACGCCAGGTATTCCCACGCCCCGGACGATCCCTCGAAGCACGGCGGGCCGTGCATATCAATGGTCATCAGCCCCACTTCGCCGAGATTGCCGCCGAAGCCGCGCAGCAGCCGGTTGTCCACGATCACGCCGGAGCCGATGCCCGTGCTGACCGTCACATAGACCATGTGAGCGTAGCCCCGCCCCGCGCCCAGCCAGTGCTCGCCCAGCGCGGCGACGTTGGCGTCGTTGTCCAGCGCGACGGGCCGCTCGAAACGGGCGGCCAGCGTCTCGACGATGGGCACCTCGTTCCAGCCGGGCATCGTCCAGGGTTCCATGATCAGGCCGCGCGCGGTGTCCAGCGGGCCGGTGCAGCCCACGCCGATGCCCACCAGCGTCGCCAGCGGACGCCCGGCGCTGCTGAGGGCTTGCTGGGTCATCGCGGCGATGCGCGCCAGCCCCTTCTGTGGCCCTTCGGCGACCGGCGTGGGCTGGCTGACGCGCGCCAGGATCGCGCCGTCGGCCCGGCTGATGGCCGCGGCCTGCATGTTCGTCCCGCCAATATCAAGGCCAATCGCCCACTGCGCTGTGTCCGCCATGATCACCATCCCGCCTGGCTGCGGCGCGGGATGCGGAGAGCTGCTTCCCGCGCGGAATCGCACGCATGACCTCCTGGGGAGGTCATGCGACACATTCTAACCCGGCGCAACCGGCGGGACAATGGAGCAGCGCTCCTGCCTGACACGTTGGGCGCGCACCCGGAGGAAGGGGGGACGCTTCAGAGGCCATGCAGAAACCTCACCCCCGCTCGGCGCTGACGCGCCTCGCCGCCCCCTCTCCGCATGTGGAGAGGGGATTTAGGGGTGAGATAAGGCGTGCTTTCCTCCCCCTCGTGGGGGAAGGGTCGGGGATGGGGGGCAAAGGCAGGCGCACAGCACGCGCTAGCCGTGGCGCTGCATGAAGCGGCGGATGCGCTCCAGCGCTTCTTCAATCTTCTCGTAGGAAGTGGCGTAGCACGCCCGCACGAACCCCGTCCCGCTCGCGCCGAACGCCGAGCCGGGGATGACGGCGACGTGCTCCTCCTGCAACAAGGCTTCGGAGAAAGCCTGATCGTCCAGGCCAGACGCGCTCACACTCGGAAAAGCGTAGAAAGCACCGCGCGGCTCGAAGCAGCGCAGCCCCAGCTCGTTGAAGCCGCCCACGATCAGGCGGCGGCGACGGTCGTATTCGGCGCGCATCCGCTCGACATCTTCGTCTATGTGGGCGAGCGTGTCGGCGACGGCGATCTGCGCGACGGTCGGCGCGGACATGATCGTGTACTGGTGTATCTTGCGCATCGCGGCGATCAGGTTTTCCGGGCCAACAGCATAGCCGAGCCGCCAGCCGGTCATGGCGTGGCTCTTGCTGAAACCGCTCAGGATCACCGTGCGCGCGCGCATGCCCGGCAGCGTGGCAAAGTGCACGTGCTCCACGCCGTAAACCAGGCGGTCGTAAATCTCGTCGGAGATCACCAACAGGTCGTGCCGCTCGGCGATGGCGGCGATCTCCAGCAGGCGCTCGCGCGACATGACCGCGCCAGTGGGATTGTTGGGATAGCCGATCAGGATCGCTTTGGTGCGCGGCGTGACGGCGGCTTCTACCGCGGTCCCGGTGACCTGGAAACCGTCCTCGACATACGCATCTATGACGACCGGCACGCCGCCGGCAAAGACGACTTCGGGCGTGTAGGCCACGAAACTCGGCTGAGGGACGATCACCTCGTCGCCAGCGTTCAGGATGGCGTTCATCACCAGGTATAGCGCCTCGCTGACGCCGACCGTCACCAGAGTCTCCCGATCCGGGTGGTAGCTGATGCCGTACAGTTGCTCCAGGTAGTCCGCGATGGCCCGGCGCAGCTCGGCGGTGCCGCTGTTGCTGGTGTAGCGGGTGTGTCCCGTCTCCAGGGCGTGAATACCCGCGCGGATGATGGCTTCCGGCGTGGCGAAATCCGGCTCGCCGATGCCCAGCGAGATGACATCAGTCATGGTGGCGCTGATGTCGAAGAACTTGCGTATGCCAGATGGGGGCACCGCTCGCACGCGATCGGAGATGAAGTCCCGCATGACCCGCTCCTGGAACTGATAACGAGACTGGTAGCAAGGAATGACTTAGTATACCATCGGTGACTCCGCCCGGCCAAGCGAGAGCGGAGGGCGCAGAGGCGAAGGCTGCCGGCGAATCGTTTGGCGCGCGGCATAGACCTCCCCCCGGCCCGCCGCGTTCGGCTGGAGACTCCCGCCCTCGCTTTCGGCGAACCGCTTCCCCGGCATATAATACGCTGATAGTGAAGAAGCGAGCGGGCTGCCTGGCCCGGCCAGGGCGCGGCTCGCCGCACAAGGCGTTCACACTGGGGGGACAAGACACACCATTGAAAGCGATCGATCTCCTGTACGCGAGCCTGAAACGGCGCTGGAAGGAAGCAACACGCCACGCACAGCGCATACCACCGCCCAAGCAGCCGCTCGCCTTGCCTGAGCCGCAGACCAAGTCCTCGCCTGTGCGCGTGCGCGACCTGATCGAAAAAGACCTGCCGACGGTGTTCACACCGCGCTCGCCCGTCCACGAGATCCGCTTCTTGCAAGGGCGCGACGAGCTGATCGAGGACATGCACGGCGCGCTGTACCACCCTGGCGCGGCCATTGTCATTTACGGCGAGCGTGGCGTCGGCAAAACGTCGCTGGCCAGGCTCGCCTCGGCCAAGCTGTGCGCGGAGATGGTCTCGCTGCAGGGCATCGAGCCGATCTACTACTCGGTCAGCGAAGGCGACACCTTCCTGCACATCCTGGGGACCATCCTGCCCAAGATGGGCGTGGAGGACGTTGTGGTGAAGGTGCTGACATCGGAGATCACCGGAGCCAGGTCGGTTGTCAACGCGCAGTTGGTGGAGATGGAGGACAAGACGCGCACCGAGAAAACGACCACGGCCCGGCCATTGGTAGACCCGGAGCCGCGCCCGCAGGTCGTCGTAGACCAGATCAAAGGCAAGCGCGCCCTGATCATCCTGGACGACTACGAGCGCATCACCGACGAGAACACGCGCAAGTTCTTCCCGGAGCTGATCAAGAAAATCTCCGACAACCAGTTGCAGGTCTCGCTGATCATCGTGGGCATTGGCGACAGCGCCAAAGACCTGGTGAAGGTGCACGAGTCGGTGGCCCGCAACCTGACCGCCATCCATGTCCCGCGCCTGACCGACGAGCAGATTCGCCAGATCGCCGTCGAAGGCTTCGCCGCCCTGCGCCTGAAGCACGAGCCGGAAGTCATCGCCCAGATCGTGCGCTACTCGGCCAACTTCCCCTACTACACGCATCGCCTGTGTGAGGGCATTGTGCGCGCCTACATCGCCCAGGCGCGCAGCGGCACCCGCAGCGACTGGACGATCCGCGCCAGCGACGTGCCGGCGGCCATCCGCGAGGCGATCAAGAATTCGCCGCCAACCCTCGTCTCCGCTTACGACGAGATCAAGGCGTCGGAGCGCGCGCTCCAGGTCGCCTACATCATCGCTGATGCGCCCGAAGAACCGATCTCCCGCGCGCGCGTCAAGGAGTACCTGGCCGCCTGGACGGGCGAAGACCCGGATATTGACGCGGCGCTCAAGCGGCTGGTAGATCAAAACGTGGTGCAGCGCCCGGAGACCGGGCAGTATTGCTACTGCAACCCGCTACAGCGCGCCTACACCATCCTGCGCTTCCGGGCCGACACGCCGAACGAACAACTGGCCAGGATTGATACGGCACTCGCCCGCGTCCAGAAAAAAGCTGCCGCTTCGTAAGAGGCCCTTTGAGAAGCTGTTTTCCCCCACCCCAAACCCCTCCCCCATGCCGCGCTTCTCCCTTCCCCCCTCGTGGGGGAAGGGCCGGGGATGGGGGGCGACGGGAACAGGCCTTTCAGTTTGGGCAGCCACGTGAACAGATACGTTTTCGCAGGGGCGGATGACCATACGCCCCTGCCGCGCATCGTCCCGCTACTGCTCCAGCTCCTGCTTCACCGCGACGTACAGCGCCTCGGCGTGCAGCTCGGCCAGCGTGTAGCACGGCCCGCCCAGGTGATTGGCCAGCTCCTGGGCCAAACCCTGATCGAAGGCCGAATGCTCCATGTTGATCGTCACGTTGCGGATGTCCGCCTCTTTGAACTGCTCAGCGATGCGGTGCGCCTCTTCCTGGGGGGGCAGCGCGGTCATCGAAACATTGCCGGCGCCGTCGGTCAGCAGGATCATCAGCGGCATCACGTCCGGGTGAGCGATCTTCTGCTGCTGGAAGACTTGCAGCGCCAGGTACAGCCCGGCGGAGAGCGGCGTCTTGCCGCCGACGGGAATATCGGCCAGGGCCTTCTTGGCCAGCGTGACCGAGTTGGTGGGCGGCAGCACAAGCTGCGCGCGATCCTTCTGGAAGACGACCAGCCCCACGCGGTCGCGGCGCTGGTAGGCGTCGGTGAGCAGGGACATGATCGCCCCTTTGGTGGCGTTCATGCGCTCGGCGACGGCCATGCTCCAGCTTGCGTCCACCACAAAGAGGATCAGGTTGGCCGACTTGCGCACGCGCACCTTGCGCTGCAAGTCCTGGGTATGGATGGAGTAGGCCAGCCGGTTGACGCGGCGTTCGGACGCGCGCTCGCGCTGGAAGGGGGCGGCGGCGCGCAGGGTGGCGTCGAAGGCGATGTCGTCCTTGCGGTCGCCGGCGGGGCGCGCCTGAATGTAACGGCCATCCTTGCGCTCAGTGCGCGTGCGGCTGCGCCGACCGCGCATGCGGCGCGTCAGGCGGTCGAGCGGCGTATCCAGCCGGCGCGCCCGGAACTCCTGGCCCGGCTCGACCTTCTTGCCGCCGTCCCACCAGCGCGCTTCCAGCGATTGCTGGAATACATCCTGCGGCCCTGGCTCGACGGGCGTTTGGGTGATGTCCGACTCAGGCTGACCGGCAGGCTCGGTCAGCCCCTCGCTTTTTTTTCCGCGTCCGGTTGTTGGGGGGTATCAGTGCGGGTGTCGGCTGGCTCGTCGGTGAAATCTTCGGCGATCTGCTCCAGCCGGCCCTCAAGCTCGCCCTCGTAGAGCGTCGCCTCGCTGAACGGGCCGCGCTTCAGGCGGTGGGGCAGCGCCAGCTCTGCCGCCAGCAGGATGTCGCGCTCGGCGATCTGCAACCGCCCCTCGAAGGCGGCATGGGCGCGTGCGGCCTTGAGGATCACCAGGTCGGCGCGATGCCCGTCCACGCCCAGGCTGGCCGTCAGGTTGGCGATCATGAACAGGTCGCGGCGCGTATAGTGCACCTGGTCCACGATGTGACGGCCCGCCTCGATCTGCGCCGAAAGCTCCTCTTCGCGCGGCAGCCACTGCCGCCGAAAAGCGACCGGGTCGGCGTCGAAGGCGATGTGCCGCTCCAGGATGGCCATGCGGTCATCGGCCTGCGGCAGGCCCGTCACATCCACCGACAGCGCGAAGCGGTCGAGAAGCTGCGGGCGCAGCTCGCCTTCTTCGGGGTTCATCGTGCCCACCAGGATGAAGCGCGCCGGGTGCTGAAAGCTGATGCCCTCGCGCTCGACCACGTTGACGCCCATCGCCGCCGAGTCGAGCAGCAGGTCCACCACATGGTCGTCGAGCAGGTTGACCTCGTCCACGTAGAGGATGCCGCGATTGGCGGCGGCCAGCACGCCCGGATCGAAGTGGCGCTCGCCCTTCTGGATGGCCTGCTCGATATCGAGCGTGCCGACGACGCGATCTTCGGTGGCGCTGACCGGCAGATCGATCAGGCGCGTGCGCCGTGTCTTGACGGGCAGCTCTTCGCCGCGCGCCACACGCTCGCGGCACTCGTCGCACAGGCGCTCCGGGTAGTGCGGATCGCACCCAAAGCGGCAGTCGGCCACGACCTCAATTTCCGGAAGCAGGGCGGCCAGGGCGCGGGCGGCGGTGGATTTGGCCGTGCCGCGTTCGCCGCGAATCAGCACGCCGCCGATGCTGGGGTTGACGGCATTGAGCAGCAGGGCGCGCTTCATGCGCTCCTGGCCTACGATGGCGGTAAAAGGGTAGACGGGTTGTCGGACAGACACTTTGAGAGCCTCGTTTGTGTCTTACTCGCTGGTTTCCAAAGGCCCATTATAGCGCACTCCTCACGCGAATGGCATGGTCATTTGGTGTGCGCCCTGGCTTACCTCACCCCCTGGCCTCGCTGCGCTCGGCCTTTTTCCCCTCTCCGTCGCGGCTATACATTATCCACACCTTTGGCTGGGCCTGTCCCCCCATCCCCGGCCCTTCCCCCCTTGTGGGGGAAGGGAGAAAAGCGACGGACCTGCTCCCCTTCCCTCCGCGCAGCGCGGGGGAAGGGGATGGGAGATGAGGGGCATCTGTGGGTAACCCATAGCCGTCGCGGAGCGGGGGCAACGAGGCGCGTCAGCGCCAGGCGGGGTGAGGTCATACACAGCCCCCACACTTCCAACGGGTTTCTGATAGCCGCGCTCCTTCGTTCGGTGTAGACTCACCTGTAGGGGACGCCGATCACCAGGCGTTTCCCTGCCCGCTTGGCCGGACGCCGGTCAGCGGGACCATCTGAGGAACGAGGAACACACCACCATGATGCGTTTTGACCGATTCACCGAGCGCGCGCAGGACGCGGCCATCCGCGCTTATGACATCCTGCAACGCTACGGCCACAATCAGGTAGACACCGAGCACATGCTGCTGGCCCTGCTGGAACAGCCCGACGGCGTGATCCCGCAGATGCTGGCCAAGATGAACGTGGACCAGAACGACATCCGCGAAGAGCTGGATCGCCTGCTGCGGGCCAGCCCCAAGGCGGCTATCTACGGTGGCGGCACCGGCCAGGTGTTCATCACGCCGCGCGCCAAGCGCGTCGTAGACATCGCCAACGAAGAAGCCAATCGCCTCAAGGACGAGTACATCAGCACCGAGCACCTCTTCCTGGCTATTCTCAGCGAGCGGCGCACGGCAGTGGCGCGCATCCTGGCCGATGCGGGCGTCAGCAAAGAGCGCGTCTACGACGTGATCAAAGACATTCGCGGCGGGCAGCGCGTCACCGACCCGCAGGCCGAGACGCGCTACCGCACGCTGGAGAAGTACAGCCGCGACCTGACGCGCCTGGCCGTCGAGGGCAAGCTCGACCCCGTGATCGGGCGCGACGACGAGATTCTGCGCGTCATCCAGATTCTCAGCCGGCGCACCAAGAACAACCCGGTGCTGATCGGCGAGGCCGGGGTCGGCAAGACGGCCATCGTCGAAGGGCTGGCCCAGAAGATCGCCAGCGGCGACGTGCCGGAGATTCTGATGGGCCGCCGCGTGATCAGCCTCGACCTGGGCGCGATGATCGCCGGCAGCCGCTTTCGCGGCGAGTTCGAGGAGCGTCTGAAGGCCGCCATCGAGGAGATTCAGCGCTCTGAGGGCGAGATCATCCTCTTCATTGACGAGCTGCACCAGGTCGTTGGGGCGGGGGCTGCTTCGGGCGCGCTGGACGCCAGCAACATGATGAAGCCGGCCCTGGCGCGCGGCGAGCTGAACTGCATCGGCGCGACGACGCTCGACGAGTATCGCCAGTATGTCGAGCGCGACTCGGCGCTGGATCGCCGCTTCGCGCCCGTCTTCGTCGAAGAGCCGTCCGTCGAGCAGACCATCGAGATGTTGCACGGCCTGCGCGACCGCTATGAGGCGCACCACAAGGTCACCTACTCTGACGAGGCGCTGGTCGCGGCGGCGCGGCTCAGTCACCGCTACGTCACCGAGCGCAAGCTGCCCGACAAAGCCATTGACCTGATGGACGAGGCTGCTGCCAAGCTGCGCGTCGCACTCTACTCGATGCCCGACGACCTGAAGGAACTCAAGAAGCGGCTCGATCGGCTGACCGTCGAAGAAGAGGAAGCCAGCCTGAACACCGAGTACGAGCGCGCGATGAAGATCAAGGCGCAGCGGCTCCAGCTTGAGCAGGAATACGAGCAGGAAGTCGAGCGCTGGCAGCGCGAGCACACCCTCGACGAGGTCGTGGACGCCGACGACATCGCCGAAGTCGTCGCCCAGTGGACGGGCATCCCCGTCAACCAGATGCTGGAGACCGAGGCCGATAAGCTGCTGCGCATGGAAGAAGAACTGCACAAGCGGATCATCGGCCAGGAAGCGGCGGTCGCCGCCCTCGCCGACGCCATCCGCCGCGCGCGCAGCGGCCTGAAGGACCCGCGCCGCCCCATCGGCTCGTTCATCTTCCTGGGCAGCAGCGGCGTGGGCAAGACCGAGCTGGCCAAGGCGCTGGCCCACTTCATGTTCGACGACGAAGAGGCCCTGCTGCGCCTCGACATGAGCGAGTACCGCGAGCAGCACACGGTCAGCCGGCTGTTCGGCGCGCCGCCCGGCTATGTCGGCTATGAGCAGGGCGGTCAACTGACCGAGGCCGTCCGCCGCCGCCCGTACCGCGTCATCCTCTTCGACGAGATCGAGAAGGCGCACCCGGAAGTGTGGAACGCGCTGATGCAGATTCTCGAAGACGGGCGCATGACCGACGGGCAGGGGCGCACGGTGGACTTCCGCAACGCAGTGATCATCATGACCAGCAACCTGGGCACCGAATACGCGCGGGCGGGCGGCGCGCTGGGCTTCGTGCCCGGCGGCGACCCGGCGCTGGTGGCCGATCACAAGAAGATCGAAGAGGCCATGCGCAAGGCGTTCCGGCCAGAATTCCTCAACCGCATTGACGAGATCATCATCTTCGAGCCGCTCTCGCGCGAGGACGTGGAGAAGATCGTTGATCTGCAAATGCGCGACATCGCCGCCCGGCTGGAGGAGCAGGGTCTGTACGTGGCCCTGACCGAGGACGCCCGCCGCAAGCTGGCCGAGACGGGCTTCGACCCGCAGTTCGGGGCGCGCCCGCTGCGTCGCGCGCTGCAACGCTTCGTCGAAAGCCCGCTCAGCGTCCGCCTGCTCAAGGGCGAATTTGTGCGAGGCGACTTGGTGGAAGTTTTCGTCAATGAAGATGGTGCGATTGACTTCCGTCGCCTGGAGAGCGGTTATATCCCGCCCGCCCGCGCGAAAATCGAGCACCCGGAGCGCGCTGACGCCGAGTGAGCGCGCTCCGCGCAGTGCCGCCCAGCGCTGAAGAGGAAAGGGGTCGGCCATGATATGCGCCGAGGCAATTGTGTCGCGGCTGCGCGAGCAGGGCGAACGCCTGACCATTCAGCGCCGGGCGGTGATCGAGACGCTGTGCGCCAGCGGCGATCATCTGACCGTGCAGGACCTTCAGACGCAGTTGGCGGCGCAGGGCACGGCCCTGACCGAAACCACCGTCTATCGCATCGTACAGTGGCTCAAGGATCGCGGCGCGGTCGCCCAGACCGACCTGGGGCAGTCCGGCGTCGTCTACCAGGTCATTGACCGCACGCTGCACCATCACCTGGTCTGCCTGCGCTGCGGGCGCGTGGTGGATGTCGAGGATTGCGTGATGGACGCGCTGCGCGAGCGGCTGCGCCGCGAATACGCCTTCGAGCCGCGCATTGATCATATGGCCATCTTCGGCCTGTGCCGCGACTGCCGCGCCGGGCACGACTGACGCGGCCCCCTGCCGCGCAGCGGCCAGCGGGCCGGTTGCGTCCGAGTGCGCGCAGACCCCTACGTCGCGTGCCGCTCCGGTTTGCCCCATCTGCGCCCCGGCGCTGGCGCGCCTTGCTTTCGCTCTCCGTGTTATGAAGTCGGAAACGAGGGGCCGGATCGGGCCAGGCCGCGCGTTTATTCCCGCCTCGGTGCGCTAGGCCACGCTCCAGAGCAGCAGGCCGCCGTTGACGAGCAGCACGAGCACGGCCAATCCAACAGCCGCGCGCCGGGGCGACAGCGACCAGCGAGGCTGCGCGCCGCTGAACTCGGCGGATGGGCGCGCCTGGGTCTGCGAGGCGAGACGCCTCTCGCGCTGATGCAGATAATCGAGCATTGCGTAGATGAAGGCGACCGCACCGAGCGTCTCGACAGTTTCCTCGACGGAAGAGATGACCAGGTAGGGGAAAGATTTGCCGTCGTCGAGATAGTACTGGCGAGTGCTGAGGGCCTCGAGGCCCAGCGCCCCGCTCACATACACTGCGGCGGCGAGGACGAAGAGCAGGCGCGCGCGGCCCGGCAATCTCCACCAGAAGCGCGCGTACAGGATGCCGACCGCGCCAGCCAATGCACTGCCCAGGATCAGCCAGGCGACCTGAAAGGGGCCTGACGCCCGGAAGAGGCTGCGCAGCAGGTGAGATGTCGCCTCGTGGATGGTCGTCCCCTTGTCCAGCGAGATATACAGGAAGGCCAGGGCCAGGCCCGTCCAATACCGGCTGCCGGGTTCGCCGGGCGCGCGCCCGGCCAGCGCGATCCAGGCCGGCAGGCTCGCCGCGAGGAAGAACAGGATGACGCTATACCAGGTCGGCACGCTTTCGTAGGTGTTGATGCTGAAAAGCTCGAGCAGGCGCGCCAGGGCGGTATCGCTGTTCTTGCCGAGGATGTTGACCAGCAGGTGATCCGCGTAGATGCTCTGCAGCCCCAGCAGCACCGCGATCAGGCTGAGGGCAACCGCGAGCTTGCGTGGGTTCAGGTTCAGGCTCAGGCTCATGGGCTTCTCGATGATGCTTGTCGCCGGGCGAGCCTGTCCGCGCGGGATACGCCGGCCCGGCAACGCGGCTGTCCCAGCAGAGTATAACCGGTCTGGGCGCATCCAGGCACCGGAAGGCGGGGATGAGGTCACTGCTCCCGCTCGGCGCCGATGCACGGCGGCCCGGCGGTTGACAGTCAAGGGGCGCAGGTTACAATAGCCGCTGCTGGCGCCGTCCCCCCGACATCTCCGCTTCATTCAAGAGCCGGGCGCGCCCGCCGAGCGGGATGGACGGCGGGGCGTCTTGTGGGCGCCGGGCATGAAAGGGCCTCCGACGATGCCCCATGGAAGGCTGTGGCTGTGAGAGAACGCATGTCCGCCCCGCGCACAGAGATCGCCCCCGGCGAGCAGATCACGCTGATCAAGCCGCTGCGCGGGTGGGTGTCGCTGGGGCTGAATGAAGTCTGGCACTACCGCGAGCTGCTCTTCTACTTCATCTGGCGCGACATCAAGGTGCGCTACAAGCAGACGCTGCTCGGCGCGGCCTGGGCCATCTTGCAGCCGGTCTTCACCATGATCGTCTTCAGCATTTTCTTTGGGCAGCTGGCCAAAATCCCCTCGGACGGCATCCCCTATCCGATCTTCAGCTACGCCGGGCTGCTGCCCTGGACGTTCTTCGCCACCGGCCTGACCAACGGGGCCAACAGCATCGTGCGCGACGCCAACCTGGTCAAGCGCGTTTACTTCCCCCGGCTGATCACGCCCATCTCGGCGGTGGTCGGCGGGCTGCCGGATTTTTTCCTGGCCTTCCTGGTGCTGGTCGGGATGATGATCTACTACGGGCTGTTCCCCACGGCGGCCTCGTTGCTGCTGCTGCCGCTGTGCCTGCTGCTGGCGCTGAGCACGTCCATGGGCGTCGGGCTGTGGCTATCGGCGCTCAACGCCGAGTACCGCGACGTGCGCTATGTGGTGCCCTTCCTCACCCAGTTCTGGATGTACGCCACGCCGGTGGTCTACCCGTCGAGCCTGCTCGACGAACCCTGGCGCACGCTGTACGGGCTGAACCCGATGGTCAGCGTGGTGGAAGGCTTCCGCTGGTCGCTGCTGGGTCAAGGCGAGACGGTGCCGCTGATGTTTGGGCTGTCGGCGGTGGCTTCGCTGATCCTGCTGCTTAGCGGCGCGTTCTTCTTCCGCCGCATGGAACGCCGCTTCGCGGACGTGGTGTAGGAGCGTTGCGCATGGCTCTCCCCGCGCTAAGACCCGGCATGGCGATCGAGGTCGTCGGCCTGGGCAAGCAATACCGCATTGGCGGCATCATTGACCGCAACAAGACTTTGCGCGACAGCATCGGCTCGCTCACGCGCAGCAAGCTGGGGGCGCTGCGCGCCCGCCAGCCCAGAGAAGCGCGCGCCCGCCGCCCAGACAACACGTTCTGGGCGCTGCGCGACGTGTCCTTCGGGGTTGAGCGCGGCGAAGTGCTGGGCGTTATCGGGCGCAACGGCGCTGGCAAGAGCACGCTGCTCAAGGTGTTGACGCGCATCATGCCCCCCGACGAAGGGCACGCGCGCATTCGCGGGCGCATCGGGTCCTTGCTGGAAGTCGGCACGGGCTTTCACGGCGAGCTAACCGGGCGCGAGAACATCTACCTCAACGGCGCCATCCTCGGCATGCACCGCTACGAGATTGACCGCAAGTACGACGAGATCGTGGAGTTCGCCGGGGTTGCCCGCTTCATTGACACGCCCGTCAAGCGCTATTCCAGCGGCATGTACCTGCGCCTGGCCTTCTCGGTCGCCGCGCACCTGGAGCCGGAGATTCTGCTGGTGGACGAGGTGCTGGCCGTCGGCGATGCCGAGTTCCAGAAGAAATGCCTGGGCAAGATGGGCGACGTGGCCGGCGAAGGGCGCACAGTGCTGTTCGTCAGCCACAACATGGACGCGGTGCGCCAGCTTTGCCAGTCGGCGCTGTGGCTGGAGAGCGGCAGCATCCAGGCGCTCGGCCCGGTGGAAGACGTGATCAAAGCATACCTGGCCGACACCACGCTCAATCGCACCGCCGACATCTTCCCCGTCATGGATCGGCACTACGGCATCGGCATCGCAGACCTGCGCCTGACGATGGACGCCAGCCCGGTCAGCGGCGCGCTCGACCTGCGCGTGGAGCTGGATGTGCACGCGGACGCGGCGCTGCCGCGCATCGGCATCGGCTTCGGGCTGATGACGGACACCGGCGCGCGGGTCGTGCATCTCGACGAGCGCCTGACTGGTTTCATGTTCGACATGCAGCCGGGCAGCAATCATTTTCTGCTGGAATGCAGCGCGCTCGACCGCCTGCTCGCGGCGGGCGATTATGTCGTCAGCGTATGGCTGGCCATGCCCAACATCGGCAACCTGGTCGAGATTGATCGCGCTGCCACCATTCACATCCCCGGCGTGGATTTCTACGGCTCCGGCCACTATGTGGACGTGCACAAGCACGGCCCGCTGCTCTTCCCCCTGCAAATCCGCCGCGTGGAGCCGGCCCACTCTGTGGAGTAGGGTCGGGGCGGGACGTCGCCAGGGCGCGTTATGTGCTTTCAACCCCTGGCCTCTCTCTTCGCGCGCGGCGCAGGGGGCTGGGGGTGAGGTAAATCCGCCCGCTTCCCGCGTCGGTTCAGGATAACCCGACAGCGGGTGATATCACCCTGTGCTCCCCTGCCGGGTTCTTGTCATTGCCAGGGGAAGTATGTATCATCTACGGGCATTCTGTATCGCTATCGTTTCCACATGCCGTGAGTCAGTGAAGGGCTGTTCCTCACAGTCTGTGCTTCGGCTGGCAGGAAAAGCCGGACGAACTCGCCGCCATATTGCGCCACAGCGCCCATCGAGCGTTGCGTTCGCGCAACCTTCTCAACGCCAGAACGTATTAAATCTCGGTCGCTGGCAGGTTCTGGCTTCCACACACCTCTCACAACCGCCCTGGTGAACTGCCAGGCAGGGACAAAGGAGAATCGCTCGATGGCCGAAGCATTCATCCAGATCCACAATCTGGTCAAAACCTTCGACACGCCCGCCGGGCCGCTGAACGTCCTGCGCGGCATTGACATGGAGATTCACAAGGGGGACTTTGTGACCCTGCTCGGCCCGTCGGGTAGCGGGAAGACCACCTTCCTGAACATGCTCACGGCGGTGGATACGCCGACTTCTGGCGACATCCTGGTGGGCGGCGTGCCCATCACCCAGGTCCCGCAGCGCAAGCTGACCAAGTGGCGCGCGCGCAACGTGGGCATTGTCTTCCAGTTCTTCCAGTTGTTGCCCACGCTCAGCGTGCTGGAAAACGTGGTGGCCCCGATGGATTTCGCCAACGTGTGGAAGCCGCGCGAGCGCAAAGAGATCGCCCTCAAGCTGCTCGATCGCTTCGGGATTAAAGACCAGGCGTTCAAGACGCCGGACATGCTCTCCGGCGGGCAACAGCAGCGGGTGGCCCTGGCGCGCGCCCTGGCCAACAATCCGCCGCTGGTGGTCGGCGACGAGCCAACGGGCAACCTCGACCGGATGAGCGCCGCCAACGTGTTCGACCTTTTCCAGCAGCTTGCTGATCGCGGCACGACGGTGATCATCGTGACGCACGACCGCGAGCTGATCCGCAGCGTGCCCAAAGTCTTCGAGCTGGCGGACGGCACCATCGGCCAGACCACGCTTGAAGCGGCAGCGCGCCGACGCACGGCGGAGCTGCGCGCCACGCGCACGCGCCTGGCGACGCGCGGTTAGCAGGCCACCGAGGAGCGGGGAACATGATTAAGACGCGAGGCAAGAAGATCATCCGCGACGTCCTGTCGCGTAAAGGGCGCACCGCCCTGGTCGCCATCAGCATCCTGATCGGCGTGTTCGGCGCGGTGACGCTCATCTCGGCCAATGACCTGCTCGTGCGACAGATTCGCGCCGATATCAACCCTGACGAAGTGGCCATGACGCGGCTGCTCGTGACGGTGCCCGCAGCAGGCACCGATGTCACGACCGAGACAGGCGAAGACCAGGTGCTCGACCTGATCCGCAACCGCCGGGCCATCCCCGGCGTGACGCGCATCGAGGGGCAGGTGGCAGTGCCGGTGTACTGGCAAGAGGCCAGCGGCGAGCGCTTCCGCGAAGCCGACCTGCTCGCCTACTCGGAGCCGTTTGACGAGATTCAGCTTGAGCCGATGCGCCTGGTTGAGGGCGAGTGGCCCCAGCCCGGTCAGCACCAGATCGCGCTGGAGCGACGCATGGCGGACGAATACGGCCTGGGGGTGGGCGACACCATCTCCTTCCGCGTCCTCGGCTCCGAACAGGCCAGCGAATCCTGGACGATCACGGCCATCGTCTTCCACCCCTATTGGGTGGCGATTGGTGATAACCCGAATCAGCCCGAACAACGCTTCTATGCCAACCTGGATGATGCCCGGCTGATCGCGCAGTTCTCCGGTTTTACGATGTTCAACCTGCGCTACATTGATACCGGCGTCAGCGAAAGCCAGGCCGACCGCCTGATGGAAGTCGTCGCCCAGCAGACCAACTACATCCCGACTCACTACTGGCTGGACGATCCGGATGACTACTTCCTGATCGGCGAAGTGGCCGAGGTCACCAGCATCCTCAATATGCTGGCCGTGGTGGCTCTGATCGTGTCCGGCTTCCTGGTCATGAACGTGATCAATACCATCGTCGTCGAGCAGAAGCGACAGATCGGCGTGATGAAGTCGCTGGGCGCGACGCGGCTGGACAACTTCATCATCTACGCGGGCATCGCCCTGGTCTACGGCATTCTGGGCACGATCCCCGGCGTGATTCTGGGCGTCATCGTCGGCGGGGCGATGGCCCAGGAAGTGGCTCCGTTCGCCTTCACGCTGATCGAGGGCTTCAAAATCTCGCCGATGGGAGTGATCGTCGGGGTAGTGATGGGCCTCTTCGTGCCGGTCGCGGCGGCGTTCGTGCCCGTCTTCAACGGGACGCGGGTGACGATCAGGGACGCCATGACCGATCTGGGCATCGCCGGCACGTGGGGGCGCGGTCTCACCGCGCGCGTGATCAAGGCGCTGCCGGTGCCGATCACCATCCGCCAGGCGCTGAGCAACGTCGTGCAGAAGAAGGGCCGCCTGGCCCTGACCGTGATCACGCTGACGCTGGCCGCCGCTGCTTTCATGGGCGTCTTCGCCATGTTCACTGTCATCAACGCGGAGATCACCAAGCTGTTCGAGACCTTCCAGTACGAGATTATGGTCATCCCCAGCGAGGCACAGGACTTCACCCAGATCTCGCAGCGTATCGGCAGCGTGGATGGCGTGAAGGCAGTTGACCCCGGTGTGGGCTTTCTGGTGCGCCTGTACGACTTGAGCGGGACGGCGATCAGCATCGGGGCGGGCTTCGAGGGCAGCGACGAGTTGCAGGCCTACGGGTATGACCCGCGGACGACGGGGTTCAGCCTGACCTATGACAAGGGTTCCGGCTGGCGAGACGACCCGACTCGCCCCGGCGTAGTGCTGACGTCGGCGGCGGCCGAAGCTGTCGGCAAGACTGTGGGCGACCGCATCGTCGTCTCGGCGGGCGGGCGCACCGCCGAATACGAGATCATTGGCGTCGCTTCCTACCCGTTCCCCTTCGTGCTGATGAACTGGCAGGACCTGGCTCGCCAGGTCGGGTTCGTGCTGAATGATGCGGGCACCCCTGGCGATTTCTCCGACGATCCGCCGTTGCCCAACGCCTACATGGTGACGCTGACTGCCGAAGATCCCAGCGCCGCCGAGGTGGAGGACGTGATCGCCGACATCTCTGACGCGCTGGTGGCTGATCGCGTGACGGCCAGCTTCTTCAACCAGGTGCAGCAGCAGGAAGATATGACCGAGGGGATGCTGGTCTTCAACATGATCTTCCAGATCACTTCGGCGGTGATGGCCGCTGTGGGGGCCATCGGCCTGCTGACGACTCTTTCGATGGCCGTCTACGAGCGCCAGAAGGAGATCGGCGTGATGCGCTCGATTGGCGCAGGGTCGGGCACCATCATCACCCAGTTCCTGGTGGAGGGCATCCTGATCGGCGTGCTGGCCTGG
This sequence comes from Anaerolineae bacterium, assembly GCA_023382715.1. Lineage (GTDB taxonomy): Bacteria > Chloroflexota > Anaerolineae > Aggregatilineales > Aggregatilineaceae > UBA2029. Next base: position 58,435 of record JAHDWP010000013.1, read on the forward strand.
GTGCTTGCCGTCCCGCTGAGCTATCTGCTGGCCGTCAGCCTGCTGGATGGGCTGGGCTTCGCCGACTTCATCGAGTTCAGCTATCCGCTCTGGGTGCTGGGCCTGGGGTTGGTGGGTATGATCATTGTGGCGACGGTTGCCAGCCTGTGGCCGTCCATCGCCGCTGCCCGGCGCACCGTGTCGGACATTCTACGCTACCAATAAGCGCGCGAACAGTCAGCGTGTGGGAGAATACAGATCATGGGCAACGCGCAGAACGGATCCGTCATCTCGCTGCAAAACGTCGAGAAGATCTACAAGACCAAGGCCGGCCCGCTCAAGGTGCTGAAGGGTGTGAACCTGGAGATCAAAGAAGGGGAGTTTGTGGCCATTGTCGGGCCGTCGGGCAGCGGCAAGAGCACGCTGATCAACATGATCACCGGCATTGACCGCCCCACTTCGGGCGAAGTCTTCGTCGCCGGGCAGCGCCTGACGAACCTGAGCGAAAACCAGGTCGCCAAGTGGCGCGGGCGCAACGTGGGCGTCGTCTTCCAGTTCTTTCAGCTTCTGCCCACGCTCACCGTGCTGGAGAACGTGATGATGCCCCTGCACTACACCAACACCTTTCGCGGCAAGCGCAAAGAGCGAGCGATGGAGCTGCTGGAGATGGTGGACCTGCCCGACGTGGCCCACAAGTATCCCAGCCAGATTTCGGGCGGGCAGCAGCAGCGGGCGGCCATCGCCCGCGCCCTGGCCAATAACCCGAAGGTGCTGGTGGGCGACGAGCCGACGGGCAACCTCGATGCGGTCTCGGCGGGCCTGGTCTTCGCCATGTTCGAAGACCTGGTGGCCCAGGGCACGACCATCGTCATGGTCACGCACGACCGCGACCTGGCCGGGCAGATTCCGCGCGTTGAAGAGGTGCGCGACGGGCAGTTGGTCGCGCAGGAGGAAATTGACCGTCGCCTGGTGGCGGGCCGCGACTGAGCGCTGGCAGTGGGGTTATGCCGAACCGGCGCGGAAAGCGGGCGGGTTTACCTCACCCCTCATTCCCCTCTCCACACGCGGAGAGGGGACGGAACCCCAGCAGACTCCCCCTCTCTACGTGTGGAGAGAGGGGGCCGGGGGATGAGGTCAACCGGCTTCTGGCGCGACACGGGCGACCGTGTTGTCACCGGCAAATGGCAAAACCTTATGGCCGGATTCCGTAGCAGAACCCTATGCCGGGTGACACAGGGCAGCGCCCCTACCGAAAGCCATTCCAACTGTCAGTCTCTGCTATGTATAAGGGAGGAGGGCTGATGCGGATCACAAAACACGATCATAACGGCATTGCGGTTTTCGTCCTCGAAGGCCGCGTGGATAGCGTGGGGGCCGGCGAGATGGACGCCGCGCTCCAGACTGCCGTCGGAGAGGGCCGGCACCGGATCGTGCTCGACATGGCGGGCGTCACTTACATCAACAGCGCAGGGCTGCGCACGCTGGCCGACATCCTCACCCGCAATCGCGCCAGCGACGGCGACCTGCGCCTGGTGGCGCTCACGCCCAAGGTCGAGCGCGTCTTCAAGATCATTGGCTTCGACCGCTTCTTCGATCACTACGAGTCGCTTGAGGCCGCGCTGACCGGCCTATGAGCGCCGCCTGAAGAGGCCGCCATCCACGCCGGGCTTTGGGAGTCTTCCAGGACTCCCAAAGCCCGGCAAAACCGCCTGAGAGTCGTGCGTTTGCCTCAGCCCCCATCCCCAGCCTGCCTTTTCCCCTTAAGTTCGAGAAGTCGCGCGCCGGCCTTTGCCCCCCATCCCCGGCCCTTCCCCCACCTGGGGGGAAGGGAGCAGCGCGCCGGCTGAGCTTCTCCCTCCTCGTGGGGGAAGGGTTTGGGGTGGGGGGGGGACAGCTTCTCAAAAGGCCTCTTTAAGGGGCAGCGTCAGAGTTGATCTCTCGATAGCAAATATCGTAATATATAAAGAGGTATCATCGCTGAAAAACGCGATCAGCACGTTGTGGAAAAGGGAGAGACACCATGAACCGTCGTGGCACCGTTCTTTTGCTGGCAGGGTTTGTCGTCGGATTGTTGGCGGGCATGGTGCTTGCGGGCGCCAATGGAGACCTGGGCAATTCGCTGCTCGGCACGGCAGGCGATGGCAAGAAGGACAAGAAGGATAAGAACGACCTCGCCTACTACCAGGTACCGCTGGCCGACATCGAGGACTGGCTGCTTGAGTACTACCCGGACACCGCCGAAGACCTGCAAGCCTCGGTGGACACCATGACCCAGTTTGTTGACGACGAGGCGCTGTTCGCTCGCGATTTCGCGCTCGTCGAAGAGGATATCAACTCCTTGCTGCCCTATGTCTACGGCGCGCTGACTGGGATGGAGGAAGAAGACCTGGCCGAGCCGGAGAACCTGGAGCTGGACGAGGAGAGCGATTTCCTGCTGTGCGTGGCGCTCGATGACGACCCCTACATGGGGGCTACCATGTATCTCTACCTCACAGTGCCTCAAAAGCAGCTTGAGGACATGGAGATTCCCGAAGAGTGGGAAGAACTCAAAGAGGCCAAGACAAACGTGCTCTACTGGACGCTGCTCGGCTGCTTCCCCGAACAGGAAACGCCGGAGAAGGAAGTGGTAGAGTCCAAATAAGCGTCCGAGTTCGGGCGCGCTCTGCGCCGGGCCGACATCTTTGTGCGCAGGGGTGTAGCGCTACGCCCCTGCGTGCACCTCTCTCCCTCTCAATTTCTCCCTCCATTCGAATGGGGAGGGGTCTTCTGCCGCACCAGACGACTTCCGAAGTCTCCGCAGACTCCGGAAACCTATTCGCCGGGTCTCTTCCCCAGACTCGTGCCCACAGACCCCGCTGTACCCGCTGCGCCTCTGCGATTCGGGCGCTGCGCGCATCCGCCGTCTTCTTCCCCCGGCGCGTGGAATGGGCTACACTTAAGGGTACGAACGCGCTGCTTGCGCCCCGGCCCGCGCAGGCTATGATCGCTGGTGCAGGAAGGAGCAGGGCATGGGCGTCATTCTTCTGTTGTTGTTCGCTGCCACGCTGTTTGTCTTGTACATTGCCATCCGCCGCGCCTGGGGGCCAGCGCTCACTGTCGGGGGCCTGGGGGCCATCCTCAGCCTGCTGTGGGTCGTGCTCTACGCCCTGCTCGTGGAAGAGACTTCCCTGGGCCAGGCGATATTTGGCGGAATTGTGGTAGGGCTGGGCTTTGCGGCGGTGGTGGTCATCATCGCCGTCTTCTTCCGCGCCAACCAGCCGTCCGCAGACATCACGCTCATTTCGCAACCCAATCAGGAGGAACAAGCCCGTGACCGACGAGATGCTGATTCTCAAGAGACAGAGTAAGCGCCGCCCGCAGTTCTGGCTGAAGACCATCTTCAGCCTGGGCCTCTGGCTGTTATGGTGGCGTCAGGACTACCTGGGACTGACCCGCCGCTCCATCGTGCGGCGGACGGGCGTCTTCACCAAAGAGGAGCGCGCCGTCCCGCTCAACCAGGTGCAGGACATCTCCATCAGCTATGGGATCATCCGCCGGATGCTCGGCCATGGCGACATCCGCATCGAGACGGCGGGCAGCGCCAATACCGAGATCGTCATGAAGAATGTGGACAAGCCGGAGGAATTCCGCGCGCGCGTCTTTGAGATGATTGACCAGTTCTACGATGGCGACAACGCGCTGCCCAAATCCAAGAGCGATCAGGGCTAGAACAGGTCGCGAGCGTCGCGCGCTACACCGGGCGCGCGACGCTCGCGTTTAGCGCGCGGTGTGTGATGTTCCCGCTACCGCTGCGCCTGATACTTCCGATCAATCTCGATCATGCGCTGCACCTTCGGCGCCGAGGGAGTGCCCTCCTCATACTCGGCTTGCAGCCACGTCTCGACAATGGTCTTGGCCAGCTCCGGCCCGATGACGCGACCGCCCATGGTGAGCACCTGGGCGTTGTTGCTCTTGCGGGCGCGCTCAGCGGAATAGGTGTCGTGGCACAGCGCAGCGCGAACGCCGGGCACCTTGCAGGCGGTGATGGCCATGCCAATGCCCGTCCCGCAGACCAGAATACCGCGATCAAAGCCTTCCTGAGCGACGGCCACCGCCACGCGCTCGGCCACATCTGGGTAGTATTCCACATGATCAGCGGCGGGCGCGCTCAGGTCCGCGATCTCGATCTCGGGGTGTGCCTGGCGAATGTAAGCGCTGACGACGGACAGCAGCGCCTCTCCCGCGTCATCACTGCCCACAGCAATTCTCATGGCTGCCTCTCCTCTGCGTCTCCTCGATCCCAGGCTTCAGCACTCTGCCGCCACCCGGCAGCGCGACCCAGGGGGACTAATCGGCGCCGGCCAGGTCGAGCAAGGCCCTGGCCGTCCGGTCGTCGGTGGCGAGCACCTTCATATAGCGCCCGCGCAGCGCCCCCAGGATGGCCTCGACCTTCAACAGACCGTGCGCGATGGCGAACGACTGGGGGATCTGGCGCAGGTCTTCCAGATCAATGCCAATGATGCGCTTGTTGATCTCAAAGCCGTTGCAGTGCCCCGCTCTATTGAAGAACCGCCCGCATATTTCGCCGACGATGCCCTCCGAGCGCAGCTTGCTCAAATCGCTGCGCGACAGCAGGCCCGCCCGCAAGAAGCTGGAAGCCTCGTCCTGCACGGTGCCGATGCCCGTGATAGCCACGTCAACAGACCTGGCCCGCAGGATAGCTTCGCGAAAGGCCGACTCGTGCATCAGCACTTCGCGCGATTCTGGATATTCAACCAGTACGGGCGCGTGCAGATCGTAATGCCGCCCGCCCAGCTTCTGAGCGACCATGCGAGCCAGGTCAGGGCTGTCAATGGCCAGCGCCCCAACGCCGCCCAAAAGCTGGACGACATCAATGTTCTGCGCGTAATGGTCGGGCAGGGCGCTCACCGCCGCGTGGACGCCCGTCCCCCAGGCGACGCCGATGGACGACCCCGGCGGCAGGCCCTCGATCACACGCCCGATACAGGTGGCCGCGAGCCGCCCGATGGCGCCGAGCGGGTTTTCGTTGGTTTGGTCGGATGCGGTTTTCAGGACGTAGGCATCCTTCAGCCCGAAACACTTGATGAGCGACTGCTCAAGCTCGAAATCGCGCGGGGTGGGCACCCGAATCTGAATCTCGACGATCCCCTTCTGATGGGCTTCCTTCAACAGGCGAGAGACCGTTGACGAGGAGACGTCCAGGCGAGCGGCGATATCACTCTGACTGATATGGAGCTGGTAGTAGAGACTGGCCACGGTTGCCAGCAACTCGTCGCGTTGGTACATGGGGAACCTACCAGTAAATGGATCGCCAAACTGCGATCCTGGGTTCATATCTTCGCCAACCGTCAGCATTCTTGGGCAATTATATCAAGTGCCGCCGCCGTTCAGCAGTCTCAACCGAAACTTCGCGGGTAGCGGTCGCGACGGGCCAGCAGCGCGGCTCATTCGGATTCTGAGGCAAGAATCATCTCTATGGGAAATCTATCACCCTTCGCAAAAACTGTCAAGCAGGGCGGCTGTTGGAGAGTGTGTTTCGGGTTAGCTCACGCTGCGCGGAGAGAAGGGGAGCAGGTCCGCCGTTTTCGCCCTTCATCCCGATGCCGTTGACAGACGAGGCACGCGCTGGTTGGGTGGGGCGCTGCTCTGCTGCGGCAGAAGACCCCGTCCCTGGCCGCTTCCCGTAGAGGCGTATGCAATACGCCCCTACGGACGCCTTTCGCCAACAATCCCCCTTGTGAGCGAAAGGCCAGGGATGGCGGACAGGCGCGATCCAAGGCGCGAGTGATGATTTTGCCCCGCCGGGGCGCATCCCGGCGCTGTGGTGAGTCTGCCAGGCGCAGGGGATGGGGTCTGCGCCAGCTGCCTGATAACCCGTTCGCGCCTCCGCCTGAATCGGTTGACAAATAATGCGACCTGTGATAAGTTGTGAAAAAGTGCCCGCTGCGTGCACGAAACTTCGCTTGCGCCATTTTTCACATATGGCGACTTGCGAATTGGGCTATGGCCTCATAAGTGCATTTTTGGGAGAACTTCTTCTGTGTCAGCCTCCATTGACGCCTTCATCTTCGATCTGGATGGGACAGTCTACCTGGGAGACGCCGCGCTGCCCGGCGCAGTAGAGGGCATCGCTGAGTTGAGGCACTATGGCAAGCGCATCCTCTTTGTCAGCAACAAACCTCTCGAACCGCGCGAGGCCTATGCCCGCAAGCTGACGCGGCTGGGCATTCCCACCTCCCCTGACGATGTGATCACTTCCGGCTTTGTGCTGGGCTATCACCTGGCCCACACTGAGCCGCAGCTGCGGCTCTACGTCGTCGGCGAAGAGAACCTGCTGAATGAATTGCGCGGCCACGGCCTGATCATCGTGCCGGAGTATGCCGAGCAGGACCCCATGCAAGTGATCATGCCGGACGGGATTGACGCGGTGGTCGTCGCCTTCGACCGCACGCTGGACTATCGCAAGCTGAACACGGCTTATCAGGCGCTGATCAGGGGAGCGCGTTTCTTTGCCACCAACCCCGACAAAACCTGCCCGATGCCGGGCGGCGCCATTCCCGACGCCGGGGCGACCATCGCCGCCCTGGAACACATGACGGGCCGCGCGGTCGAGCTGCTGGCCGGCAAGCCCTCCCGGCTCATGATCGAGGTGGCGCTGCAGCGGCTGGACGTGCCGCCCCAGCGCGCGTTGCTGGTCGGTGACCGGTTGGAGACGGACATCTTCATGGGGCAGCAGGCAGGCATGTTCACTGCGGTGACCCTGACCGGTGTCTCCAAACGCGAGGACATCCAGAAGATGGCCGCTCCGCCGGATTTTATCATCGAGAGTCTCGACGAACTCGTATATTTGTGTCGTTGACGTCAGATTACACAAGGAGGTGAACTGCACCAGTCATCCCGAATCGAAATTGTCGCGTCCGCCCATTTCAATTTCAGCCTGATTAAGGGAGAGAACTATGAACCGCAGACTTCTGTCGCTTCTTCTCGTGCTCGCCCTGGCTCTGCCTGTGGGGATGTCTGTGACGAGCGCTCAAGACGAGTTTGACTGGCGCAAGCACGAAGGCACCACGCTGCGCCTGCTGCTCAACCAGCACCCCTATCAGCAGGCCCTCGTGGGCGAGCTGGCCAAGTTCACCGAGCTGACGGGCATCCAGACTGAGTACGATGTCATCCCGGAGCAGAACTATTTCGATAAGGTCACCATTGACCTCTCTGCCGGCGACGCCAGCACGTACGACGTGTTCATGACCGGCGCCTACATGATCTGGCAGTATGCGCCCGCCGGCTGGATGGAGCCGCTGGAGCCGTACATCAACGATCCCGCCAAGACCAACCCCGACTACGACTTCGAGGACATCCTGCCCGACCTGCGCAACTCGGAGATGTGGAACCTGATCCCGGGGCGTGAGAACCTGGGCCAGGGGTCGCAGTACGCTCTGCCGTGGGGCTGGGAAGCCAACGCGCTGATGTATCGCACGGACCTCCTGGAAGAACTGGGACTCGGTGTGCCCAAGTCGCTGGACGAGCTGGTGAGCACGGCCAAGGCCCTCAAGGACGCCAATCCTGAAATGGCGGGCATCGCAGTGCGCGGCAGCCTCAACTGGGCGACCATTCACCCCGGCTTCATGACCATGTACGCCAGCTCTGGCTGCGTGGACTATGATGAAGAGATGCGGCCGGCGATGAACAGCGAGTGCGCGGTCGAGGTCACTGAGAAGTGGGCCCAGATGGTCCGCGAGTCCGGCCCCGAAGCCTGGACCACCTACACCTGGTATCAGTGCGGCTCGGACTTCGGTGCGGGCAAGGCGGCCATGCTGTTCGACGCGGACATCCTGGGCTACTTCCAGAACCAGCCCGGCACGGCCCCCGAGGGCGTGCTTGGCAACATCGCCTGGGCACCCGGTCCGCTGGGGCCTGACGGCAGCCTGCGCACCAACATCTGGATCTGGTCGCTGGCGATGAATGCTGGCTCCAAGCACAAGGATGCCGCCTGGTACTTCCTGCAGTGGGCGACCGGCAAGGACTTCCTGACCACCGCCGCTGTGGACTACACCTTCGTCAACCCGGTGCGGCAGTCCATCTGGGACAACCCGGACTTCCAGGCCCGCCTGGCCGAGCAAACGGACTACTACGAGACGTTCCAAATCATCAGCGCCAACGACATGAAGATTCAGTTCACGCCGCAGCCGCTGTTCTTTGAGACGACGACGGAGTGGGCTGGAGCGCTGCAAGACATCTATGCCGGGGCTGATGCCAAGACGCGGCTGGATGAGCTGGCCGAAAACCTGACCTTCATGCTTGAGGATGCAGGTATCCTTGACTGAGTGCACGCGCGCTCACTAGCCCGGAGTTGAGGAGTTGGCGGCCTCCCCTGGCGAGGCCGCCACTCCTGACTTGGGCCAGCGCGCCACTCAAGGCAGACCAATGCTCGTCCCGCGTTGACTTTTGCTGGAGACAATGATGACAGGAGATCTGGCGTCTGTGCATGCTTCGAGTCGTGACCTGCCACAGGCCCGCACTCAATTGCCGTTTCTGGTGCGGGCGCGACCTTACCTGATTCTGCTGCCGGCGCTGCTCATTCTGGTCGGCATTCTCATCCCGTTCGGCATGGGGGTTTATTACTCCCTGACGACTTACGCGCTCAACCGTCCGGGGAGCCTGGACAACTTTGTGGGTCTGCGCAACTACGACCGCATGATCCACAGCTCGGGTTTCATCAACAGCACGACCATCACCCTGAAGTACGCGCTGTCGGCCACCATCGTCGAATTGCTGCTGGGGCTGGGCATCGCCATCCTGCTCAACCGGGACACTCTGCTGGCGAAAATCCTGCAAACGACCCTGATCTTCCCGATGATGGTCGCGCCGGTGATCGGCACCCTCATCTGGAAGCTGATGATGCAGCCCAGCGTGGGCATCCTCAACCCGATACTGAACACGGTCGGGCTGCCGTCGCTGCAATGGGCGTCGGTGCCAGAAACCGCCTTGTTCTCGGTGGTGCTGGTAGACGTGTGGATGTTTACGCCGTTCGCGGCGCTGATCCTGCTGGCCGGGCTGCGCTCGTTCCCGCGCGAGCCGTTTGAGGCGGCGCGCGTGGACGGGGCATCGCTGTGGTTCACCTTCCGCAACCTGACCCTGCCGATGCTCACGCCGTACATCATCATCGTCGTGCTCTTCCGCTTCATGGACTCGCTGAAGCAGTTCGACATCATCTTCGCCATGACCGAAGGCGGGCCTGGCAACACGCTGATGACCTACCAGTTGACGGCCTATCGCACCAGCATCCAGTACTTGCGCCTGGCCCAGGGTTTGCCCTACGCGGTGATGCTTTTCTTCGCCATCTACATCACCAGCCAGTATCTGGTGAAGTTCTGGGGCAAGGCCCAGCGCCGCGCCGCCGGCTATTCGAGTTAGGAAACCAGCCATGGAGACGAAAGTCATCAACAAGCGGGCGGGCCGCATCATCGCCGATGTGCTGATGGTCGCCTACTTCCTGTTTGCCCTCTTCCCCATTTTCTGGATGGTGCTGATGTCGCTGAAGAGCACCGACGAGTTGTTCACCACCCAGTTCGTGTTCAAGCCCACGCTGGATAACTATCATGCGATCCTCTTCGGCGATCCGCGCGCGGCGGCAGGCGTTGTCGCCAAGCAGGAGTTCCCGCGCAACTTCATGAACAGCGTGATTATCAGCAGCGGGTCGGTCATCGTGTCGCTGATTGTCGGCGTGCCTGCTGCCTACGCGCTGGCCCGCTACAACTTCAAGGCCAAGGAGAACCTGGCCTTCACGTTCCTGTCGTTCCGTTTCGCCCCGGAGCTTGTCGTCATCATCCCGCTGTCGGTCATCTACCGCAAATTGGGACTCTATGACACGTACTACGGGATCATCTGGGTGTTACAGCTTATCACCTTACCCTTGTTGATCTGGGTTCTTCGAAGTTACTTCGAGGATGTGTCCCCAGAGATCGAGCAAGCGGCCATGGTGGACGGCTATCCCTGGTGGCGCATCTTCTTCCGAATTCTCCTGCCTCTGGTGCGGCCTGGCCTGGCGGCGGCTTCGCTGCTGGCCTTCGTGTTCGCCTGGAACACCTTCATGTTCCCGTTGATTCTGGGCGCCTCGCAGGTGCAGACCGTCACGGTGTCGGCGCTGGGCTATGTCTCGTCGGCACAGGCGTTCTTCAACCGGATGGCTGCCGCATCGGTGATCGCTTCGTTCCCGCAAATGATTGTCGCCCTCAGCATCCAGCGCTACCTGATCCGGGGCCTGAGCTTCGGGGCTGTGAAAGGGTAGGAAGGCATCTGTTATGGCCAAGCTCGCTCTCGAACACCTCACGAAGGATTTCGGCAATGTCCGGGCGGTGAATGACGTGTCGCTCGAAGTCGAAGATGGTGAGTTCCTCGTGATCCTGGGGCCATCTGGTGCCGGCAAGACCACCACCCTGAAGCTGATAGCTGGCGTGGAAAGGCCGACCAGCGGCATGATTTACATCGGTGGCAAGCCCATGAACGCCATCGAGCCGCATCACCGCAACGTCGCCATGGCCTTCGAGAGTTACGCGCTGTATCCTCATTACAACGTGCGCGATAACCTGAGCTTTCCGCTCAAGGCCCCTGGGCGCAAGTTCTCTCAGCAAGAGATCACCCGGCGCGTAGAAGAAGTTGCCGAGCTGCTCAACATCGCCCCGCTGCTCGACCGGCTGCCGCGAATGCTCTCCAACGGCCAGAAACAGCGCGTGGCCCTGGGCCGGGCGATGGTGCGCGAGCCAGATGTCCTGCTATTGGACGAGCCGATCTCGCACCTGGACGCCAAGCTGCGCCACCGCATGCGCACCGAGTTCAAGGCGCTGGAAGCGGCCATCCGCGCGACGACCATCTATGTGACGCATGACTACCTGGAGGCCATGTCGCTGGCCGACCGCCTGGTAGTGCTCAAGGAAGGCACGATCCAGCAGAGCGGGGGGCCGCACGAGCTATTCGTGAACCCGGCCAATGTGTTCGTGGCGCAGTTGCTCGGCCACCCCCAGATCAACCTGGTAGAGTGCACGCTGCAACGCACGAATGGCGCGTTACAGTTGGTCAGCACCGATGGCGCGATCAAGCTGGAAGTGCCCGAACGGTTGCGCGGGGCGCTGGAGAACGCCGGCATAGATCAGGTCATCGCTGGCATACGCCCGCAGCATCTCGGCGTGGTGGACGACCATCGCCCGGCCAGCAATGTCTTCACGGGCACGGTCTACGTCTACGAACGGCTGGGGACCAAAGGCACGCTGACCGCGACAGTGGGCGCGCACCGGCTGGACGTGCTCACCTCTATTGAGGAGAGCTTCGCCATTGACGAGCCGGTCAGCCTGACGATTGACCCGGCACAGCTCTCGTTGTTCGACGCCAAAACGCACAAGAATATCCTGTTCAACTAGGAAAAAATCATGGCCGAAGTCCGCTTGGAACACGTCTACAAGACCTATCGGGGTGGTGTTGAGGCCGTCATTGACCTGAACCTGACCATCAGTGACGGCGAGTTCCTGACGCTGCTCGGCCCGTCCGGGTGTGGCAAGACCTCGACCTTGCGCATGATCGTCGGGCTGGAAGACATCACCAAGGGGCAGATCGTCATCGGCAACCGCGTGGTCAACAAACTGGGTCCGAACGAGCGCAATGTGGCGCTGGCCTTCGAGACCTACGCGCTCTACCCCCCGCTGCGCGTCTACGACAACATCGCTTTCTGCTTGCGGGCGCGGGGAGTGCCCCACGGCGACATTGACCGGCGGGTGCGCGAAGTCGCCGCCATGCTGGACATCACCGACATCCTCGCCCGCAAGCCAGCCGAGTTGGGCGGCGGGCAGAAGCAGCGCGTCTCGCTGGCCCGTGCTCTGGTGCGCGAGCCGGACGTCTTCCTCATGGACGAGCCGCTTTCGCACCTGGACGCGGCCCAGCGCGCGCATATGCGCTCCGAGCTGAAGCGCCTGCACGCCCGGACGGGGCGCACGACGGTGCTGGTGACCCACGACCAGTTGGAAGCGGTGGCCATGGCCGAGCGCATCGCCGTGATGGACCTGGGCGTGCTGCAACAGGTGGGAGCCTTCGACGACATCTTCAACAACCCGGTCAACAAGTTCGTGGCGGGCTTCATCGGCGAGCCACCGATGAACTTTCTGCCGTGCACGGCAGCGAGCCAGGGGGGGGATGTCGTGCTGCGCGCGACCGATGGCAGCTTTAGCGTAAAGCTGCCGCCAGAGCTGGCCCACAAGGTGAACGGCCACAGCAGCGACCAGATCGAGATCGGCATCCGGCCCATCAACATCCTGGCCGCTCATCAGCCGAACGGCAACGGGGCGGTGGAAGTCGAAGCCAGGGTCTTCACCTTCGAGGCGCTGGGCGAAGAAGGCCAACTGGCCGCTACGGTGGGCGATCAGCAGGTGCTGGTGGTCACGCCGGCAACCGAGCGTTTCGAGCGGGGCGACAAGGTGTGGCTGGAAATGCAGACCAAACGACTCCACCTGTTCGACGCCAAGACCGGCCTGGCCCTGTAAAGCGACTGGCGGGCACCGCGATGTATGTGCTGGGCGTGGACGGTGGGACAGAGGCCGTCAAAGCTGCCCTCTTTGACGTAGAGGGGAAGCCGGTCGCCAGCGGAATGCGCAGCTACGCGACGCACTTCCCCAGGCCAGGCTGGGCCGAGCAAGACCCCGCTGACTGGTGGGAAGCGCTCGTCGGGGCCGTGCGCGACTGTCTCGCCGCATCAGGGGTGAGGCCAGAGGACATACGAGGGATCAGCGCCGACGCCACGACCTGTACCCTGGTGCCGGTGCGAGCCAGCGGCGAAGTCCTGCGGCGCGCCCTGCTGTGGATGGATGTGCGGGCCAACAAGCAGGCCCGGCACATCTTCGAGAGCGGGCACGAGGCCCTGCGCTACAGCCTGGCCGGGGTCAGCGCCGAGTGGATGCCGGCCAAAGTGCTGTGGCTCAAGGAGAACGAGCCGGACCTGTTCGCGCAGACCGACTATTTCGTCGAGTACACCGACTGGCTCGCCTACCGGCTGACGGGCCGCCTGGCCCTCAACCTCGATACGGTCACCCAGCGCTGGTACTACCACCTGCCCAGCGGGGGCTGGCCGTCGGACTTCTATGAGGCCATCGGCCTGGGCGGCATCGAGCGCAAGTTCCCCCAGGACGTGCTGCGCGTCGGCGAGATCGTCGGCGCGCTTTCAGCGCCCGCAGCCGAAGCGCTCGGCTTGCGCCCCGGCACCCCGGTCGCCACCAGCGGGGGCGATGCGTTTGTGGGCATGTTGGGCCTGGGCGTCGTCCGGCCCGGCGACCTGGGCGTGGTGATGGGGTCTTCCAACGTCCTCTGCGGTTTCACCAGCGAAGAAGTGCACTTCCCAGGCATTTTCGGCAGCTTTCCAGAAGCGATCGTGCCGGGGCTGAACCTGATCGAAGGCGGGCAGGTCTCGACTGGCTCGATCCTGAACTGGTTCAAGCGCAACTTCGCCGGTGATGCGCTGGCCGAAGCCCAGCAACGCGGGATCTCCGCCTACCAACTGCTCGACGAAGAAGCGAGCCAGATCGAGCCTGGCTCGGAAGGGCTGATCGTGCTCGACTACTTTCAGGGCAACCGCACGCCGCACACGGACTCATTGGCGCGCGGCGTGATGGTTGGGTTATCGCTGCAAAGCGACCGGGCGCATGTCTTCCGCGCGATCATGGAAGGCATCGCCTATGGCCTGAAGGACATTCTCGACACCTTCCGCCGCCACGAGATCGCCATCTCGCGGATCATCGCCTGTGGCGGCGCGACGCGCAGCGCGCTGTTCATGCAGATCTATTCCGACGTGACCGGCTACCCCATCGCCACGACCCGCGTCGCCGAGGCGTCTCTGCTGGGGTCGGCGGTCGCGGCGGCGGTGGGCGCGGGGCTTTATCCCTCGCTGCGCCAGGCCGCCGAGGCCATGGTCGCGGTCAGCGGCGCGTATCAACCGGACCCGCGCCGGCACGAAGCCTACCAGTTCTATGTCGAGAACTATCGGGAGACCTACCAACAACTGAAGCATGTGATGCACAACGTGGTACGGCATCTTGAGTGAGCGTGCCCGCCCCCGGAAAAGGGAGGAGAGCACGCCCGTGCGAGCGCCTCTTCGGGGGGCATCGCGCGCATCCGGCAAGTTGTACCCCGCGATCCTTACGCCTGGCACATGCCTGGGAAAAAGAGACAGACCATGACACTCATCAACCCCATTTACGTTGGTGATGACGCGCTCGCCAACCTGCTGCGCTACTGTGCGGACAAGCAGCTCACCCGCTTCACGCTGGTCTCCGATACCAACACGCAGCGCGCCTTGGGAGCGCGCGTCACCGACGCGCTGCGCGCTGCGGGCTACCAGGTGATCCCCATCGTCCTGGACGGAGACGAGGTCATCGCCGACGAGCGCTATCTGACGACCGTGCTGGTCAACGCGCCGCTGGAGCCGAGCGTCTTTCTAGCGGTGGGGGCCGGCACGCTGACGGACATCACGCGCTTCATCAGCCACCGCATGGGACGCCAGTTCATCTCGCTGCCCACTGCCCCCTCGGTAGACGGGTTCACGTCCATTGGCGCGCCGCTAGTGCTCAACCTGGTCAAGCACACCATCGTCAGCCAGGCCCCCATCGCCCTGTTCGCCGATCTCACCACGCTGCGCGAGGCCCCGCACCGGCTCATCGCGGCGGGCTACGGTGACATGATCGGCAAGATCACCTCGCTGGCCGACTGGCACCTGGGATCGGTCGTCTGGGACGAGCCGTTCGACGCGGCCATCTTCAAGCGTTCCGAAGAGGCGATTGAGCGCTGTATTCGCTCCACTGAGACCATCGGCCAGCAATCGCCAGAAGGCGTGCGCCACCTGATCGAAGCGCTGATCGACTCCGGGCTGTGCATGCTCGATTTCGGCGATTCGCGCCCCGCTTCCGGCGCGGAGCATCACGCTTCCCACTATTGGGAGATGCTCTTGTTGCAGCAACGGCGGCCCGCCGCCCTGCACGGGGCGAAGGTGGGCTTTGCCCTGACCCTGGTGGCCAGGCAGTACGCGCGGATTCGCGCGCTCAGCCATGCCGAGGTGCGCCAGCGCCTGGCGGCGGCGACGCTGCCCGCCCGCGAAGCCGAAGTCGCCGCTGTCCGCCAGGGCTATGGCATCGTCGCTGACGATGTGGTGCGCGCCCACGCGCCCTTCCTGAACATGACGCAGGCGCAGTTCGACACGATCAAGCAGCGCATTGACGAGCGGTGGGATGCCATCCAGCAGATCGCGGCGAAGGTGCCCCCGCCAGAACAGATTGTGGGGTACCTGGAGCGAGTCGGCGCCCCCACCAGCGGGGCCGCGCTCGGCCTGTCGGACGACGAAGTGGCGCGGGGGCTGGAGTACGGCCACTACCTGCGCAGCCGCTTCACCGTGATGAAGCTCAGCCGCGTCCTGGGCCTTCCGCTCAGCTAACGCCCTCATCTTCGCTTACTCAAGGGGTTGCAGACTATGCAGCGGCAAGAGATCATTGCCAAGTACGAACAGAACCCGCACGTTGACGTGCTGGTCATCGGCGGCGGCATCAACGGCATCGGCACCTTCCTCGACCTGGCCCTGCAGGGCGTCAGCGTCCTGCTGGTGGACAAAGCGGACTTTTGCTCCGGGGCCAGCGCCGCTTCGTCGCGCCTGGTGCACGGCGGCCTGCGCTACCTGGAACACGGCTCGTTCGGCCTGGTGCGCGAGTCCTTGATCGAGCGCAACCGCCTCTTTCTCAACGCGCCTCACGCGGTGAAGCCGCTTCCCTTCACCATCCCGGTCTTCACCCGCTTCTCCGGGTTGCTGAACGCCCCGCTCAAGTTCGTCCGCCTGCTGAAGAGACCCAGCGAGCGCGGCTGGCTGGTCGCCAAGCTGGGCATGATCTTCTACGACTGGTTCACCCGCGGTTTCCGCGTCACGCCGACGCACCGCATGTTGTCGCGCGCCGAGGCTCTGCGCAAGCATCCGGCGCTCAACCCGGCGATCGTGGGGGCGGCTTACTATTACGACGGCATCATGCCCTATGCTGAGCGCATCGGCCTGGAGCTTGTCCTGGACGCCGAAGTCAGCAGCGCGCAGGCCCACGCCCTCAACTATGTGAGTCTGGCGGGCGTGAACCACGAAACAGTCACGCTGCGCGATGAGCTATCGGGCGCGCTAGTCGCCGTGAAACCCCGTGTCGTGGTCAACGCTGCCGGCGCGTGGATTGACCTGGTCAATGGTGCGCTGCACCATAAGACGCGCTACATTGGCGGCACCAAAGGCTCGCACATCGTCGTCCGGCATCCAGAGCTGTGGCAGACGCTCGACAGCGGGGCGCTCTACTTCGAGAACAAAGACGGGCGGATGTGTATCGTCCTGCCGCTGGGCGACAAGGTGATTGTCGGCGCGACCGATCTGCGCATTGACGATCCGGACGAGGCTATCTGTTCGGACGAGGAGATTGACTACTTCCTGCACTTCACGAAGCATGTGCTGCCTGGAATCACTATCGACCGGTCGCAGATCGTCTTCCATTTCAGCGGTGTGCGCCCGCTGCCCAGCACCGACGACGAGTTCACCGGCCTGGTCACCCGCGAGCACTCCGTCCGGGTGTTGGAGCCAGACGCAGAGCGCGCCTTCCCGGTGTATTCGCTGGTCGGCGGCAAGTGGACGACGTTCCGCGCCTTCGCCGAAGAGACGACCGACCGGACGCTGACTTTTCTGGGGCGGACGCGGCGGACCAACACGACAGAGGTGGCTATCGGCGGCGGCAAGGCGTACCCGCGCGGAGAGCAGGAGCAGGCCGCCTGGCTGGCCCACCTCCAGACGCAGACAGGACTCGCGCTGCCGCGCCTGCAGACGTTGTTCGAGCGTTACGGCACGCGCGCTGAGGCGATCGCTCAGTATATCGCCGCCGGCGAGGATGCTCCGCTCGACGACGCGCCGGACTACAGCCAGCGCGAGCTTCGGTTCCTGGTGGAGCGCGAGAAAGTGGCCCATCTCGACGATCTGCTGCTGCGGCGCACGCTGCTGGCCATGTTGGGGCAGGTCACGGGGCGGGTGCTGCGCCAGGCCGCGCAGATCATGGGGGCCGTTCATGGCTGGAGCGCGGAGCAGACCGCGGCGGAGATCGAGCGCACGATAGGGATACTCGTCACGCGGCACGGCGTCCGCGAGGAGCGCCTGCGCACGGAATGAGGGACGCGCTGTTCTCCCTGTCTCCCTTGTGATACTGTTGACGGGGGCGGATGGCGCGGCTGCGCAGCACCCCTGCGCAGCCAGCGTGTGCTCAGCCCGCCAACAGGATCTCTTGTGGGGAAAAGGCCAGGGATGAGAGGCAAGGACAGGTGCGGGATTTTTCAGACGGGGGCGGGCGATGCCAGCGGAACGGCTTCTTTTAGGCGTTGACATCGGCACGACGAACGCTAAGGCGCTACTGGCGACGCCCGATGGCCGGGTGGTGGCGCAGGCGACCGCCAGTTATGGGTTGTCCACCCCGCAGCCGGGGTGGGTCGAGCAGGACCCCGCAGATTGGTGGCGCGGCGCGGTCGAAGTCATGCGCGCCGTCGTGCAGCAGGCGGGCGCACAGCCCGACCAGGTTGTCGCCATCGGGATCAGCGGACAGGGTTGCGCCGCCACGCTGATCGATCGCCGGGGCAATGTGCTGCGCCCTGGCATCATCTGGATGGACGCGCGCTCCGAGGCGCAGGCCGAGCGGATGCGGCAGTCTGCCGGTGAGCGCATCCTGCGCATCAACGGCAAGCAGCCGGCCCCCTACAATTATGACCCAAAGCTCATCTGGCTCCGGGAACACGAGCCGGAAACCTTCGCGCGCGCCTGGCACAGCCTGACCACGACCGGCTACATCAACTTCCGGCTGACTGGCGAGCCGGTCATGAACGTGTCGGACGCGAGCATCCCCTTCGCCTTCGACCAGCGGGCGTGCGACTGGTCGGAAGAACTCATCGCCGCCTTCGACGTGCCGCGCGGCCTGTACCCGCCCGTCGCCCCTTCGCAGCAGATCATCGGGGGCCTGCTGCCGGACGTGGCCCAGGCGGTGGGCCTGAAGCCCGACACTCCGGTCATCGCTGGCGGGGAAGACACGTCGGCGGCGGGCCTGGCGGCGGGGGCCGTCGAGCCGGGCCAGGCCATGCTCTCGCTGGGCACGGGCGGCTCGATCTACATTGTGACCGCGACGCCGCTCGCCCATCCGCAACTGCTCATCTTCGCCCACGTGCTGGAGCAGAAATGGTTCGCCGGGGGCACCATCGTGGCCTTTGGGGCGTCGCTGGCCTGGGGGCGCGATCTGTTGAGGCATCACAACTTCGAACAGATGACGGCACTGGCTGCCCAAAGCGAACCCGGCGCGCAGGGACTCATCTTCCTGCCCTATCTGAGCGGCGAGCTACAGCCGATCAACGACGGCAACGCGCGCGGCGTGTTCTTCGGCCTGAGCCTCAACACCGGCCAGGCCGAGCTTGTCCGCGCCATCATGGAAGGCGTGGCTTTCGCGATGGCTCACAACATCCTGGTCGCCGAAGAGGTGGGGGCGACCGTCAGTGAGCTACATGCCGTCGGCGGGCCGACGCGCAGCCCGCTGTGGTGCCAGATCATCGCCGACATCACGGGCCGGCCCCTGATTGTGCTGAAGGATAACCCCGGCGCGCCGCTGGGCGATGTCTTCCTGGCGGCTGCCGCCGTCGGCCTCATCCCCGACGCGGGCCAGGCGGCGGCGCAGGCGGCCCAGGCGGAGCGCGTCTATGCCCCGCGCCCGCAGACTCAAGCGCTCTATCGCGATCTGTTCGCTACCTATCGCGCGCTGTACCCGGACCTCAAGGCGCGTTTCGCGCAGTTGGCGAGCCGCTCCCCCGGCGAGGCGTGACAGCGGAGGGAGAAGCGAGGGAAAAAACGCAAACTCCAGACGCCTCTTCCCTGGTGGAGAAGTGCCTGGAGTGGCGAGCAGCAGCGCACAGCCAGCGGCGGACTTCGCCAATGCGCCCTGGCGCACAGCGCTTCACAGGTGGGGGGTCGCTCGTCAATCGGGGGCGGCGGCTGGCTCCTCGCGGATGTCCTCGTGCTCGCCGGCTTCGCGGGCGGGCGGGGTGATCACCAGCCGTATCTTGCGGATGCGCTTCTCGTCCACGCTCAGCACTTCCATGTGCAGGTTGTCCACGTCGAGGGTCTCGCCCACGACCGGCACCTTGCCCAGCTTGCTGAAGACGTACCCGGCCAGCGTATCGCTGTCCTCGGTCGGCAGGTCGGCACCGAGCAGGCGGTTGAGGTCGTCCAGATCGATTCCGGCGTCGAAAAGGTACTCGTGCTCGCCGATCTTCTGGTAGGCCTCTTCCTCGTTCAGGTCGTATTCGTCGCGAATTTCGCCGACGATCTCCTCGATCAGGTCTTCCAGCGTCACCAGCCCCGCCGTGCCGCCGTACTCATCCACGACGATGGCCTGATGCACCTTGCGCTGCTGCATATCCTGCAACAGATCGCCCGCTTTCTTCGACTCCGGCACGAAGTACGCCGGGCGCAGCATGTCGCGGATGAGACGTTCCATCTCGCCGTCGCGCCACGAAGCCAGCAGGTCTTTGGCGTAGAGCAGGCCGCGAATGTGGTCAATGGACTCTTCGAAGACGGGGATGCGCGAATGGCCCGCCTCGACGATGGTGTTGAGCGCCTGGGGCAGTGGCGTGTTGATGTCCAGGGCGACCATGTCTATGCGCGGGACCATCACCTCGCGCGTCAGCGTGTCGCCGAACTGGAAGATCGAGTAGATCATCTCCTTCTCTTCGTCCTCAATCGCCCCGCCCTCTGAGCCGGCGTCCACGAGCAGCATGATCTCTTCTTCCGTGACCAACCCCAATGCCGTGCGCCCGACGAAAGGCCGGGCGACCCTATTGCTGACCCAGTACAGCAGGCGCAACAGCGGGGCCAGCGCGCGAGACAGCCAGTCAATGGGGCGGACGACGCGCAAAGCCAGCGTATCCGCATGGCCGAGCGCGATAGTGGCCGGCAGTATCTCGCCAAAGACCAGCGTCAGGATAGCGGCGAAAGACAACACCCCTCCATAGGCGATCAGATCGGCCAGGCCGCTGCTCATGCCCTGTTGCAGCAGAGTGTCGCGCAGCGGCGGCACGATGGCCACGGCTGCCACCAGAGCGATGCCAAAGCGCAGGGCCAGGTCCACGATTTGCTGCGAGGCCAGCAGGCGCGTCGCGTCGTTGGCCAGGTTGAAGCTGCGCGCGGCGCGGCTGTTCCCCTCGTCGGCCAGGTCTTTGAGTTTCGCCTTGTGAGCGTTGATGAGGGCCACATAGGACATCTTGAGCGCGGCGTTGAGCAGGATAATCGCGCTCAACAGCAGCAGCCCGGTTACGCTATCGTTCACCGAGTTTTCCCTTTATCGCTGAGAGAGAGACCAGGCTGCAGAGGCGTGAGAGGCAGCCCAGCATAGCGTGCGCGCACTGTCCCCACACGGGCCGGGCAGGCGCGGCTGAATGGGCTGGGCTACATAATGGGGGTTCAGCAGAGTCGTCGAACACGCTTGGACACATCACTCAATCGCGCGATGGCGCCACCTGGTAGGCGCAGCATCACCAGCGCGCATTGTACCACAAACAGGGAGCGCGTCAAAGAGGGCGCGCGGGGCAGTTGTGCGCGCAGAAGCGTCGCCCTGCTGCGCCTTGGGCGTCAGGCCCCTGCGGCGAGTCTCACAGCGGCTCCAGGGCGATGTGATCGAGCGCCAGCCATTGGCGCTCCGTCGTGGCCAGCAGGCCGAAACGGAAGCGCCCCGCCGGCGTGACGATGGCGTACTGGTTATCCAGCCAGGCGATGAATCCCAGCGGGCCGCGCGGCGCGCACGGCGTGACGTGCACCGCCTGCCCATCCACTGCGAAGCGGACGGAGTCCGCGCGCCATTCCAGCGTGTAGGTGTGCGGCGTGGCGAGGTCGGCGGGCAGGCGCGCTTCCGAGACATTGATCGCTCGCTGGGCGACCGGCCACAGCGCGCGGTAGAGCGCCAGCACGCGCATCGCCAGGAAACCCGCCGGCGCCAGCGGCGCCAGCGCCAGGAACGCGGGGCGCGCCGCGTCAATGGTGGCCGCCTTCCAGCCCCAGCCGGGCGTGTCGCGGGCCAGGGCCATGTTGCTCGGCGGAGAGGCGAAGAAGAACCACGCTGCGCGCGGCGGGCGTGGCAATCCTCGCCTGCCGAAGACGAACGGCTCGTTCCACAGGCCGAATCCGGCGGTGCCGCGCAGCGCGTCCGCGCCGTGCGAGGCCCAGGCGCGGACGGTCAGGCGCAGCGGGGGCCACCAGGGAAAGGCGCGGCGCGGCAACCCGGCGTAGTCGCTGATCTGCGCGTCGCTGTAGTGCTGAATATCTGCCAGATCGAGAACACAGCGCAGGGTGCCGCCCTGCAGGGCCAGCGAACCGTTGCCCGTCGCCCAGGGATGCCAGCGCGGGGCGAGCGCGTCGCCTGCAAAAGTTTCGACGACGGTGGCGCGTGCGGGGGCGCTCATGGTGCGGCGCTGGCGGCCTGCAGATGATCCCACAGCGTCCGGCGGAAGGCGTCCGGCTGCTCGCGGTGAATGGGGTGGCCGCTTTCGAACATGACCAGTCGCCCGCGCGGAGTCCGCGCGACGAGCTGGCGCGCGGCGTGCTCCGGGTTGAGTTCATCCTGGCGGCCCAACATGAGCAGCAACGGGCAGTTGATGCGATCGGCCTGGCTCAGGCTGACGTCGCCGCCGCTATCAACGATCTGCTTCATGGCCGTGACCCAGCCCAGCACCATGCGCTCGATGTGCTCCGGCCCGTGCAGGGCGCGCAATTCGTCGCTCACCCAGGTGGGCGGCCACTTCTGCTGGACGATCGGGCGCAGCTCCGGCGGGAAGAAGCCCACCGCCCCCCAGGCCGCCACCGAGCGAACCAGGTCGGGGCGCAGGATGGGCAGCAGCAGGGCCACTTCGCCGCCATCGCTGAAGCCGGCGATGTGCGCCTCGCGCACGCCGAGCGCGTCCAGCCAGGCGGCGAGATCTTCGGCGTCGCGGCGGTAGAAGTCGCGGGAGTACGTGCGCGGCTTGGGGCCGGAGCGCCCGTAGCCGCGCCGGCTGGGGGCCAGCACGCGGAAATGAGGCCGCAGCCAGGCGATCTCCGGGCCGAAGGTGTGATCCCACGCGCCCAGCCAGCCGTGAATCAGCACGACCGCGGGCTTATCGCCGCCCGTATCACCGTAGTCCAGCGTTGCGCCGTTCGCGTTCAGAGTAGGCATGGGATTTTCTCCAGTGAGCACGCCTTAGAGGGTGCCTGGTAAGCTCCCCTCATCCCCCAGCCCCTTCTCCCTCCAAGGGGAGAAGGGGAGCAAGGCGCAGGATTTCCCCTCGCCCCGGTGAGGGAGAGGGGTGCAGGGGTGAGGGGTTT
>JAHDWP010000014.1 GCA_023382715.1 Anaerolineae bacterium
GCGTCAGCGCCGAGCGGGGGTGAGGTCAACCAGGGCGCAGCAGAGCAGCGCCCCTGCCTGGTAGGTTCTGCGCACCCCCCGTGAACAGCTCAGCTCCGGGGCAAAGCGTCACCGCCGAGGCGCAGGCAGCGCGGAGGAAAGCAGGAAGGGCAGACTTCCGAAGTCTTCGGAGACTTCGGAAGTCTTGTTCTTTCGGCCTCTCTGCGATTCAAGTACTTTGCCCCTATCGTAAAGCATCCCCCGTGATCCAGCACGCTTGTGCAACCGTCGCCCTGCGCATATAATCGCCGCTATGATACCCAAAAGACACCTGCTGTTGCCCGCTGTCATCCTGACGCTGACCGTGCTGGCGGCTTGCGAGCCGCTGGCTCCCGACCGGACGCCCGTCTACATCGTCGTCACCGGCGAGACGCCGGACACCCTCACCGGGCCGGTGTCCACCCTGCCGCTGGGCAGCGCCACGACGCCCCAGGCTGGCGGGGCGATGGCAGCGGGCGTCGTCAACACGCCGCTTCCCTCTGTGACTCCTCTGCCAGAGGCGACCGCGCTGCCTTTGCCCACGCCCTTTGTGTGCCCGGAGACAGCCGGGCGCGTCATCCAGGGGGCAGTGCCCAGCGCCGTGACCGGCGACGAGATCACCTACTACATGTACCTGCCGCCATGCTTCTATGAGTCCTTGCAGCGCTATCCCTACGTGGTCCTGCTGCATGGCACGGGCTACGACGATGGGATGTGGGTAGACCTGGGCGTGCCGTCGGTCATGGATCAGGGCATCGCCAGCGGGACGCTGCCGCCGATGGTCGTGCTCATGCCCGATGGTGGGCTGATCGCTGAACTCAACGATCAGCCGGATGGCGCGTCCTATGAGACGGTGATCCTGGATGAGCTAATTCCGGCGGTGGAGCGCGATTTCTGCCTGTGGGGTGCGCGCGCCGGGCGGGCGATTGGCGGCATCTCGCGCGGCGGATTCTGGGCGTTCAGCATCGCCCTGCGCCATCCGAACGCCTTCAGCGCGGTCGGCGGTCACAGCCCGCACTTTGAGCAGGATAACGTCGCGCCGGAGTTCAACCCTCTCGAGCTGGCCGCGCGCGCCAACCCCGCGCAGGTGGCATTGCGCGTCTATCTCGATCACGGGGCGGATGATTACGTGGGTGCTAATGTGCGGCGCATGAGCGATCTGCTGCGCGAGAACGGGATCGCTCACGATTATTTCGTGGACCCGGTGGGCGATCACGACATGACGTACTGGTCGTCGCATGTGGCCGAGTATCTCTCGTTTTATGGGCAAGGGTGGCCGAAAGACGTGGCTGCGCTGCCGTCGTGCCTGGAGCCGATCTCGCCGTAGGTGCGCTACAGCACGGCGTCGAAAAGGCGCAGCAGCGCCCAGAACACGGTGAACGCGCCGATAGCCGCCAGCACGATGGTGATCAGGCAGCCCCAGCGCCCGATCCGCGTGCGCAGAACGTAGCGCAGCACGGTGAGAAAGGTCACCGAGCCGCCCCCGGCCAGAATCGCGGCGATGTCGTCGGCCTGCCCGGCGAACGGGATGAAGTCTGGGATGGCGTCTATCGGGAAGAGGGCGTAGATCGCCGTCAGCACGAGAATGGCCAGGATGCTGCCGCTGATTCCCCAGTCGAGCGCCTGGCGCGCGAGCGGCTCGCTCTGGCGCGCGCGGCGTGCCGGGTGGATTTCCTCATACCCGTCGTCGTATTCAGCGTATTCCTCATCGTACTGGTCGTAGCCATCATCCTCGTCATAGGAATCGTGCGCCTGGCTGACGTTCCTGCGTGGCATGGTTTCCTTCCCCGAGTCGGTGATTGGTGAGTGATTGTTGATGGAGCAGGCGCGCGGCGAGACTGTTCTTACCAGGAGCCAGGGACCAGTCATCGGCAGCCGAATCTTGCTCGCGCTCAATACAGCCTGAGTATAACCCAACACAGCGACGAACTGCCTACGATTGTCCGGCGCGCAGATCACGCTCTCTCGCGATTGGCGCGAACGGGGTATAATCGCGGCATCGAGCGATTCGCAGGGCGCGGCTGCCGCTTGGCGCTGCGCGAGACGCTGGCTATGGAACTGATCGCACTCTGGAAGGTGGTCAAACGGCGCTGGTGGCTGATCGTCCTGCCGGCGGCTGTTGTGCTCGTGCTGACGCTGCCCGCGCTGGCCGGCGCGCTGAATCCCCCGCCGCGCTACGAAGTGCGTGTGCGGCTGACGGCGGCGGCCCCGCCCGACGCGGCGAACGTTGCGCCGGCGAGCGCCTATGAAGACACCAGCTACGTGGTATGGCTGGCGTCGGAATACGTGGCCGTCAATCTGCCCCACTGGATTGCCAGCGACAGCTTCGCCGAGGAAGTGGCGCAGGTCGTGGCCGGGGGTGGGCTGAACATCGCAGCCTCCGATCTCTTCGGGGCCTTCGCCGCCGAAAGCTACCGCAGCATCGTCACGCTGTATGTGCGCTGGGATGATCCCGCGGAGATCAATACGATTGCTCGCGCGGCGATCCGGGTGCTGCGCGAGCGCAACGCCGAGTATTTCCCGCAGTTCGCGGTCTCGCCGGCCCGCGTCGTGCCGCTGGACTCGCTCGAAGTAGCCCAGGTGCCCGCCCCGCTGACCTCGCGCATTGGGCCGCTGCTGCGGCTGGCGCTGGGGCTGGCCGCCGGGGTGGGCCTGGCGGGGCTGGCGGAGTACCTGGATCGCAGCCTGCGCACGCGCCAGGACGTAGAAGCGCTGGGGCTTGAGGTGCTGGCCGAGATTCCGGGCGAATGAGATCGGGATCGTCTGGTGGGAGTTTGCCCGGCGACTTCGCGGCCCTGAGGGGACCTGCTATAATCCTGGCGCGCGGCGGCCTGGGCTTGTTGAGGACGTGTGGTTTATGAACCTGACGTATTACGCCCGAATCCTGATCCGGCGCGGCTGGATACTCCTGCTGGCGATAGCCATCACAGCGGGGGCGGCCTACGCCTTCAGCAAGGCGCAGACGCCCGTCTACCGCGCCACACAGCGCGTCCTGCTTCAGCCGGCGCGCAACGACTACGGCCTGACGGAGACGCTGCGCATTCTGCTGCGCAGCTATGTGGTCTACCTCAACACGGACACGCAGGCCGCCACCGTCATCACCCGCCTGCAACTCGACATGACGCCGGGCGACCTGCGCCGCTACACGACGATCAGCTCGGATCCGACGCAGCTCATCGTGCAGATTGATGTGGACATGCAGGACGGGCCGCTGGCAGCGCGCATCGCCACCGAACTGGGCCGCCTGCTGGTGGAGTATCGCACCGAAGATAACCGCGATTTGCAGCGCGAAGATCGCATTGACGCCCTGCTGATTGACACGGCCACCTATGGGTTACACTCGCCCAAGACCAAGATCAATATGCTGGCCGGGGCGGTGCTGGGCCTATTGCTGGGCGGGGCGGTCGTGTTCGCGCTCGAATATCTGGAGTCCAACATCCTGCGCAGCCGCGACGATGTGCAGAACTTCCTGGCGCTGCCTCTGCTGGCGGCCATTCCTCCTGAAGATAGCCACATGTGAGGTGGGGTGATGCCCGCTGCAAACCTGATTACGCTGACCGACCCGCAGGCGCCCGCCGCCGAAGCCTACCGGACGCTGCGCACGAACCTGATGTTCTACGGGGTAGATCGCCAGGCCAGCGCCCTGGTGATCACGTCGGCGGTGCCCGGCGAGGGGGCGAGCGCGGCGCTGGCGAACCTGGCTGTGACGCTCGCCCAGGCGGGGCATCGCACGGTGGCGGTGGATTGCGACCTGCGCAAGCCCGCCCAGCACGCGCTGTGGGGGTTGGGCAACGAGCGCGGCCTGACGACCATGCTGCTGGATAACGCGGCCCTGGCCGACCCGCCGCTGCAAGAGGTGGGCGTGGACAATCTGCACGTGCTGACCAGCGGGCCGCTGCCGCCCAACCCCGCTGACCTGGTGGGATCGCGGCGCATGGACGAAGTGATCGCGGCGCTGCGCGAGCGCGCCGACTACGTGCTGTTCGATGCGCCGCCGGCGCTGGCGGTGACGGATGCTGCCGTGCTGGGGCACAAGCTCGACGGGCTGCTGCTGGTGCTGCGGGCGGGCGCGTCGCGCCGCGACCACGCGGCCCGCGCCAGGGACGAGCTTCAGCGTGTGAATGTGAACATCCTGGGGGCGGTGCTGATCAACGCGCCGCGCGACAGCGCTGTGAGCGGGTATTACGCGCGGAAGTAGAGGCGGGTCTGCACAAGACTTCTAAAGTCTCCGAGACTTCGGAAATCTGCTACGTTCGGGGCGCGGCCGAGCAGCGCCCTTACACCGACGAGATCGCACACGCAAAGGGAGCAGGTAGCATTGAAGGGACTGATCCTGAGCGGCGGCAAGGGCACGCGCCTGTACCCGCTGACTTACACGCGAGCCAAGCAACTGATTCCGGTGGCCAACAAGCCGGTGCTCTTCCGCGTCATCGAGGCGATTCGCGATGCCGGTGTGGAGGAGATCGGTATTGTTATTGGCGACACCGGGCCGGAGATTCGCGAGGCCGTGCGGGATGGCGCACAGTTCGGCGTGCGCGTGAGCTACATCGCGCAGGACGCGCCGCTTGGCCTGGCCCACGCCGTGAAGATCTCGCGCGACTTCCTGGGCGACGACCGCTTCGTCATGTTCCTGGGTGACAACGTCATCCAGGGAGGTATCAGCCCGCTCATTGCGGAGTTCGCCGGTCATCACGACTGGAACAGCCAGATCGTGCTGACCGAGGTCGAGGTGCCAGAGCAGTACGGCGTCGCCCGGCTGAATGGCGAGGGGCGCATTGTCGAATTGATCGAGAAGCCGAAGAACCCGCCCTCGAACCTGGCTTTGGTCGGCATCTACATGTTCGATCAGCACATCTTCGAGGCGACAGAGGCGATCAAGCCGTCCTTTCGCGGCGAGCTGGAGATCACCGATGCCATCCAGTGGCTGGTCGAGCACGGCTATGTCGTCTACCCGCACATTCATCGCGGCTGGTGGATTGACACCGGGCGGCCTGGCGATATGCTCACCGCCAACAGCCTTGTCCTGGAAGAGCTGACGCCGGAGATTCGCGGGCATGTGGACGCCGCCTCTGAGGTGGATACGCGGGTGACGGTCGAAGATGGGGCGGAGATCATCCACAGCGTGGTGCGCGGGCCGGCGATCATCGGGCGCAACACGCGCATCGTCAACAGCTACGTGGGGCCGTTCTCCAGCATCTACCACGACGTGGTGATCGAGAACAGCGAGATCGAGCGCAGCATCGTGCTGGAGCACAGCACCATCCGCGACATCCCGACGCGCCTCCAGGACAGCCTGATCGGGCGGTACGCCGAGGTCACCACCAACACGCTGCGCCCCAAAGCGATCAAGATGCACCTGGGCGATCACAGCCGGCTGGGGCTGTTGTAGCGAGTTCGTGCGCTGATGACTCCGGTACGCCTCATCGTCGCCGATCTCGACGGCACGCTGCTCACTTCCAATCACGAGGTCTCTCCCTTCACGGAGACGGCTGTCCGCGCCGCGCAGGCGCGCGGTGTGCTCTTCACGGTGGCGACCGGCAAGACGTTCTCCTCGACGGTCGCCTTGATCGAGCAGTTCGGGATCAGCATCCCGCTCATCTGCGGCAATGGCACGCAGATCTTCGCCCCGGACGGGTCGCTGGTCTACGAAGCCCCGATCCCGCTCGACTATGCGCTGGAAGCGATCCACATGGCCGAAGCGCGCGGCTTCACGCCGGTGATCTACGCGGCGAGCGGGCTGCTGGCGAAGGTGCGCGACGCGAATGTCGCCGAGCTGCTGGAGCACCACGAGCCGCTGCCCGACCTGGTGGACGATTGGGAGAGCGCGCTGCGCGAGCGCTATCGCCCGTTCAAGATGGTGCTGATGCACCAGGATCACGATCGGGTGAGCCGTCTCTCCGATGACCTGCGGCGCGTCTTCGACGGGCGGGCGCAGATCGTGCGCTCCGGCCTGGCCTCGGTGGTGGAGGTCATGCCCGCCGGGGTGACCAAAGGCACGGCGCTGGTTCACCTGGTCGAGCACCTCGGCCTGGAGGTGCGCGACGCGCTCTGCCTGGGCGACAACTGCAACGACCTGGACATGATCCGCCGCGCCGGAATCGGCGTGGCCATGCGCCATGCGCCGGACGATGTGCGGGCGGCAGCGGATTACGTCACCGGCAGCAATGACGAGGACGGCGTCGGCCACGCAATTCACCGCTTCGTCCTGTCCACAGCAGGGACCGAGGCCATCCCCACCCCCCCTGAGAGGAGAATTGCCCAATGAAGACGATCCTGGTCACTGGCGGCGCAGGCTTTATCGGCAGCGCGTTTGTGCGGCGCACGGTCGAGAAGTACCCCGACACCACCATCGTCGTGCTCGACAAGCTGACCTATGCCGGCAACCTGGACAACCTGCTGCCGGTGCACGATGCGCCCAATTACCATTTTGAGCGCGGCGATATTGCCCATCGCCAGACTGTCCAGCAGATCATCGAGCGCTACGGGGTGGAGGCCATCGTGAATTTCGCCGCCGAGACGCACGTCGATCGCTCGATCCTGGAGCCGGATGCCTTCATCCAGACCGATGTCGTCGGCCTGTACGTGCTGCTCGACGCTGCGCGACAGATGGGCGTGCAGCGCGTGCACCATGTGAGCACGGACGAAGTTTACGGGTCTGTTGCGGAGGGCTTCTTCCGCGAGGGGGACGTGCTGGAGCCGAACAGCCCCTACGCGGCGAGCAAGGCCGGCGGCGAGATGATGGTGCGCGCCTATCACGTGACCTATGGGCTGCACACCACCGTCACGCGCGGCAGCAACACCTTTGGGCCGTACCAGTACCCGGAGAAGCTGGCCCCGTTCTTCATCACTGAAGCGCTGGACGACCGCCCGCTGCCGCTCTATGGCGATGGGATGCAGGTGCGCGACTGGCTGTACGTGGACGATCACTGCGACGCGATTGACGCGGTGCTGCATCGGGGTGCGCCGGGGGCTATCTACAACATCGGCGGGGAGCACGAGCTGCACAACATCGAGGTTACGCGCTTCATTTTGCGGACGCTGGGCAAGCCGGAAAGCCTGATCCGTCACGTGGCCGACCGGCCCGGTCATGACCGGCGCTACGCGCTGACCAACGACAAGATTCGCGCCGAGCTAAGCTGGACGCCGCAGCACACCTTCGAGGAGGCGATGGTCGCGACGGTGCGCTGGTACCAGGCCAATGAGTGGTGGTGGCGCAAGATCAAGACCGGCGAATACCTGGAATACTACAAGCGCCAGTACGCCGAGCGCCTCGCCGGGGCGGGTGGGTAGCAAGCGTTCACCGTGCACGGGCTGGCCGCCAGGATTATTTCCCTGGCGGCTTTTTTGTGCGAATGCGCGCAGGGCAGGGAGCTGTCAGAGCTGCGAAGCCTGCACGACCAGCTCGTTCTGGTCGCGGATGGCCAGGCCGAGGATGGCGTCGTTGGGATAGAAGGCCATGCCGGGGAACAGGCCGAGCACGAATCCCTCGAACTTGGTGCGCAGCAGCCCGCTGTCCGGGCCAATGGCTCGCCCGTAGATGTCCACCATGCGCGCGACCGGGTCGCCAGGAGCCAGCAGATCGCCGGGCTGAACCAGGTGATGGACGAGGCAGGTCTGCGGCACGCGCGGGTGAATCGTGCGCCGCACCGGATAGCCGGGCCTGATGATCGGGATGTCGGGCAGCGGCTCCGCCGGGCCGGGCAGCATCCCCGCCCAGCGCATGACGTTGCGCACGCCGACCACCACGGCCTGTACGTAGCGGGTATTGACCGCCCTCTGCCCGCCGACCTCGATGGTGATGGCCGGGATGCGCGCCCGGTTGAGCGCCGCGCCGCTGACCGAGCGATGCAGGTCTAGCTCCATATAGCGCGCTGACGCGAATTCGTTGACCACCGTCAGGCCCAGCGCGTCGAGCATCTCGCCCACTTTCTGCTGAAGCCTCTCCGCCACCGGCTTATCCGCCGCGCCGCTGTAGAACACCGGATCGCGGAAGGCGAACGGGATCGAGCGGATGCCGAAATCGTGCAGGTCAATCAGGCAGGTGGCTGTGGCGCTGATACGCTCGAACAGGCGGCTGTAGGCTTGCTCCAGGGCGGGGGCGAAATGGTTGGGATAGTCGGCATCGGGGGCCGAGAGGCCGGGAAACAGGCGGTTGGGGTCTTTGCCGCCCAGGTAATACGGGCTGCGCTCGCCCGTGCGCAGCCCCGCCGGGCTGAGCGTAGGGATGGCGACCAGGGTGCCGCGCAGGTGAGCCAGCAGCTCCAGGGTGACCAGATGGTGGATGACCGCGATGCCGTCGTACTCGCCGCCGTGAATGTTGGCCGTCAGCCACAGCACAGGCTCCGCCGCCTCGCGCCCCTGGGCGATGATGACCGGGAAGAACTCCGACCCGCCAGTGGGCAGCGGCAGCGCCTCGAACGTCCCGTAGACGATCTGGCCTGGTTTGCCGCGTGCACTGCCGACTTGTATGGTCATTGGCGCTGTTATGCTCCTCTTCGTTGCGCGGGCCACCTCAGGCCCGGTCGCGCTTGGCCAGCGCAGTGGCCAGTTGCGCGCTGATCAGCTCCAGCAGCATGACGTGCTTCTGGGGAATACTGTGAGGCTGGGCGCGGCAGGCCAGCAAAGCCCCGAAGCGCAGCGCCGCGCCGACGGGCACGCATACCCCGCTTTGCAGGGAAGCCCCTTCGATGAAGGGGTGGTTTGGGCGATCGGTTGGGCCGACGGTGCGGCTCTGACCGGTCTGCGCCACCCAGCCGACCAGCGTGCCGTCCTGAGACTGCTGCTGCGGCGCAATGCCGGTCAGGCTGGGCGGGCCGATCTGCGTGCGCAGCGCCAACTGGCCAGGGGCCGCCGGGTCCGGGCTGAAAAACGCTACGTAGTCGTAGCCCAGGTCGTGGATCACCTCGACCGCCGCGCGGATCATGGCTTCTGGCGTGCGCGCCCGCACCAGCACCTTGGCGAGCTGGCGCACAGGGGGCAGCGTGTCGGCGCGCAGCGTCTCCAGCCGGCGCTCCTCGACCAACCGCTTGATTCGGCGCAGCAGGTCATCTCCGGCGAAGGGCGTCACCGAGATCTCGTCGGCCTGGCCCGGCAAGCCGAAATCCGCCTCTTCGTCCACCAGGACGATCAACAGGCGGGGGTAGGTATGACGCAACTGCCTGACGAAGTCGAACGTATCACCCGATCGCGCGTCCAGCACCAGCACGTCGGTGCGCGTCTGCGGATCGGCCAGATGCTCCATCGCCTCCTGCTGGCGGGTGACGAACACCGGGCTGATCTGCGGCTCGCGGGCGAAGAGGTCGCGGAAGCGGGTCAGCGATTCGCGCGGGATGGTGGCGAGCACGTAGATGGGCAGCGCATTGGTCATGGTGGCGATAGTCCTCGTGGCCCGCGATCGTCCGCGCGCCATGCGGCCTATTATAGGAGCGTTGCGAATCGGTCACAAGCCGGGGCAAGGGTGGGCGCGCGGAGACAGGCCAAGCGCGCTCAGGTCAGCGGGGCGCGCTGGCGCGTGGGGCGACCGCCGCGCATCCACAGCGCGGCGACGAGCGCGATCAGCGCGGCGGCGGCGCCGATGAGCTGAAGCTCGCAGATGGCATCCACTGCCGCTTCGAGGCTGGCGGTTTGCGAGGCGAGCACTGTCTCTTCGAGACCCGCAGCGCCCGCCATGCGCCTGGCGACGAGCACATCGAAGCGGTTGAGCGCGTAGGCGGTCAGCGACGAGATGGAGACGGTCATGCCCACCAGGCGCAGAACCAGGATCATCGCCGCCGCAATTCCGCGCTCGTCCTCGCGCACGTCGTTGAGCACGGCGGTGCCTATCGGGGAAATTGTCAGGCCCAGGCCGATGCCGATGAGGGCCATCTGTCCGCCCATCAACCAGTAGGATGTGTCACTCTCCCATGTGGTGCCGGTCAGGGCGAACCCGATCCCCGCGATCAGCAGGCCCAGCACCGTCGGCAGCCGGTAGCCCGTGCGCTCGCTCAGCCAGCCGCCAGGGATCGCCGCCAGGGCCATCGGCACAGTCAGCCCGGACAGCAGCAGCCCGGCGGTGTAGGCGGCGTGCTGCACGTCTTTGCTCGTCGGGCTGTCCATGCGGAAATTGACCAGCAGCGGCGCGCTGACCAGCCCGATCGCCAGGCAGAAGCCCACCAGGAAGTTGGCGACTGAGGAAGCGGAGACGTTGCGGCTGCGGAACATGCCCAGGCGGATCAGCGGATGCGAAACGCGCGCCTCGACGAGCAGAAACAGCAGAAAGGCCAGCGCCGCGCCGATCAGCAGCGCAGGGCCGTTGTGTGACGCGGTGCGCCCCAGCTCTTCGAAGCTTCCGGCGGTGCTGGCGGCTTCGGGGCTGCTCCCCAGGCCGAGATTCAGCCCGATCAGCGCCAGGGTGAGGAACAGCGTGCCGAGCAGGTCGAAACGCCCAACGCGGCGCGGGCGATGAATGCCGCGCAAGGCCCACCACGCGCCGGCCAGGGCCAGGGCGCTGAGCGGGATATTGAGCAGAAACAGCGTCTCCCACGAGGGTTTGGCGACGGAGATTCCCAGCCCGGTGAAAGCGTCCACGACGGCGTCGCCATGCTGCCCGAACAGGCGCACCATCACCCCGCCGTAGAGGTGCCCCAGCACCCAGCCGAGCGTGTCTATCGCGCCCACGACGCCCAACGGACGGGCGCGGCGTTCGGGCGGGAACAGGTCGCCCGCCAGGGCGATCGTCACCGGCACCATGGCGCCCGCGCCAAACGCCTGCACCACGCGCCCGAAGATGACCAGATCGAGGTAACGCTCTTCCAGACGCGGCGGTGGCTCGTCCAACACCTGGCGATAGAAACGGGCGATCGCGCTGTTGAGCGTCGAGCTGTCGTAGGCGGTGACCAGGTACGACCCGGCCATGAAGATCAGCAGGCAGGTGATGTAGACGGCGCGCCGCCCGAACAGGTCCGATAGTCGCCCGGCAAAAGTCATGCTGATCGCGTAGGCGAGCAGGTAGCCGCTGACCGCCCAGGAGGCGTGATCGAGGTACTCTTTGACCGGCAGGTCGAGGCTGACGATCACTTCGGGCAGCACAGCGGAGATGATCGTCAGGTCGAGCGCGCCGATGAAGACAGGCAGGCTGACAATAGCCAGCACCAGCCAGGGTGCTCGCTGCGCGGCGGGGCGTGCGGTCATGAAGCGTCGCCGTCCGCGGCGGGGGCGGTGATGCTGACCGGCGCGTTGTATTCGGAGATGTTGATCTGCCAGGTGGTCGGATCGCTGTTTGCTGCCCATTCTGGCGGCGGCTCGACCAGCGCGATGCGCAGCACGCGCCTGTTCTGCGTGCCGATGAACACGTCAATATCCAGCAGGCCGGTGGTGACCCGGCTGAGGCCCAGCGTCAGCGAGAAAATGCGCCCGGCCTCGACACGCCCGCGCACCTGGTAGACGCTCAGCCCGTCCATATCTGTGCGCCCGACCAAAGACAGGTCGCGGATGGTGGAGAGCGTGTGCGGGACTCCACCCGGCTGTGCGACCAGAGAGGCCGGCTCGAAGCCCGGCAGAAACTCGCCTTGCAGCCAGCGATTGCCGGTGATCAGCTCGCCGCGAAAGTACTGCGTGCTTCCCAGAGCGACCAGCTCGGCGATGGTGCTCAGCACACCCAACCGAAACTGCACGCGCGCGCTCAGCCGGTCGGGCATCTGAAACGTCCCGCTGGCATACTTGAACGAAACTTCCGCACCTTCGGGGAGGTCGAGTCCGGCAACGGAAACAGCGACACGATAGCCGCTCACGTCCACTTCGTACTTGAACGATGTGGCGTCCTGAAGCTGGGTGATGCCCTCGGCCAGCAGCGTTTGCGGGTCGGGCGTTGGCTGTGGGGGGGCGTCATCGCCGCCGCACGCGGCAGTCATCGCCGTCAGCGCCAGAACCAGCAGCAGCTTGAGTGCGCGCATGAGAATCGCCTCTCCGGTTCATGAGCGGGCGAAAAACCTACTTTGTACTACGAGCAGGGCAGCGGCAAGGTTGCGCGGGCAGCCTGTCCGGTCGCCATGATAGCATGAACCAGCGTTCTGCCAAAGGGTGAGCCGCCATCGGGCGCATCCAGGACTGGCCGAGCAGGGAGCGGATTTACCTCACCCCTCATTCCCCTCTCCACACGCGGAGAGGGGACGGAATCCCGACAGACTCCCCCTCTCTGCGTGCCGGGGGTGAGATCAACCGGCTTCTGGCGCGACACGGTTGCCCGTGTCATCACCGACGAACGGTAAAACCCTATGGCCGGAATTCTATAGCATAACCCTACGCCGCGTGGCACCCTGCTGCACCCTGACTGGCCTCATCCCCGCCCGGCGCTGACAACCTTCGCGCGCACCCTCGTCACCGCTGCCCGGCGCGCGAGCGGCCCAGCGCGTCAATCACCGCGGCCACCA
This sequence comes from Anaerolineae bacterium, assembly GCA_023382715.1. Taxonomy (GTDB): domain Bacteria; phylum Chloroflexota; class Anaerolineae; order Aggregatilineales; family Aggregatilineaceae; genus UBA2029. The sequence goes on from JAHDWP010000014.1 coordinate 12,426, forward strand.
GGTCGTAGCGCCCGAAGGCGGGCATGATGTAGACGCCCTGCGCCCGCTCGCGAACACGGAGCAGCAACTCCTGAGCAACGCGCACCCCTTCGCTGGGCGCGGCGTCGCCGGCGTCCGTGATGCGCCGGCGGATGTCCTGCGGAATCTCGATGCCCGGCACCTCGTTGTGCAGGAAGGACGTGTGCCGCTCGCCGAAGAGAGGCAGAATCCCGGCCAGGATGGGCAGCGTCAGCGGGCCGAATTCGGCGGTGTAGGCGGCGCGGAAACGATCCAGCCGTTCCGGCTCAAAAACCGGCTGGGTGAGGGCGAAGTCCGCGCCCGCGTCAATCTTCTTGTGCAGCAGCCGGACTTCGCGCGCCAGATCGCCCGCGTTGACGTTGAGTGCGCAGCCGACGAGGAAGGACGTGGGCTGACCGATGGAATTGCCCGCGCCGTCAATTCCCGCGTTGAGGTTGCGCCGGACCAGGTGAATCAGGCTGGTGGGCACGATGTCGTGCGCGTCAAAGGAGTCCGGATAGTCGCCGATCTGCGTCGGGTCGCCCATGACGACGAACAGGTTGCGCACGTCCAGCGCGTGCGCGGCCAGCAGATCGCCGTGAATGCGCAGCAGGTTGCGCCCGCGCGTCGGGAAGTGCAGCACCGTCTCCAGCCCGACATGGTGCTGAATCAGGTGGCAGACGGCCCAGGGACTCATCCTCATGCGGGCCATCGGGCTGTCGGAGACGTTGATGACGTCGGCGCCCGCCTCGCGCAGCAGCTCAGCGGAGGCGATGACCTTCTGGGCGGTGAAACTGCGCGGCGGCGGCATCTCCACCGTGACGACGAACTGGCCGGCGGCCAGCTTGCGGGCCAGCTCGGTCGGCTCCTCTGGCACTTCGCTGGGGGCGGCCTCGCCAGGCTCGCTCACTGTGATCGGTGCGGGGCGCGCAGGGGCGGGGGCGTCCAGGGCGGCGCGCATGGCGCGGATGTGATCGGGCGTGGTGCCGCAGCAGCCGCCCACGATGCACGCGCCCGCCTCGCGAAAGGCCAGCGCGTACTCGCCGAAGTAGTCGGGCGTGGCCGGGTACATGACGCGCCCGCCGGCCATCTCCGGCCAGCCCGCGTTGGGGGCGACGGAGAAGCGCGCCTCTGGCACGGCGCGGTGCATCAACTGGAGGATGCGCAGCAGGTGTGTCGGCCCGCTGGAGCAGTTGACGCCGATCACATCTGCGCCGGTCGCGTACAGGGCGCGGGCGACCTGGGCGGGCGTGTCGCCGAGCAGGGTGCGGCTGTCGCGGGTGAAGGTCATCTGGGCGACGATCGGCATGGTCGGGTTTATGCGCCGGGCGGCGGCGATGGCCGCGGCGATCTCGCGCACGTCGCTGAACGTCTCGCAGATGAGCAGATCGGCACCCGCTGCGATCAGCGCGCCAATCTGCTCGCTGAAGGCGGCGCTGGCCTCCTCCGCCGTGACGCGCCCGAACGGGGCCAGGCGCACGCCCAGCGGCCCAACAGACCCGGCGACATAGGCATCGTCGCGCCCGCTCTCGATGACAGCCTGCCGGGCGAGGGTCACGCCCGCCCGGTTGATGGCCGCGCAGTCGTGTTCCAGGCTGCAATCGGCCAGCTTGTAGGCGTTGGCGCTGAAGGTGTTGGTCTCGATGATCTCCGCCCCGGCGTCCAGGTAGCGGCGGTGAATGGCGGCCACGGCCTCCGGCTCGGTCAGGTTGAGCAGGTCGAAGCAGGTATCTATGGGCAGGCTGTGCTGAGCGTGGAGCACAGTGCCCATCGCCCCGTCGAGCAGGATGGTGTCCTGGGCCAGCCGTTCGCGGAAGGGGATGCGGGCCATATCACGCCTCCGCCAGTTGTTCCGTGCGCGACACGCCCGTGCTGTAATATTTCGCGTCGGGGTGGTGCACGACGATCGCTGCGGTGGACTGCTCCGGCACAAGCTGATAGGCGGATGTTAAGGACATGCCCAGCATCTCTTCGGCGGGCAGCAGCCGGAACAGCGTGGCGTGGTCTTCCAGGTCGGGGCAGGCGGGGTAGCCCCAGCTATAGCGCTTGCCGCGCTCGACGGGCAGGCCAAGCTCGCGGTTGATGTGGCGGTTCAGGTAGGTGGCGGTCGCCTCGGCGGTCTGCACGGCCAGCCCATGGAAAAAGTACGCTTCGGTATATTCGTGCACCGCCTGCAGCGCGTCGAAGCGCTCGGTCGCGCCCGCGCTGACAGTGACAACCTGCAACGGGCAGACATCCACCTGCTCGCCACTGGCCGGGGCGAAGTAGTCGGCCAGGCACAGGTACTCGCCGAACGGCTGGCGCGGGAAGCTGAAGCGGGCGATCTCGCGCAGCGACCCCGCCTCGGTGTAGCGGGCCGGGTCGTAGAGGATCACGGCGTCGCCGTCGGCCTGCGCCGGGAAGTAGCCGTAAACAGCCGCCGGGTGCAGCGAGCCATCGGCCAGGGCCGTGCGCTTCATCTGCGCCAGCCGCGCCTCAAACTCGCGTTCCAGGCGCGCCCATTCGTCGCCGTGCGCGTTGCGCGCCCCCCAGTTCAGCCGGAAAAGCTCCGGCTTGTGAATGAAGGGGAAGACCGCGTCGAGCGGGATGTCGTGCACGGTGCGCACTCCCCAGAAGGGCGGTGTCGGGATGTCCGGGGCGGGGCCGATTGCTGAGCGGCGGTCGGGGGCGCGCCGGTCGCGGACGGGCGGGCGCTCTCTGCCGATCTCCTGGTATGCTTCGGCCAGCGTGCGCTCCAGCAGGGTCTCGCGCTTGGCGGGCGCGACAAGCTGCTCCATGACCTCCAGCCCCTCAAAGGCGTCCTTGCAGTAGAAGACGCCCGGCGCATAGGGTTCGCCGCCATCCTCCAGGAAGAGGATGCGCCGCCCGAAGGCGCGGTTGATGGCCGCTCCGCCGATCAGCACGGGGATGGACAGGCCGCGCCGGGCCAGCTCGTTGACGATGAGCGGCATCTGCTTGGAGGTGCTGACCAGCAGCGCGCTGAGGCCGATGGCGTCGGCCTGGTGCTGCACCGCCGCGTCAACGATCACGCTGGCCGGGGTCTGCTTGCCCAGGTCGTGCACGCTGAAGCCATTGTTGCTGAGGATGGTGCGCACCAGGTTCTTGCCGATGTCATGCACGTCCCCGTAGACGGTCGCCACGACGATGGTGCCCTTGCTGGCCCCTTCGGCCCGTTCCAGGAAGTTTTCCAGGTAGGCGACGGCCTTCTTCATCACCTCGGCGCTCTGCAGGACGAAGGGTAGGATCAGCTCGCCCGCGCCGAAGCGGTCGCCGACCTCCTTCATGGCGGGCAGCAGCACGTTGTTGAGCACGCTCACTGCGTCCTGGCGGGTCAGGCAGTCATCAATCAGCGCCTCGACGCCCTCTTTCTTACGATGGACGATCTGCCAGTGCAGCGCCTCCTCGGCAGCCATGCCCTCAGTGGGGTCGGCTTGTTCCTCGCCGCCGACTGTCACTGTGTGCTCCTCGAAATAGCGGATGAAGTCGGCCAGCGCGTCGGGGTGCTCGTTGAAGATCAGCGCGTCGGCCAGGCGGCGCTGTTCGGCGGGGATCTCGGCGTAGGGGGTGATGTGCGCCGGGTTGACGATGGCCATGTCCAGGCCGGCCTCGACGCAGTGGTACAGGAAGACGCTGTTGAGCACGGCGCGCGCGCCGGCGCTCAGCCCGAACGACACGTTGCTGACGCCCAGCGAAGTGAGCACACCGGGCAGCTCGGCTTTGATGCGGCGGATGCCCTCAACGGTCTCAACGGCGCTGCCGGCCATCTCCGGGTCGCCGGTGGCCAGGGTGAAGGTCAGCGCGTCGAAGATCAGATCTTCCGGGGAAAGCCCATACTCGCTGACGGCGATCTCGGTGATCCGCCGGGCGATCTCGACCTTGCGAGCGGCGGTTTTGGCCATACCCGTCTCGTCAATGGTCAGGGCGACCACCGCCGCGCCATGCCGGACGGCGATGGGCAGCACGGCGTCCACGCGGGCGCGCCCGTTCTCCAGGTTGATGCTGTTGATCAGGCCACGCCCAGGATAGAGGCGCAGCGCCGCCTCGATCACGTCGGCCTCGGTGCTGTCAATCATCAGCGGCACGTCTACCGCCAGCGACAGGCGCTTGACGACTTCGGCCATCTGCGCGGCCTCATCGGGGCGCTCGGTGAGGGCCACGCACACGTCGAGGATGTGCGCGCCGGACTCGACCTGCTGGCGCGCGACCTGCACAATGCCATCGTAGTCCTCGTCCAGCAGCAGCCGCTTGATCTTGCGGCTGCCCTGGCTGTTGACGCGCTCGCCGATCAGGGTGGGCGGCGGCTGCTGGCGCAGCGAGATGGCGCGCATCCCGCTCGACGCGGCGGGTTCGGTCTCCGGCTGGCGGACGAGGGGCTGGCGGGGGGTGTGCGGGCTGCCCTGCACGCGCCGAATGAGCTGCGCAAGGTGCTCCGGCGTGGTGCCGCAGCAGCCGCCCACGACGCTCACGCCCCAGTCCACGAACTCGCCGAGCATGGCTGCGAACGGCTCCGGCTGCATGGGGTAGACGGCCTGCCCGTCCACGTTGATTGGCAGCCCGGCGTTGGGCAGCACGCTGATCGGGCGGGTGCTGTGCTCGGCCAGGTACTTGACCGGCCCGGCCATGTGCTCCGGCCCGGTGGAGCAGTTGAGGCCGATCACGTCAATGGGCAGCGCTTCGAGTGTGGTCAGGGCGCTGGCGATGTCCGTGCCGAAGAGCATCCGCCCGCTGGTGTCGAGCGTCACCTGCACCTGCACGGGGATGCGCACGCCCACCTCGGCGAAGTAGCGCCCGATGCCGGTCACCGCTGCGCGCGCTTCCAGGATGTCCTGGCTGGTTTCCAGCAGCAGCACGTCCGCGCCGCCTTCGACCAGGCCGCGCGCCTGCTCGGCGAACACGGCGGCCAGGTCCTCGAAACCGATCCGGCTCAGGTCGGGGTCGTCGGAGCTGGGCAGCATCCCGGATGGCCCCAGGCTGCCGGCGACGTAGCGCGGGATACCCGTCTCGGCGGCGAAGCGGTCGGCGACGCGGCGGGCCAGAGCAGCGGCGGCGCGGTTGATCTCGACGACGCGATCGGCCAGCCCATATTCGGCCAGGGTCAGCCGGTTGGAGCGGAAGGTGTTGGTCTCAATAACCTCACAGCCGACAGCCAGGAAAGAGGCATGGATCTCCTCGATCACGTCCGGGCGAGTGATCACCAGGAAGTCGTTGCAGCCGTTGGTCTGCTCGCCGCCGAAATCCGCAGCGGACAGGTTGTAACGCTGGATGCTGGTGCCCATCGCCCCGTCGTAGATCAGCACGTGGTTGGCGATGGCGTCCAGGTAGCGGCGATCGGTGTGAGGCGGAAGCTGGCGCGTCATTGGCATGTCTCTCTGCGGTGCAGTCTAAGCGTGCGGGGAAGGCTGCTCACCGGCACAACAAAGCGTCCCCTGCTGGCAAGGGGCAAATGGCGGCGGACACAGATCCCCATCTTCCAGAAAACTCCTGCCGGAATTGGCACCTGCCGGGCCAGGGCGGCTCCGGTGGTTGCCGCGGCTTCGTCGGGCCGGTCCCTCCGCCGCTCGTGATGAGAGTGTTATCGGCGTGATCGTAGCACAGCAGCGGTGCCAGCGACAATAATCGGGAACGGGGGGGCCACGAACGAGTTGTCAGGCAAAGGCTCCCATCCCCTGGCCCCTTCCCCTGGCTTTGCCGGGGGAAGGGGTGAGCGGCCTGCGTGGGATTGAGGGGGGAGGCGCGCAGCGAGCATTCTCGAGCTTCCCCGGCCTGACAGGTTTCGCCACTGCCGGCTGCGCGCTAGGGCGTCTCGACGATCAGCGTCCCCAGAGGGGCGTAGGGGCCTGGCTCTCCCCCTTCAACCACCGCTGGCAGCGGCTGCCCGTCGCCGTACCAGTACATCTTGACGCCCAGCGTATAGGGGCCGGGCGGCAGGCCGGTCGGCAGGCGGACGATGTGCGTGTCGAACTGCAATGCGCCCGGCTGCCACGTCGAGGTCGGCGCGCGCCCGTCGAGCGGCGGCCCGTCGTGCTGGGCCACCAGCGCCCCCGCCGCGTCGAGCAGGAAGACGGACACGCTGTAATCGAGCGGCGGGGGCTGCTCGGCAGTCCACCACAGGGCGACGGTGATCGCCGTGCCGGGCGCGGCGGTCTGCGGGACGGCAAAACGGCGCAACGCGAACAGATCGCCAAAGGTCGCGGCGCTTGCGGACGACAACTTGTCGTAGCGCAGGCTGTAAAGCGGCGTGCCCAGGTGATCCACCCACAGCGTCGCCGTGCGCTGAAAGCCCGCCTCGTCAATCAGCTCGCCGTACTCGTTCATAGGCGCGTCGCCCCAGTAGATGAGCCAGAAGGCGTCGTGCGTTTGCAGGAAGTCCAGCAGGCGGGGCAGAAAAAGCTCGCGATACTCGGCGCGCCACTCGCGCAGCGAGACGCGCGGCGTCTGGGGGCCAAGCTGCCGGTCTATGTAATAGCGCGCCGGGAAGTCGCCCACCCACACGTCCATCAGCACCGGCTCGCCGGGCAGATGGTGGGCGCTGATATTGGCCACGACCGCCCGCCAGTCCGGGTAGTGGCGGCGGGCGTCCACTGTCGTCAGCGCGATGACCACGACCAGCGTCACCAGGAAGGCGCGCGCCAGGCGCGGCAGGTTGGCCAGGCCGTGCGCGGCCAGGACGCTCAGCGCCGGGGTCAGCAGGATGAAGTTGCGCACGGTGAGGAACTGCCGCCGCTCGTTGATGGCGACGATCAGGCCGGCGATCAGCACGACGGTCAGGGCCAGGTAGAGCGCGGGCCACAGCGGGCGCAGGCGAGCGCGCGGCGAAGCAGTCTCCCCGTGCGGATAGCTCAGCGTGACCGTGCCCAGCAGGGCCAGCCCGCCCAGGATCGCGTACCAATGACCGAGCAGGGCGGTGCGCACCAGCCGGAACGTCTCCGCGCTGTTGGACAGCGCGTTCTGGTAATAGAGCGGGTTGTCCCAGCGGACGCTGTTCTGATCGATCATCACCGGCAGCCAGGGCAGGAAGCCCAGCCCGATCGCGCCGAGCAGAAAGACCCCCTCGGCCAGCCGCCGCCCGCGCGCCGTCAGCAGCAGGTGCAGCGCCTGGACGAGCACGATATACGCGCCCAGGTAGTGGGTGTAGAGCAGCAGCAGCGTCGCCAGCACGTAGCCGAAGCGATTGGCGCGGCCCGGCCTGCACCACCAGCGCACATAGAACAGGCTGGAGAGCACCACACCCGTCGCTAACAGGCTGTAGTGGCGCACCTCCTGCGACAGGTCAATGTGCAGATCGGCCAGCGCCAGCAGCAGGGCCGCCAGCAGGCCGGTGCGCGCGCCGAAGAGCGCCCGCCCCAGCGGAAACGCCGCTGCGACGGCGATCATGCCGAACAGCACGCCGAGATAGCGCCCGGCGAACTCGGTCTCGTCGGTCAGCGTGCGCCAGACGCGGAAGATCACGAAGTACAGCGGGGGATGCTGGTCGGCGGCCATCGTCTGGACGACATCGCCCAGGCTCGGCCCGGCGCTGAGCAGCATCGTCCAGCCCTCGTCTTCCCACAGGCTGCGCCCGTCCAGGTCGTGCGTGCGCAGCGCCCAGCCGAGCAGCAGGATGAGCGCCAGCGGAATCATCAGCGCGCCGGAGCGGGTGCGCGCCCCAGAGATACGTGGAGTCATGGGACTTCTCCCTGCCCAGGAATTCTACCCTGGCGAGGGCGCACCGCCAACGGCCCCGCTCTGCTGCGCCCTGGGTTACCTCACCCCCGCTCGGCGCTGACGCGCCTCACCGCCCCTCTCCGCTCGGAGAGGGGGCAAGCCGAGCGTCGCGAGGCTGGGGTGAGGTCAATCAGCGAGTCGCTGTCAATCTTGACGCGCACCCACGCGGACGGACAGCGTGACGCACGGCGCAAATCGAGTATAATGGCCCCTGTGATCGGCGGAGGGCCGACGGCCTGCGCGCCGGATGAACGGCTGCCTGAAGGAGTACTGCGCGATGCATCTGCGACTTGTCATGCTGGGCTTTGGCAACGTGGGACGCGCGCTGGCGCGGCTGCTGCTGCGCAAGGCGGATGTTTTGCGCGACGACTACGGGCTGACGTTCACGGTCACCGGCATTGCCACGCAGTCGCGCGGGCGAGCGATCAGCGCTGCGGGCCTGGACCTGGCGGCGGCGCTGGCGTTGGTCGAGCGCGGCGAGTCGCTGGACGCGCTGCACGCCGGGCTGCCAGTCGCGGACACGCTCGCGCTCATTGACACCTGTCCCGCCGACCTGTTCATGGAGGCGACCTGGCTCAACCCGCGCACCGGCCAGCCGGCGACGGACTACGCGCGCGCGGCGCTGGGCCGGGGCTGCCACCTGGTTACGGCCAACAAGGGGCCGGTCGCCCATGCCTACCGCGAGCTGAAGGCGCTGGCGAACGCGCACGGCACCGGCTTCTTCTTCGAGAGCACGGTTATGGATGGCGCGCCGGTGCACGGTATCGGGCGCGAGGCGCTGCTGGCGACAACCGTGCAGCGGGTGCGCGGTGTGCTCAACAGCACCACCAACTTCATCCTGACGCGGCTGGAGGAGGGCGTTCCGTTTGCAGAGGCGGTGGCCCAGGCGCAGGCCATCGGTGTGGCCGAAGCCGACCCCTCCACTGACCTGGAGGGCTGGGATGCAGCGGTGAAAATCGTCGTCCTGGCCAATGTGCTGATGGGCGCCGACCTGCGCCCCGCCGACGTGGACCGGACGGGCATCAGCGGCATTACAATCGGCGATGCGCAGGGCGCGCTGCGGGCGGGCGCGCGGATCAAGCTGCTGTGCGAAGCGGCACGCGACGGCGACACGGTGCGGGCCAGCGTGCGCCCGACCGCCTTGCCGTTCTCCGACCCGCTCAGCCAGGTGAGCCGGACGAGCAGCGCCGTGACCTTCGAGACCGACACGCTGCACGAGCTGACCCTGATCGAGGGCGACACTGACCCGACCACGACGGCTTATGGGATGCTGGTAGATATGATCAACATCGCGCGCGGGCGGCACCGCGCCGGACAGAGCGCATGAAGCCCAACGACGACCTGCAACGGATCGCCCAGCTTGCGTCGCCCTATAGCCCGCTGAGTCCGCCGCAGCTCCCGCTGGATTTCAGTGATTTCCTGTCGCTGGCGTGGCGCGTTGACCGGCATGCCGATCAGCCGAATCTGGTGGCCTATTACCGCCAGGGCCTCAAGGCCCTGGCGCGCGCGATGGCCTTCCACGACAAGGGGCTGGGCCGGCTGGTGAGCGCCGCGCAGCCGGGCACTCTGTGCCGCTCGCTGAGCAACGTGCCGTTCCGTGAGACGGGGCGGCTGGTGGACGCTTCGGCGCGCAAGGCGGCCATTGACCAGTTGGTGCGGCTGCGTGGGGACGTGCTCTCCATCGGCGCTTACCAATACGAGTGGCAGGTTGGCTGGCCGGGCAGCGGCATCCTCGATAATGAGCTGCGCGAGCGGATCTTCGCCACGCTGTTCACGGCGCTGCGCGGCCAGTACCTCTACCTGGGGCGATTGCTGGTAGTCGTTGACATCGTGCTGCAGGAGCTGCTGCTGGGCACGCGCTGGGTCAGCGAGCTTTCGCTGGGCACGCTGATCGAGCGGTTCGGCTATCCCGATCCCGAAGACCCCGCCGTGCGCGGGCTGTTCGCCGGCGAGACAGATGGGCGATGAGCATTGAGGAGCGAGCGATGATCCATTGGCGAGGGCGATGGTCGCTGGGAGTGGCCTGGCTAGCGCTGATGGCGGCAGTCCTGGCGTGCAGCCTGAGCGCGACTCCGGTGGATGAGACGCAGCAGCGCCTGGAGCGCGGGCCGCTGGTCGTCGCCCTGGCGCCGGCCAACGGCAGCGTCTACGCCGAAGGGACGCGCGTGGCTCTCTACGCGATCGCCCAGGACACGGGCGCGGGCGTCGCGCGGATCACGTTCCGCATGGACGACATTGTCGTCGGCGAGGTGACGGCGGACGATCCGGCGGGCGTGCCTTCGCTCTTCGCGCGCGCCGACTGGACGGCTGTGGACAAGCGGCGACATCTGCTGACAGTCGAAGCGTTCCGCGCGGATGGATCGCTGCTGGGCGTGCAGGATGTTTCGCTGCTGGTCACCGACGCGCCGGGCGCTGCCGCGGTCAGCGCCCCCGACAGCGGCCCAGAGGAGACGCCGGACCTGCCGCCCACTGATCTGCCCACGCCCGATGTGGCGCAGGGGCCGCTGGCGCAGATCGCCGTGGCCGAACTCAATGTGCGGGCGGGGCCGGGGACCGGCTACGAAGTGGTCGGCGTGCTGGCCCAGGGCGCGCAGGTGCCGGTGACGGGCCGCAGCGCGGACGGCACCTGGCTGGCGGTCTCTTTGCCCGGCGGGATGGGCTGGGTCTTCGCCGAGCTGGTCATAGTGAGTGGCGATCTGGCCGCCGTGCCGGTAATCGCCGCGCCCTGACATACCGGGCCATCATCACCAATAACCAATAACCTCTCTAAAACTGGTACCCCAGCCCGTCGCCGACGAACGCCGGATCAATGCGCTCGCGCGGGATGATCACCAGCAAATCGGGCGTGATGCGGACGCGGCGGTACGGTATCCCTGCGTCGCGGAAAGCCTGCTCGAAGCGAGTCCAGTCCTGGCCCGGCAGCACGACTTCGACGAAGGCGACGCGCTCGGCCTCGTAGATGCGCTGCGGCACTTCGGGGAAGCGTACCAGGCCCTCGGCCCCGTAGATGTCGTACCAGTCCGCAGCCAGAATGCGCTCCCGCGTCTCGAACATGAGCACGTGGGCGATGCCCACATCCGTCCACACGTGGCGGATACCTTCTTCGTCGAGCAGGGCGATCAGCGGGTCGAGCGTCTGCGGCTGGCGGATGTAGTAGGGCGAGGCGAAGCCGGTCAGCGGATCGGTGCGCAGTGCACCGAGCAGGTTCAGCCCGATGACCGACGTCAGCACGCCCGCCGCCGCGACGCGAGCGAGAGAGCCACGCCGCGCCAGCCAGACGCCCAGCGCCGCCGCGCCGATGGGCAGGGCGCTGTGCAGCATCAGCACGTAGCGCCCGGTCGCGTCGAAGCCGAACTCGTTGAGGGCGTGGTTGCCGTAGCCGCTGAGCAGGTAGATCGGTGGCAAGGTCAGCGCGAATAGCGCCAGCAGCGCGCGGGCGGGGCGGTGCGCGCGCGGCCAGGGGCCACGCCATGCCCACAGCACCAGCGTCGCCAGGCCGCCCTCGTAGACGATTTGCAGCCACCACACGGCATCCCAGCTCAGGATGGGCCAGCGCGGGTCACCGCTGACCAGGCGCGGGGCGAGATCGTAGGTCAGATGATCGAGCACCGGGCGCAGATTGCCCCACGTGTCTCCCTGCGAGCGCAGCAGGTAGCGGAAGGTGGCCCAGTTGTGGCCCAGGTTGTAACCCCACAGGGGGGCGCTGCCCAGGGCGAAGGCCAGCCCGGCGATCCATCCCGCGCGGCGCAGGGTCTCTCGCCCGCGCCAGGCCAGGATCACCGCGATGGGCAGCGCGTAGAAGACGATCAGCCACGAAACCCAGAAACCGACTCCGCCGAGAAAACCCAGCACAATGAGGGCGCGCGCGCGGACGGCTGGCGGCTGTTCTTCCTCCACGATGTAAGTCGCGGCGATCAGGCTCAGCGTGCCGAGCGCGAGCGTCTCTGCGGTGGCTCCCCACGCCTTCATGCCGGTGATCAGCAGGTACGAGGGCGCACATGCGGCCAGCAGCGCGCTCAGCGCGCCGACCCGCCGGTCGAAGGCGCGCCAGCCGAGCCAGCCCGTCGCCGCCGTGTAGACGCCCGCGAGCAGCCAGGGGACCAGCTTGAGCGTGACAGCGCTCGCGCCGAATGCGGCGAAGAATGGAGCGATGAGGTAGGACTCCAGCGCGGCCAGGTAGGGCTGCCCCGGATGGAAGACCGGGCGCACGCCGCGCAGGATACGCAGCACCTGCAACCCGACCATCCCTTCGTCGTAATCGTAGCGCCAGCCCGCACGGACGAGCAGGCCCAGGCGCAGCGCCAGCCCGGCCAGCGCCAGCAGCGCGATCAGCGCCACGACAGCGCGGACGCGCGGGGCAGGCAGGCGCGGACGAACAGGCATGGACGCGCCGGGCCGCTAGGTCTCAGGGACGACGGTGAAGGGCATCACGCTGGCGGGGGTGTCGGCCTCGCCGATGAAGAGGTGAATCTCGTATTCGCCCGGCTCCAGGCCGCTGTCCTGGCCGAAGAAGAAATGTCCTGTGCCGCTGGCGGCCAGGCCCCACAGGAAAGCGCTGTCGTCGAACAGATCGCCGTCTTTGTAGATGGCGCGCCGCCACAGCACGCCTTCGCTCATGGCGCTGAACTCGACGAAGAAGAAGATGCGTTTGGTGCCGGCGACGAAGGTGGTGCGCGGGTTTACCGGGCGCAGCGAAGCGTCAATCTGATCGCTGAGCGCGGCGATGCGCAGCACGGCGTCGGGGTGCGGCGTGACGCTTGAAGTGGCGGGCATCACCTGCGGCGTGAAGGTGGGAAAAGGCGTGATTGTTGGCGTGAAAGCGGGGGTCGCCGTGATGATGACGATCATCACGGTGGCGGGCGGCGGCGTGCCCGCGAAGGGGTCGGGCGTCTCTTCTGCCGGGTTGTTCGGTTCTTCGGTGGGCGATGATAGGGCGTCGAGCGTCCTGGGCGTGTCCTCACCGAGAGCGACTGCCTGGGTTGCTGGTGGCGTGCCTGTGTCGGCGGGGGCATCCTCGCCGAACACGCCAAAAAACAGGGTGAGCACGCAGGACACGCTGCCGAAGATGATCAGCCCGAAAGAGAAGACGAACAGTCTCCAGCCCCGCTGACCGGCTTCGCGCCGCCGCCGCCAGAAGACGTCCGTGCGGCTGCGACGGAACAGGTGCAGAGAGACGAGAATCAGCAGCAGCGCCAGCCCGAAGAGGCTGCCGGTGAGGAAAGGCAGGGCGTTCTGGATCGTCTCGCGCATCGGTCGTCACCGCTCCGAGTTGCTGCTGTCAGGAAACCTCCCCACCGGGGCGCTCGCTCACTGCCCCGCTCCCCCAATGCCCCCTTGCGATGGGCGCATTATAGCATGTCGCCGCCTGAGTTCATCAAATTACTGCCACACGTGCGGGCAATCACAGCGCGACGGAAACGGCTTTCCGGCCCTTGTCAAAACGGTGCGGCCTCGCTATACTAAGAGCACTTCGGGTCGTTAGCTCAGTTGGCTAGAGCGCGTCGTTGACATCGACGAGGTCACAAGTTCGAGTCTTGTACGACCCACCAGGCGGCCACGCTCATGCGAGCGTGGCCGCTTTGCATTCCTGCCGAGCTTCACTGGCGCGGCGCCGGCCCAAAGGTCGGGCAGGGCGCGTCGGGCACTTCCTGCACCAAGTCGGCGCGCACCCAGCCGACGATGGTTGACTGGCCCACCCTGAAGCGCACTTCAAACCAACGCTGGTTGTCGCGGCCAAGCCGCTGCTCCAGCACCTCCAGCGCCTGCCCCAGCTCCACCGTGAAAATGCGCGTGGCGACCGGGCTTGGCTCGGCACGCACGTTGACCGCCTGGCTGCTGGCGAAGACCAGGCAAAGGATGCTTGGCGTGGGGGTGATGCTCGGCGTCCAGGTCTGGGTCGGCGTGTCCGTGGGGGTGGGCGTGTCGGTCGGCGTGGGGGTGATGCTCGGCGTCCAGGTGTGGGTTGGCGTATCGCTGGGCGTCGGCGTCCAGGTATAGGTTGGCGTGTCGGTCGGCGTCGGCGTCCAGGTGTAGGTCGGCGTGATGCTCGGCGTCTCAGTCGCGGTGGGCGTCGGCGTCACCGTTGGCGTATCAGTGGGCGTCGGCGTGATCGTCGCGGTGGCGGTGGGTGTGGGCGTCGGCGGGTCGAGAATGGGCCGCCAGGTGGGTTCGGTGGCCACGGCCACCGCGCCGAGGATAACCAGGATGATGATCGCGCTGACGGCGTAGATGCCGTACTGCCGCCGCCGCATCTGGCGGACTTCCGCTTCCAGGCGCAGGATGTCGGTGCGACGGCCCAGGATGCGGAAGGGGTCATCTTTGGCCGTGTCCAGCCAGCGCTGAGCGGTCGCCGGATCGCGCTCGTCGAGCGCGGCTTCGGCGCGCTCCAGGTGACGGGCGAGCAGGTCGGCCACGACCATGCGATAGCGCGGATCTTGCGCGTACCCGCGCAGCCCGGCGAGCATGGTGCGCGCCTGACTCAGCTCGTTCTCGTAATTCTGAGCGACGAGGGCCGACGCGCGCTCGATGAGGTGGCGGGCTTCGGCCATATCCGCTTCGCGCTGGCGCGCGCGCTGCAACAGCCCGGTGATGTCCTCATTAGCCGGGTCGAGGTCTGCTGCTGCTTCCAGGGCGCGCACGGCCTCCGTCGTCAGGCGCAGCCGTTCATCGAGCACAGACGCGGCCTCGACGCGCGTCAGCGCGCCCTGGGCCTGGGTGAAAAGCTGGGCGATGATGTGCTCGATACGCTCTTCGATCTCGCGCGTCAGGCTCTTGAGGCGCTCGCTGCCCGGCAGCAACTGGCGCAGCCCGGCCAGGGTGTTGAGCAGTTGCTGCAATTCGCGGGCGCGCTCGTTCAGCGGGCCGCTGCTCATGTTAAGCTGCACGGTCGCCTGGTCGAACTGCTGGCGGACACGGCGTACCAGCTCGATGCGCTCCTGGGCGAGCGGATCGTTGGGCACGACGCGCGTCGCCCCCTCGTACTTCTGCAGCGCCGTCTCCCAGTCGTCGGCAGCCAGCAGGCGATCGCCTTCGGCCAGAAGCTCGCGGGCCAGGGCCAGGTCCTGAATGTCGAGCAGCGCCTGTTCCACATCCTGCCAACTGCTGATCCCGGCGCGCGCGGCCAGATCGCGCGCCTCGCGGTAGAGACGCTCGGCTTCATCATAGTTGCCAGCGCGCACCAGTGAGTTGGCGCGGTTGTAGGCGATGCGCGCGTCGAAAGGGATGCGATGGTCGGGCACCACGCCGCGCAGCAGGTTATCTTCCGCTTTCTGGCGATACTCGCGCGCCTGGACGTTGCCCGGATCGGCGGCGAGGATGCGGTTGGCCTGGTCTACGGCGCGCTGATAGTCGCCGGCATAGTACGCTTCGGAGACTTCGGACAGCGACAGGGCCTCGCCGCTCGCCGATTCGGCGGCGAAATTGTTTGGGGGCGGCGGCGCGGAGCGCTCAGCGCGCGGGGGCGCTGCTGCGTCGGCTGGAGGAGCGCCGACAGCCCCCGGATCAATATCGTAGCGCTCCAGAAGACCCTGCACCTTCATCTCCAGGTGCGGGCTGCGCTCGGCGGCTTCCATGAGCAGCTCGTGAATCTCGGAGTTGTTGGGATCGAGATCGAGCGCCTCGGCCAGCAGGTCAATCGCCTCGTCAATGTCGTCTTCGCTGCCGGCGATCTCAATGCGAATGCGGGCGCGGCGCAGCAGCCCGCGGATGGTGGCCGCTTCGGGCGTGGGCGGGGCGCTGTGCCGGGCAAGCTGGGTGAATAGCTCGCGCGCCTCAGCTTCGTACTGGGTGTTTTTGCTCTGGGCGAGCAGCGTGCGCGCTTCGCTCTCCAGCTGGGCGATCTCGCTGGCCGTCGCGCTGGATGGCAGGGCTTCTAGCAGGCGACGCAGGTGTTCGAGTTGCTCTCGTAGATCGGCCATCACGTCTCCTTTGCTGGGGGCGCTAGGGGATCACCCGGTGATTGAGCGCCTCGTTGATCTGCGCCAGCAAGCGTCGCAATTCGGCCTCAACTTCCTCATTGATGTCGTCGAGGATGACGGCTTCCAGCAGCAGATCGCGGGCGCGGCGCAGCGCCTCCTGGCCCTGGCGCAGCTCGGCCAGGCCCGCGCGCACGTGCGCGCGGGCGTCGCGCAGGGCGGGGATGGTGTGCGTGTTCGGCAGCTCCCAACCGTGCCGCCCGGCGACTCGCTCCATGCTGGCGCGCAGGGCGGCCACGTTCGCCAATTCCTGGCGCGCGCCCTGCTGCAAGAGGGTTTGCAGGGTGGGGCTGAGCGTTGGCTCGACGCCGAAATCCAGGTGGTCTACATCGGCATAGCGCTGCTCGACCTCTGCCTGCGATGCGGGCTGGGGCCGCAGCGCGCCCTTCTTGGGCGACAGGCCGGTGAAGATGGGGTAGAGGATGCCCACGCACAGGTTGTGCACGTCCTGGGCGAAATACTGGTCGAGCGCGCGCGTGCCCGCTTCAACGAGCTGCGAGCTGTTCAGGTCAATGATGCGCAGCGTCTGCCCGTCCCAGTAGACGTGTTCCAGCTTGTGATCCAGGTAGACGATACGCTGATCGTGCGCCGCCCGCAGGAAGTCGGCGAACTGCAGCGCCAGGTCAATGCCTTCTTCGGTGGGCAGGCGGCGCCGCCCGTTGCCCGAACTGGGCTTCATCAGGTAGAAGAGGTTGTGATGGCGCGGCAACAGCTCCAGGGCCAGATAAGGCCGCCAGCGCTGAGCCAGCGCCGGGTAGAGCGCCTCGTGGAAGGCGGCCACGTCCGTGCCCAGCGAGAGAATCTCGCCGGAGTCGGGGCGCTCGCGCTGCGCCGAGGCATAGCCGCAGTCGTAGAGGCGCACGGTCGTTGCGTCGCCCGCCAGGCGGACGAGCAGATCGGCCTCGCTGACGAAGGCGCGGGCTTCCCAGCGCGGCGTCCCGTCGTCGGACAGGTGCTCTGGGCGCATGATCTTGAAGGCCACGCGCTGGCCGCTGCGCTCGTCCGTCCCTTCCAGGACGCGGGCATAATGGCCGGGGGCGTAGGTGTCTATGTAGTTGCCAAGCGTGAAACAGGCGCTGAGCGCCTGGGCCGACTCTGTCATGATACGTCTGCTTTGCTCAACACTGCTCATTCAACACGTGCCGGGATGTCAGGGTATCTCATCGCGCGGGCTGTAGTCCAGCACAAATGATTGGACGCGCACCACCACATCGCCCCCGGAAGCGAAGAGCAGCAGTGTCACCGGCTCGCTCTGCGGGAACAGGAACACCGAATCGCCCAGCAAGCGGTCGTTGACGTAGAAACTGAGCGTGGTGGTATCGGTGCGCCGCACCGAGAGCGTCAGGCGCGGCTCTTGCAGCGGATATTCGGTTGAAGAGCGAAACCGCCCATTCTGGTTCAGCCCCAGGCTGACGACATTCGTGCCCACAAGCTGGACCTGGCCGATGGTTTGCTGACCGAGTCCATTGGTCGCGCCCAGCCCGAAAGCGACACCGCCATCGTTGACCGCGCCCTGATTGTACCTGACAAGCTCCAGAATGGCATCCGCCCGGCGCAGCGTGCTGGCGACGCCCGGCTGGAACAGGGTGCCGAGCAGCTCCGGCGACAGCTCGACGAGCGCCGGCCCGGCGCTGTCCGTCGCTGCGAGCGTCCACGTGCCGTCGTCGTTCGGCGTCAGCGCGCCAGCAGGCCCAGGCAGACTCTCCGCTGGCAGGTGCGCCAGCCCGGCCAGCAGGTCGCCGCGCGTGCTGCTGCTGGCGGGCGCGACCTCGACGACTGGTGCAGGCGTGCGGCTGGGCATCAGGGTGCTGGTCACGAACAGCGTGGGTGTGAGCGACGGCGTGACTTCTTCGGTTGGCGCCGTGGTTGGGGTAGCTGTGAGTTCCGCCGTTAGGGTGGCGCTGGGGGCTGTGGTGGGCGGTGCGGTCGGCGTTAGTGAGGGCGGCACCGGGCTGGACGTGGGCAGCGGGGCGCTGGTGACCTGCCCGGCGACCCCGGTCTGCGGCGTGCCGGGCGGCGCGATGGCGGGCAGCGTGGCCAGGACGGAAGTTGGCCTGGATGTGAGCGCAGGCTCCGGACGATCCTCAGCGCCCAGGAAGCGCACGGCGGCGACGCCCAGCGCCGCGACCAAGAGCAGAGCAGCGAGGAGGATCACCCGGTTCCAGACACGGCTGTCGCTTTTCTGGCGCTCTCTGGCGGCGGATCTTCTTCTGGAGGTGGCCGGCGCGCGCGTCTCGGCGGCAGCGTCCTCGCCGTCCACGTAAGCGGGCGCGCTGGCCCCGGCGATCTCGTGCGCGAGATCGTCGAGGTGGATCATGTCATCTTCCGCTTCGTCCGGCGGAAGCTGCTCGACCAGCGACTTCCAGTGCCGGAAGAGCGGGTAGGCCGGGTGGCGGGTGATGAACAGCGAAGCGAAATGGCGGTCGAAGGCAGCCAGCTTCTCGCGGCGGGTGGGGCGCTGGGTGGTGTAGGTCTCCAGCACGGCCCGGTACATCTCCTCCCACTGGCGTACCTGGTGCGCGTGGTCGGGGCCGAGCCTGTCCAGCGTCACCTGGACAATCGCGGCCAGTGCTTCGGCCAGGGCCGGGTCAGGCTCCGCGCTAGTGGTGACGGCGCTCTGCTCGACGCTCAGCCGCACCTGCTGCAGCTCCGCTGCTGCGTCGCGCAGGCCGCTCAGCCAGGTCAGGAACGGATCAATGCGCAGGTCTGCCGCGCTCGCCGCGCTCTGAAGTCGCTCCAGCGCGCCATCCAACGCCCCGCGCGTGGCGTAGAAGTCACCATCCGACCAACTGCGCAGGGCCTCCTCAATCAGCTCGACGGCGCGCCCGGCTCCGGCCAGCATGTCGGCGGCCAGCGGCGCGTTGAGCGCGCTGCGCACCGCGCCCAGGTCGGCGGGGCGGGCGACGGCGTTCATGGCCTGCTGAGCGGTATACACCAGGCGGCGACCGGTCAGGGTGCGGTCGAGCACCTGAAAGGCGATGTGCGTGCGCGCGCCGTCGTAACTGGTCTGCGCGGCGTTGCGCCAGAACTCCGCCTCGTCCAGATCATCGGCCTGCAGGGCGAGCGCGCCGCGCAGCACATAATGCAGGTACAGCGCGCGCCAGCCGGCGCTGCTGCTCTGCTGAATCTGGGCGATCAGGCCGCGCCCCATCGCCCGCAGATACAGCGCCGTGCTGGGCATCTGCTCGGCGAAAGCCTGGCGTTCGTGCTCTTCGTCGCTCAGCAGCACGGCCAGCGTCTCGCTCTCGATTTCGTCGGTAGATTCGGCCTGCAGCAAACCACCCTCGCGCAGCCAGCGGTCGAGCAACTCGCTCAGGCGACGCAGCCGGTTGGCGGCCAGGCGCTCGCCATCTGTCTGGGCGAGATCGTAGGCGGTGCGACCGCAATCGGCGGCGGTCAGGCCGTCGCCGCGATCCCAGGCGCTCCACCCGGCAACCAGTGCGTCGGCGAGCACCTGGTTGGGGCTGAGCTTCTCCACAAAGGGGGCATCTGGCAGGCGGTTGGCCAGGTCGCCGAACCAGGCGGCGATGTGCTCGTTGACGGAGCGCGCGCTCTCGGCGGCTTCGCGCAGCAGCAGCACGGACGGGCGGCGGCGGCCCAGCGCCAGGTAGTTGACGACGGTGATCCAGCGTTCGGCGGCAGCGCCGATGGCGCGCGCTGCATCGTGCAGCGCAGGGTCCGGCAGGTCGTCGAGATAGGGGTGCAGGAACTCGTCCACATCGGCGAACCAGGCGGCGAGGTTCGCCCCGTCTGGGCGGGGGCGGAACTGGCGCAGGGCGCTGACGGCCTGGTGCACTTCGTCGAAATAGTCGTGCAGCGCGCTGAAATGGGGCGACGTGGGATCAATGCACGCCGCCCGGTGCAGATCGTCGCCGGCCTGGGCCGGGCTGCCGTACACGCTGCCGCCGACACCTTCCAGCAGGGCCACAATCGCCTCGGCAGCGACGTGGGCGCGCCGGGCCGCCGCAAGCGCTGCCTCATAGACATGGCCAGCCACGGCGCCATCGAGCGGAGCCAGGGCGTGTTCGAGGTCAACCAGCCCGGCAGCGACCTGGCGGTAGAGCACGTGCAGACCGGTCAGGCCGGGGACGGGGGTGCGGGCGAGTGTCTGCTCGATGCTGGTGATGAGCGCCAGGGCGTTGGCCCCCTGTGGCACATCTTCCAGATCGCGGCGCAGCTTGAACAGGTGCGGGCGCAGCAGGGTGACTTCGGGCACGTGCGCGGCAAGCTGCTCGGCCAGCAGCCACTGCGCCTGGCGCGCGTTGACGCGCACTTCTGGCGCGGTGAGCAGCGCCTGGCCGGCGCGCTGCGCCTCGCCGCTGAAGAGCAGGTCCAGCGCCTGCAGGAAGCCGGTCGGCGGCGGGGCGATCTCCAGGGTGTCCAGCGTGGCCGAAGCCGCGATCAGGAAGCGGATGAGCGGCTCGTGGGCCGGATCGGCGTTGGGCAGCAGGTCGTCGAGCAGCGAGAGGGCGCGCGGCCAGTTGCCGCTTTCCAGGTAGATGCGGATGGCATCCAGATCGGCCTGGACGCTGATCTGGCGCAGGATGGTCTGGATCTCGCTCGCCAGGCGCGTCGCTTCGGGGAAGCCGGGGTCCATCTCCAGGGCCGCGTCCAGTTCTGCCCGCAGCGCGGTCAGCTCTTCGACGCTGGCGGTGGCGCGCACGCGCTTGCGCACGCGCGCGACGATCTCATCGCGCGCCTTGGCAAGCGGCTGGCGATACTCGTTGAGCGCGTGGCGCAGTTCCAGGATGGTGCCGAAGCGGCGGCGCGGGTCAGGGTTCACCGCGCGGGTGATGATCGCCTGCAGGCGCGGCGAGATGCGCTCGCTGTCTGCGCCGAAGTTGACGTAGAAATGTTCGCCGTCTTCGCCAGTTTCCACGGCCAGGCGATTGCCGCCGGTGAGGATGAACGTCAGCAGCTCGCCAACCTGATAGATGTCTGTGGCGCGCGAGACAGTGGGCAGCGCGCCCGGCTCGTCCAGGAAGACCGCGTTGCCCCAGTCAATGACCTTCAGCCGGTAGTCGGCGCGATCCCAGAACAGGTGCTTGGCGTCCACATCGTTGTAGACCACCTGCCGGTCGTGGGCGTAGGCCAGCAGGTCGAGCAGGCCGTCCACGATGGTCAGGATTTCCAGTTCGGGCAGGGTGATGCCCCTGGCCGCCAGGTCGAGCACCATCTGCTCGACGATCTCGCCCCCGGCCAGGTCCATGACGATGTACTCGTGCGTGTGCCCGCCCACGCGAAACGTGCCAGAGCCGCGCAGCTCGATCAGCACGCGGTGCCCGGCCAGCCGCTCCAATGCCTGTCGCTCGGTGCGGATGCTGACTTCGTGCCCGGCGCGCATGGGAGGCGCGTCCTGCGGGGCAGGGCGCTTGATGACTACCGGGCGGTCGTTGTCGTGCGTGTCGTAGGCGCGCAGCGTTTCACCGGAACGGCCACGCGGGTAGATGTAGTCGTAGCGGTAGCGGTTGTCGAACAGGCTCTCGGTGCGACGCCCTGGGGGTTGATTGGACATGCACGGCTCCCCGCGCTTGCTGGCGAATCGTGAAAGCGCAACGCCCCCTATTGTACGCAGCGTCGGGCCGGAATACCAGCCAGGGAGAGGGCTTATACGCCTGCCGATCCCCGATTACCCGCCCGCCGCGCCGGGCCGAAAATCCCATTCGGCGGCGGACAGCACGAGCAGGGCAAGCTGCCACAGGCCGGAGGCGATGGGGGCGGTTTCGATGTATTCGTCCTGGCGATGCGAGTGCGCGCCGCGCGTGACGCCCACCGTGACCGTAGGCAGGCCGTTGGCGAGCAGAGCGTTGGCGTCGGTGCTGCCGCGCTCGTAGAAGGCGGGGATTCTCGCCAACTCAAGGGCCGCGCCGGCCATCTGCACCAGCGGATGTGTAGGGTCTATGTGACCGGCGGGCCGGTCGCCAACGACGGTCGTGGTGAAGGTGAGCTGGGGGGTCTGCCCTGCGGAGGCGATGTGCTCGCGGACAGCGCGCTCAAGGGCTTGCAGACAGGCCGGGTCCTCTGAGCGCAGATCGAGGTAAAGCTCGGCCTCGCAGGCCAGACTGTTGACGGAGTGCCCGCCGTGAATCAGGCCGATATTGTAGGTCGTGCGCGGCTCGTTGGGCGGGGTGAGCGCCAGAATCCGCGCACCCAGGTCAATCAGCCCGTGCACGGCGCTCGGCTGGCCGAAGTGCAGCCAGCTATGTCCGCCCGAAGCGTGGCAGGCGATGTGCAGCCGGCGCACGGCGATCCCGGCGTGATACACGCGCCCCAGGGCCATGCCCTCGACGACGATGGCCGCGCCGAGGCGCGCCCCCAGCGCATTCCAGACGGCGCGGATGCCGTCGAGGTTGCCCAGCCCTTCTTCGCGACTGTTGGCCGCGAGCCAGATATCCGCCGGGGGATGAATATCGTGCGCGGCGAATAATTCGGCGAGTGTAAGCAGCGCCGCAACGCCCAGACTGTTGTCGCCGAGGCCCGGCCCGCACAGGCGTCCGCTCTCTTCACGCACGGTGAGGTCTGTGCCGGCAGGGAACACCGTGTCGGTGTGCGCCGAGACCAGCAGCGCCGGACGAGCGGGATCAGCGCCAGGCCAGCGCCCGACCGTGTTGTGCAGCGCGTCGCTGCCCACGTCGCGCAGCCCCGCCGCGATGAAGCGGTCGCGGACATAGTTGGCGCGGCGGCCCTCGTCGAACGTCGGGGCGGGAATCTGCTGAATGGCGACCGCAGTCTGGATGACCTGCGGCGCGTCAAGCGCCTGGGCCAGGCGGTGGAAGTGCGCCGATTGCGCGCAGGACGCGACATGCCGGGTTATCGTTTCCATGCTGCCATCCGTTCTGAGTCCAGGGCTGGCGGCGGGCTGCGCTGACGGCGCCGCCGGTTGTGTTGCGCACAATCATAACGTAAACGAGGCGATCTGCCTGGCCGGGTGCCGGAGCACGGCATGACGGGCGTCTCTGCGCGCTGCTACATCCGGCCAAAGTAGGAATCTCATCTGCCGAGTGTTTAAAAACAGTCTGTTTGCGTTTGATGGTCGGCGAGCCAGCACCGGCCATATATGGCGGTTGAGCGCAGTCCCGGCCCCCATTTGTGACCACTGCGGCTCTGCTCACTCCGCGCCCAAAGCCGCCGGACCCCCCTCGCCAGCGGACTGCGCGCAGTCTGCGCCAGCAGATGTTGTCATCTGCTGTTCAACCATTATAATGGCAACAGGCGAATGTTAAAGACCGGTTCGGCGTCTCCGTTGCGCCTGTGCCCGTTTATACTGCGAGCCTGCTGGTGGGGGGATGCATGAAGACGACAAAAGTCTTGTTGATCGAGAGTGCGCGCAACAGCAGTGAGTCGTTCGCCGAGCCGCTCAGTCGGAAATACCAGGTACAGATTGCCCACTCCGGCAAGCAGGGCGTGGAGATGGCGCAGGACGAAATGCCAGCCGCCATCGTGCTGGACGCCGTGTCGCTGCGCACGTCCGGCAACCGGATCAGCTTCAGCCTGCGCGCCGCCCTGGAACAGACGCCGATCGTCCACATCCGCGCCGCCGAGGCGACGGGCAACAGCGCCGCCGACGTGCTGCTGGTGCCCCCTTTCACCGCGCGCAAGCTAACCAACCGTATAGACCGCCTCACAGTGCCGGCAGAGGGTGCTTTGCTGCAGGTGGGGCCGTTCAGCCTCAACGCGCAAAATCAGATGTTGACCACGCCCTGGACGGAGAAGAAGCTCACTCCCAAGCTGGTCGAGCTGATGGAGCTGTTCATGGTTAACCTGAACAACACGCTTGAGCGCAGATATATCATGCAGCAGGTGTGGAAGACGGACTACATGGGCGACACGCGCACGCTGGACGTGCACATTCGCTGGCTGCGCAAGGCTGTCGAGCCGAACCCGCGCAAGCCGCAGTACATCACCACCGTGCGCGGGGTCGGCTACCGCTTCACGGTGCAAGGGGGCGCTGACGAGGCGGAGAAGGCGATCTAGCCCCCGCCAATCGTTCTCGCGGTGAGCTTCTCCAGGTGATTGAACGGCGTCACCGTGCTCACCCTGAGGGCGCGACAACGCAAAAAGGCATCCTCAGCGTGCAGGATGCCCCTCAGCCCAATCCACTTGATGAGCGACCGCCAGGCTAGGCTTTTTCCGCCTCAAGACGGGCCAGCTTCTTCATCAGCCGGCTCTTGCGCCGCGCCACATTGTTGGGGTGCAGAATCCCCTTGACGGCGGCCTTGTCCAGCGTGCGGATGGCCTCCAGGGTTGCCTGGCGCGCGTTCTCCAGATCTGCGCCCTCGATGAAGGTGCGGGCTTTCTTGATCTCGGT
This sequence comes from Anaerolineae bacterium, assembly GCA_023382715.1. Classification (GTDB taxonomy): domain Bacteria; phylum Chloroflexota; class Anaerolineae; order Aggregatilineales; family Aggregatilineaceae; genus UBA2029. Next base: position 36,408 of record JAHDWP010000014.1, read on the forward strand.
GCGCGCGCGGGAACGGAAGATACGGTTGCGCTGACGCTTCTTCTCGGAACTGCGGATGCGCTTGAGAGCAGACTTGTGATTAGCCAACGGTGAAATCTCCAGTCTTTACTGGTTTTTGTCTCGTCAGTGGGCGAATTCTACCAGAGCAGCCGTCTCTTGTCCAGCCCGTGTTGTGATGGCTGGCGGCGAAGCGCGTCAGCGCCGAGCGGGGGCGAGGTCCACCAGGGCGCAGCAGAGCAGCACCCCTGTCGCCTGACAAGCTTTTGCACGCGCGCGCAGGCGCAACTTCCTGGTTATTTTCGGCGTAGTTGATTAAGATAAGGGCGGCGCCCCCCAGAGTGTGGGGCTGCCCGGAGCCGGCGACGTGGTACGATCAGGCTGAGCGAAAGTGAGCCAGATGTTTCGACAGAGCAACCGGGGAACGCTGGTCTGGCTGGTCATCGTGGGCGCTGCCCTGGGGTTGGTGCTGCTAGCTGGCGGCCTGCCGACCGGGGCGGGGGCGGCGCTGCTGCTGGCCTACCTGGGGCTGCTGGCCGCTGTGACGAGCAGCGCCGACCTGGGCAGGGCGCTGAACCAGGTCCTGCGGCGCGGGCGCACGCGCCCGGAACCCAGCGAGGTGGCGCGCGAGGCGGCTGCGCGGGCGCGCAGCCTGCCCAACTACGACACGCTGTACCGCCTGCTGGACATCGGGCTGATCGTGGACGAGCAGCGTCCCGACGGCATGGCCCTGCGACGCGGGCGCTTCGTCTCACTGGACGACGACGGCCTGCGCCCCTTTGCCATCATTGATGTGCCCGATACGCTGGGCAGCGGATTGGCCCTGGTGCGCTTCGAGCTGCGCGACAGCACAGGGCGCCCGTGCTACGTCCACGAGGCGGAGCGCTGGCTGCAATCTGGCGAGAACGTCCTGGTGCCGGACTATCGTTTCCCGGTGCGCAAGCGCGCGGCAGACCTGGAATCCGGGGGATGGATGGCCCAGGTGAGCATAGACGGGGGTGCGCTGGGCATCTATCACTTCAACCTGTCGGAGTCGCTGGCAGAGCTGCGGCGGCAGGTGGGGCCAGATGGTGAGTTGCTGCGCGACCGCGTCTGGCGCAGCAACGATGATGATGAGTCGCTGCCGCTCAGCCTGGAGGAGCTGCTGCGCGCCCAGAGTCGCCAGCAGCGATCGTCGTAAGCAAGAACAGGGTATCGCCGGTCATGCATATGCTGGAGCCGCTCGTCCTGATCGTCTTTCTGGCGATTTTCGCCGCTTTCCTGCTGGCAGCGTTCTCGTCTGCGGGGGGGCAGGCGCGCGCCGCGACGCCGCAGCGCGCGCCACGCCCGATGGCGGCGATTGGGCCGCGCTCGCCGGCAGCCCAACAGGCGGCGCAGCGCGCCGGCTACGACGGCGGGCCGGATTACGTGAACGTGACGGACATTGGGCTGCTGGCCTATCGGGGCATGGACGAGCCGCGCCTGGTACGCACTGGCAAGGTGCTGACGGACACCGACTATCTGCGGCCTTTTGCCGAGCTATGGCTGCCCCACGAAGCGCGCGGCAAGATTCGCTTCGAGTTGCTGGATGCGGAGGGCCGTCTGCGCTACGCCGACGACGCGCGCTACGATCTGGGCGCGGGCCGCAACACGCTCCTGCCGGGCACCTGGCTCCCGCTGCGCGGCAAGTCCAGCCCGCCGGGCGAGTGGACGCTGCGCCTGGCCGCTGGCGACCTGTTGCTGGCGGCGCACCGGTTCGGCTGGGAGACGGTGGGCGCTGGCGAGATCAAGCGCTATATGGCCAGCGATGGCGAGATTTCGCCGGAGCTGCAGCGGGCGCTGGAAGCGCAGCCGGTGGAGAGCCTCAGCCTGTCGGAATTGCTGGGGCAGGGGCACTAGGGCGCGCGCCAGACGCGATGCTGCTGGCTGACCGGGGTGTGTTTCTCGGTGGGGGCGGGGTTTCTGAACCGCAGAGACAGAGAGGGCACAGAGAGGAGCCACCAAAGAGCTTTTGCTTTTCTCCGCGCTCTCTGCACCTCGGCGATGATCTTCTGCCCCGGAAATGAGATGCGCCCGCTGACTGTGCACATGGAAAAGATTCATGAGGATAAGTGAGCGATGAGCACCATGCCCTGGTGGGGCACCCGCAGCCAGGTTTCCGCCCGGCTGCGGCTGGAAGTGGAGATGATGCGCGCGACCTTCGCCGACACCTTCCGGCTGATCGTGCCGCAGCGTGGCGACCTGTACTGGATCGGCGATGTCGAGATCAATTTGCGGGGAATCCCGGAGCGACTGCACACCCTGAAGATCGTATACATCGAGGGATACCCGAACCGCCCCGCCGAAGCCTATGTGTTGAAGCCGGTCGTCTACAGTGAGAAGCACCAGTTCCAGGACGGGCAGCTTTGCCTGTTCAACCCCAGAGATGGCATCACTTACGGCTGGAACCCTTCCACTTCGACGGCGGTGACGGTCGCTGGCTGGGCCATCCAGTGGCTTTACGCCTATTACACCTGGCGGGCGACGGGGACATGGCCGGGCGTTGAAGAAGCGCTGCGCCCGACGAAGGACACCGGTTACCAGAGGAGAAGACGATGACGGCTGAACCACTGCCCGAAGGGGCGCGCGACCTGCCGCGCGTGGTCATCGCCGAGCGGGTGATAGACAAGATCGTGCGCGGTGCCTTGCTCTACCCGGAGCCGGAGACCGGCGAAGCGATGGTGGGTCTGGTCGTCCCGCAGGCCGGCAAGGCAGAACCGGACATTTATGTGCTGGATACGATCAGCCCCGGCCAGCAGGCCGTGCGCGAGTGGGGCAAGTTCGAGCAGGGCGACGACTGGCAAGGCGACGTGTTTCACTGGCTGCACGTCAACTGGGAAGCGTTCCGCGAGATGCGACGCACGTCGTATGGCAGCGCCCTGGCCGCCAAGTGGGATGCGCCGCTGCGCCACGTGGGCGACTGGCACAAACAGCCAGACAACATGATCGCGCCTTCGGGCGGCGATGCCGAGACCGCCCGCAGCATGATCGCCGATGCCGAGACGCATGTCGAGCACATTGTCGCGCCCATCGTCACCATGTATCCGCTCCAGCCCGCAGCCGAGACGAGCGCTGAGAGCGGCGAAGCGGACGGTCCGGCGGCGGCTGAGGAAGCGCCTCCGGAGACGCCGCAGAGCATTATTCGCCGCTGCCCCGACGAGGGCTGGCTGGTGCGCATTGACTTCTGGTACATGAGCAAGCGCACGCCGCGCTTCGTCGCGGCGACGCCGACGCTGTGGCCGGACGACCGGCTGCCAGGGCTGCCGCCGCTGGCCTGGCACCTGGCTCACCCGCGCCGCTTCGAGCAGGAATTCGGCCTGCTGCGCGAAGCCGGGTACGTGGCCGACGTGGTGCGCTGGGATGCCGACGGCAAGCCGCCCTATGAAGTGTGCTTCTCTGTGTACCGCGAAGGGGCCAGCCAGGTGATCATCCTGGTCACCGGCGCAGACTACCCGGCGGCGATGCCCGCCGTGCGCGTGGCGCCGCTGGTCGCTGTGGAAGAGGGCGAGGACGTCTTCGAGCGGCTGTATGCGGCTTCGCGCCCGCTGCTGCTGACTGAGCTGCCCGACTGGACGTGGGATTCGAAACGGACGCTTGTTGAACTCGTATGGTATGTCGAGAAGACAGTGCCATGATCGTCGGCCAATGGGACGGTGCGCGATGACGGGTTGGGATCGGATGGCGCGGCTGTTCGGCGCGGATGTGCTGGCTTATCTGGGTACGCGCACGGCAGGCGTGGTGGGCTTGGGGTCGGGCGGCAGTTTCGTCGCCGTGAGCCTGGCCATGAGCGGCGTCGGGCGTTTCATCCTGGTGGACGACGACCTGCTGGAGCCAGTCAATGTGGTTCGTCATGCCGCCGACCTGCGCGATGTCGGGCGTCCTAAAGTGGACGTGGTGGCCGATCTCGTCCGCCAGCGCAACCCCGCCGCCGACGTGCGCACGGTGATCGGGCGTATCGAAGACCATCTCGATCTTCTCGCCGAGATGGACGTTGTCGTGGCGGGCGTGGACCGTGAGCAGCCCAAATTCGCCATCAACCAGGCGTGCCTGAAGCACGGGCGGGCGGCGGTCTATGCCGGAGTCTACGAGCGCGGCGAAGGCGGCGACGTGTGCATTATTTACCCGAACAAGGGGCCGTGCTACGCCTGCTGGGCCGAGCGGCTGCGCGAAGGGTTGTCGCACCCGGCAGAAGAGGGCGAGCTGGATTATGGCATGATCGGGCCGGACGGCACCTTGGCTGCCGAGCCGGGGCTGTGGCTACACGTGGTGCGCGTGGCGGCGATCCAGGCCGACCTGGCGCTCAATTACCTGCTGACAGATACCCCGGCGCACCGGGCGCTGCCGGCCAATACGATCATTCAGGCGAACACGCACCTGGAAATCTACGAGGGCAAAGTGGCCCTGCCTCATACGGCAGAGTGGGTGAGCGTTCCGCGCAATCCGCGATGCCTGGTCTGCGGCAGCCAGCAGCGGCTCAGCACCGCAGAGTGGGCGGCGCTCTCGCTCGACGACCTGATCAGCATGGGGAATATCACGCTCGAAACGGACGAGAATACGAGCGCACACGAAGGGTAAGCATAATGTCCGATCACGATAACGCACTTCCTCCGGCGGACGAGGTCCCGCCCGCTGTGTCACCGCCCGGCGTGGGCGACGACTCAGGCCCGCCGCAGGACAAGACTCCACCGGAAGACCTGGGCCCGCGCCTGGAACGGCTGGGCGGCGAGCCGGCGCCGGACATCACCCCGGACGAGTTCGCCCGGCTGCAACAGGCTGGCCAGATTCACATTGACCCGCGCGGACGGGTGCGGACGACCGCGCGCGATGAGCTGGACGCGGGCATCTCGCTGCGCAAGCGCCGCGCCTGGTATGGCCGATGATCCCGGCGCTCGCTCTGGAGCAGGTCCGCGCGGCGCTCGCCCTGGCGGATTTCGACAGCGAGGGCGCACAGCGGCGGATGGCTCCCCGGCCCCGCGTCATGCAGCGGGGCAACGGGCGAACCGGGCTGCCGCGCCAGGCCAGCGTGCTCGTGCTGCTGTACCCCTCCCCTGGGGGGTTGGCGTTCGCCCTGGAGCTGCGCGCGGCCAATGACCGCGATGTGCACAGCGGGCAGATCGGCCTGCCAGGCGGTGCGCGTGAAGGCGACGAGTCACCGCTCGACACAGCGCTGCGCGAGGCCCGCGAGGAGATGGGGATCAGCGCGCCGGTGACAATTCTGGGCCGGCTGAGGAAGCTCTACATCCCCCCCAGTGATTTCGATGTGCACCCGTTTGTGGGCTACGTCGCCCCGCAGCCGGCCTGGCAGCCCGACGCCTCCGAAGTCGTCCAGGTGATTGATTGCCCGCTGGCCTGGCTGCTCGACGACGCGCGCAAGCGGGGTGAGGAGTGGGACGTGCACGGCGTCACGATGTTCGTCCCCTGGTACGACGTTTATGGCCACAAGGTCTGGGGTGCGACGGCGATCATCCTCAGCGAATTGGAGCAGCGCCTGCGCGTCGTGCTCGAATAGAGTCCAGAATGCCGGGCGTCTACGCGGAGAGGAGAGACTTCCGAAGTTTCCAAAACTTCGGAAGTCTGTTCATTCCTGCCTGACAGGTCTTGCGCGCGCCCCTGTAGTGACCTCACTTGCGCCAGAATCCGGCGCGTGGTAGAGTGCATTAGAAAAATCTAACGATGTCTAGCGATGCCGGTCGGCGTGCTTGATCTTGCTCTGTGTATCTGGCCAGAGGGTGCCCGCATTATGGCTGAGAAGATACTCGTGATTGACGATGAGAAGATGACCGTTGACCTCATCGGCATTCTCCTGGAGCGGCGCGGCTTCGAGGTAGTGAAGGCGTGCAGCGCCGAAGAGGGCCTGCGCGCGGCCTATCGCACCCATCCCGATCTCATCCTGCTGGACATCATGATGCCGGATATGGACGGGTGGGAAGTCTGTCGCCGCCTGCGCGAGCTGTCGGACGTGCCGATTCTGTTCCTGACCGCCAAAGACGACACGCGCGATCTCGTGCGCGGGCTGGACCTGGGCGCGGACGATTACATTACCAAGCCCTACGACAATGACGCCCTGATTGCCCGGATCAAGGCACACCTGCGGCGCGTGCCCAAGCCAGTTGTGTCTGAGGAGCTGGTCTTCGACGGCGGCAATGTGCGCATCAACTTCATCAGCCGCGAAGTGCGCGTGCGCGGCAAGCCTGTGCACCTGACGCCGAAGGAGTTCAACCTGCTTGGCGTCCTGGCGCGCAACGCCGGGCGCGTGCTGGATCGCACGGAGCTGGTGCGCGAGGCGTGGGGGCCGGAGTACGGCGACGCGATTGACAGCCTGAAGCTGTATATTCACTATCTGCGCCAGAAGATCGAGAAGGACCCGCAGCAGCCCGGCTACATCCTGACATCGCGCGGGGTGGGCTACCGCTTCAACGACGTGTGAGCCTGTTGTGCGCTGTCACAGGCGCAGGGCGATGATCGCCAGCGAAATGGCTGCCGCAACCAGCAGGATGAGCACAGCGCGGAACAGCCTGCGCCGACGCGACAGCCGCTTGTGGGGCGGCGCTGCTGCTGGCAGCGCGTGCTGAAGCTGCTGCTCGGCGAGCAGGGCAAGCTGCTGCCGTGCGGTGGGGTGCGACGGGTTCAGCGCGAGCACATTCTCGAAACACACGCGGCGGTCGTCATCGGAGTCCACGACGCTCGCCAGCCACAGCCAGACCTGCTCGTGATAAGGATCCACCTCGACGGCGCGGCGGAAAAGTTCGTGCGCTCTGGCCCGGTCGCCGCGCTTGGCCGCTTCCTTCCCTTCCTTGAAAAACTGCAAGAATTCTTTAGGCGCATTCAAAAGATCGGACGAAATGCCCATCGCGTTCCCCCCTGGTGATGGCGCACTACGTGGCCATGCGGCTGCCCCCATTGTATCACGTCCGCGCGCCTAATGGCCCCAGTCGTTGGCTATGTCGGTATGCGGCGCGGAAGTGACCTGGTAGAGCGTCTCGGTCTCCATCTCGTAGACGAACACATCCCAGTTGCCGGTGCGGTCGGACGAAAAGACGATGAAGCGCCCGTCCGGCGAAAAACGCGGCTGGATATCGTCGGCGTCGGAGGTGATGAGCGGCTCCGGAGCGCCGCCTGCCGCCGGGATGCGGTAGATATCGGCGGTTTTGCTTCCGGCTGCGACGGCGTGGAAGACGATGGTCTCGCCGTCGGGCGACCAGTCCGGGGCGGCCTCGGTGAGGGAAGCGCCATTGGTGGTCAGGGTGACAACCTGCCGGGTGGCCAGGTCGAGGATGCGCAGATCGGTTGCCCCGCCCGGAGCGATCAGGCTCAGGTCAGCGACGTAGACGAGGCGCGTGCCATCGGGGGAATAGGCCGGCCAGCTTTCGCCGGCGTCGTCCTGGGTCAGACGCTCCAACTGGGCCGGGTCGCCCTGCCGATCTACGACAGCCACGCGGAAGAGGTCGGTCGTCGCCGCGCCCAGCCCTTGCGCCGTGAAGGCGATCCACTGGCCATCGGGCGACCAGGCGGGCGCTTCTTGCTTCTGAAGCGTCGGATTGCCCGTCCAGTAGCTGCTCGCCAGGCGAGAATCGGTGCCCTGCAGGTTGTCAAGCTGCAGGAAGAACTCGCGCGTGCCCGGCGCGTAACGAATGTAGGCGAACTGGCTCCCGTCGGGCGAGAGGGCGGGCGTGTGACCGCGCGTGTTCGGGGGCGTGATCGTGCGCGGGCTGCTGCCGTCCGGCCTGATCAGGACGATCGGCTGGTTGTTGGGATCGCCGGGCGTCTGTCCGGAGCGCATGAGGATATGGCCGGCCAGGGCGGCGGGCGGCGGCGGGAAGAGCGTCGGCGGTATCTCCGGGATAGGGGTCTTGCTGGGCACCGGCGTCCAGGTCGCGGGCGGGGGCGTGAACGTGCGCGTCGGCTGAGTCGTGGCGGTGGGGAGCGGCATCGTTCCAGGAGCGGACGGACTGTTTCCTTCTGCTGGCTTCAGGCCAGCGCCTGCGCCACCGTCTGCGACAGGCGGGGGCGCAGACCCGTCATCGCCACCGCCCAGCGCGATCACCAGCAGGATCACCAGGAGCAGCGCGCTCAGGATGATCGCCCCCAGCACCAGGTTTTGACCTGTGCGCCCTTTCATAGAACCGGGCTGCCCGGCGGGCGCAGCCGATTCGGGCGACGCACCTTCCAGGCGGGCCAGCAAGCTCTGCGCGCGCGCATTGTCGGGATTGATGACAATGACGTTGCTGAGACAGATGCGCTTCTCGTGCAGATCGTCGGTGACCGCGGCCAGCCAGAACCAGCCCTTTTCATGCTGCGGGTCAAGCGCCACGACCTGTTCGAGCAAGGCCCGTGCGACGGCCGTGTTGCCCGCGCGCGCCGCGTCAATGCCCTGCCGCAGAAGATCGTCAAGCTGGGAACCGGGTTCCTGCCCGCTCATAATGCCCCCCCTGTACGGTCGTCTTTATTGACTTGCCGGATGCCACGTCACGTAACGTGTATCGCCGTCGCTGGAGAGAATGCGCTGAAGCTCACTTCCATCTGGACGGACGACGTACAGATCGAATATCGAGCGCTCGCGGTTGGAGCTGAACGCGATCCAGCGGCCATCCGGCGACCACGCGGGATCGCGCTCCTCGGCGCGCACGTCAGCGACCAGCAGGCCGCGCTCGCCGTCGCCGTTGGCCGTCATCAGGTAAAGATCGGTGGCTCCCCGCCGGTCGGAAAGAAACACGATAGCCGACCCGTCGGGCGACCAGGCCGCTGAGAAGCTGCTGTTGACGTTGTCTGTGAGCTGCTTCAGCGCGCCGCTGTCCACGTTTATGCGCCAGATCTCGGTCGCGCCAGGGCCGCTGCGGTCGGAGGTGAAGGCGATCCACTGGCCATCGGGCGACCAGGCCGGCTCGCGGTCTTCGGACTGGCCAGGGGTGAGCGTCTCAACAGCGCCTGTCTCGACGGAGACGAGGAAGAGGTCGAAGATGCCGTCCGGGTTGGCTGCGCAGGCGATGGTCTGCCCATCCGGTGACCAGGCGGCGTCCGCCACGCGGGGCGCGGCGAATGTCGTCAGACGGCGCATGGTGCCCCCGCCGGATGGCGCGACGAACAGGTCCTCGAACTCCTCGCTGACCAGCACCTCGCCTTCCAGTCGTGACTGCGACAGGCGGGCCGTGAACGCAATCTGCTTGCCGTCCGGTGAATAAGCCGCGTCGTAGACTTCCACCAGACTCAATACAGTGCTGGAATCGGGCGGCAGCGTGAAGGTCAGCGCCCTTTCGCTGGAGCCGTCGGCGGTCAGCGTATGCAGCGCCCAACCGCGCCCGCCGCGCAGCGCCGAGACCAGCATCGTATAGTCAGACAGCGGCGGCGGTGTGGGCGACGGCAGGGGGGTCGGTGAGGGCGTCCAGGTGGCGGTTGGCGTCCAGGTGGGCGGGAATGTCTCGCGCGGGGGCAGCGTGCGCAGCGCGCCGCCGACCGGCGTCGGCGAGACATAGCCCCCTGCCTGGATGGCGGCGGACTGGGTGGGGCGTTGTGATGTGGGCGGGGGAGGTGGGGCGTCGCCGTCTTTTTGCATGTCGAGGTACAGCAGAGTCAGGCCAGCGGCCACCAGCCCCAGCGCGATCAGGGCGAGCGTCCAGAATACCCAGGGAGGAAGACCGCGTCTCCGTCGGGGTGCGCTGAGCAATGCACCCCGCTCGGCGGTCGCGAGTGGGGCGGAACGGCGCGCCTGTGTTCTGGAGGGAGTGACCCGTAGCTGCTGTTCCAGACGCCCCAGCGCCTGGCGGGCGCGCTCATTGCGCGGGTTGATGGTCAGCACGCGGCGCAGACTTTGCAGGCGCTCTTCATCGGAGTCTGCGACGGTGACCAGCCAGAGCCAGGCCGTCTCGTTATCGGGGTCCTGCGCGATGACCCGGTGCAGAGTCGCGCGCGCGGCACCCCGATCGCCACTGCGCGCGGCCTCGATGGCGGTGCGCAGCAAGGTTGAGATATCGTCGTTGAGCAACGTCCCTCTCCCTCGCGCAGCCAGTCGCTGCGCAATGGCGGGCAACTCGATCGTCCCGCGCGTGCCATGCATTCGCCGCCTGCCCGTTTGGGATGTGGGCAGAGGGGGTGCGGCGGCAACCCATCATTACCTGTAATCTTATCCTGGTCTGGTGCGCAAGGCTAGGCAGGGGGCGCCGGGCGGGGGCGATGCTCACTGGGCACGGAGGATGCAGAGGGGGCTATGGAAGAGACCGACCCGGAGCCTTTCTCGCTGGCGCTCCAGAAGGACGCGGATCAGGAGAGATGCCCGGCCTAGAGAGCGAGGAGCAGCAGGACGACGATGACCAGGAGCACCATAACCCCCGCCAGGCCCATGAGACCATAGCGGAGCACCAGAGTGTTGCTGGTCTCGCGGCGGCGGCGCATGCGCTCCAGTTCCTCGCGGGCGACGCTGTTGTTGGGATTGATGCGCAGCACCGTCTTGAGGAAGCGGATGCGCTCTTCCTGCGTCTCTGCGACGGAAGCCATCCATAACCAGGCGCGTTCGTTGTGCTTATCCGCATCGAGCACCTGCTGAAAGAACAGGCGGGCGTTGGGCCTGTTGCCCTGGCGCGCCGCCTGCATACCCATCTGCATCAGGTCTTCGAGCGTCGGCTCGGTGCCATGTGGATGATCGAGGCCCAGGCTCATCCGTGTTCACTCCCCTCAGATGTCGTGGAACCCCCACAGTTCCTGACAATTCCCTGACATGTTTATAGTCTCTTCGCCTGCTCTGCGCAAGTGATCGCCGGCGGGCGTCCGGCTCCCGATCAGCGCACGGTGAGGGTGGCGATCAGCGCGTGATCGCCCAGGGAGACGCCGGCGCTGCTGCTGACGGGCAGGCGCTCGTCGGGAGTCTGCCACCAGTACACGACGGCCCACAGCTCATAGTCGCCGGGCGGCAGGCCGGCGGGAAGCTCCAGGGCGTGATTATCGCGGATCAGCGCGCCCGGCGACCAGCCGGACATCGGCGCGAACCCGCCCACTGGCAGCGCGTCGCGCTGGGCGATCAGCTCGCCTTGCGCGGATACCAGGAGCACTGCCACCGTGTAGTCACGCTCGATAGGACCAACGGCTTCCCACAGCAGCGACACAGCCAGCGGTTTCCCGGCGCGCGCTTCCTCGCCGCCTGGCAGGTCGGCCCCGACCAGGCGCAGCGCGCCGCCGAACGTTGCGCCGATCGGCGTATCGGGCCAGGCGGACGCAGTGGGCGGTGGAGCGGGGGTCAGGTCGTACAGCACGGCGCGGGCCAGGTCGCTCGGCGCGACCTCGCGCATCGGGAAGTAGTGCCGCGCCAGATATTGCTCATACGGGCGCACCGACCAGGGCACGAAGCGGCTGCTCTCCAGCACCAGCCACAACCGCTCGTGCCGTCGCGCCAGGTCGCCGATGACCAGCGCCGCCGACAGGTGGATCAACTCGTCGGGGTTGGCCGAGACCACGTCGGGCGCTTGCTCCGGGCTGGAGCGCTCGCCGGGCGCGTGGGGCAGGGTGTAGACCACGGGGGCCGCCCGCTTGTAGTAGTTCATGAAGAACGGCGTGTAGCGGTCGTTGTCGAGGACGATCACGTCGTCGGATCGAATCTGCTCATCCAGCGCAGCCAGCAGCGCGCGCGCCGGGGGATACTCGCCAGAATAGCGCGGGTCGAGGCGAATCGCCGCCAACCCTCCGCCCAACGCCAAAACCACGCCCAGGCCGAGCGAGGCGACGGTCAGCCACAGGCGGCGGCGTGACGCAGCAGGGCGGCGCAGCCAGTGCCACGCCCAGCCCGCTGCCGCGCCCGCCAGTGCTGCGCTGAGCACGGGCAGCAGCCAGGCATGGTGGATGGCGTGCCGCCAGGCCACGTCGAGCGTCACGTCATCGAGCAGCGTCGCCGAGACATAGACCGGCGACCAGCGCAGCGACCACGCCCCTTCGTCCCAGGGGATGATCGGCGGACTCTGCCCGGCGAGCAGCTCGTAGTAGGCGTCAAGGGGCACCAGGCTGCCCAGCAGTTGTACGCCGATTCCGGCCAGAATGACCAGCGCCGCGCCAAAGCGCGCCCAGCGCGCCGCGTGCGGCCTCAGCACGTGGGCGAAGACTGGCAGCAGCCACAGCGCCAGGAACGGCGTCAGCGGCACCATATAGCGCGGCCCCCAGCCCCGCCCGCCGTACCACTGCTCGGGGCCGCGCACCGCCGCATAGCCCACCACAAAGGCGACCAGCGCCACCAGCGGCACGGCAAGCTGCCGCCAGCGCCGCGCGCGGATCAGCATCACCGCGCCGGCCAGGCCGGGGATCAGCGCCGGCGAAAAGAGCCACAGGCTGCGCGCCGGGCTGAAGAGATAGCCGCGCACGCCTGCGGACACCCCGGCCAGGTTGTCGCGCGCCTGCTGGACGCGCATCACGAAAGCATAGCGATTGGACAGGCCGAACAGCGTATCAGCGTTGAGCGCGACGATCACCAGCAGGCTGCTGACCAGGATGAGCGCGATCAAGGCCGTGACCCAGCGCCGGGTCACTTGCAGACGTCCCAGGCGCGCAGGCAGCGCCTCGCTGATCACGGCGGGCAGCAGCAGCAGCGCCGCCTCTTTCGTCAGCAGCGTCGCCCCGATCACCAGGGCGCTGAGCGCGGCCACACCCAGCGCCGGGCGTCCGGCGGCGAATCGCTGGCGGACGCGCAGCACCAGGTAGGCGCTCAGCAGGCCGAGCAGGGTAAAGAGCGGCTCGCGGAAAAAGGTGCGGCTGTAGGGCCAGGCGATGGTCCCCAGGCCAAAGGCAAGCGCCGTCAGCGCGGCGGCGCGCGCCCGGTAGCCGAGAGCCAAACCGTAGGCGTACAGGACGCCCGCCGTCAGCGCCGTGACCAGCACGTTGAACAGCCACACGGTGTGCGCCAGCCCGATGCCGGGCAGCGCCTGGGCCATGAGGAACAGCGGCGCGGCCAGCGCCGGCTGTAATGGCTCGGCGTCTACGGGCGGGGGTTGCGCTTCGCCCAGCGTCAGCGGCGGATAGGCGTCAAGCTGGAGGTTCTGAGCCAGGGTGCCACGCCGGGCCAGGCTCTCAGTCGCGTCGAAAAGGAACCACTCATCGCGGCTGATGGCATACCCGCTGTAGGTGACGAAATAGACAGCGATCAGCAGGACGACCAGGCTGATGCCCAGAGCGATCTGGCGCTGCCGTCCGTCCCCGTTGGTGTCCATTACCGTGCCGATCTCCCGCGTTTCTCGGCCAGCAGCGCCCGGTACAGCGCGCCCAGGTCGGCGGCCAGCCGCTCGATGCCATACGCCTCGGCGATAGCGCGGCGCGCTTCCTGGCGATCGGTGGTGGGCGCGCGGAGCGCGGCGATCATGGCCCCGGCCAGCGCCTCCGCGTCGCCGGGCGGGACGAGCGCGCCATAGCGCCCACCTTCGAGCAGGTTGGGCACGCCGCCGACTGCCGTCGAGACGACAGGCACACCCGCCGCCAGCGCCTCGATGATCGAGACCGGCGTGCCCTCGTTGCCCGACGAGATCACCAGCAGGTCGAGGTCACTGTAGACTGGGCGCAGATCGCGCAGGAAGCCGGTGAAGGTCACCGCACCGGCCAGGCCGGGCGCGCTCGCCTGCGCTTCAAGTGCGGCGCGCAGCTCTCCGTCGCCGACGATGGCGAAACGCACATCCGGCACCTGCGCGCGCACCCGGCGGGCTGTTTCCAGGAAAAGCGCGTGATTCTTGATCGGCACCAGCCGCCCGACGATGCCCACCAGCGGGGCGTCCGGTGGGATGTCCCACTCGGCGCGAAAGTCTCCGCTGTGGCGTGGCGCGCTGCTGTACGGCTCCAGGTCGAGGCCGAGCGGGACGACGGCGAACTTTTCGGCGGGGGCGATGTGGTAGGTCTGCGCCAGCTCGTCGCGCAGGGCGGGGCTAATCGTGATCAGGCGGTCGGTCAGGCGGGCGGTCAGCCGCTCCAGCCAGCGGAAAAGCGCCGTCTTGCGCGGGCCGAAGTAGCCGCGCAGGACGTGCCCATGAAAGGTGTGCACGCGCACCGGCACGCGCGCCAGCCACGCCGCCCAGCGCCCGACGAAGCCGGCTTTGGCCGTGTGCGTATGGACGACATCCGGGCGCAGCCGGCGCATCAGCCGCCACAGCCGGAGCAGCGTCACCACGTCGCGCAGCGGCGACAGCTCGCGGCCAAGCTCGGCCACGACCAGCGGGGTGACGCCGTGCGCCTCGGCCAGGTAAGCCATGTCGCCCTCGTGCGGGCCGATCTGCCCGCAGACGAGCGTGCTCTCGAACTCCGGCGGGCACAGGCGCGCCGCCAGCAGCGTGACGTGGATGGCCGGGCCGCCCACATTCAGCCGGGCGATGATGCGCATGATGCGGATGGGGCGCTGAGCGTTCATGGTGCGCGCGGCTCCGGCGGGTCTATGAACAGGCGGTGCCACCATTCGAAGGTGAGCAGCGTCCACAGGCGCGCCCCGTGATTGCGCCGCCCGCTTTCGTGCTCGCTGAGCAGGGCGCGCACGGCGGATTCGCGAAAGTAGCCGCGCGCGAGGGCCTGCGGATCGAGCAGGATGTCGCGGGCGTACTGGCGCAGGTCTTCGCGGAGCCAGCGACCGACTGGCACGCCGAAACCGTGTTTGGGGCGGCTGATGATCTCCGGCGGCAGTAGCCCGGCGGCGAGCTGTTTGAGGATCGCTTTGGTCACGCTGCCGCGCAGCTTGAGGTTGGAAGGGACGCCCGCCGCCAGCGCCAGCAATTCCTGATCCAGGAACGGCGAGCGCGCTTCTAAGGAGGCGGCCATGCTGGAGCGGTCGGCCTTGACCAGCAGATCGTCGGGCAGGTAGGTGCGCAGGTTCACGTCGAGCAGTTGGGCGGTGAGGTCGCGCGGGTCGTCCGGGCGGAAGTGTGCGGCGAAGTGCGCCGTTGGGCTGGTGGCGGGCGGATCCATGAGCAGCGCGGCGATCTGCGCGTCATCGAAGGCGCGCACCCAGTCGAAGTAGGCGGCGCGCGGCTCCTGCTCCGCCCCCTGCACGAAGCGCCGCGCGCGCTGGGCGAAGCCCCGGTAAGAGGTTGCTTCGGGCAGGGCGCGCATGGCGCGGCCAACTGCCGCCCGCGCAGCAGCGGGCAGCCGCCGGTAGCGCGCCGCCAGATTCGCCGCGTGGAAGCGCTCGTAGCCGGCGAACAGCTCGTCGCCGCCGTCACCGGTCAGGGCGACGGTGACGTGGGCGCGGGTGTGCTGGCTGACCAGGCAGGTGGGGATGGCCGACGAATCGGCGAAAGGCTGATCGTGGTGCCAGACCAGGAACGGCAGCAGGTGGATGGCGTCCGGCTCGACGATGAACTCATGGTGATCGGTGCCCAGCAATTCGGCGACACGGCGGGCGTGCGCCGTCTCGTCGAAGGATGGCTCTCCGGCGAAGCCGATGGCGAAGGTCTTGACCCGCCCGGTCATGTGGCGGGCCATCAGCGCGACGATCAGGCTGCTGTCCAGGCCGCCGCTGAGGAACGCGCCCAGCGGCACATCGCTGAGCAGGCGCAGGCGCACCGCGTCATCGAGCGTTGTCCGCAGCGCCTCCAGGTAGTCCTCCGCGCGGGCGTGCGGATCGGCGGGGGCTGCCTGCGGCGGCGTCCAATAAGCGCGCGTGCTGATCCGCCCGCCCTGGCAGACGAGCAGATGGCCGGGCGGCAGGGCGACGATCCCCTCGAAGAAGGTCTGCGGCGCGGGCACGTAGCCATAGGCCAGCAGCAGGGCGGTCAGGTCGCGGGCCGGGCGGCGCGGCACAGCGGGATGGCGCAGCAGCGCCTTGATCTCCGAGGCGAAGACCAGCCGCGCGCCGTCCTGATAGTAGAACAGCGGCTTTTTGCCCAGCCGGTCGCGGGCCAGCACAAGCTGCTGGCGCGGCGCGTCCCACAAAGCCAGGGCGAACATGCCGCGCAGGTGCTCTGCGAAGTCCAGCCCGTGCTGCTGGTAGAGGGCGATGACCGCTTCGACGTCCGAGTGGGTGCGCAGGCTGACCCCTGCCGCTTCGAGCGTCCGGCGCAGGTCAGGGTAGTTATAGATTTCGCCGTTGTAGGCCAGGGTGATCGCGCCGTCAGCGCTGCGCATGGGCAGCGCGGCCTCCGGCGAAAGATCGAGCACGGCCAGCCGCCGGTTGGCCAGCCCACATGGGTCGCTGATGATCTCTGCGCCCTGGTCCGGGCCGCGATGCACCAGCGTCGCGTTCATGGCGGCCAGGGCAGCGCGCGGGATGGGCGCGCCGTCCAGGGCCAGAATACCGCACAGACCGCACATCAGCGTCGCGCCTCCACGTCCCGGTAGACGGCCAGCGTGCGCTCGACCATCGCCGCGACGGTGAACTCGGCTTCCAGGCGGGCGCGCCCGTTCGCGCCGTATGTCTGGCGCACCTGGGCGTCGGTCAGCGCGGCGCGCAGCGCCCTGGCAATGGCTTCCGCGTCGCGGGGGGGGACCAGCCAGCCCGTCTCGCCGTCCACAATGGTTTCCGGGATGGCGCTGACAGTCGTGCTGATCACAGGCAGGTGGTAGGCCATCGCTTCGAGAAAGACCAGCCCGAATCCTTCCCACAGCGACGGGGCCAGGAACACGTCCAGCGCGGCGAAGACGGCGTGCGCGTCGTCGCGCCAGCCCAGGAAATGCACGCGCGTGTCCACGCCCAGCGTGTGCGCCTCCGCCTCCAGGGCCGGGCGCAGCGGCCCATCGCCGGCGATCACATAATGCGCCCCTGGAATTTCCCCGGCGACTGCGGCAAACCCGCGCAGCGCGTAGATCAGCCCCTTCTGCTCGATGAGGCGGCAGACCGAGCCGACCAGCAGCGCCTCAGCGGGCAGGCTGCGCGCAGTGCGCAGGGCAGCGCGCGCTTCGGGGAGTGGCGGGATGGTCGCCGGGTCCAGCCCGTAGCGGACGGTGCGCAGGCGGTCGGCGGGCGCGCCCTCAACGCGCAGCGAGAACGCCCGAATCGCGTCGGAGATGGCGATGCCCGCGTCAATGCCGTGCCACAGCGCCCGGTTGAGCAGGCGCACCGGCAGCCGAGTGCGGAAGCGGTCGTCGTTGTGGCGAGAGCTGACCACGCCCGGCACGCGCGCCAGCCGCGCGGCGAGGACGCCGTACAGGTCGGCGTGGATCAGGTGCGTGTGCACGATGTCCGGCTTTTCGCGGCGCAGAAGCCGCGTCAGCTTCCATAGAAGGGCGGGATCGAGGTCGCGGCGGATCGTCAGGCGCTCGGTGGGCACTCCGAGCGCCCCGGCGCGCGCCAGGTACTCGTCCAGCGGCACGCCCGGCTCAGCCAGCACCCACAGCCGGGCGTCCACGCCGCGCGCACGCAGGCCGGGCAGCAGGGCCAGCAGGTGTCCTTCGGAGCCGGCGGCTCCGCTCATCTTGGACAGGTGGATGACCCGCATGGTGAGCCTCGCAGGATGCTCTAGGCCGGTATTTGCGCCCTGTACCAGGCCAGCGTGCGGGCCAGGCCCTCCTCAAAGGACACGACCGGTTCGTAGGCGAGCAAGCGCTGCGCCTTGTCAATTGCCGCCCGCGAATGGCGCACGTCGCCGGGGCGCGGCGCGACAAAGCTCGGCACGATCGATTCGCCGAGCAGGCTGTTGAGCAGATCGATCATCTCCAACAGGCTGATGCGGCTGCTGCAGGCGATGTTGAACACGTCCCCGGCCACGCCCGGAGTCCGGCAGGCGAGCAACGTCCCGTGCACCACGTTTTCGATGTACGTGAAATCGCGCGTCTGCAGGCCATCGCCTTCCACCTGGGGCGGTTCGCCGCGCAGCATGGCCGTGACGAATTTGGGGATGACGGCGGCATACGTCGAGAGCGGGTCCTGGCGCGGGCCGAAGACGTTGAAGTAGCGCACGGTGACCGTCTCCAGGCCGAAGACAGTGGTGAACGTCTGGCAGTAATGCTCGCCAGCCAGCTTGGCGGCGGCGTAGGGCGAGAGCGGGTTGGGCAGCATATCTTCCGTCTTGAACTCGCTCTCCACGTCGCCATAGGCCGACGACGACCCGGCGAAGACGACGCGCCGGACGCCCGCATCGCGCGCGGCCAGCAGCACGTTGAGCGTGCCGGTGACGTTATGCTCGTGGCAGGCCAGCGGATCGTCCACCGAGCGCGGGACAGACGCCAGCGCCGCCAGGTGGAACACGTAATCCACGCCGCGCATGGCCTCGGCCAGCGCAGGCCGGTCGGTGATGCTGCACTCGAACAGGTCAATGGCGTCTTGCGACTGAGCCAGGTTCTCGCGCTTGCCGGTTGAGAAGTTGTCCACTACGCGCACGCGCCGCCCCTCTCCGACCAGGGCTTGTACGAGATGCGATCCGATGAACCCGGCTCCGCCGGTGACGAGATAGGTCAGGTTGTCCGCTTGCGGCATGAGCTTCTCCGAGAAGTACGCGCAAACGCTATGGGTGGCGCTTGCGGTGAATGTAGGTGATTTCCAGGAAGACGAAGGCGGCCAGGGCGAGCGCGCCCAGCACCAGGCCGATGCGCGTGCCTTCGGGGACGGTCGCGGTGGACAGGGCCACTCCCACCAGGCCCAGCAGCGCGCCGATGCCGTACAGCGCCAGCACCGCCACGCGCGGACTCAGCCCCAGGCTCACCAGCCGGTGTGAGGTGTGATCCTTGCCGCCCTGCATGGGCGAGCGCCCCTCGCGCAGCCGCGTGAAGACGACCAGCGTCGTGTCGAAAATGGGGACGCCCAGCACGACGACCGGCACCATCCAGGTGATCACCTGGCGCTCGGCGGGCACGCGGAAGTTGAGCTTGATCGCCAGCACCGAGAGCAGGAAGCCGAGCACCATGCTGCCCATGTCGCCCATGAATGTGGAGGCGGGGCTGAAATTGTAGAGCAGGAAGCCGATCGAGGCCCCGGTCAGGGCCGCGGCCAGGCTGCTGACCAGACTCAGCTCTTCGCGCACCGCCATTGCGAAGAAGAACAGCGCGGCCACCGCGGTGATCCCCGCCGCCAGGCCGTCCATGTTGTCCTGAAAGTTCATGGCGTTGGTGATACCGACGATCCAGAACAGGGTGAGCGCGACGTTGAGCACGCCGCTGTCGAAGATGCGCACATGGATGCCAGCCGCGATCAGCACCGCGCCCGCGATCGCCTGCCCGGCCATCTTCACCCAGGGCTTCATCCCGCGGCGATCATCCACGAAGCCGACCAGCATCAGCCAGGTGGCCCCTGCCAGAATTGCCCCGAACTCGACCAGGTAGAACGGCGGGCTGAAGAAAATGAGGGCCAGCACCAGCGCGCCGTAGATGGCCAGCCCGCCGAGCAGCGGCGTTGGCCTCTGGTGAACTTTGCGGGCGCTGGGCTGATCCAGCACGCCGAAATGAAAGGCCAGCCGCCGCGTGATCGGCGTGAACCCGACCGCCGCCGCAAAGCCGGCCACCATCACCGGGAAGAACTCTGTCATGTCCATGACCAGTCAGGCGCTGTCCTTCAGCGCGGCTGCCCAGGGCAGCAGGATGGCCCTGGCGAAACCGGGCGGGAGTATACCTTAGCGGATCGCGCGGCACAAAACAGCGCCAGGTTGTCCCGGCGCTAACTCAGGCATCAAGACCGATTATAGTCCTCCTGGGCGCGCTAGAACAGGCTGAGCTGGCGGGGCGGTGGCTCGTCGCTGGCCGGGCCGCTCGTATCGGCCAGTTCTTCGAGCAGGCTGAGCATCTTGCGGAAGTCGGTCTCCATGGCCGGGCGCAGGTTCGGGTTGCGCAGCACGGCAGCGGGGTGGAAAAGCGGGTAGTAGACGCGCCCATCGGCATGATGGGGCTGGCCGTGAATCTTGGAGATGCGCGCGTTGGCCGGGAAAAACAGCGCCATGCTGAAGCGCCCCAGCGTGGCGATGATCTTGGGGCGGATGATGGCGATCTGCCGGTTGAGGTAGGTCTTCACGCACGTGTCAATCTCGACGGGCAGCGGCTCGCGGTTGCCAGGCGGGCGGCACTTGACCACGTTGCTGATGAAGACGTCATTGCGCGTCAGCCCGATCAGGGTCAGCAGCTCGCCCAGGTACTTGCCCGATGCGCCCACAAAGGGCAGGCCCTGCTGGTCTTCGTGATAGCCGGGCGCTTCGCCGATGAACATGATGGTGGCATCCGGGCGGCCCGCTCCGGGCACCGCCCGCGTGCGCGCGCTGTGCAGGGCGCAGGCCTGGCACACCCTGATCTCCTGGGCGATCTCTTCCAGGGCGATGCGGCGCTCTTCCACGCTCTTCCCGTCAGTCACTGCCCATCTCCTCCTGGTCTCCCGTCAGCGGGTGAAACGGTCGTCAAAGCGAACGCGGCCCGATAGCGCATTCAGCCGCTCTTCGATGCGCCGGGAATAGGCGCTGTCCAGCGGACGCGCTTCCATCAGCAGGGCGTCTTCGCCATCGTCGCGGTAGTACTGTTTGCGCCGGCCAATCACCGCGTACTCGTACTTGCGATAGAGCGCCTGCGCGGTCAGGTTGCTCTCGCGCACTTCCAGCACGGAATACTCACCGCCCAGGCGGATCGCGAGCTTCAACATGCTTGCCAGCAGCAGCTCGCCCAGACCCTGGCCCCGGTGATCGGGATGCACGGCGATGGTGCTGATGTGCGCCTCGCCGGCGATCAGCCAGCAGCCGCCATAGCCGACCACCTCGCCCGGCTGCGGGCGTTGCGCAAGCGGCCACAGCCTTTGGCGCAGCCCGATCCCGTTGGCGCCGCCGCCCATCTCCAGCACCACCAGGTGCGACGTGTCGTGGTTGGTGACCTCGAAGCGGTAAGCGTTCGCCGACCAGGGCGTTGAGAACGACTCGCGGTCAATGCTCACCACCTGGATGATGTCGTCCAGGGTCATCCGGCGCACGAGCACACGCGGGGTCATGGCTGGGCCGCTCCTGGCTGGTGCAGGTAGATCGGCGTCACGCTGCGCGGATCGGCGCTCTGCCCGGCGGCCAGGCGACTCAGGGCCATCTCCGCCAGGAAGCCCGCCCGCCGCAGGGTGACCGCCGCTGGCAGGACGCGCACTGGCTGGCGACAGGCGGCCAGCATCTCGCGCCCGCCGTCGTCAATCTCTCCGGCGAGGAGCGCCGCCCCGTCGAGCGCGGTGAGCAGCCTGTCCCAGGTGACGATGGCGGACGGTGCCACCGGCTCCCAGCGATCGTCAGCGGCGCGAAACATCTGCGCGCAGAGCCTGCCGCGCCCGGCCTGCAGGATGGCCACGAGCGGCTCTGGCGCAACGGGCACCGCCGCCGCGACGATCTCCAGCGTGGGCACGGCGACGAGCGGGCAGCCAGTCGCCAGGGCCAGTCCCTTGGCCACGCCCATGCCGATGCGCAGGCCGGTGAACGAGCCAGGCCCTTGCGAGATGGCGATCGCGCTCAGGTTAGAGGGCGTAGTCCGGGTCTGAGCGAAGGCGGCGCGGATGGCCGGGGCAAGCTCCACCGTGTGGTTGTTCGCCGTCAGCCAGGTGTGTTCCAGCAAAAGGCGCTGGCCGTCGTGGAGCGCCAGGCTGATGAAGCGAGTCGCCGTGTCAATCGCCAGAATCACTGCCACCCCCCGCGTCAGCCTGTCACACCCAGTTGTTCGCCCAGCGCGGCGAGCAGGGCCACGTAGCGCGCGCCGCTGGCCTGCAGAGCCAGGTGGCGTTGCTGCGCGCCCAGAAAGGCGAAGGCAATCCACAACCGCTCGGCGGGCAGGGCCGCCTGAATGCGCTCCGGCCATTCGATCACGGCGAACCCGTCATCGTGCCACAAATCTTCCAGGCCAATGCTCCAGGCGTCGCCCGCGCCGTCGAGCCGGTAGCAGTCCACGTGATAGAACACGGCGGGGTCTGCGTCGCGGCGATGTTCGTGCACGAGCGTGAACGTCGGGCTGGTGACTCGCTCGCGCGCGCCCCAGCCGCGCCCAATGCCCTGGGCGAAGGCCGTCTTGCCCGCGCCCAGGTCGCCAGAAAGGCAGACCACATCGCCGGGGCGCAGCAGCGCGCCCAGAAGCTGCCCCAATGCCTGGGTTTGCGCGAGGTCGTGGCTGGTATATTCGAGATGGTCGTTGCTGGAAGTTGGCACGTCTGCGCTCCTGCGGGCTGACTCACTGATTATACAGCGCGCGGGAGGGGTGACAATCGGAAATCCGCTGCCGAAGGTCGGGCGGAGGGGAGACGCAAAGAAGTCCGCTCCCGGTCGAATTGCTGAACCTCAAAAGTCAGGTGGGCTGGCCGTCGCAGACGGTGAGTGTGCCCTCTACACAGGGTGTTGGTTCCAGACCGATCGGGATCGGACCTCTCTATTCACAGCATACACCCAATTGCACAAAGGAGCAAGAGAAGTGAAGCAATTCAACGCCTCGCCCCTGAAGAAGACTTCCGCGCTTCGCTGCTCACGCCTCCGGCGGTCGCCAGCCGGGCCAGCCGCGTGCCTGCCAGGCGATGTACAGGGCGACAGCTCCGGCAGTGGCCACGTTCAGGCTTTGCACATGGCCGCGCATGGGCAGCGTCACGCGCAGGTCGCAGGTGTCGCGCACCAGGCGGCGCAGCCCTTCGCCCTCGCTGCCCAGCACGAGGGCCAGCGGACGGTTGAGGTCCACCCGGTCGGGCGTCAAAGCGTCCGGCCCGATGTCAAGACCGACCAGCCAGACGTTCTCCTCTTTCAGGCGGCGCATGGCTGTGACCAGGTTGGTGACAACGGCCACGCTCATGTGCTCGACTGCCCCCGACGACGCGCTGACCACGGCGGGCGTCACGCCGACGCCGCGCCGTTCCTGCAGCACTACGCCGTGCACTCCCACCGAGTCCGCCACGCGCAACAGCGCGCCGACGTTCTGCGGGTCCTTGAGCAGATCGAGCATCAGCAGAAAGGGTGGCTCGCCGCGCTCCTGGCACGCGCGGAGCATGGCGTCCAGGCCGACATAGGGGTAGTCGCCCGCACGCATGGCGACGCCCTGATGGTTGGCGTTCCTGGCCAGGTCGTCTACCACGCGGCGCGGCACATAGCGCACGCTCACGCCGCGCTCTTGCGCCAGGGCCAGCGCGCTCTCAAGCGCCCCTTTTTCGTCCGCGCCTTCGGCTACCAGCAATTGCTGGAAGGTGCGCCGCCCCGCGCGCAGGCTTTCCAGCACAGGCCAGCGTCCATACAGATATTCGGCCATCCCCGATGCTCTCCCCGATCAGGGCAGGGCGCATCCAGGCGCCCTGCCGCTCGCTTGCGGTGCGATCCGATTGCCCGCCAGGCCGTCTCGCCGGCTAGTTCGCGCGCCAGACGGTGCCATCGGCCCGATCTTCGAGCGCCACGCCCAGCGCCGCGAGCTGATCGCGGATGCGGTCGGCGGTGGCGAAATCCCTGGCGGCGCGGGCTTCGGCGCGCATGTCAACCAGCAGGCGGATCAGCCCCGTCTCGCGCTCGGCGCTGGCCGCGCTGCCAGCGGCTGCCTCGTCCGGGATGATGCCTAGCACGTCGCCGCCAAGCTCGCGATAGGTCGCGTCAATCGCTTCCAGCACGGCTTGTCCGACGGGTTGGCCGCTGTTGAGCAGCGTGTTGACTTCGCGCGTCAGGTCGTGCAGCGCGGCGATGCCGCCCGGCGCGTTGAAATCGTCATCCAGCGCGTCAATGAACTTCTGGCGGGTGCCGGCCAGCACGTCCAGGAAGGCCGCGCCGGCGTTGCCCGGCGCAGCGGTGCGGAGCTTCTCACGGGTGAGGCGCACTGCGCTGTACAGGCGCTCCCAGCCCCTGCGCGCGCCGTCCAGCGCCTCTTCGCTGAAGACAACCGGGTTGCGGTAGTGGCTGGTGAGGATGAAGGTGCGCAGCACCTCGGCCCGGTGCAGCTTGAGCGCATCCTTGATCGTGTAGAAGTTGCCCAGGCTCTTGGACATCTTGATCGGGATGCCGAACTCATCGGGCACGGTCAGGCTGCCGACGAGCATCCAGAAGCGGGCGAAGGGGGCGTCGTTGGCCGCCTCCGACTGGGCGATTTCGCACTCGTTATGCGGGAAGATGTTGTCTACGCCGCCGCCGTGAATGTCGAACGTCACGCCCAGATATTTCTTGGCCATGGCCGAGCACTCGATATGCCAGCCGGGGTACCCCACACCCCACGGGCTATCCCAGCGCAGGATGTGCTCCGGCTCGGCAGCTTTCCACAGGGCGAAGTCCTCGACGTGCCGCTTGTCATCGCGCAGGTCAACGCGCGCGCCGGCTTCCTGTTCTTCCAGGCGGCGGTTGGACAGCTTGCCGTATTCCGGCCAGCGATGAACGTCGAAGTAGACGTTGCCGCGCTCGGTGACATAGGCGTAGCTGTGCGCGATGAGCGTCTCGATCATGGCGATCTGTTCCGGGATGTGCCCGCTGGCGCGCGGGCTGATGTCGGGCCGCAGCACTCCCAGCGCGTCCATATCCTCGAAATAGCTGCGCGCGTAGGTCTCGACGATCTGCATGGGCAGCGCCTGCGACTGGCTCGCTTTCTTCAGGATGCGATCTTCGCCGGAGTCCAGCAGATGTCCGACATCGGTCAGGTTCTGCACGTACAACACGTCGTAGCCGCGAGAGCGCAGGTAGCGCACGACGACATCGAAGGAGATGTAGGTCTTGGCGTGGCCTACGTGCGCGTGATCGTATACCGTCGGGCCGCAGACGTACATGTGTACCTTGCCCTCGTACAGCGGCTCGAACGGCATCTTCTCACGGTGCAGGACGTTGTAGATGTGCAGTGACATAGCAATAATCCTCATGCTGGCGCGCGGCAGAACAAGTCGCCGCCGTGTAGATTGTAGCGTACAAGCAGCGACTCGTTAAGGCTTGATGTCGCGCCCGTCTCTGGCGGATGTCAGCGGCGCAGCGAGCCTTCGGGCTGGGCGAAGTACATGCGCCCAGCGCTGGTGACGATATAGCGTGTGACCAACACGGGGATGGTGCGATCCATGTAGCGCTTGCCGTCCTCGATGACGATCATCGTGCCATCTTCGAGATAGCCGACGCCCTGATCCAGCTCGCGCCCTTCCATGACGACGTGGATGTCAATGACCTCGCCGGGCAGGAAGATGGCTTTGACCGCGTTGGCCAGCTCGTTGATGTTCAGCACCATGACGCCCTGCAGCTCGGCCACGCGATTCAGGTTGAAGTCGTTGGTCATCACGGGGATGTTGCGCTGCCTGGCCAGCAGCACCAGCTTCTCATCCACTTCATCCGCGCCCGGAATATCGTCGTCAATGACGCGGACGGGCGTGCGGCTGCGCTGCTGAAGCTCGCTCAGCACTTCCAGGCCGCGCTTGCCCCGGTTGCGGCGCAACATCTCCGGCGAGTCGGCTACGTGCTGCAACTCGTTGAGCACGAAGCGCGGCACCAGCAGCGCGCCCTGGATGAATCCGGTCTGGCTGATGTCCAGGATGCGCCCGTCAATGATCACGCTCGTATCGAGCAGAACTTCGCCGGTCGCCCCGCCGGGCAACATGCGCAGCGCGCTGGGGCTGGCGCGCAGCAGCCCTCCGAACAGCGCGAAGACATCCTGGGCGCGCAGCGAAAAAACCGTGATGCTGATGTACACGGTGACCAGGGCGATGATCGTTGGCAGGAGTTGCCCGAACGGGTGGGGCAGCAACGAGAGCGGCCAGGCGAACATCGCCGCGACCGCCATGCCCAGGATCAGGCCCACCAGCGCGCTGACCAGCTTCTCAGGTGGCGCCTTGAGGATGGCGCGGCGGGCCGTACGCGCCGGATACGTGGTGATCCAGGGAGTGATGATCAGGCCCATCAGCGCGCCCATCAGCGAGAACGTCAGGCCGCTCGCTTCGGGGGGGAGATTCAGCGCGTCTGAAAGATCAATGCCGAGGAGCGCGCCAAGCAGGGTGAACACCATCATGCCCACCAGGCGCAGGAAGAAGTCTGGACTCATTGAAGATGTCTCCCTGGCCGCTTCTTTGCCCCCGCCGGATGATGAGATGCTTGGCGGTCCAGCCGCGCCCTTTCTGGCACAAGCGTGCCCGGGCGATCTGGGGCTGGCGCAGGCAAATGCGCGCCGTTGTGATAAGGCCTGTCGAGATAAGGACCCGGCTTGTCCGGCATAAGCGCCAGACCAGTCTGCAAGCCGGCGTCCGCTGTCACTGTCACTGTAACATGGAACGGGACAGCGCGTCAAAGGGATAAGACGAATGGCGGCAGCACGCTAACCGAAAGATCGCCCACTGAAGCGCCTGGTCAGGAGAGGTTGGGGGCCGTCTGAGAAGTTGTCTCTCTCACTCCGGGCCTCTTCCCTGCGATGACAGGAGATGCGGTGAGCGCGCTTTGTGCCCCGCTTCTCATTGGGGAAGAGGCCGGGGTCGGCCCAAGGCCGGCGCCCGGCTTCTCTCAAACCGCCGTAGATAGGGCAGGTGAGATTCGAACTCACACGAGGTCACCCTCAGCGGATTTTAAGTCCGCGGCGTCTACCGTTCCGCCACTGCCCCGTAAAAATCTGCGCTGAAGTGTAGCACGAGCGATCCGCCCGGTCAAAGTGCGCGCGGCGGGGTGCGTCAGTGCCGCGCGGGGGTGAGGTCAGCTAGGGCGCAGCAGAGCAGCGCCCCTACCGCCTGACAGATTTTGCACGCACCCGTGCAGCGCGCACGGGCGAGTCTCACCGTTTGTCGGGGCGGACGCGCTGGAAATAATCGCAGTAGGCGGTCAGGGGGCACACTTCGCAGCGGGGCCGCCGTGCCTGGCACACTTCGCGCCCGTGCCGGATGATGTTCAGGTGGCTGGCGTAGTAGTCTTCCGGCGGGATGATCGCCTCAAGCTCGATGTGGGCGCGCTCGGCGTTGGTCTTCGGGCCGATCAGGCCCAGCCGCCCGGTCACGCGGTGAATGTGCGTGTCCACCGGGAAGGCGGGCTTGTTGAAGACGAACAGCAGAATGATCGCCGCCGTCTTTGGGCCGATGCCGTTGAGCCGGGTCAGCCAGGCTTTGCCCGCCTCAACATCCAGATCGGCCAGGAAGTCGAGCGACAACTCGCTACGCTCGCGCGTGATGGTGTGCAGCGCTTCCTGGATGCGCGGCCCCTTCTGGTTGGCCAGGCCCGCCGGGCGAATGGTCTCGATGACTTCTTCTACGGGCGCGTCGCGCACCGCTTCCCAGGACGAAAAGTGCGCTTTGAGTGCGCCAAAGGCCCTGTCCCGGTTGGAGTCGGTGGTGCTCTGGCTCAGGATCGTGCTGACCAGCTCGTCTACCGGCGAAAGATGCTGCCGCCAGGTGGGATAGCCGTAGAGGTCTTCCAGCAGCTCGGCGATCTGCGCGTACTGCCTGCGGCGCAGGGCGAGCGTCTGCGGGTCAAGAGGAGTGGAATGATCAGGCGTTGGCATGACTTCGTCCTTGGGTGAGCGCGAATCGTCAATGACGAGTCGGGAGTCACAGGAGCGCCCTGATTGGAGACACCGGCCTCCGGCTACGACGTATAAGGGTCCGGTCAGATAGTGAGTTCATCGTACAGCCGATCCAGGCTGAGGTCGGGGACGACGGTGTGGCGCGCGCGCAGGGTCAGCGTTGCAGCGGACACGCCCAGGCGGACAGCTTCGTCCAGCGGCATTTCGTGCAGCAGCCCGAAGATGATCGCCGCCGTGACCGCATCGCCGCTGCCGGTCGTGTCCACGACCTGTGTGCGCAGCGCGGCGATATGGCCGGCGCTGCTCCCATCGGCGTAAGCCAGCCCTTGCTCGGCCATCGTCACCACCGCGATATTCACGCCCATGCTGACCAGGCATTGCGCTGTCTCAATCGCGGCGACGCTGGTCGCTGGCGGCTCTGGCGCGCCGCACAGCACCGCGGCTTCGCTCGCGTCCGGGGCGACCATCATCAAGTCGGGCAGATAGGGGATGAGCTTGGTCGCCAGAGTGGGCGAGGTCGGGTCGGCGCAGACCGGCACCCCGTAACGTTTGGCCCAGCGGAAGACCGATTCTAGCGCCCGGGGGCTGAGGTTGACGTCCAGCGCGATCAGCGACGCTTCGGCGAACAGATTGCGGCAGCGCTGCACATAGCCGGGCGTGATCTGGCCCACGATGTCGTACTCGCTGATCGAGACGACAAGCTGACCTGTCTCGTCGAAGATGGCCGCATAGCCCCCTGTGTTCTCCTGGGCAAGGCGCAGGACGTGACTCGTATCCACGCCGGCGGCCCTCGTGTACTCCAGCAGGAAGTCGCCGGAAGGGTCCTGCCCCACTGCCGAGAGCAACACCGTGGGCACTTCCAGCCGCGCCAGGTTCTCGGCGATGTTGCGCGCCACGCCGCCCACGCTGTTGCGCACGACGCCCGCGTTCGACATGCCCATGCGCAGGGCTTCGCTGGGGCGTCCCTTGGTGTCAATGCCAGCCGCCCCGATCACCAGTACCGGCCCGTCAGGATTCATCAGCGCACTCCTTGTGCCTGGCGGCGAGCTGGCATCGCCGGACAGCGCGCTAGCTACACCGTCTCTTGTTCAGATTGTGCCCCAGCCCAGCCGTGCCGTCAATGCGGGCGAGAAAAGCGCGCGCCGCCCCGCCTGATCTCCCCCTCGCGCGGCGCTGGCGTGCTGCACCGCCCTCGCCAAGCGGGGCGCGGCGGGTTATACTCCGGCGTTATCAGTCCCTTGTGCGGCCACGAAGTGCCTGGTTGTTGGTGATTGGCTGTTGATGGGGGCACTTTTCGAGACGGAGGAATTCGACACAGAGGGCCTGGAGAAAGAGCAGGAAACTCTCCGTTCATCTCTCTCTGCGCTCTCTGCATCTCTGCGGTTCAAACGAACTTGACTTAGTTGGGAGAAACCTCTATGTCACCACTGCGACTCGACACTGAGCGCATCGTCGAGTTTCTGGTCGGCCTGCTCAACACACCCAGTCCCACCGGGTACCCTGTCGAGGCCATTCCGTATATCGAGGAGGCCTTCGCCGGCCTGGAGATTCCCGATCTGACCCTGGAGCGCACCACCAAGGGCGCGCTGGTGCTGCACTGGCCGGGCGAGCGCCACGACGCCCCGCGCGGCCTGACCGCCCACGTGGATACGCTGGGCCTGATGGTCAAGGAGATCAAGCCCAATGGCCGGCTCAAGCTGACGCAGTTGGGCGGTTTCATGTGGAATGCGGTCGAGGGCGAGGGCGTGACCGTCCGCACCGCCGAAGACCGGCGGCTGCGGGGCAGCGTGCTGCCCGTTCAGGCGAGCGTCCACATTCACCGCGAGGCTGGCGACGAGCCGCGCAGCGCGGAGACGATGGAGGTGCGCCTGGACGCGCGCACGCGCAGCGCAGACGACACGCGCGCGCTCGGCGTGGAGGTGGGCGACTTTATCTTCCTCGATCCGCGCGTCGAAATCGGCGAGGAGGGTTTCATCCGCTCGCGCCACCTGGACGACAAGGCGGGAGTCGCGGCCATTTTCGGCGCTTTCTGCGCGCTGCACGAGGCCGGACTGCACCCTTTCCAGACGACTACTGTGTTGATTGCCACGTATGAAGAAGTGGGGCACGGCGGCGCGGACGGCTTGCCGGCGGACCTGCACGAGCTGGTCGCGGTGGACATGGCCGCGGTGGGGGACGGGCAGAACTCCGACGAGTTCAGCGTAGGCATCTGCGCCAAAGATACGCGCGGCCCCTATCACCTGGCGCTGACGCAGAAGCTGCGCGCGCTCGCTCATGCCGCACAGATTCCTTACAAACTGGACATTTATCCACATTACAGCTCGGACGGAGAATCTTACTGGTTCAGCGGCGGGACGGGGCAGGTGGCGCTCATCGGGCCGGGCGTGGACGCCTCGCACGCTTATGAGCGCACGCACCAGGAAAGTATCGTGCACTGCGCCCATCTCATCGCCCGCTATCTGCTCGCCTGATCGCCTGGAGGAAGGCACGATGCCCGTTCGCGGTGTGATCTTCGATATGGGGGGCACTCTGCTGCGCTACAACGCCCCCGGTGCCACCTGGGAGGAGACCGAAAAGGCGGGCGTTCGCCCTGTCTATGCCTTGCTGCGCGAGGCGGGCTATTCCCTGCCGCCGGAGGAGGAAGCGCTGGCGCGCGCCTGGCAGCACGCGCTGGATGTGTGGGGCAACATCGCAACGGCGGATGTCAGCGACCTGAAGCTGCACCGTCAGATGAGGCGCGTTGCTGCGCTGTGGGGCCTCCCCGATCTGCCGGACGATCTGATGGAGCGCGCGGGCCTGGCTTATATGGGAGCGATTCAGGCGCACGTGTGCCCGCTCGAAGGTGCGGCGGAGACGCTGGCCACGCTGCGCCGGCGAGGTCTGCGCGTTGGCCTGGTCTCCAACACGCACTGGCCGGGCCACTACCACCTGGACGATCTGAAGCGGTTCGGGCTGCTGCCTCACCTGGAACACCTGATCTTCTCGGCGGATGTCGAGGCGTGGAAGCCGGGAAGCGAGATCTTCGCCCTGAGTCTTCGGGCGCTGGGGCTGGCTCCGCAAGAGGCGGTCTATGTGGGCGACAGCCTGTACTTTGACGTGTGGGGGGCGCAGCAGGCGGGCCTGCGCGCCATCTGGATCGAGCAGCGGCATCGCTGGATGCCGGACGGGTTGCAGGCGACGCCCGACGCGACCATCCAGGCGCTCCCCCAGCTGGCGGCCATCGTGGAGCAGTGGCGCTGACCGCGCTCCCGCCTTGAAATGAGTAACGCATGACACCACAGCATTCTGCCCCTATCTCAGCTTCCCCGAAATCGCGCGCCGACGCGCCCGGCAGCAGGCCGGCGCCCCTGCGCAGGTGGCTGATCACGATCAGCATCCTGGGGATCGTCCTGGCCGTCGCAGTCGCGTACTACCTACTGCGGCCCCTCGACGCGCCGATTCCTGAAGGCGCTGGCGCGCAGTACGCGGGGCTGGAACAGGGCATCACGGCGCAGGGGTTCCTGCGCCTGGGCAGCGCCGATGCTCCCACCTTGGTTGAGAATTTCTCCAGCTTCGCCTGCCCGCACTGCCGTGATTTTCACAAGGAGCAGTTCCTCACCCTGCTCGATGCCATCGCCGCCGGCGAAGTGCAGTTCGTATTTATCCCCGTGGCGCATATTGGCTGGGGCGCCAGAGAAGCGGGGAAAGCGGCGCTGTGCGCGGGCGAGCAGGGACAGGCGTGGACGATGGTGGACGTGCTGTATGACTGGCAGCGGCGCTTTGTGACGTCCACCTTCGACGCGCGGCGCGTCCGCAAGGGCGCGGAAGCCCTGGGCCTGGACATGGCCGCCTTCGACTCCTGTATGCGCGGCAGCGCCGTGCAGGACGTGCTCGACCGCGCGCGGGCAGAGTTCGAGCGGCGCGGGCTGACCGGCACGCCGAGCTTCTTCATCAACGGCCAGAAGGTGCAGGATTACCGCGAGTTTGACGCGCTTGTGATCGCGGGTGGCAGCGCGGAGGCCTCTTCCTCATGAGCGTGATGGCGCAGGACATCCTGGTGGACGGGCACCTGGACATTGCCTGGAACCACCTCAATCACGGGCGCGACTTCCTGCAGAGCGCCTGGGCGCGCCGTCGCCAGGAGACCGACCCCCTCTTCGTCCAACAGTACGGGCGCAGCATGGTCGGGCTGCCGGAGCTGCTGCTGGGCCGGGTGGCGGTCGTCTGCGCGTCCATTTTTGTGGCCCCGGCCTGGTCCAGGACGTACCCCGACGAGCAGGTGCTCTACGAGACGCCCGCCGAGGCGTATGCGTGGGGCGTGCGCCAGATGGACTACTACCACCGCCTGGCCGACAGCGACCCGCGCGTTCGCCTGATCACCTCGCAGGCCGACCTGGATGCGGTGCTGGCGACCTGGCGCGCTGACAGCGACGTAGGGGATCATCGCCTGGGCGTGATTCTCTCGATGGAAGGGGCCGATCCCATCCTGGAGCCGGAGCAGCTTGAAGAATGGCACGCGCGCGGCCTGCGCGCTGTCGGGCCGGCCTGGTCGCAGACTCGCTACAGCGGCGGCACGAAGGCCCCCGGCCCGCTGACTAAACTGGGCCGGTCCTTGCTGGAGGTGATGGCCGGGCTGGGCATGGTGCTCGACCTGGCGCACATGGCCCCCGAAGCGTGCGCTGAGGCGCTGGATCGCTACAACGGCCCGCTCTACGCCAGCCACGCCAACCCGCTGCGTTTCCGTCCCGACCGCCCCGACCGCAATATCGCCGACGAGATCATCCGGCGCATCGCCGAGCGCGATGGCGCGATCGGGGTCATGCCGTATAACCTGTTCCTGGTGGCGGGCTGGCGGACTGGCGACCGCAAAGATGCGGCGACGATGGACACGGTGATCGCGGCCATTGACCACGTTTGCCAGCTCACCGGCAGCGCGCGCCATGTGGGGATTGGCAGCGACTTCGATGGGGGGTTTGGCGCGGCATCGGCGCCCGCCGAATTTGAAACGTCGGCGGACCTGTGGGCTGTTGGCACGGCGCTGGCCGCGCGCGGTTATGCGCCGGCGGACGTGTCGGCCATTCTGAGCGGCAACTTCCTGCGCGTCCTGCGCGCCGGGCTGCCAGCGTAGTGGCAGGTGATGATGGAGCGCACCAGCGAGATCAGCATCAGCATCGGCGCTCTCGGCGTGGTGATCACGCTGATCGGTCTGTTCCCCGGCATCATCGGGCTGGAGACAGCCGAGGGCGTCGGCGTGCTGCAGGTGCTGATAATTCTGCTGGGCTTCACCATTCTGTACATCAGCGCCTATTACTTCGCCAAGAGGGCGTTCTACCCCGGCCAGTCTTCGTCGCTGGCCCAGGACATCGGCATCCGCCTGACCATGACGGGGCTGCTCGTGGCGGGCGCGGCGGGCCTGGCCGACGTGCTGGGCTTCGGCAGTCATCCCTCGACGCCCGGCAGCCGCCCGATGATTGGCCGCTTGCAGGCGGTGGTGTTCATCGGCGGCATCCTGCTCGCTTCGTCCGGCGTGATCATCTACGTCCTGTTTGGCCCGCCGCCGGAGGATGATGAGCCGGATGCCGGGCCTGGTGGCCAGGACGCATCGCCAGCGGGTGGGTAGCTCACGCGCCGGCGGCCCCTCGGCGGCGCGGGCGGACGAACGTGAAGTAGGCCGCCGCGCCCATGATCAGCGCATCGGCCACAATCCACACAAAGGCCCAGGCCGCCGCCGGGCCGCCGAACTCGTCGGACATGGCGCTGGCGTCGTTGAGCGGCAGCAGCGAGCCGGGCATGGTCACGATCCGCAGCAGCACCCAGGCATCGCTGATGGCCTGCAGGCCGGTCAGGAAGGCCAGGAAGGTCAGCACGACCAGCACGGCATCGCGCCGGGCGCGCAGACCCAGCGCGATCAGCAGCAGGGCGCTGGCCAGGCCGACGAGCACGCCCAGCACGCGCCCTTCGCTGGCGAACCAGACGAAGAGCAGGCCGCCCATCGCGGCGACGCCCGCGCCGGCCCAGCGGCCCTGATCGGTTTCGCGGGTGAGCACCAGAAACGCGGCGGCAGCGAGCACGGCGGCCAGCAGGACGATCTCCAGCGACGACAACTGCGCCGGTCGCAGCCCGGCATAGGCCAGGGTGAGGATCGCCAGGAAGATGCCCACGCCGACGGCCACGCGACCGGGTCGCTGCGTCCGGTAGGTCAGGAGCAGCAGGCCCGCGCCGAAGAGAGCCGTGCCCAGGTACCCGGCCTGGATGATCACGAAGGGCGATCCGCCGCGCGTGTAGGCCAGTCCTGCCCCGCGACTGGTGACCTCGAAGCGCAGGAAGTCGCCGCCGGTCAGCTCGGCGGCGAGTCCGTGACCCAGCTCGTGGATCATGGTGACGAAGAGGCGGAAGGGCATCATGATCAGGTAGAGGCCCTGCACCTGCCACAGCACGAGAGCCACGACAAACGCTGCCCCGGCCAGCGCCAGATCGCGCCGCTGGTCAGGTGTGGAAGACGATCCGCGTTTCATAGTTGGTCCGGCTCCTGACACGCCGCCAATGGGCGTGCTGGCGAAGAAAGGATACCTGTTTCCATATGACGACGAACGACCACCCCGCCGAGATGCTGCGTTTTGGCACGGTTGGCAGCCCGGCGACCGCGCCCAGGCCCGGCACGCCCGCCGCCATCGAGTACTCGCGCCTGCTGGGGCTGGATCACCTGGAGATCGCCTGGGTGCAGAGCGTGCGCGTATCGGATGAGACGTGCGCCACGATCAAGGCCGCCGCCGAAGCGCACGAGATCACGCTGAGCATCCACGCCCCCTACTATATTAACCTGAACAGCCAGAGCGCCGATCTGATGCGCAAAAGCGACGAGCGCCTGCTCGCCGCCGCGCGCAAGGGCTTCCTGGCGGGCGCGCACGACATTGTGTTTCATCCCGGCTCCTACCACGATCAGCCGCCTGAAGAAGTGTACGAGCGCATCGCCGGGAAGTTGCGCGAGCTGCGGACAATCCTCGACAGCGAGGGCGTGGATGTCACGCTGCGCCCGGAGACGATGGGCAAGCCCGCCGTCTTCGGCACGCTGGAGGAGACGCTGCGGCTCAGCCGCGACATCCCCGGCGTGCTGCCGTGCATTGATTTCGCGCATCTGCACGCGCGCGGGGGCCAGCTCAACAGCTATGAGGAGTTCGCGGCCATCCTGGATGCTGTGGAGGCGGCGCTGGGCGAGCGCGGGCTGCACAGTCTCCACGCGCACCTGTCGGGCATCGCCTATGGGCCGCGCGGAGAGCGCCATCACCTGCCGCTCAACGAGGCCGACCTGCAATATCGCGCGCTGCTGCAGGCGCTCGTGGATCGCGGCGCGCGAGGCACGGTGGGGGTTGAGGCCCCGGAGCCGTTCCACGTGGCCGATGCGCTCACATTACAGGCGACCTATCGCCGCCTGCTGGAAAACGAGGCGGGCGAGGATAAGAGTTCGATGAGAAACGCCGAGGAAGCGTAGGCCAGGCGTTTGGTGCGCTCTGGCCGAGGCGGTATAGTAATGGCGGACGCGAATCAGCCGCGCGCAGGCGTTGCGAGTCGCGTCAGGATGCTGGACTGATTTCGCCCAGGAGCCGGGTTGCTCTTCGGGCGGCGAGAGATCCGGTGGCCGGCTCTGCGTGCCGGCCATGACCGTGATGAGTGAGGAGCCGTTGCGATGAAGGATGACTACGGCAGTTTGCGCCGGCGCACGCGCGACGCCGGCTGGCAGTGGCTGATGATCGGCCTGACGTTGGGATTGGGATTCGCGCTGGTGATCTGCGTGGGCGGGTACGCGCTGGGGGGGATCGCGTTTCCCCTGCTCGAAGGCGACACGGCCACGTCCTCTGTTCGCATCGTCCCCAACGAAACCGAAATCGCGCAGCAGGCCGCCACGCAGCAGAGCGAGACGAGCGTCGCCCAGGTGCCCGGCGGGGCAGAGGTGGCCCCGATCGTCACTCTGCCAGCGGGTGACACGCCCGCCGCAGAAGACGCAGCGACGTCCGCTGAGACCTTCGAGCCTCCCGTGCCGACCCTGACACTGCTGCCAATGGGTGCGGTGGCCGAGCAGGCGACTCCCGCCGCAGCAGAGACGGAGAGCGCTGCTGAGCCGGTGGCAGCGATTGGCGAGGGGGACGCTGAGGCCACCCCCGCCGAAGTCGTGACAGAGACCGAGAGCACGCCCGCCCCCGGCTCACCGCCGGAGGAGCCGGAAGCGGCGGCCCTGGGCCTGCCGCAGGCACCGGCTGTTCCCCCTGAGCTGGACGCGATCAAGACGGAGATGGTCGAGGTGACCGGTGGCACCTTCATGATGGGCACCACGCTGGAAGAGGCCACCCAGGCGATGGACGAGTGCCAGCTTTACAACAAGACCTGCGATGATTTGAGTTGGGTTTCGGATTCGACGCCGCCTCACCAGACCACCGTAGACACCTTTGCGATGGAGATGTACGAGGTCACTGTGACGCAGTTCGTCACCTTCCTGAACTGGATGGGACCGAACAGTCACAAGACGCGGTGCCAGGGTCAGCCCTGCGCCCAGACTGCCGAAGAGCAGGAGAACAGCCTCATCCTCTTCGACGGGACGACCTATTCGGTGCGCAACCCTGGTTTCTACAGCCAGCATCCCGCCACTTACGTGACCTGGTGGGGCGCAGTGGAGTACTGTGCTGCGCTCAACCGGCGGCTGCCGACCGAGGCGGAATGGGAGCGCGCGGCGCGTGGCTCGCAGAACCGCACCTATCCCTGGGGCTTCGAGTTCGACATACAGCGCGCGATGACTTCCATCCAGGAGCAGGCGGGCACGGTGTCCGTCACGTCCTATCCCAGCGGCATCAGCCCCTATGGGGTGTTTAACATGGCGGGCAATGTGTCCGAATGGGTGTCTGACTGGTACCAGCCGGATTACTACACCCAGCAGCTCAACGCGCCCGACCCGAATCCCAAGGGTCCAATCGCGGGCACGGAGAAAGTGCATCGCGGCGGAAGCTGGGACACGATCCCGCTGTTTCTGCGCTCGGTGCACCGCATGAGCCGGCCCCCCGGCAACCCCACAGCGGCCATTGGCTTCCGCTGCGTGGCCGATGTTGGGCCGGCGCTGCCCGTCGCGCCCTCGACACCTGCGACCTCTGGCGACACGGGCGCAGGCGGCGCGCCCACGCTGCCTCCGGCCCCGACACAGGCCCCGCTGCCGACCAGCACCCTTGCCCCCAGCGGCCCGACTCCCACGCTCGCGCCCGGCTAAAGCGTGCTCTGCACTTTTCACCCCCTTTCCCTGCCTGCGGGGAAAGGGGGGCGTTCCTGCGCGAGAAGGCGAGTTCCCCCACGGGCGGGGCGAGGGACACTGCGCAAAGTGTATAACAGCCTCTAGATAGTGACCGTTCCTACGTCCCTTGCGGCGGCCCCGGATGACCGGAGCCGCCCGTCTTTTGTTTGGGCCGGAGCGCGCTATAATCGGGTCGCTACAGGCCATATCACGACTCGGCGAAGGACGGGCAATGAAGATAGCAATAGGGGCAGATCACGCTGGCTTCTCACTGAAGGCGGCCCTGGTGCAGTTCCTCACCCAACAGGGCCATAGCGTCACCGATGTGGGCACCGACAATCCCGATGAGCCGAAGGACTACTCCGACTACGCGGAGGCGGTCGCCCGGCTGGTCGTGGATGGCTCGGTGGAACGGGGCATCGTCGTGTGCGGCAGTGGGGTGGGGGCCTGCATCGCCGCCAACAAGATTTCCGGCATCTACGCCGGCCTGTGCCACGATACGTATTCGGCACATCAGGGCGTTGAGCACGATAATATGAATGTATTGTGTTTGGGAAGCCGCATCATCGGCCCGGCGCTGGCTGAGGAGCTGGTTGCGGCGTTTCTGAGCGCACGCTTTCAGGAGCAGGTGGCACGGTACGTGCGCCGCCATAGCAAAGTGCGCGCCCTGGAAGACACACCGCCGCGCACGTGATTTGCGTGGCTTCAGCAGCCGGGCCGCTCTGGCAACTGAGGATGGGGCCTATCTCTGCCAACCTGCTTGACGAGGAGATGTTCGTATGTCTGCTAATCCCCTGATCGCAGTTCAGCAATATGGACAAAGCATCTGGATGGACTATATCAAGCGCAGCCTGATCGCGTCGGGCGAGCTTGAGAAGCTGGTCGCAGGAGGCATCATGGGCATGACCTCCAACCCGACCATCTTCGCCAAAGCGATCGCTGACAGCGAGGAATACGACGCGGCGATCGCCGAGCTGCTCGACCTGGATGTGACCGGCATCTATGAGACGCTGGCCATCGCCGACATTCAGGCGGTCGCCGATGTCCTGCGCCCGGTCTACGAGCGCACCGACGGTGTGGACGGTTATGTGAGCCTGGAAGTTTCGCCGCTGCTGGCGTATGACACCGAGCGGACGCTCAGCGAAGCCAAACGGCTCTTCCGCGTGGTCAACCGGCCCAACGTCATGATCAAGATTCCCGCCACGCCGCAAGGTCTGCCGGCCATTGAAGAGGCCACCGCCGCCGGGATCAACATCAACGTCACGCTGCTCTTCTCCGTGTCCAATTACAGCGAGACGGCACAGTGTTATGTGCGCGGGCTGGAGCGCCGCCTGGAGGCCGGGCACGACATTTCCCATGTGGCGTCCGTAGCCAGCTTCTTCCTCAGCCGCATTGACACCGTGGTAGACAACATCCTGGAGGGCAATATCCGCGCGGGCCGGCTGCGCGGCGGCTTCGACACAGCCCAGCTCAACCGCCGGCTGCTGGGCAAGGCGGCCATTGCCAGCGCCAGGCTGGCTTATGCCCACTTCAAGGAGATCTTCGAAAGCGAGCGCTTTGCCCGGCTGCGCGAGCACGGCGCGCGTGTGCAGCGCCCGCTGTGGGCCAGCACGAGCACCAAGAACCCGAATTACCCGGACACGTACTACGTGGATACACTGATCGGCCCGCACACGATTAACACCCTGCCGCTACAGACAATTGACGCCTTCCGCGATCACGGCACAGTGGCCCTCACGCTGGAGGAAGGGCTAGACGAAGCGCGCGAGGTGATGACCCAGTTTGCCGAAGTCGGTGTGCGCATGGACAAGGTGGTGCAGCAGCTTCAGGGCGACGGCGTTGAGGCGTTCGCCAACGACTACCGGCGGCTCCTGGAAGCGATTGAAGGCAAGCGTCAGGTTCTGCTGACCGGTGTGATCAAGCGCCAGTCCATGAGCTGTGACGCCTGCGAGCTTGATCTGGACGATGTGCTCGCCCAGCTTGACAAGCAGAAGATCACGCGGCGCATCTGGGACAAAGACCCGTCGGTGTGGAAGGAAGAGTCCGCCCACCAGCAGGCGATCAGCGCTCGCCTCGGCTGGCTCGACATTGTCGATGCCGACGAATCATTTCTCGCGCCGGTCTACGCGCTGCGCGACGAGGTGCGCGCGCGCGGCTACAGCCATGCCCTGCTGCTGGGCATGGGCGGCAGCAGCCTGGCCGCCGAGGTGATGCGCCAGACCTTCGGCGTCCTGCCTGGCTTCCCGGACATGCTTGTGCTGGACACGACCGATCCACAGGCCATCACCCTGGCCGCGGAAGCGATTGACCTGGACAACACGCTGTTCATCGTCTCGACGAAGTCGGGCAGCACAGTCGAGACGCTCTCGCTCTACAAGTACTTCTTCAGCCTGGTAGAGGCCCGGCGCGGCGCGAGCGCCGGCGAGCAGTTCTGCGCCATCACCGACGCCGGATCGCCGCTGGAACAGACCGCGCGCGACAAGGGGTTCAAGCATCTCTTCCTGAACCCTGAGGATATCGGCGGGCGCTATAGCGTGCTGAGCTACTTCGGGCTGGTGCCCGCCGCGATCATGGGCCTCGACCTCGACCGACTGCTCGCCAGCGCGCACACCATGGCTTCGGCCTGTGCCAGGAATGTCCCCACAAGCAGCAACCCAGGGGCGTGGCTTGGCGCGGCGCTGGGCTACCTGGCCCTGCAAGGGCGCGATAAAGTATCGCTGATCGCCTCGTCGGCCATCAACAGCTTTGGCCTGTGGGCGGAGCAGCTCATCGCCGAGAGCACCGGCAAAGAGGGCAAAGGGATTGCGCCCATCGCCAACGTGTCGCCGGACGATCCGCGCGACTTCGACGACGACCGCTTCTTCGTCTATCTGCGCCTGGACGACGCGCGCGGTCATTCGGATCGTCTGGTGGACGACCTGCGCAGCGCCGGTCACCCGGTGATGACGCTGCGCCTGGCCGATGCCTATGACCTGGGCGGGGAGTTCTTCCGCTGGGAGTTCGCCACCGCCGTGGCCGGGCACCTGCTGCAGATCAACCCGTTCGACCAGCCCAACGTTCAGGAGAGCAAGGCCAACACCAAGCGCCTGCTCGATCACATCGCCGAGCACGGTGACCTGCCCGAAGAAGCGCCGGTGCTGGAAGAAAACGGGCTGAAGCTCTACGCCGATCCTCGAACTGCCGATACGCTGCGCCGCATTGTCAAGCAGCGCGGCTTTGACTACGGCGATCTGGTCAATATGCTGCTGGCGCATATGAGCCTGGCCGCTTCCGGCGACTACATCGCATTGATGGCTTATCTTGCGCCGACGCCGCGCCACAACCAACTGCTGGAAGCGATTCGCCAGGAACTGCGCCACGCGACGGTGCGCGCCGTGACGCTGGGCTATGGGCCGCGCTTCCTCCATTCGACCGGCCAACTGCACAAGGGTGGCCCCAACAATGGGGTGTTCATCCAGATCACGGTCGAGAACTACGAGGAGATTCCCATCCCTGGCGAGCCGTATGACTTCATGCTGCTCAAGCGGGCGCAGGCGCAGGGCGATCTGGAGGCGCTGCTGGCCAAGCATCGCCGCGTGGTGCGCTTCCATTTGCCCGAGGGCAGCGTCTCGCAGGGGTTAGAGCGTTTCCTGGGGGCGATCAAGATCGCCGCAGCCAAGAAGCGCGGCTGGTAGGCTCGGCGCGGCTGGCTGGCAGCTACTCCTCGCACCGGGGCCTCTCATTCAGGGAGCGCCCCGGTGTGTTGTATGGAGTCGTCTCCTGTGCTTTCGAGGGGCGGGCGCGGGGTGTTGGTGGGCAGGGGAGATGGCGCGATCTCAGCGGTGCCGGCGCTGCTGCCCAGGTCGCTGAGGCCCAGCGTGGGCTGGATGATCGCCTCTTTGGTCGCCGTCAGCTTGAAGACGGCGGTCGTGGCGTAGTCAGGCGTGGTGGCCCTGGGCGCTGGCGGCTCGTTGACCAGGTAGTACACGCCGCCCACGGCCACGGCGAGCACGACCAGCGATGCCAGGATGGCGGCGGCCAGCCAGGTGGCCCAGCCGTTGGATCGGCGCCGTCGTCGCGCAATGACGCGCGGCACCGCGTAGGAGATCGCTGGCGGGGGAGGCGAGGGCTGCGGCTGGATGAGGGGCTGCCCGGCCTCTGGTCGGCGCAGGAGCGCCAGCCCGGTATCCAGTCTGCGGCGGGACGCGCCAGCTTTCAGCCGTTCAGTGAGCGAAGGCTCGGTCTCGATCAGCATGGGCGGCGCGGCGCCCCCATGCCCCCCCTCAATGGCGTGCTTGAGGGCATCTGCCAGCGCGACCGCTGTCCTGTAGCGATTCTCGCGCTTCTTTTCGAGCGCCTTCAGCAGCACGTTCTCCACCGCGCGCGACAGCGCCGGGTTGATGGCGCAGGGAGAGGGCGGGCGTTCTGTGACGTGCTTGACAGCCACTGTGTAAGGAGTGTCGCCCTCGAACGGCCTGCTGCCGGTGAGCATCTCGAACAGCACCACGCCCAGCGCATAGACATCGGAGCGCCCGTCGAGATCGTGCCCTTGCGCCTGCTCTGGCGACATATACGACGGCGTGCCAACCACGCCGCTGGTCGTCAACGGTCTGGTGTTGTGGCCCAGGATGCGCGCGATGCCGAAATCGGTGAGGTAGGCGTCGCCGCTGGCGTCGAGCAGGATGTTGCTCGGCTTAAGATCGCGGTGCAGCACACCCTGGCGGTGCGCGTAGTCGAGCGCTGGCGCGATCTGCAGCACGATTTGCAGGGTGCGCTCTGGCGAGATCGATCCGTCAGCCAGAAGATCGTCCACCGAGCCGCCGTCCATATAGCGCATCACCAGATAGGGGATGCCCTCGAACTCGCCGTAGTCGTGCACGGGCACAATGGCGCGGTGCTCCAGGCGTGCAACGATGCTCGCTTCCAGCTTGAAGCGGTCGAGGGAGGTGGGCTGGTTGAGATATTGCGAGGGCAACACCTTGAGCGCGACATCGCGGCTCATTGAAAGCTGGTGGGCGCGGTACACGGTGGCCATGCCGCCCCGACCGACCTCTTCGAGGATCGCGTAGCCACCCACTGTCGCACCGGCTGAGAATGCTTCCATCACTTCGCGCTGTACTGGCGTGGCAACTTCGCTGTCGGCCCGGCCATCTCTGGTGCTGTCCGCAGGCGGCGCCACGCTCACTGTAGGGACTATACACGGCTGGTCCCGAAATCGCTAGAAAACAACAGGCGGCTCCCCTGGCACGGGAGCCGCCTGTACGCTGTCTCAGGGTGATCGTTGGCGGACGGTTTAGTATTCCGGCATAGGAGGCGCAGCGGGCTGCTTCTCC
Organism: Anaerolineae bacterium; assembly: GCA_023382715.1. GTDB lineage: Bacteria > Chloroflexota > Anaerolineae > Aggregatilineales > Aggregatilineaceae > UBA2029. The sequence continues at coordinate 78,270 of JAHDWP010000014.1, forward strand.
TCCGGGATGTCGGTGATGAGGGCTTCGGTGGTGAGGATCATGGAGGCGATGGAAGCGGCGTTTTCCAGGGCGCCCTTGGTGACCTTGGCCGGGTCAATGATGCCGGCCT
>JAHDWP010000015.1:0-76092 GCA_023382715.1 Anaerolineae bacterium
AGGCCGGCATCATTGACCCGGCCAAGGTCACCAAGGGCGCCCTGGAAAACGCCGCCTCCATCGCCTCCATGATCCTCACCACCGAAGCCCTCATCACCGACATCCCCGCGCCCGAACCGCCCATGCCGGCGGGCGGCGCTGGTGGCATGGGCGGCATGATGTAGGCTGCCGGTCAGAAGCGCACGACCGATTACAGCGCCGGGCGGGAGCGATCTCGCCCGGCGTTTTTTGCCTCGGTTGATCGAATCGCGCCGCGTGCACTACAATGAGCGCGGGCGATGAAGCCCGCTACGCCCGCGAACACCCAGGAGGGGCAGCGTGACGACGGCCAGAACGCGCATCCGATTGATAGTGCTTGTCTTGGGGCTGCTGATCCTGGCCGCGTGCGGCGGCGCGAGCGATGGCGGGGACGACTCCGCCCCGCTGCCGACGCTGGCCAGCCTGGACGACCTCGCCACCGCCCACGCCGGGACAACTACGAGCACCGTGCCGCCAGCGGATACGCTCCCCCCTGCGCCGTCGCTCACCCTGCCCGCGCCCGCCGTCGCGCTCGCCAGCGCCACCCGGACGCCTCTGCCTTCAGCAACTGCCACGCCCACCCTTTCGCCGACCGCTACCGCGACACCCACCGTGCTCAGCGCCGCTGCTCTCGGCGCGACGGGCATCGCCCTGACCAACACGGCGGCGGCGGGCGTGCTGCCTTTCACGCAGACGGCGGTCGCCGTGATCGGCGCGACGCAGACGGCGCGAGCGCGGATCACGCCCACCAACACGCCCGCCCCGCTTCCCGATGAGCCATACCAGGTCGTCTTCTACAGCGACCGCGACGGCAACGATGACCTGTTCCTGATGACGCTGAACGGCGCCGAACGCCGCCTGACCGGCTCGCTCGCCAACGAGCGCGAGCCGTCCTGCGCGCCGGATGGCCGCTCGGTCGTCTATGCCTCAGACGCCAGTGGCAGCTACCAGATTCACCTGCTGCGCCTGGATGGCAGCGCGCCGGTCGCGCTCACGGCTTCCGCCGGGATGAGCTTCGCCCCGGTCTTCAGCCCGGACGGGGCGCAGATCGCCTTTGTCTCCACGCGGCAGAACGGCGTGCCGACGATCTGGGTGATGAACGCCGACGGGAGCGGTCAGCGCCAGGTGACGACCGAGCTGGGTCGGGCTACATCGCCGTCGTGGAGTCCGGATGGGCGCCAACTGCTCTATTCCAGCGAACAGTTCGGCCCCTGGAACGTCTTCCTGACCGTGATCGGCGACGACGTGGAAGGGGAGTTCCCCGTGCTGCCGCCGGAGTTCAGCGAAGTCAACCAGCTCTGGCCGGTCTTCGACCCGACCGGCGAGCGCATCGCCTACACCGTCTGGGCGGATTTGAGCGACCCGCAGACCGCCGACATCTGGCTGCTGGACTTCGAGCAGCCGGAGCCGCTGGCGATCCGGGCGGGCGAAGGGGCCGCCGTCGCCTGGGCCTGGGGCGACGATGCACACCTGCTGGCCTCGGTCGGCGGACCGGACGACGTGCAGATCGCCCTGCTGGACGTGACGAACGGCGAGGCGATCCGCCTGACGAGCGCGGGGCGCTTCAACGGTGGGGCGCGGCTGTGCGTCGTCCAGCCGGAGGGATTGCCGCCGGAGCCGACCGCCGCGCCCAGCCCGACAACGGGCGGAGGGTGATCGCGCCCTGGCTGACCTCACCCTCGCTCGGCGGGGAGCCAGTCTGGGATGCAGAACTACGGAACCGCAGAGACGCAGAGAGCGCGGAGAAAAACGCACGATTTATTTTTCCTTCGCACTCTCTGCGCCTCAGTGGTGGCGCGCCTCGCCGCCCCCTCTCCGCGTGTGGAGAGCGAGGCCGGGGGTGAGGTCAATGCCCCGCGTCCGGCGAGGCGCTGTCACGCCCCGCGTGACAAAACCGCGCCGGGTGTGTTACAACAGTCGGTCAACATCGCGGCGACCCACCAGGGAGGGATAACTTATGGGAGTGCTGACGGGCAAGACCGCGCTGGTCTTCGGCGTGGCCAACAAACGTTCGATTGCGTGGGGAATCGTCGAGGCGCTGCTGCGCGAGGGCGCGACGGTCGGCCTCAGTTACGCGGGTGAGGTGCTCGAAAAGCGCGTTCTTCCGCTGGCCGAGGAAGCGGGCATTGACTTCGTGGAGCAGTGCGATGTCACGTCCGACGAGCAGATCGCGGCGACTTTCGCCAAAGCCGGGGCGAAGTTTGGCTCCCTGGACATCCTCGTTCACTCTGTCGCTTACGCGCCGGGCGAAGACCTGGGCGGGCGCTTCCGCGACGTGAGCCGTGCCGGGTTCAAGACGGCTCTGGACATCTCCGCCTACAGCCTGATCCCTATGGCTCGCCATGCCGCCGACCTCATGCCGAACGGCGGCAGCATCATGGCCCTGACCTATTACGCAGCGGAGAAGGTCATGCCGCGCTACAACGTCATGGCCGTCGCCAAGGCCGCGCTGGAGAACATCGTGCGCTACCTGGCTGCCGACCTCGGCCCGCAGGGCATCCGCGTCAACGCGCTCAGCCCCGGCCCGATCAAGACGCTGGCTGCGGCGGGCGTGCCCGGCTTCCGCATGATGCTCAATTACAGCGAGAAGGTCACGCCGCTGCGCTCGCAGGTCACGCAGGAGGACGTGGGCAACGTGGCCGTGTTCCTGGCCAGCGACTGGGGCCGCCAGGTGACGGGCGAGACCGTCCACATTGACGGCGGGTATCACGTCCTCGGCCTGACCCTGACCGAAGAAGACCTGGAGGAGTGACTGCTCTCCCCGCTAAAGCGGGGAGCACTCTTGCGCAGGTTCGGTAGCGGGCGATCAGCCGCCAGCAATCAGCCGTCGGCGACCCGCACAAGGGAAGTCGCTTTCCCCCATCCCCGACCCTTCCCCCTCGAGGGGGAAGAGAGCAGAACGGCGGGAGGCTCTCCCGATCCCTCCGTTACGAGTCGCGCGAGGGCTGCGTCTCCGCTTCGCGCGGCTGGCCCAGCCGGGCGCGCTCCTCGTCAATCAGCGATGGCTCCAGCTTGCGGAAGAGCGGCTGCGGCTCGCGCAGCGCCTGCCCGATCGGCAGGCGACCCGGCTCCCAGCGCCCGACGACGCGCTCGTCGCTGTGATAGGTCAGCGCTTCGTGAGGGCGCTCGCTCTCCTGGAAGACCTCGATGCGCTGCTCGCCGAACAGCGTCCCCTCATAGCCCAGGTACTCGTGCACGCGCTGCGAGGTGAAGGGCAGGAAGGGGGCCAGCAGCGTCTTGAGGCTGTCAATGCAGCGCAGCGCGGTGTAGATCGTCGTCGCCGCTGCTGCCTTATCTTCCGCCACCACCTTGAACCAGGGCGCGCGGTCCAGGTAGCCGTTGACCTCGCGGGCCAGGGCGATGCCCTCGGTCAGCGCGTCGCGCAGCCGAACCGCCGCCAGCAGCCCGCCGATCGTCTCGAAGCCACCCTCCACCTTGCCGATGATCTCTTCGTCTATCTCCCGCAGCGCGCCGGGGCTGGGCACCACGCCGCCGAAATGCTTGTGGGCGAACTTGAGCACGCGGTTGACCAGGTTGCCCCAGGCGGCCAGCAGCTCGGTGTTGTTGCGCGTTATAAAGCCGTCCCAGCTCCAGTCGGAGTCGCGACTTTCGGGGAAGGTCATGGCGATGTAGTAGCGGATCGGGTCGGGATCGTAGCGGTCGAGGATGTCCGGCACCCAGATCGCCCAGTTGCGGCTTTTGGAGAACTGCTGACCTTCGATGTTCATGAACTCGTTGGCCGGCACGTCGTAGGGCAGCGAGATCGGGCCGTCGCCGTCAGCGGCGTACAGCCCGTCAATGCCCATCAGCTCCGCCGGCCAGATGATGGTGTGGAACTCGATGTTGTCCTTGCCGATGAAGTTGTAGATTTTGGCGTCCGGGTTGTACCACCAGCGTTTCCAGGCGTCGGGCTGGCCGATGTTGCGCGCCCACTCGATGCTGGCCGTGAAGTAGCCCATCACCGCCTCGAACCAGACGTACATGCGCTTGTCTTCCCACCCCTCCAGCGGGACGGGGATGCCCCAGGCAATGTCGCGCGTGATCGGGCGACCCTTGAGGTCTTCGACCTTATTCTGCGAGACGCGCAGCACGTTCGGGCGCCAGGTCTGCGCCTTGACCGGATCGTTGAGATAGGCCCGCAGTTCGTCAATGAAGGCGGGCAGATTGAGAAAGTAGTGATCGGTCTCGCGGATAACCGGCGTGCTGCCGTCGGTTTTACTGCGCGGGTTGATCAGGTCTACGGCGTCGAGCAGGCTGCCGCAGTTGTCGCACTGGTCGCCGCGCGCGTCGGCGTAGCCGCAGACAGGGCAGGTGCCCTCGACGTAGCGATCGGGCAGGAAGCGCCGCTCGGTCTCGCTGTAGAGCAGGCGCTGCGTCTCGGTGTAGAGGTAGCCGCGCTCCAGCAGCCGCAGGAAGATGTCCTGGGCGATGCGGTGATGGTTCTCGGTGTCAGTGTGCGTGAACAGGTTGTAGCTGATGCCGATGCGCTGCTGCGTGACCAGGAAGCGGTGGTGATAGTGCTCGAAGACCGCGCGCGGCGAGAGGCCCAGCCGATCCGCCTCGACGGTGATCGGCGTGCCGTGCGCGTCCGACCCGCTGACCATCAGCACATGGTTGCCCTTCAGCCGGTGGAAGCGGGCGAAGATGTCGGCGGGCAGGTAGGCTCCGGCCAGGTGCCCGGCGTGCAGGTCGCCATTGGCGTAGGGCCAGGCGACGGAAACGTGAATGTGCTCAGGCATGGTGTCCTCTTCTGTGTGCGGGCAGTCGGCTGACCGGCGGACATTGTAGCAGGCGGCGCGCTGACGAACAACGGCGAGCGATCAGTTTTCAGCGATCAGTCATCGGTTTTGAGAGGTCGCTCGAAAAGTCGTGCGCCTCACCCCCTCAATCCCCCTCTCCGCGTGTGGAGAGGGGGCGGCGAGGCGCGTCAGCGAGGCCGGGGGTAAGCTCCCCCTCATCCCCCCAACCCCTTCTCCCCTTGGAGGGAGAAGGGGAGCAAGGCGCAGGATTTCCCCTCGCCCCGGTGAGGGAGAGGGGTGCAGGGGTGAGGGGTTTCCAGACACGCCCTAACGCACCCGACACCAGAGCAAAGGATCACCGCAGAGGCGCAGAGAGCGCAGAGGAAAATAAGTGATACGTTCTTCTCCGCGTCTTCTACGTCTCTGCGGTTCCAGAATCCCGCATCCCAGCCGCGCCTCACCCGGCAAAGCCCCCTCTCCACGCAGATGGAGAGGGGGCGGCACGGCGCGTCAGCGCCGAGCGGGGGTGAGGTCAGCCAGGGCGCAGCAGAGCAGCGCCCCACCCTGACAGGTTTTGCACGCACCCATAGGATGAGGCACTCCGCGCTGCCGCGCTCACTCGCTCAGGCGAAGTGTGGCGGCGCGGAGACGATCGCTGCCCGCCACAGCACCCCATTGGTGTGCAGCTCGAAGACGCGCCCATCCTCAACCAGCGCCAGGATGTGCACGCCATCGGCGGCCCGCCAGCGCCGCCCGGTGTCCACAATGGGCAGGCGCGCACCCTCCCAGCGCACGCTGCGCGGCACCGGCCAGCCGTCCGGCATAAAAATGGCCTCTACAGTGATCACGCGGAACTTCACAGCTTCCCGTCCAGATAGTCCAGCAGCAGTTGCAGGGCTGCGTCAGCGGCGGCGTGACGGACGCTGCGCCGGTCGCCGGCGAACACGTAGCGGCGCACCCAGGCCCCCTCGGCGGCGCTCAGCCCGATGAAATGCAACCCAACAGGCTTGGTCGCCGTGCCGCCGGTCGGCCCGGTGATGCCTGTCGTGCTGATTGCCAGGTCCGTCTTCAAGAGTGTACGTATGCCCTCGGCCATTTGTTGCGCAACGGGCGCGCTCACCGCGCCGTGCGCGCGCAGCAGCTCATCCCGAACGCCCAGCAGTTGAGCTTTGACCGAATCGGCATAGGCCATCACCCCGCCGATCATGTAGGCGGAGCTGCCGGAGATGTCCGTCAGGCGCTCGGCGATCAGCCCGCCCGTGCTCGATTCGGCGACGGACAAGGTCAGGCCGCGCGCCTGCAGCCGCGCGCCAGCCTGCGCTTCCAGCGGGAGAGTTTCGGGTGAAGCGGCGGGGGAAGTCATGGGTCTGCTCGTGTGAATCGGGTGGTCAGCGTGCGTCCAGTATACGCGCTGCGGGCGGGATGATCCAGGGCGTGCGCGCGATTCAGCCTTGACTGGGGACAGTCGCTCTGGTATAGTACTCTCCACGATGCGGGGTAGAGCAGTGGCAGCTCGTCGGGCTCATAACCCGGAGGTCGCAGGTTCGAATCCTGCCCCCGCTATGACACAAAGACCCCAGTCTGCCGGACTGGGGTCTTGTTTTTCCCCGTGCGCGCCCCGCTGGCTGCCGGCTCAGGCCCGGCCCCGGCGCTGGGCAGCCAGGTGATGGTAGAGCGCGTGCATATTGGCCTGGTGTAAATCCTGCACCAGGCCATTGAGCGGAATGCGGCTCTTGCCGCAGTCCTCGATGGAGATCGCGTTGAGCGTTTCCGGCGGCTGCCCCCGGTCGAGGGCGCGCTCGACGTGCCGGCGAATCAGCGCCAGATAGCCGAGGTGCCCCTGGATGACTTCCTCGACCTCGCCGCGCAGAATCACTTCCCCGTGCCCCTGCACCACGTTCTCGAAGCCGCCGTTCTGCAGCGCGTGCAGGCTGGCCACAAAGTCATCGTAGCTGCCGTCCACGAAGTAGGGCACGGGCATCATCGTATCGGCGGCGAACAGCACGCGATCCTCGCGCACCAGGCAGACAATGGAGTCCGGGCTGTGGCCGGGCGAGTGGCGCAGCTCGACGGTTTTGTTGCCCAGGCGCACGCTCATCGTGCCGCCATCGAAGACGATGTGCGGCAGGACGATCTGCACGGCTCGCAGCTCGCTGGCGCTGTGCTGAGCGGCGATCAGCCCCTCGCGCCCGCGCGTGTCCAGCAGATCATAGCAGCGCGCGTGAGTGACCAGTTGCGCGTCGGGGAAGAAGCACGTGCCGTAGGTGTGATCGGCATGATAGTGCGTGTTGATCACATAGCGAACCGGGCTGCTCAGCCGGTTTTCTAGGAAGTGCCGGATGGCGTGGGCCTCTTCGGGAAAGACCAGGGTGTCAATCAGGATGGCCCCTTCGGTGGTGAGGATCGCTCCGGCGGTGACTTGCGCGTATAGCTCGCTGGTGAAGACGTAGATGTCATCGGCGACTCGTTCTCGCTGCATCTCTCGTCAGTATCCTGGTGATGGACGCGAACCGGACAGGTCTGAACAAGTATAGCGAGTCGCCGACTCAGAAGCAAGAAAAGCCCCCTGCTGTAATAGGTCTAAAAATAATCCTCTAGTGGGCTGTGAGCTGGCGGTTGGGCGAAAAAACGCCCGGTGATGGAAGCCGGGCGTGGGATGATGACTCCCGCCATGCCGTGTGCCGCTACGTTTTGAACCTGCTTTCGCAGGTGGGTATCTAGCAGGCACATCGGCTTTGGACGAATCCTAGTGCGTCTGTGCCTTGACCTGGATACCCTGAGTTTGGGTGTTGGCTCAAAACCGATGTGCGGATCACGCGCACGGCAGGGTAGCATCGTTATACCACGCTTCCCAGACCCTGTAAAGGCAGAATCGAGCGCAAGACGTGAGGAGCCGCAGCGACATCACGGAGCATCGTCCTATGTTTTGAGAGAACATTTCCGGTATGATGAGAAAGACTTGTAACTGTTCGCCAGGGGGCGACAGGCGCGCAGCCGTGTACTGACAACCCGACGAAATCAAGAGGGGACATGGAGAATCAGCTCAAAATTGACGCACTCGTTCCTGCCGAAATGGCCTACCGTGCCGAGTACGTGGGCGCGGCAAAAGCAGAGATGCCCGCGTTGTCCATGTTCACCCTGGCTGTGCTGGCTGGGGCTTTTATCAGCCTGGGCGCGGTGTTCGCCACCACCATCACCGCCGGCGACGGACTGCCCTACGGCGTGAGCCGCCTGCTCAGCGGGCTGACCTTCTGCCTGGGCCTGATTCTCGTCGTGGTGGCCGGGGCCGAGCTGTTCACCGGCAACAATCTGATCGTCATGGCCTGGGCGGCGGGCAAGGTCTCCAGCAGGGCGCTGCTGCGCAACTGGGTCATCGTCTACCTGGGCAACCTGGTCGGCGCGCTGGGGACGGTGGTGCTCGTTTTCTGGTCGGGGCAGTATCGCTTTGGCCCGGCGGGCGGCGAAGTCGGGCGGACGGCGCTCAAGATCGCCGCCGCCAAGTGCGACCTGGGCTTCGGGCAGGCGATTGCCCTGGGCATCATGTGTAATGCGCTGGTCTGCCTGGCTGTCTGGCTGACCTTCAGCGCGCGCACCACGGTGGACAAGATCGTGGCCATCATCTTCCCGATCACGGCTTTCGTTGCGGCGGGGTTCGAGCACAGCGTGGCCAACATGTACTTCATCGCGCGCGGGCTGGTCATTCAGGAATTCGATCCGTCGTGGGTGGCCGCCCATGCCGCCGACCTCAATCTGTCTGGTCTGACGGTGCGCGGCTTTCTGGTTGACAACCTGCTGCCAGTGACCATCGGCAATATCATCGGCGGGGCGGTGCTGGTGGCGCTCGTGTACTGGTTCATCTATCTGCGTCCGCGCGGTCGAGGAGGGTAGTCCCATGAAAGCATATGTGCTGATCAAAGTGCGCACTGGCGAGGTCACGTCGGTCGTTCGCCATCTGCACCGGGTCAAGGCTGTGCGCACCGCGGAGATGACGTTCGGCGAGTTCGACGCCATCGCCATCATCGAGGCGGGCGACCTGGAGGCGGTGGGCACGGTCATCGCCGCCCAGGTGCAGACCATCCCCGGCATCCTGACGACCAACACCTGCCTGGCGGTCGAGGTGGACAGCGGCGGGTAGGGTGTGAGGGAGGAACGCGATCGAATATAGGCTGCTAAAAGGCCATTCGCTGCTATTCGCCAGTTGATTTTCGACTGCTGCTAGAGAATACCGGACTCGTTCTTGAGCGGATCGAGGTCGAGGGCGAAGCAGTGGATCTCGGAGCAGACCCCATCGCCACGGCTGGCCCCCTTATGGACGCCTGGAGTTACCTTGTTCAACTGAGAGCGATAGCATGAGGTGGGCAAGACCCCCTTGGGGTCGGCTGTCGTGGCTCTGATCGAGTTTCGGGCAGTCTTCTTCTGAGCGCGCGCAAAACTCAGTAGGTATGTAGCGGAACATGCGGGTTCACCCTGAGGCCGTATGGTGTTCGCCTGGTAAATACTCCGGTAGCCAATTACCCAAAGCCGGTTGTGAGCAGCGTCCCTGCAAAATCAGCGCGCGCTTATGGGAAAGGAATCACCGCCCAGGCGATTGCCCCCGTTCGTGAGCAGCAGTGACGAAGATGAAGCGATTCATTATGCCTTTGATGCGCGGGCGATCTGAGGCAGCCCCCAGGCGGCGCGCGCCTGCGTGCAGCGCGCCAGGTCTTCGGGCGTGAAGCGCACCCCTTCCCCCGCCCACTCCACGCCGAACTCGCGGCAGGATGAGGGCCGTTCCTCGTAAATGGCGCAGCGCACTCCGCGCCCGATCTCGCCGATCAGCGCGGCGCAGCGCGGATGTTTCTGGTTGGTGCCCTTCATGCAGCTCAGCACTGGGGTCAGGTCGTCTGCCAGGTCAGGGGGCACGGTGCCGCCGTGCGACGGATCGGCTTCGGCCCAATAGAACGACACGCGAAAATAGGCGCAGCACGCCCCGCAGCGCAGGCAGGGATTGCCGGTGGGCTGGGGCGTGGCGACCGGGATCACGATCAGGGGTTGGGATTCTTGCGTGCTCATGATCATCCACACAGCAGTTGCGACGAGCGATCAGGGTTGAGTCCGAGTCCGGCGGTGTTGGAGTATGGCGCCGCCAAGAGAGCCATCACACGAAAGGGAGCAAGGCTGATCGGGCTTTCCGGCAGGCCGATCGATCCGGCGCGCCGGTCGGCGACACGCGCTGAGGTGGGGCGTCAGAAGAAGTTGAACAGCGTAGAGTCGGGCATAGCCTGTGCGCGGAGAGCATCCGCGCGCTGGCGGGGCAGATCGCAACTTGCCCCGATTCTACGGCAGCGGCAGGGCGCATGGCAAGCCCCAACTGCGCGCGGGGCGAGGCACCCTCCCCGTCCAGGGGCGTTCTATGCAAATCACACGAGGGCAGATCCTGATACAGTGCGGTACACTGGGCCGCTGCTGAACTGCCCGCATCTAAGGAATGCCCATGTCTTCGCGGCGCGCGGAGTTCTGGGGCGGCGTGCGCGCCCAGCTCCCGATCCTGCTTGGCACGATGCCTTTTGGCATGATCTACGGCATCGCCGCCACCAATGCCGGGCTGCCGGTTGAGGTGGCGCTCGGCATGTCGCTGTTCGTCTTCGCCGGATCGTCGCAGTTCATCGCGGCGGAGCTGTTCGCGAGCGGGACGCCGGGCGTGATCATCGTGCTGACGACCTTCGTCGTCAACCTGCGCCACATGCTCTACAGCGCCTCGCTCGCGCCGTATCTCCGCCATCTGAGCCGCGCCTGGAAGTACCTGCTCGCTTTTCTGCTCACCGACGAAGTTTATGCCGTGACCATCACTCATTACGAGGCGGACTCTGCCACGCCTGCGCCTGAATCATCGCGCCACTGGTATACGCTGGGCGCGGGTGCCACCCTGTGGGTGACGTGGCAGATGAGCACAGCAGCGGGTGTGCTGCTTGGCGCGCAGGTGCCGCCCAGTTGGGGGCTGGACTTCACGCTGGCGCTGACCTTCATCGCCCTGGTCATCCCTACGCTTAAGGATCGCCCGACCGTGCTGGCCGCATGGGTGGCGGGGATCACGGCCCTGGCCGGGCACGGGCTGCCCTACAATCTGGGGCTGATCATCGCCGTCTTGAGCGGTATCGCGGTTGGGGTCGGCGCGGAGCGCGCGGGTTGGGCCGCGCCGCGCAACACATCCACCACATCGGCGGAGCGCGCCTCATGACTACCTGGCTGACGATCCTGGGCATGGTCGCCGTGACCTACACCATCCGCCTGTCGGTGATCGCGCTGCTGGGCGAGACGACGCTGTCGCCCGCCGTGCACAGCGCCCTGCGCTACGTGCCCCCGGCGGCGCTGTCGGCGATTGTCTTCCCGGCGATTTTCATGCCGAACGGCTCGCTCGACCTGTCGCTGAACAATACGCACCTCATTGCCGGGGCAGTGGCGGCGCTCGTCGCCTGGCGCGTGCGCAGCACCCTGCTATCCATCGCCGTCGGCATGGTCGCGCTGTGGGTGCTTGGCGGGGGGGCCTAGGGCGGGTGATGCGCTTTTTCTCTCTAAATCCTCTCTTTACACGCGGCGAGAGGGCTTAACCGCCCAGCGCCAGATGCGTGGGCACTCAAGTGGCAGACTTCGGAAGTCTGGTGCCGTGCAAGGCCCCTTCTCCCGATCTCTCCCCGGCAGAGCCAGGGCGGGACAAGGCTGGGGGTGAGGTAAAGCTCCGCGCCCGACGAGTCGCGGGCAACCTTTGCGCGCGCCGCGCGCCCTGCCAATTTGCCCCCAGCGCCCATCGTGATATACACTCTCCTCTATGAACATCCATACCGAATTCAAACTTTTCGCGCTGATTGGCCTGCTGGCGGGCTTGCTCCTGCTGGCGGCCTGCGCCGAGCAGCAAAGCATCGCCGTCTACGTCACCCCCACCCCGGCACAGTCTCCTACGCCGGACGCGCCGCCCACGCCCGCGCGAGTCGCCGCACAGCCGACGACTGATCCGGCGATCACGCCGCTGCCCACACCGGAGCCGCCGCCTCCCGGCGTCAACTTCGGCCCAATCACGGGGCCGCAGTACACGCCGGAGCCGCTGCACACCGCGCTGCCGGCCACGCTGAGCGCTCAGCCGTGCCGCGCGCGCGTCGTGGTGGCTGGGGCCAGCCTCTACACGTCGCCCGACTTCGGCGCGCCCGTCGCTCGCCCGGCGCAGGAGCGCGAGCGGTTGATCATCAGCCAGTTCGCTACCGACGCGATAGGCAATTTCTGGGCGGGCACGCCGGATGGCTGGCTGCCGCTCAGCCAGGAGGGGCGGGCGCTGGCGGAAGTGATCGACGTGCGCGCTTGCGAGATTCTGCGCGGGCACGATCCGAACACGACGCTGTTGGGGCTGCACATCCTCAACGATCGCAGCCAGACCGAGATCCTGACCTTCGTGCAGCGCATGAAGGACGCGGGCTACCCGGTCGGCACGCTCAAGGGGTTGAATGGCTCTGAGGAGACGCTCACCCTGGCCAAAGCCATCTCGCCGGAGACGGTCCTCGTCTACCGTTCGCTGCTCAACGCCGACGGCATGGGCGATTGCCCCGCCGACATCCGCCTGAGGCCGGACCCAGCAGCGACTGCCCGCCGCTGGCTGGACGGCCTGAAGCCGCACTGGGACCAGGTGGATGCCGACTATTATGAGCTGATGAACGAGTGCCCGGCGGCGCTGCAATGGATCGCCGAGTTCTCCATCGAGGCGATGAAGATCGCCAACGAGCAGGGGCGTTGCCTGCTGCTGTTCTCGTTCCCCGGCGGCAACCCCGATATGCAGGTCTTCAATGACCTGCTGCCCGCTTATGAGTACGCGGTAGAGAATCCCTGCGCGCCGGGGCGCACGCACGGCATCGCCCTGCACGCCTACAGCCTGCAGGACACGCGCCTGACCTCTGAGTCCGATGTGTGGATCGCGCTGCGCCACCGCGTGCTGCACGAGCGATTGCTGCTCTCCCTGCCAGAGGCGGCCAATCTGCCAGTCTACATCACCGAGATGGGCATTGGCGGCGGGACGTTCCTGCCGCCCTGCGAGTGGATCATCCGCGATGCCTTGCAGTACACCTACCAGCTCGAAGAAGACCCCTATGTGAAAGGCTTCCACCTGTGGAATGTTGGCTCTGGCGCGCAGTGGTACGACATCACGCCCTGTCTGCCCGATCTGACCGATGCGCTGATTCGCTACTACACATTCAAGCCGTGACGGACTGGTTCCCCGCTGGTAATACCACTGCGCGGTGACACCCCCGCCGGGCTAGACGTACAGAGACCCTCTGAAAAGAGTTTCCGCTAAGAGTCTGACGCTACCGGATCGTTTCCAAAGCAGGCGCGCGCTTACCCGATAAATCCAGGCTTCGCTCGCCCGGCGCAGGAGCGCGAGCGGTTGATCATCAGCCAGTTCGCTACCGACGCGATAGGCAATTTCTGGGCGGGCACGCCGGATGGCTGGCTGCCGCTCAGCCAGGAGGGGCGGGCGCTGGCGGAAGTGATTGACGTGCGCGCTGCAACAGGAGTCTGGGACAGCGCCAAGAGGCGGCGGCCCACTACCAGGACATGCTGCGCCTGAACCCCAACGACAACCAGGGCATTCGCTACGTCCTGGCCAATCTCCTGCTCGAGCTGCGCCGCTACGACGAGCTTGCCGCCCTGCTGGACAGGTATAATGAACCCACGGCTGCCCTGGCGTACACGCGCGCCCTGGCGACGTTCGAGCAGCAGGGGCCGACCAAAGCAGCTACGACCCAGTTGAAGCAAGCCATCCGGTCGAACCGCTTTGTCCCGGACTACCTGATGGGAAAGAGATCGCTGCCCAGGCGATTGCCTCCGTTCGTGGGCATCGGCGACGAGGACGAAGCGATTCATTATGCCTTTGATGCGCAGACGACCTGGGGCAGGAACCCGGAAGCACTGGCCTGGCTGCGTGAGGTGCAGGCGACCCTGTGAGCGCCCCGCACGCTGCGAGGGGGGTCCGCGTCCGATCCGTTCGCACTCGCCCGCCGTTCTGCGCTACAGCGGCGTTGGAGCACCCTCTCGGAACAACAGCCGCCACCTGAAGTTCCCTCAGAGTGGCGGCTTCTCTTGAGCGGGAGAGGGGAGGTGGAACATGCGCTGGCTATGGGCAAGCAGAGAGAGTTGCCACAACCCTCAGCGCGAAAAGCGCCCTACGGCTTTTTCTCGGACAAATCGTCGTTGTCCTTGCTATTTATGTCAACCCCTATGAATTTCTCAAGAGGAGCATCGCGTATCTTCTCTGTCAGAAAATTCCTGATCTCGGAGTGGTCCATGTCGAGTAAAGGATGCCTGAAGCCAAGTCTACGATTTAGTTCCCGAACTACTTGTTGCGGCCAGTAAGCTCCGCTCATCTGGACAATATGCCCATCAATTTCATGTGCCAGTGCCACTATGTTACTGCCTGGGCTGATGGTATCTACGATGATGATTGTGGATACATACCAGTGCTGGTTGTTCAACTCTAGATGTCTTTCAAATCGAGATACCTTATCCAATGAAATCTCAGGGTTTCCGCGACCTATGAAGCCGATGTCAAAGCGAACAGCCCTGCCTGGCTTGTACAACAGCGTTGCATCACTCTCCCTTTTCTTCCCGCGCGACGAAAGCCAAAACACGTTCTGATATTCCTCAAGCTCACCTTCGCGTATGTGCTTGAAGCCCAAAATGTGAAGAAGTGTCCCCAAAATGAGTTTCTCAAAGAGCTTTCCATAAGTAGATTTCTCTGACCCCCGAATCGCCAACGTTCCCGAACCCACCGTATTCATGAGATAGGTTAACAACAGCCAATCCACTCTTGCCTTAAGGCCAGAAGAAAGCTCAATCTGCCCCTGCAACGCACCGTATTTGCGTGTGTGGCTTTCGATCACGTCCTGACAAGTTTGGATATATCGGTCTCTGTACTCTGCGATACGTTCGGGGTTATCTCGGAGCACATTCTGGAAGGCTTTGTGGGTCAACCCTAGAACCCAATAGGATAGCCAGCGCTCGGACTTACTCAATTGATTTCGTGTCAGACTATCCGCAGCGAGAAAGGGAAGCTGTTGAACGAAATCATCCGACACCGCCAGCCCGCGTAGAAAAAGGGTCACCATTGCAAGATTCAGGGCGACGATCCGCCTGCGAGTCAAGATCTCCGTTGCGTCACGAAGGTTGTTTCCTGATAGAACATCCAGGACGACGCCTCGCACAACGTCCATTCCGATCTGTTCAACCAGGGCATTGCCGCTAGAAGAGAGAAGGGCAAGCGAATCCGCAGAAAGCAAATCGCTCAGGGTCTCGATTCGTGAGGGGGGCATGTCTTGTTGACCTTCTAAAATAACATATCGGAACTGTCTATAGGTGGACAGTTAATTGTCAGCACATCCGCCACTTTTGTCCCCAGCCAGGTTTTCGCTCTCTCACGGATGATTTCAATATAGTCACGCTCATTATCTATTAGCACAAATCTTCGCCCAAGTTTGGCTGCTGCCTCGCCCACAGTACCGATTCCAGCGAAAGGGTCTAAAACCACATCTTGCTTGAAAGAATAATACGAGATGACCTTCTCAGCGAGTTCGACAGGGAAAATCGCTGGATGGCGCTTATCATAGGTGGGGGATATGCGCCAGATATTCGTCCGTTCGTAGTCGTCCCCGATCTTTGATTGCTCGACCAGTTCTGGTTTCGGATGTGCCCTAATGTTCCAGTCAATGAGTTTTGATGTGTGTTTCCGATATACCAAAACATACTCAGTTACAGGCACCGGCTTATACTGGAGAGGGTTGCGATCGGCTGCAAAACGGCGTCCGCGTCCCGTAGCCCAACCAGCCCCTTCGGGCTTTTCCCAGATAATATCGTCCATGAAATCATAACCTTCCTCAACGAAAATTCGATGCACATCAAAGGGCACGGCTATTCTTCTTGATGATTCGCTTCGTTGGGTACGTCGTACCAACACGGGCGCAACGTTCATCACAAAGAAGCGACCTTCGGATAATACGCGGTGAACCTGCCGAATCATCTTGCGTATCTTAAGTAAATAATCCTCGTATGTCATGTAGTCAGTATATTCGGGCCTGGCATTGTAGTATGGCGGAGAAGTGAATACCAGGTCCACGCTGTCAGCAGCTAAGTCCTGGAGCACCTCTTCGCAGTCACCTAACGCGATGATATTACGCAGCGGTGAGAGGTCATATGTGCCATTCCTGCTGACATTGGATTTGCCCGTTCGCGGAGTTGATTTGCCTAGAAGCCGGGCTTCGATTATTTGTGGATCGGTTGACTTGCCCCTAAGGATAAGAGAGTTTCGTGCATCTATCACTACTTCACCTACTCTACTTTGGTGACTCTTGCTCAGCAATGGCACCCGCCAAATGTGATAGCGGTCGTCAACTTCAGGGAGTCCGAAGCCTACTGCATTCTGCAACTGAAATTCCTTCAGCCATGCCAATGCTATTTGCTTAGCTGCCTGGACGTTGCGAACGCTGTAACGTCGTTGTTCCGCCACAGTTGGCCGCTTCTTTGGCATCTTTGCTCTCTTGAAGGCTTCTGCTGGATTTTGGATTTGATGACTTAGGCTAACGCATAAGCATTTTAGCACACCCAGTATCAGGGCACTATCAGTATTTCGGGAACCTGCGCGTCAAGTGTCTGGGGCGGGGAAACTGGAGTGAGGCCAGGTCTACGCTCTCATCGAAGTAGAAGCGCAGCTCAGTCAAGGCGTCCCAGCTTCCCCTGCTCGGCCAATTCCGCTTGCAGCCGGTCGGCCAGGTCCTGGTCGCGGCGCATCTCCTCGTCAAGGGCGCTCTTGTGCAGGTAGTAGTAGGCCAGGGCCGCGTGCACCTGGCCCAGCGTCAGCTTGAACTGGGCGGCCAGTTCCTCCGGGGTCGCGCCCCATCTCAGGTAGTGCGCCACCAGGTCGGCAACGGTCACCGTGCGCCCGGCGATGCTGGGGCGTCCGCTGCGAATCGCGGGGTCAGAGACGATGGCATCAATGCTCAAGACGGTGGGGGTCATGGCGTCCCTCCTGGGCCAGGTGACTCCATTGTATCCGGGGCGGGCGCTTCAGGCATAGACTGGGCGGAGAAACAAAAACCGCCACGCGATCCGTTGGCGGCTTGTGCTGAGCGGGCGACGGGATTCGAACCCGTGACCTTCTCCTTGGCAAGGAGACGTTCTACCACTGAACCACGCCCGCATGGCTCAACTGGCCCCCAGTATAGCCCAGGTCAGCTTGCTTGGCAAGATCAAAAAACACCCCCTACCAGGGCGATCGCATCAGAAAATGCTGCGGCTGAGCGGGGTGAGGTAAAGCCCTGCACACCGGGCAGTGAGGCGATTGCCCTGGCACCCCCAGCCGGGCCGGGTGGCAAAATCGGTAGGATGTGCACCCTCAGCGCGCTGTGTGCGTATATACAGGTGTTGGCACGTATCTCTGCCCGCAGAACGCCGAGCACGGAGAGACACGCATGGCCCGGACGACCTCGATCCGCACGTTCTACATCCTGATCCTCACTCAAACTTTTTCCTATATCGGCAGCCAGATGACCGAGCTGGCAGTGGGCATCAAGATCTTCAACGATACCGGACAGGTCACCCCCCTGGCGCTGGTCGGCTTCTTCGGAATGTTGCCGCGCATCCTGGCGACCAGCTTCGCCGGCGTGCTGGCCGATCGCTGGGATCGCCGCTACGTCCTGATCGTGTCCGACGCTGGCCAGGCGCTGGCGACTCTTATCCTGCTGCTCACCCTCGCCACCGGCACTTTCGAGCTATGGATTCTGTACATCCTGACCATCTGGCAGGCCACCTTCGCCATGTTCCAGGGGCCGGCGTTCAACGCCTCGGTCACCCAGCTCGTCCCCGACGCCATGCGCGACCGCGCCAACGCCATCCAGCAGATCACCGGACCGGCGGCGGGGTTGATCGCGCCGGTGCTGGCCGGAGTCCTGTTCGCAGTGATCGGCGTGACAGGCGTCATCGTCGTAGACATCGTCACCTTCCTGGTAGCAGTCGCGGTGGTAGCGTCGGTGCACATCCCGCGCCCGGCGCAGACCGACGAAGGCCGCGCCGCTGGCGGGTCGGTGTGGCGGGAGATGGCCTCTGGCTTCACGCTGATGTGGAAGCTGCGCCCGATGTTCTACCTGCTCCTGCTGGCGACGCTGCTCAACTTCCTGGGCAACATGACCGGCGTGATGATCGTGCCCTATGTCTTGCTGCTGACCGGCAGTGAGGCGATGCTGGGCACGCTGATGGCGCTGCTCAGCCTGGGGATGGTCGTCGGCGGCGTGCTGGTCAGCGTTCGGACGATCAGGTCGAAGCGGATGCACATCGTGTTTTTGGCGATCATCGTCGAGGCACTGTTCCTGGCGCTGCTTGGTGTTGTCCGCACACCCCTCACGCTGGCGATTGTGATGTTCCTCTACCTGCTGCCCAATCCGATGGTCAACGCGCCGCTGTTCTCGCTGGTGCAGGCCAAGACTCCCCCCGACATGCAGGGGCGCGTGTTCGCCGCGATCATGCAACTCGCCATGCTGGCCATGCCGCTGGCCTATCTGCTGGCCGGGCCGCTGGCCGACCGCGTGTTGGAGCCGGCGGTCGGCGGGGCCGGCTGGGACTTGGTCGCGCCGCTGGTCGGCAGCGAGCCGGGGGCGGGCATCGGCCTGTTGTTCATCATCAGCGGGCTGACCAGCGCGCTGGCGGGCGCAGCGTTCTACGCCTGGCCGCGTATGCGCCACCTGGAGAGCGAGCTGCCAGATTACGCGCCAGTCAACCAGTCTCTGCCTGGCGAGGAAGCCCGAGACGCGCTGACACAAGGTGCCGAGCCGCTGCTGCTGTGAGGCGGTGGCGGGGCATTCTCCAGACTCCCTCCCTGGCTCGGCTATTCATTACCCACATCCTGGATCGTGCCTGTCCCCATCTCCGGCCCTTCTTTCGTGGGGGATACTGTTGGCGAAATGCCCCTACAGGGGCGCGGCAGAGCAGCACCCCTACGGGAGGCGGCCAGAGGGCGGGGCCTTCTGCCGCAGCCCCATCGCCGCGCGCCCCTACGAAACCGGCGCGTGCTTCGTTCGCCAAAGTACCGCACGGGATGAAGGGGAAAGCGGCGAGCGCTCGGAGCTTCACACCTCGCAAGTTTGTGACCCGCCGCACACCTGGACAAATCGCACAATCGCCCGGCGGGGTGGCCTGGTATAATCGCCTCTCCGCCGTTGGTCTCAGCCTGACGAGTGAGCATCATGCCCAATTCACCCGCCCCCAACCCCGACGATGTTCTGGCCCTGATCCGCGACCAAAAAGTGCAGTCCATTGAGCTGCTCTTCACCGACGTAGCGGGCATTCACAAGGCCGTCACCATTGACGCGGACGGCCTGCCTGCCGCGCTGGAGCGCGGGGTGTGGTTCGATGGATCGGCGGTCGAGGGCTTCGCCCGCGTGGTCGAGTCGGATATGTACCTGGCCCCTGACCTGGCGACGTTCGCCGTCGTGCCCTGGGAGCCGGCCCGCCCGGACGTGGGGCGCACGGCGCGCATGTTCTGCGATGTCTTCATGCCCAACGGTCAGCCTTCCGCCGGCGACCCGCGCGGGGCGCTGCGCCGCGCCCTGGCCGAGGCCGCCGAGATGGGCGCGCGCTACATGGTCGCGCCGGAGTTGGAGTTCTACCTGTTCCGCGAGATGCCCGAATACGCCCACCCTCTGCCGGATGACCAGGGCGGGTACTTCGATGCGGCGGATGGAGCGGCCCGCGTCATCCGCAAGCGCGTCAGCGACGCCCTGCGCAGCATGGGCATCGTCGTCGAGGCCAGCCATCACGAGGTCGGCGCGGGGCAGCATGAGCTGGACCTGGCCCCCGCCGACGCGCTGCACATCGCCGATGCCATCGTCACGACGCGCATGGCCGTGCGCACCATCGCCGCCCAGGAAGGGCGCTTCGCCACGTTCATGCCCAAGCCGCTGGCCGACGCGCCCGGCAACGGAATGCACGTGCACCAGTGGCTGGAAGACGCGCAGAGCGGCGCGAATCGCTTCACCGATCCGGCCAACAGCTACGGCCTGTCCGGCGAGGCGCAGGCGTTCATGGCCGGCCAGCTCGTCCACGCGCGGGCCATCTGCGCCGTGCTCGCGCCGCTGGTCAACAGCTACAAGCGCCTGATGTCCGGCCTGGAAGCGCCGATCTACGTCACCTGGGCGCAGCTCAACCGGGGCGCGCTGCTGCGCGTGCCGCGCACCACCGACCCGTCGCGCCAGGGCACGCGCGTCGAGATGCGCTGCCCCGACCCAAGCTGCAACCCGTACCTGGCTTTCGCCATGCTGCTACATGCCGGACTGCGCGGCCTCCGCGAAGGGTTGGCGCTGCCGCCCGCCGCCGAAGAAGAGCTGTACGCCGTGTCCAACCGCAGCCGCCACCTGACCACGCTGCCAGAGTCATTGAGCGAGGCGCTCGACGAGCTGGAAGTCAGCGACCTGGCCCGCGAAGCGCTCGGCCTGCATCTGTTCGAGCGCTTCCTGGAAGCCAAGCGACTCGAATGGAAAGACTATCTGCCGGTGGTCAGCCCCTGGGAACTGGAACGTTATCTGAGCACGTACTGAGCAAACCCGGCGTATACTATTAGGGGTGGTTGGTTATTTGGTTAGCGGGGGTTGGTCGCTGAACTCGATTGCTTGCCGGAGCGATGCCGTCTGCTCGCGGTTTTTGGTTCTGGTTCATGGTGAAGAGTGCTTCGCCCCATACGGTTCTGCCAATAACTAACAACCAATCACCAACCACCAACAACCTGGCTTGTTGTGAGGATCGCCGTGCCGGCTCCATCCCGCCCCACCATTCGCGCGCTGCTGCGCATGGCGCTGCCCGTCGGCACGACCATCGTCGCCGGGCACCAGGGGGGCGACCGTCCCGTGACCTGGGTGCACGTGCTCAACACGCGCCCGCCCGCCTTCCCAGAGCTGCGCGGTGGCGAGCTGGCGCTGCTCTCGCTGGACGCTATGCACCTGCTGAGCGACAAGCTCACCCTCGTCGGCCTGATCCGCGACCTGGCCGAGATGGAGGTCAGCGGCATCGGCGTGCTCGGCGAGATCGGGCGTCCCGCCCAGGAAGCCGCCGACGAGTTGGGGGTCGCCCTGCTGCGCCTGCCCGACACGGCCCAACTGCGCAATGTCGAGCGCGATATCGCCCAGGTGCTGCTCGGCACACCGCCCTCGCCCGAACAGCGCGGCCACGAGATCCGCGAGCAGCTTCTCCAGCTTTCCACCGAGAATCGCGGCCTGGAGGCGCTCAGCGAGGTCATCGCGGCCATGGTCGGCAAGACGGTCGTCGTGCAGGATAAGCGGCTGCACCCGCTGGCCGCCGCCGGCGCGCTGACCGAGTCGCGGCTGTGGCCGGACATCGAGGACGCCCTTTACGACACCAACCCGCTGCCCGCCCTGTTCCGCGACCGCGTGGAGGTGGCCCAGGCCAGCCCGGACCCGGTGGCCATCCCCCTGCCGAACCTGGGCATGCAGCGCCTCGTCGCGCCGATCGTCGCCGGCAAGATGGGGCGCGGCTTCCTGTCGCTGGTCTTCCCCAGGGACGAGCCATACGATGCGCTGGACCTGCTGATCACGCGGCACGGCGCGGCGGTCTGCGCGCTGGAAATGGCCAAAGAGAAGGCCATCCGCGAGGCGCAGAAGCGTGTGCAGGGCAACGTGCTGGAGCAGTTCCTCGGCGGGATAATCAACGAGAGCGAGGCGCTGCTGCGCCTGACCCGCCTGGGCTATCAGCCCGATCAGCGTTACACCACGCTCTATATCAGCGGCGTGCGCGAAAACACGCCCACCGCCCGCCAGATTGAGGCGCTGTGCAACGAGCAGGCTGGGGCGCTCGGCTTCGGCGCGCTGGTGCAGCCCTACGGCAGCGCGGTGATCGTCTTCTGCGAGGGCGACGAGAACACCGCCCGCGACCTGGCCCTGGCCGTGCAGGGCCGCGTCGAAGAACGTTATGACGCGGCAGTGGCCTGCGGGCTGGGCCAGTGCGCCGGCGACCTGCGCGCCTGGCGCGAGAGCTTCGAGCAGGCCCGCGCCGCGCACCGCACCGCGCTGCAATGGCGGCTGAGCGCCCCGCTCGCCTTCAACGAGATGGGCGTTTACCGGCTGCTGTCGCTGCTGGTCGGCTCGGCGGAATTGAGCCGCTTCTACCGCGAGACGCTCGGCGAGCTGGCCAGCGCCACCCCGCAGAACGCCGAGTTCATCGCCACGCTCGAAGCGTTCTTCGAGGAGCACGGCAACCTGACGCGCACCGCCAAACGCCTGCACGTCCACCGCAACACGCTGCTCTACCGCATGGATCGCATCAAGGAGATCAGCGGGCTGGACATGGACAACCCGGAGACGCGGCTGGCCGTGCACCTGGCCCTGCGCATCCGGCGGATTCTATGATCGTCACGCTGCGCAGAGGCAGCGCGTATCCACCAGGAGAATGCCATGCCTGCACAGACTCCCATCCGCCTGGCGCTGATCGGCGCCGGCATCTTCGCCCGCGACATGCACCTGCCCGCCCTGGCCGCGCTGGGCGACCTGTTCCACATCACCGCCGTCTACAGCCGCACGCTGGCCAATGCCGAGGCGCTGGCCGCCCGGCTGCCGGCCCCCGCCGCCGCCTCCGACGACCTGGACGCCATCCTGGCCCGCGATGACGTGGAGGCGGTCAACATCGTGCTGCCCATCCCCCAACTGCCGGACGCCGTGCGGCGGGCGCTGGACGCGGGCAAGCACATCATCAGCGAGAAGCCGGTCGCACCGGACGTGGCGACCGGGCGGGCGCTGCTGGCGCACTACGCGGGACATGCCGACCGGGTGTGGATGGTCGCTGAAAACTACCGCTACGAGCCGACCTACCTGCGCGCGGCGGAGATTGTCGCGTCCGGGGCCATCGGCAGGCCGGGCGTGGCCGTCTGGCCGATCCAGATTGACATGACGCCCAACAACAAGTACTACCACACCGCCTGGCGACGTTCCGGCACCTTCCCCGGCGGCTTTTTGCTGGATGGCGGCGTGCATCACGCGGCGGCGCTGCGCCTGATCCTGGGCGAGATCGCCAGCGTCAGCGCCCTTGCCGGGATCATTCGCGGCGATTTGCCCCCCTGGGATACGCTGCACGCGGCCCTGGCCTTCGCCAGCGGCGTCAGCGGCGTCTACAGCATCACTTTCGCCCATGCCGCCCCCTGGAGCACCGCGCTCGACATCGTGGGCGATGCCGGCGCGCTGCGGGTGCGACTCGGCGCGCTGGAGCTGACCAGCGGCGGGGCAGCCCAGCGCATCGAGCTGCCCGCCCCGCGCGGCGTGGAGGAAGAGCTGCGCGCCTTCGCCGCCGCCATCCGTGACGGCGCGCCGCATCGCAACCCACCCGCTCAGGCGGTGCAGGACGTGGCCGTGATCGAGGCCATGCTGCGCTCGGCGGAGACGGGTGTGCGCACGGACGTGGCGCGCATTGTATGACGCCTTTAAGCCTCATCTTTAACGAATTCACACATATTCCACTTGACCCCGCCGGGTCTTGTGGCGTACACTGTTTGTAAACATCTTCATATAGCGGCGGCCACTTTGGAGCCAGGAGGTTCTTGAGTCATGAAGAAACGTCTGCTCTTGCTGACGATTGTCGCGCTCTCTACCTTGGTACTGCCAGCGATCCGCCCTGCGGGGGCGATTACCGCCAACATCCCACCCAACGTTGTCCTGGACTGCGCAGGCTTTACGGATTTAGGGTCCGATTTCACCGCCGATCGCGACAACACTGGCACAGGTTATGAGGCCTACACCATCACCGGCACCGACGGTTATGGCAACGTGATCTTTTCCTTTTCCAACCAGTTTTCCGTGGGCTTCACTGCCCCCTTTGGCTTTGCTCTCTGGACTACCGCCCCTCTGGCTAACCCCCTGACGCTCCGGTTCGTCAGCTTGGCGGGCAATGGCTTCAGCGAGCAGCTTGTCATGGAAGTCACTGGGGAATGTGAGGGTTTGCCCTACTTTGCCGGCTGCGACGTGCTGATGCCCATCCCCAAGACGGCGGTGGGCGGGACTTTCGTGGCCGACGCGCCCGTCTACTGGGCACCGGGCGAGCTGACCAGCCCCCTGGTCACGATCCCGGCGGGCAACTCGGCGCGCGTGATCGGCCTGGACAGCACGGGCGAGTACTACCAGATCATCTGGGTGTGCGACTTCTTGTGGGTGTCCAGGGCAACACTGGGGCCGAACTACGACGCGGTGTGGAACGGCGCGCCGCTGCCGACGGCGGTGGTGAACTGAAACAGGCGGGGGCAGGGGGGCGACTCCTCTCCCCAAGGAAGTAGGATCGCTTGTCGGGGCGGGCTTCCAGGCTCGCCCCGGTCATTGTGCCTTCTTTGCACGCGGGTCCACGAACAACCTGTTGCCAGGGGAAGTTCGGGAATGCTCGCTGAACGCCTCCCCCCTCAATCCCCTCTCTGGCTTCGCTGGAGAGAGGATGCAGGCCGCCCATCCCTTCCCCTGACTTTGTGTATAGACCGGAGAGATAGCTGGCACTTTCTGGGGGATGGGGACCTTCGACAACCGCCTGGCAACTCGCTCGTGGACCCGCTATATACCGGGTGCGTGCAAAACCTGTCGGAGACCATGTGAGAAGCCGTTTCCTCCCATCCCAAACCCCTCCCCCACGAGGAGGAAGGGGCTTAAGGCCGGCGCGCTTCTCCCTTCCCCCCTCGTGGGGAAAGGGCCGGGGATGGGGGGCAAAGGCAGGCGCGCGACTTCTCGCTCAGGGTGGAGCACTGCGTCCTGCTGCACCCTGGCTGACCTCCCCCCGCTCGGCGCTGACGCGCCTCGCCGCCCCCTCTCCGGCGCGGAGAGGGGGCAAGCCAAGCGCAGCGCGGCTGGGGGTGAGGTCAATCAGCGAGTCGCTGTCAGCCTTTGCACGCACCCTATATACCCACTTGCGTGTCAAAAAAATCATGGATATATTATCGTCACACTGAGCGGGTAGGCATTTATGGAGGCTGACATGGTCGCAAATCGCAGAAGGCAGGTTGTGCTAGGGGTCCTGATCCTCGTCGTGGGGCTGGTGGTTGCCATCCAGCCCGTTTTGGCGGCGGCCACCGCCCAGGGGGTGGCACTCAGTGCCTGGGCCAATTGTGGTGACGCCGATCTCGATATCACGCTGACAACCGTCGGGGCCACGCGCGAGTATGGGCTGATCACCAACGAGGCCGGGGATGTGCTCGGTGAGTTTGAGGAACCCACAGGTCTTTCCAATTTTAGTGGGACTTATGGTGGCTATGGGATGCTTGTTTCTCCTACTCAGCCGGAGGGGACGGTGATCGGCAGCTACGCCTATGTCGGCGAGACGCCGCCCAGCGCCGCTGATACGGCGGAGTTCTTTGTGCTGTACGAATGCAGCAGCGGGACCAGTAACGTCCTCGACACGTGCTATGGCCCCTATGGGATGTGCCCGCAGACGGCTCAGCAGGCGCTGGCGATCACCGCCCCCGGCTGTGATGCGCTGCTCAACATCCCCAGCACGGCGGTCGGCGGCACCTTCGTGACCGACGCGCCCGTCTACTGGGCGCCGGGCGAGCTGACCAGCCCCCTGGTCACGATCCCGGCGGGCAACTCGGCGCGCGTGATCGGCCTGGACAGCACGGGCGAGTACTACAAGATCATCTGGGTGTGCAACTACGTGTGGGTGCCCAGGGCGACGCTGGGGCCGAACTACGATGCGGTGTGGAACGGCGCGCCGCTGCCGACGGCGGTGGTGAACTGAGACAGGCGGGGCGAAGGACGCCGCAGGGATAAGATCGAAGATCAGGCGAATTGCAGGGGCGGGTTGGCCAACCCGCCCCTGCGCTTGTATCTGGTGTGTTGCGATCCGCTCAGGGCCGGAAGGGAATCTGCACGGTGATGCACGTCCCGCCTTTTTCCGGATCGCTGTCAATGGAGAACTGACCGCTGAGTTGGCGGGCGCGCTGATCCATGTTGCGCAGGCCGAAGCTCTCCGGGTTGCGCAGCTTGGCCGGGTCGAAGCCCACGCCATTGTCTTCGACGGTGAGCACCAGGGTATTCTCTTTTTCGCGCACTTTGACCAGCACGTGCGTGGCGTGCGCGTGGCGCGCCACGTTGGACAGCGCCTCGCGCACGATCTGGGTCAGCGAGTGGCGCTGGCGATCGCCGATCGTGCGCAGCCGGGACGGCACGTCTACCATCACATCCACGCGGGCGAAGTCGTGGAAGTGGCGGGCCAGGTTATCCAGCCGCTGGCGGAAGGTCGCCTGCTCTTCGCGCGCAGTGCGCAGGTTGCGAATGTAGAGGCGGATGTCCTCGATGATCTGGTTGAGGTCCTCGATGATGCTCTTGTACTGCTCTTCCTGCTCCGGCGTCATGGGGAACTGCCCGCGCAGGATTTCCAGCTTCATGCCCACCGCGTAGACGGACTGGATCACCCCGTCGTGCAGCTCCATGCCGATGCGATCGCGCTCGCGGCTGAGGGCGATCTCCTGGAGCTGCTCGGACAGGCGGGCGTTTTCAATGGCGACGGCGGCGTGATTGGCCAGCAGCACGATCAGCCGCTCGTCGTCTTCGCTGAACGGCTCGTCGTCGAACGGATCGGTCAGGTAGAGGTTGCCCAGGCGCGCGCCGCGACTGATGATCGGCACGCCGAGGAAGCGCCGCATGAACGGGTGGTCCTTGCCGCAAAACCCCGCCGAGCGCGGGTCTTTTGTCAGGTCGTCCAGGCGGATGGGTGCGTCGGATACGAGCACCGCGCCCAGCAGGCCCAACCCGCGCGGCTCTGGCCCCATGTGGCGCATCTGTTCCGGCGACATGCCCGAAGTGATGAAGGCGCGCAGCGAGCCATCGTCGCTGGGCACGCCCAGCGCCGCGTAGCGCGCCTGCACCAGCTCGCGGGCGATGTCGGTGATGGATTGCAGCGCGCGCGGCAGGCTCAGCTCGCTGGTGATCGCTGTGGCCGCCCGGCTGAGCGCATCGAGCATGGACGCGTTCCGGTCCTGGGAATCAGCGGGTGGGTGTGAGGAAGGAGTCATGTACATTCACCAGGTTGATCTATAACGCGAATCAGATTACCATTCCACCATAAATGTCATAAATATGACGATAAATCGTCACCAGTTATTAAGCCGGAGAGCCACGCAACAGTTGGTTTTCCGCGCGCCGGACACGGTATAATCTGATCGCAACATGGGTGGCGGCCCAAACCAATGCTCGACACAGCGCGACGGCCCGATTCATGCACCTCTTGCCGGAGAATTCAGTGACCCCTCTTCGCATCTTGATCGCCGATGACCATGCTGTCGTGCGCGCTGGTCTGAAGGCGCTTCTGGAACAACAGCCCGATTTTGCAGTGGTAGCTGAAGCCGAGAGCGGCATTGACGCTGTGCGCCAGACGGTGACTCACCGGCCCGATATCATCGTGATGGACATTCGAATGCCGGGCGGGCTGTCGGGCATCGAAGCCTGTGAACAAATTGTCGAGCAGATGCCCGACGCCAAGGTGATCATGCTCACCTCCTACGCCGAGGATGAGCTGGTCATGGACGCCGTGCGCGCGGGCGCGGTGGGCTACGTCCTCAAGCGCGTCGGCAGCAGCGACCTGGTGGACGCCATCCGCACCGTCGGGCGTGGCGATGCCCTGATTGACCCGACGATGACCAAAGCCCTGCTCGAAGAAGTGCGCCAGGCGGCCCAGGTCAAGGAAGCCTCCGCCTTCTCCGGGCTGACCCCCCAGGAGATGCGCATCCTGGCGCTGATGGTGGAGGGGCTGACCAATCGCGAGATCGCCTCGCAGTTGTTCCTCGGCGAGGGCACCGTGCGCAACTACGTGGGCAACATCCTCAGCAAGCTACAGGTCTCCAACCGGGCCGAAGCCGCCGTCTTCGCCGTCAAAAACCACATCGAGCGCCATCTGCCCAAGGACGACGATCACGCCTGATCGTCGCGCCTCGCCGCGCTGATCCGGCGCGCCGCGCGCCGGTCGGAGCGCGCCCCTCTGGTCAGCCAGCGCAGCACCGATAGCACCAGCACGCCCATCAGAGTCGCCCCAGTCGCCAGCACGTACAGCCGTGCTCCCGTCACCAGGCCGATCATGGCCACGAACCACAGCGACGCCGCCGTCGTCAGCTCGTGAACCCGGTCGTTGCGGCGGATGATGACCCCGGCTCCCAGGAAGCCCATGCCGGTGATCACGTTGGCCGCCAGGCGGGCCGCCGAATTATCGTCGTAGAGCGCCTGGGCCATGACCATGACCAGCGCCGAGCCGATGCCCACCATCATGTGGGTACGCATCCCCGCCGGACTCTGTCTCCACTGGCGATCCAGGCCAATCAGGCCGGACAGCACCAGGGCCACGGCCAGCGGAATCAAAGCCTCCAACTGCGCTTGGGTGCTCATCGCGGGACTCTCAGCTTCTCACAACTATAATCGCACCCTTTGCGAGGCGGCTAGTGCTATTGATCACGGCGTGCGCGGGCCATCAGGCACACAGGGAGGCGCCCGCCGTGAGGCCGTTCAGGAAGCCTTCAACGACTTCCGAAGTCTTGCCCGCTAAGTCCCTCCCTTCTTGTTACGATACGCCGCTGGCCATTGCCCTGCCTTACTTCGGGTCAGCGTTCGGCACTTTTCTGGTGCGCCAGGCATTTCTGGGCGTCCCGCGCGAGCTGGTGGACGCCGGGACGATGGACGGCTGTCGCTGGTATCACCTGCTGTGGCACGTCTATCTGCCGCCAAGCTGGCCGTCGCTGGTGGCTTTTGGGCTGGTCAGCGTCAGCCTCCACTGGAACGAGCTGCTGTGGCCGCTGGTGATCACCAGCCAGAACGCGCGCCCGCTGACGATGGGCCTGCTGCGCTTCACCCAGCTTACAGACATCGGCGCGCAGTGGAGCCTGGTCATGGCGGCAACGATGATCATCGTCGCGCCGCTCCTGCTCGCGTTCCTGTTTTTCCAGCGCCAGTTCATTCGCAGCTTCCTGTGCTCCGGCATGAAGTAGGACGCTGCCGAAGCCGGCTGCCCGGGCTGAAAACCGCGTGAGAATTCGCCCCCGACCGCTCGCCTGGGATGCGCCTGCCCAGGGCTGTTTCGCGCTATCGCGATTCTGGCTATAGTTTGTGCAATATGCGAGCGCCAGCCGTCGCGCCCGATCGTCTTGAAGGATTGTCTATGCGCCGCCCGATCGCCATCGCCCTGCTCATCCTGCTGATCATTTCTCTGCTGGTCAGTGGATCGCCCCCTGCGCGCGCCCAGGATGGGGCAGGTCCCACGGTGCACATCGTCCAGGCCGGCGACAACCTGTACCGCATCGCCCTGCGCTACGGCGTGACGATCGAGGCGCTGATGGCCGCGAACGGGCTGACGACGACCAGCGTCATCGTCCCCGGCCAGGCGCTGGCTATCCCCGGCCCGCTGGCTCCTCTCCCTGCATTTGCCGCGACTATCCCCGCCGGCGCGCGGACGCACCGCGTGGTAGAAGGGGAGTCGCTGCTGCAGATCGCGCGGCGCTACAACGTGACACTGGACGCGCTGGCCCGCGCCAACAACATCACCCACGCCGCGCTGATCGTGCCGGGCCAGGTGCTCATCATCCCCACCGGCGGCACGGCAGACCTGGGGCTGGTCGGCGTGGCCGCGCCCGTGCAGCCGGTCCGGCCTCCGGCGACGGACCTGGGCATCCTGCCCGCCGACGCATCCAGCGCCCCTGCCGCGCTGCAAAGCGCGCCGCAGATGCCAGCCCATACACCGGTCGCGCCCGCCAGCGTCGCGCCGGTCGAAGTCCTCGCGGAAGCCACGCCGTCCGCGACGCCTGAACCGCCGCCCAGCGCCACACTCACCCCCGCCGCGACCGCCACCAGCACGCCCACCGCCACCATCCCGACGCCCGTCATCAGCGGCACCTTCGACGCCGAGCTGGTCGCGCCAGACCTGGGCATCCTCGCCCCGCCGCCAGAGACCGAGCCGCCCCAGGACGTGACAACTTCCCCGGAAGCCGCCGCCCTCACCGCGCCGGACGAATCGGCCAGCCTGCCGGAGCAGCCGGCTGATGTGTCTGCGGAAGCAGAAGCGGACGTCGCTCCTGTGCCTGCGCCCGCTGACGAGGCGCTCAGCGCGGCAGAGCAGCCCGCCGCAGTCCCGGCGGAACCCGCCGCGAACGCCGCCCTGGTGCCCGGCTCTATTGACGAGACGCTCAACACGCCCGACCTGGGCATCATCGCCCCGGACACGGCGGCCTGGGTGCGCCAGCCGGGACTGTTCACGACGGGGGGGGCGCGCGTCCGCGAGATCTTCGAGCGCGGGCAGGCGCGCGGCAACAATGCCCACGCTTTCTCCAAGGTAGGGGACTGCAACAGCGAGCTGCCCTTCTTCCTGGGCCGCTTCGACAGCGGCGACTACGACCTGGGGCCATACGCCTATTTGCAGCCCACCATTGACCACTTCGCCGGATCGTTCGGGCGGCAGAGCATGGCCGTGTGGACGGGCAGCCACGCCTGGTCTGTGCTCGATTCTACCTGGGCGAACCCGGCCCTGTGCCTGCCCGGTGAGACGCCGCTCGGCTGTGAGTTTCGCCTGAACCGGCCCAGCATCGTGCTGATTCGCCTGGGCACCAACGAAGCCTACAGCCCGGCGCTGTTCGAGAAGCATATGCGCGCGATCATCGAGTATTCTATCGAGCAGGGCGTCATCCCGGTCTTGGGGACGAAAGCCGATCAGCTTGAGGGGAGCGACCACATCAATGACATCGTGCGCCAGCTCGCGGCGGAATATGAGGTGCCGCTGTGGGATTTTGGGCGGGTGGCGAGCACGGTGCCAGGGCGCGGCCTGCGTGAAGACGGCTTCCACATGACCTGGTACCCGCTCACCTACGGCGATCCGCGCGCGCTGCAAGCCGGACATTCCGTCCACAACCTGGCCGCGTTGATCGCCCTTCACACTGTCTGGCAGAGCGCGCTGACGAGCGTGGGCTGAGCGGGGAACTTCGCCTCACCGCGCCTGCTCCGGCCTCCCGGTCTTCCGATCTGGCAGAAGCGATCCCCTGCGCGCTGAAGTCAGCAGCCAGCCGTCAGAGGCCGTTGAAAGGCCCCGATCTGGCGGGTTTACCTCACCCCTAAATCCCCTCTCCACACGCGGAGAGGGGACTTAATCGCCCGGCGATTCCCCCCTCTCCGTTTACAGAGAAGGGGCGGAAGGTGGGGTTCGCAAACGGTTTCTGATAGCTGATACTGGCGGGTTTACCTCACCCCTAAATCCCCTCTCCACACGCGGAGAGGGGACTTAATCGCCCGGCGATTCCCCCCTCTCCGTTTACAGAGAAGGGGCGGAAGGTGGGGTTCGCAAACGGTTTCTCAATCGGCAGGGGCGACCGCCCGGCGCGGTGAGCGCGCCTGCACAGCCATCATCACCAGCACCATGGCCAGCGTCTCGGCAAGCAACAGCAGAGTCATCGCCGGCGTGCTCACGCGGTCGAACAGCACACCTTGCAGCCAGGGCAACGTCGCCGCGCCCAGGCTGCCCATCGCCACGACGACGCTCGTCGCCTTGCCCGGCCCGTTGGGGAACGTCGCCGTGGTGATGGCGACAATCGTCGGGTAAGGCGGGCCAGACCACAGACCGAGCACGAGCACAGCCAACACCGTCAGGACGGCACTGCCATGCCCCACCGCCAGCAGAGCGCTGCCGCCCACCAGGCCCAACAGACACGCCCATAACACCGTCTGCGGCGTGAAGCGCGCGCTGTAGAGTGCCCCCAGAATGCGCCCGATGGTCAGCGCCAGCCAGTAGCCGGACGTGATCAGCGCGCCCGCTTCCTTGCCAAGCGCAGTCGTGCGATCCACGTAGGCAGTCGTCCAGGCCCCCATCCCCGCTTCCAGCCCCACGAACAGCAGCAGCAGAAAGCCGAGCGCCCATAGCAGCGCCACCCGGTAGCTGAACCCATTGGCGCGCCCGGCGCTGACCGGCGGGGCCGGCAGAGGCACGTTGTCCAACTGCCAGACCAGCGGCAGCGGGATCAGAATGGCTACGAAGCCGAGTCCGAAAGCGGGGAGCGCCGAATCCCACAAGGCCAACGTCAATCCGGCCACCGCCGGGCTGATGACTGAGCCGACGCCGTAAAAAGTGTGCAGCAGATTGAGCATGGGCACGCTGCGCCGCGCGAAGCGGTGCGCGATCAGCAGGTTGATGCTGATGTCTACCGCGCCGAAGCCGAACCCATACACAAAGCCAATGACCAGCGTTGCGGTCAGGCTGTGGCTGAACAGGATGCCCAGGGTGCCCAGCCCCAGCAGCGTAGCCCCGACCAGGATCACCGGGCGCTGCCCCAGGCGGTCGTTGAGCGGCCCGGCGACGATCTGTGCGGCCATTGTCCCGACGAATGTCGCCGTAATCAGCCCGCCAAGCGCCGCCAGATCGCGCCCGATCTGGTCGGCCAGGTTGGGCAGCGCCGGGCCGAGCGCCCCGCCCAGCCAGCCAATGGCTATGAACAGGGCGAAGGCCATCACCATGAGTTTTCGGGGGGACATGAGAGCTTGCTCCTGAAGAGGGGGACGCCGCGCGTCCGCACGCTGGGAGTGTATTACCGCCAAAGCGGGTGAGTGTCAAGCGGCACGAGCGCGCGGGTTGCGCGCAAACTCTGTCGGGCGGAGCCGCGGCAGAGTGTCACGCAGCATGGGGTTCTGCTACGGAATCCGGCTATAGAGGCTTACTCTCTGTCAGTGGCAACATAGGCCCCCGTATCGTACCAGAAGTCGGTTGACCTCACTCCCGGCTCTCTTCCCACACGCGGAGAGAGGGTCCTGTTCAGGGCGCTGCTCTGCTGTGTCTCCGTAGGGATGTATAAGCCATACGCCCCTGTGGAAGCGTGTCGCCAACAGCCTCTCTTGTGGGGGAAGGGCCGGGGTGAAGATTTCGACAACTGCCTGGTCACTCCTGCGCGATCTCGCCCAGAACACCCTTGCCAGGCGCGCCGCTTCGCACTAGAGTCAGGGCAGAGACGCGCACACCAGGAGCTATCATGCCATCCGCCACCATGATCGCCATCGTCGGCGCGGGCGAGCTGGGCGTGGAAATCGCCCAGGCCGTCGCGCTGGGGGGCTGGCCCGTCGTGCTGCACGACACCGACGAGTCAGCGCTGCGCCGCGCCGTCGGGCGCATCAGCCGCCGCCTGGAGAAGGCCGCCCGCCTGGGCCGCCTCAGCGCGCAGGAAGCGCGCCGGGCGCGGCGTGTCTTCACGCTGAGCAGCGACCTGGCCGCCTGCGCGCCCGCTGGGCTGGTCATCGAGGCCATCCAGGATCGCATGGGCCTGAAGGGGGCGCTCTTTCAGGCGCTCGATGCGCTGGTCAGCCCGGACGCGATCCTGGCGACGAGCACCAACACGCTGTCAGTCACCCGGCTGGCCGCCCCCACGCGCCATCCGCAGCGCGTGATCGGGCTGCATTTCCCGCGCCCCGCCCATGTCATGCGCCTGGTGGAAGTCGTGCGCACGCCCACCACCCGCCAGGACATCCTCGACCAGGCCATGCTGCTGGTGCGCGGCTTCGCCAAAACGCCGCTGCTGGTGGACGACACGCCCGGCCTGATCGTCAACCGCGTCGCCCAGGCGTACTTCAGCGAGGCGCTGCGCCTGCTGGACGGCGGAGGCCTGGACGAGGCGACCGTAGACCGCCTGCTAGAGGCGGCGGGTTTCCCGATGGGGCCATTCCGCCTGATGGACTTCCTGGGCGTGGATCGCGTGCTGGAGATGACCGAGTCGCTGTACGAGGCGACCTTTCACGTGCCGCGCTACCGCCCGCAGCCGCGCCTGCAGCGCCTGGTGGAGGCCGGGCGCATCGGTCGCGGCAACCCGCTGGGCGGCTTCTTCCCCGCGCCGCCGAAGGACGGCTCCTAGACTATGCGCGTGCTGATCGTGGGCGAGGTGCCTTTTGTGGACACGCTGGCCGGGCTGTGTCTGGCCAAGAACCACAAGGTAGACCTGTTCGTGGCCGACGACTTGGAAGGCCAGGAGACGCTGGATAAGATGGTGCGCGCCGCCAGCCGCTGCCAGATCGCCATCGAGTCGCTCAACGACTCGCGCGAGAGCAAGCAATGGCTGGTCGAGGGCATCGAGGCGAATATCTCTGACGAAGCGATCCTGCTGGTCAGTGCGCTGGCAGCCAGCGCCACCGAGGTCGCCAGTTGGACGGAGCGCCCGGCGCGCGTGGCCGGTTACGGCCTGCTGCCGCCCATCGCCGTCACCGGGCTGGTCGAGTTCGCGCCCGCCCTGCAAACCGACTTCGACACGGCGGCGCGCGCCCGTCGCTTCTGGGAGGAGCTGGGCTTCAGCGTCGTGCGCGTGCCCGATGGCACAGGGCTGGTGCGCCCGCGCATGGTCTGCGGCCTGATCAACGAGACGGTGCAGACCATGACCGCCCACAACCTGAGCGCCGAAGCGGCAGACAGCGCCGTGCAGCTCGGCCTGAATCACCCGCGCGGCCCACTCTCGTGGGCCGACGAGATCGGGCTGGATGTGGTGGTCGGCACGCTGGAAGGGCTGTGGCGCGCCTGGGGCGACGAGCGCTATCACCCCGCGCCGCTGCTGCGTCAGAAGGTCTACGCCGGGCATCTGGGCCGCAAGGCCGGGCGCGGCTTCTACGACTACGACGCGAACGCGCCGCGCTCCTCCGCGTCATGAGCGGCCTCTGCGAGGGTCTCTGATCGCTGGCGCGCCCCCCCCAAAAAAAAGACTTCCAAAGTTTTCGAGAACTTCGGAAGCCTGGAACCGGCCCTACTCCCCGGCCAGCTCGCTCACTGCCGCGCGAAAACGCCCGGCATCGGGCATTCCTGTCTCGCGCAGCACGACGCGCCCCGCGCCGTCGAAGAGCAGTGTCGTGGGCACCATTTTCACGTCATAGGCGCGCGCCGCCTCGCGCCCGACCCCGCTCAGCAGGTCGAGCCGCAGGACTGTCGCCCGCCCTCTTACATCCCGCTCCAACCCATCCACGATGGGCTTAGTCAGCGTGCAGGCCGTTCAAAGGTTCGAGTACCACTCGACGATAGTCGGCTTGCCGCCCGTCAGGCGGGCCTGCAGATCGTCCATCGTCTTGACATCGCTCGGCCTGATGTACCACACGATATGGATCAGCACGAAGCCCGCCAGCGCAACGACGGCCAGGCCGGTCAGCCCGGTCTTGAGCAGGGACAGACTCGCTGCCAGGGGCATGATCTCCTCATCTCCTCCGCGCGTGCACAGTGCCAGGGAAAATTACGGATTGCGAAACGCGAATCGCGGATTGTGCAAGCGTGCTCCGCGTGTGCATGGCGCTATCTCGTTGGATGCGTGCCGCGCGCGAAGGTTGCAGCCGGAACTGCCCGCTCACTCCGCGCCCTGCAGAATGGCCATGATCGCCGCCGCCGAAGGCTCCGCGTGGTGCAACCGATTGGGGTGCGCAGCGCGAATGCCCGCCAGCGCATCGCGGTGATAGCCGATCGTCGCGTCGGGGTCTTTGAGGACGTGCCCGGTCAGGATGCCGACGACGGTCTCGTGTGGGCGGATGACGCCCGCCTCGGCCAGGGCGCGCGTCCCGGCCAGCGAGCAGGCCGACGCCGGCTCGCAGCCGATGCCTTGCCGGTCAATCAGCGCCTTGGCATCCATGATCGCCTGGTCGCTCACCTGGGCGACGACACCGTCCGTCCAGCGCAGGGCGCGCACGGCCTTCGGGTAATTGACCGGGTTGCCGATCTTGATCGCGGTGGCGATGGTCTCGGCGTGCAGTGCCTCATAGCGGGCGAAACCACTCTGGAAGGCGCGGTAGAGCGGGTTGGCCCCTTCCGCCTGGATAATCGCCAGGCGCGGCGGGCGGTCAATCAGGCCAAGCTGGTGCAGCTCGTGCAGCGCCTTGCCGAAGGCCGAGCTGTTGCCCAGGTTGCCGCCGGGGCACACCACCCAGTCCGGCACCTGCCAGCGAAGCTGCTGGATCGTCTCGAAGATGATGGACTTCTGCCCCTCCAGCCGGAAGGGGTTGACCGAGTTGAGCACGTAGATGCCCAGCGCGTCGGCGATCTCGCGCACCAGGGCCATGTTGCGGTCGAAGTCGGCGCTGATCTGCACGCACGTCGCGCCATAGGCGATGGCCTGCGACAGCTTGCCCAGCGCGATCTGCTGGTCCTGGAAGAAGACGATGCCTTCCATCCCGGCGTAGGCGGCGTAGGCGGCCATGGAGGCCGAGGTGTTGCCGGTGGAGGCGCAGGCCACGCGGCTCATGCCCAGGACACGCGCCTGGGTCACGCCGCTGGTCATGCCCCGGTCTTTGAACGAGCCGGTCGGGTTCTCGCCCTCGTGCTTGAGGTGGAGCGCGCCCACGCCCGCCCACGCCGCCAGCGCGGGCGCGGGGTAGAGGTTGGTGTTGCCCTCGCTACGCGTGACGATCTGCGCGTCGGCCAGGCCGGGGGCGATCAGCTCCCTGAAGCGCCACACGCCGCTGCGGGTTGGCGCGTCGAGTGCCCCCAGCCGCTGGTCGAACAGCTCGCGCGAGACCGTCGCCCGCAGCGCGTCCAGGTCGTGCTGCACATCGAGCAGGCCGCCGCACGTTTCGCAGGTGTACAGCACGGCGTTGATGGGGTATTCTTGTCCGCAGTCCATACATTTGAGCAAGCTGAACATCGTATCCGCCTCATGGTGTGCCTGAGAGCGCATAAAACCTGCCAGCGGCGAGAGGGCTGCTCTGCTGCCCCCGGTCTTCGTCCGCTGCTCTGCGCCTACGGGGCCGCCGACCGCCACAAGGATAGCACCGATCATGGGGATTGCCAGAGCAGCAGCCTTCGCGCCGGCCAGCATGGGCAACTACGGCGTGGCGTTTGATGTCATCGGCGTGGCTTTCGCCGAGCCGGGCGACGTGATCAGCGCGGAATGGCGCGACCAGCCCGGCGCGATCATCGCCTCGATCGAAGGGGACGGCGGGCGGCTGCCGCTCGATCCGGCCCAGAATACGGCGACCGTCGCCGCCAACAGCCTGCTCAGGCACCTCGGTCTGCGGCGGGGCGTCAGTCTGGCGCTGCAAAAAGGGCTGCCGCTGGGCAGTGGCCTGGGCAGCAGCGCGGCCAGCGCGGTCGCCGCAGTGGTGGCCATCAACGCGCTGGCCGGCGAGCCGCTGTCGCGCGAGGAGTTGCTGCCCGCCTGCCTGGACGGCGAGGCGCTGATCAGCGGCTACCATCCCGACAACGCCGGGCCGAGCCTGCTCGGCGGCATCACCCTGATCACCGGCGCGCACCTGACCGAGATTCGGCGGATGCCCGTGCCGGACAACCTGCGCTTTGCCCTGGTCACGCCAGACCTGTCCGTGTCTACGGCGGCAGCGCGCGCGCTGCTGCCCAAGACCGTGCCGCTGCGGGCGATGGTCGCGCAGACGGCGGCGGTCGCCCGGCTGGTGGACGCCCTGCATCGCGGCGACCTGGAAGCGATGGCCGAGGCGATGGAGCGCGACGGGATCATCGAGCCGGCGCGCTCCAGCCTGATCCCCTTGCTGGCCGAGGCGCGCGCTGCTGCCAAGCGGGCCGGGGCGCTCAACCTGGTCATCAGCGGGGCCGGGCCGACGCTGGCCGCCGTCTGCGCCGGAGACGAGACGGCGGGGCGCGTCGCGGCGGCGCTGGGCGCGCTCTACGACGGGGCGGGCATCGGCTGCATGGCCCGTGCGACCAGCGTTTCGGCGGAAGGGGCGCGCGTGCTGGCGGTGGAGTAGCGATCAGCCGCCAGCAATTTGCGCGGGGCGAGGTCTGATCCGGGCGCTAAGAGGCCGTTCGAGAACCTCACCTCCCGGCAAAAGAAGCGCGATGCGCTGGTTTCGTAGGGGCGCAGCAGCGTGTCACCCGCTGTAGGGTTATCCCAACCGGACGTCGTAGGGTTATACCGAGTTGATGCGGGAAGCGGGCAGATTTACCTCACCCCTCATTCCCCTCTTCGCGTGTGGAGAGGGGGCGGAACCCCAGCAGACTCCCCTCTTTCCGCATGTGGTAGGGGTGAGGTCAACCGGCCAGCCAGGGCTTCGCAAACGGGCGCTCAGAGGGGGTGGCTCAGTCTTCGGCCAGCAGCGCCGCGACCATCTGCCGGAATTCGCGCGGAGACACCGGCTTGCTCGACCAGCGGTCAATGCGCGGATCCACCGTGGCGGGGGCGACGCTCGGCCCGGTCGCGGTCAGGACCATCACCCGCATGGCGTCCAGCCGGGGCACTTCCTTGACACGGCGCAGCACGTCATAGCCGTTCACGCCGGGCATGGCCAGGTCCAGGATGAGCAGATCGGGCGTCTGTTCGCCGAGCAGGACAAGCGCCTGTTGGCCGCCGTGCGCGAGCAGCACGCGGCATCCCAGGGGGCGCACCATCGCTGCGAATAGCTCCAGCAGCCCCAGCTCATCGTCAACGATCATCACCAACGGTTCGCTCAACAGAATTCACCTTCTCCCTGCCTGGCTCCACAGCCAGCGTCAGCGATCTTGTGCGGCTGTCGCCGTCCCGGCGAGGCGTACCCCTCAAGGATGTTCTTTGACTCTGTCGGGCGCATACAGGAGTTCCTGCCAGGGCTTGTGACTCTGCGCCCCCGCGACGGGCGCTGCAAGGCGGCGCTCCTGCTGGCAATAGGCGTCACTATAGCGCGGGAGCGCAGATCGCGCGAGTTCTCGCCAGGAGCGCCTGTCCCGGTGAGGTGCTCGCCACTCTACGACAGCCCCCTCTCCAGCCGGGCTAGAGAGGGGGACTTGGATAGTAGAGACAGGCGAGGTGTGGAGGGGTGTGCCCCTATTGCAGGGCGAAGGTGATCGTCACTTGCATGTCCACGCGCAGCGTGCCCTGGCTGATCGCAGCAGACTCAGCGTAGGCCGCGCCACCACCGCCCAGGCCGATCGGAGGGCCGTACACGTTGCCACCCTCGGTGATAGTCAGCGGCTCGCCGACGCTCAAACCGAGCGCCGCCGCCAGCAGGCTCGCCCGCGACTGCGCGTCGGCCACGGCCAGGTCGCGCGCTTCGGCTTCCAGGCCCGCGCGGTCTTCGATGTCGAACTGGAGATAGTTGACCATGTTCGCGCCCGCCTGCACCGCCGACGCCAGCAGCTCGCCAACCGTTTCCGTCTGGCGGACGATGACGGTGACGCCCACTGAGACGCGATACTGTGGCTGGCCCATCTCGCCCGTCGAGGCCGGGTTATAGCCGTAATCCTGGTAGATCGAGTAGTGATCGGTGCGAATATCCTCAGCGGCGACGCCGCCGGCCTTCAGGGCGTCCATGACGGCGTTCATGCGGGCGGTTGTCTCGTCCATGGCCGCCACGATGTCGGCGTTGACGACTTCGACACCCAGGCCCAGCATCACGATGTCCGGCGCGCCAAAGGCCGAGCCATAGCCGGTCACAGTGATCGTGCGCGGCGACTCGCCCGCCTGCTGCTGCGGCGCGGCGCTCGCCGGCTGCGCGCGGAAGCTCAGCGCGCCACCCATAACCGCGATCAACACGGCCAGAGTTCCCACCATCATCAGGGCTTTCTTGTGAGACATTGCGTGCCTCCTCAGACACACTTCAAGCGGACACATGAGATCATCCTAGCAGGCATTGCCATCTGGCACTGCACGCCGGCACCGCTGTCTGCCGTGCGACTGCCTGCCGGAATCTAGACGCTGGTCGCGGCTCAAAGGTTCCACAGTGCGCCAGAATCGGTGGAATCCCCCAGCAAAGCGAGGGAGTATGGTCAAGCCGGGCGGGGCGAGGCTGAGGGTGCAGAATCCTGGAACCGCCGGGGCGCAGAGGGCACAGAGAAGAACGTACACTTTATTTTCCTCTGCGCTCTCTGCGCCTCGGCGGTGATCCTTTGCTCCAGAGTCCGGCGTTTGGATAGGCGCTGCCTTATCACGTCTGGTTTACCTCCTCCCCGCTCGGCGCCCGGCGAGTCGCTGCCGCCCTGCACGCGCGCTGGCGTTGCGCCGGTTGTCAAAACGCGCCACGCACGGTAAGGTTCAGCCACTCGCCCGCGTTGAGCTGCGGGCGTCTTGTCAGGACGGGTGTGTGGACTCCGTGCTCGAAGCGCTGCTGGTGTTGGCGGCGGGCCTCTATCTGGCCGCCGTCGTGCTGCTTGCGGTGTTCGTGGGCAGCTTCGGCGTGCTGATCGCGCTCTATCTGCGGGCGCGCTGGCAGGATTCTCAGCGCGAGCGCGCCGGAGTGGTAGGGGCGTATCGCCATACGCCCTCACAAGGGCGCTGCTCTGCTGCGCCTCTGCGAGACGAGCAGACAGGGACAACGGCGCCCGGCACCCTGCCCCCGGTGACGATCCAGCTTCCGATCTACAACGAAGCGCACGTCGTCGAGCGGCTGGTCGCCGCCTGCGCCCGCCTGGATTACCCGCGCGACCGGCTGCACATCCAGATCATTGACGACTCGACCGACGAGACGACGCACCTGCTGCGCCAGGCCATCAGCGCCTGGCAGGGGCCGGGCGCGCCGCCGATGACTCTGCTGCGCCGCCCGGCCCGCGCCGGCTACAAAGCCGGGGCGCTGGCCTATGGGCTGGAGCGGGTCACCACGCCATTCGTCGCCATCTTCGACGCCGATTTCGTCCCGTCGCCGGACCTGCTGCGGCGGGCGATGCCGCACTTCGCGACGGATGTGCGCTTGGCCCTGGTGCAAACGCGCTGGAGCCATCTCAACGCGGCAGATAACCTCCTCACGCGCGCCCAGGCGCTGAACACCGACGGCCATTTCATCATCGAGCAGATCGCGCGCAGCCGGGGCGAGCTGCCCATGTCCATGAACGG
Source organism: Anaerolineae bacterium (assembly GCA_023382715.1). GTDB lineage: Bacteria > Chloroflexota > Anaerolineae > Aggregatilineales > Aggregatilineaceae > UBA2029. Next base: position 40,525 of record JAHDWP010000015.1, read on the forward strand.
GTCGGGCGGCGTGTGGCGCGTGTCCGCGCTGCGCGACGCGGGCGGCTGGTCCGCCGCCACGCTGACCGAAGACCTCGATCTGTCGTACCGGGCATTGCAGCGCGGCTGGCGCTTCGCCTACCTGCCAGACGTGGCCGCGCCGGGCGAGCTGACCCCGCAGGTGCAGGCGTACAAGTTGCAGCAGCGGCGCTGGGCGACCGGCATGACGCAGAACCTGCTGCGGCACGCGCTGCCGCTGCTGCGTGCGCGACGCTACGCGCCCTGGCAGCGGATCATGGGGCTGATGCACCTGGGCCAGTACGCCGCCCAGCCGCTCATCCTGCTGACCTTTCTGCTGGCACCGCCGCTGATCGCCGGGGGGATGTTCGCCCGCCTGCCGAACCTGGGGCCGCTCGGTGCGGTGGGCGTCATCCCGCCGCTGATGGTGATCCTGGCCCAGCGCGCCCTCTATCCGGACTGGCCGCGCCGCCTGCTGTTCATGCCCGTGCAGGGGATGATCGGCGTGGCGATCGTGCTCAATAACACTGCCGGCGTGCTGGACGCGCTGACCGGCTCGCGGGCGGCGCGCGAGTTCAGGCGCACGCCCAAGTTCAGCGCGGCGGGCGCGGACTGGGCGCGCAGCCGCTACGCGCTGCCCGCCGACCGCATCACCCTGGGCGAGCTGGCCCTGGCCGCTTACGCGCTCGGCGGGCTGGGGATCGCCCTGGCCCGGCTGCCCGCGCTGGCTCCCTATTTCGCCACCTACGCGTTCTCGTTTGCTGCCTTCGCCCTGTGGAATCTCGCCCAGACGCGGCACGCGCGCCGGGCCGAGGGGGAGGTCAGGCGGGCGCGCCAAAGGGCGATCCCCCTGCGCCACAAGGCGGTATACTTGCAGTCCAGCGGCAAATGGCTGGGCGCATCAGAGCAGCGCCCCTACGTGAGCAGGCTATCCCCGCCCGGCGAGGAAGACTCATGAGTCGGGCGAAACACCGCTAAGCGCATCCAAAGGAGCATCGCATGTATCTCGACCAGGAAATCGCCGAGCAGCCCGTCGTGCTGCAGCGCCTGCTGAGCGAAGAAAGCGCCACCGCCCAGCAGATTGCCGCCGCCATCCGCGAGTTCGACCCGGCGTTCATCTGCATCGCCGCGCGCGGCACGTCGGACAACGCGGCCCGCTATGCCCAGTATCTCTTCGGGGCGCAGGCGCGGCTGCCCGTCGCGCTGGCCACGCCCTCGCTGCACACGCTCTACCAGGCTCCCCCCAACCTGGCCCGCGCCCTGGTGATCGGCATCTCGCAGTCGGGGCGCGGCGAAGACATCCGCCAGGTGATCGCCGACGCCCGCGAGCAAGGTGCGCTGACTGTCGGTATCACCAACGACGCGCAGTCGCCCATCGCGCAGACGGCGGCCTATCACCTGCCGCTGCTGGCCGGGCCAGAGCTGAGCGTCGCCGCGACCAAGACCTACACGGCCCAGCTCGTCGCCATCGCCATGCTGGTGACCGCGCTGGCCGACGAGGACGCGCTGCGCGCGGCGCTGGCCCGCCTGCCCGGCTATGTGGCGCAGACGCTCACCGAGCACATCGCCTCGCCGCTGGCAGAGCCGCAATGGGTCGAGCGCTACCGCTACATGGACGCCTTCGCCACCATCGGGCGCGGCTACAACTACGCCACCGCCTTCGAGATCAACCTCAAGATCAAAGAGTTGTGCTATATCGCGGGCGAGTCCTACAGCGAGGCGGACTTCCGGCACGGCCCCATCGCCGTCATTGATCGCGGCTTCCCGGTCATCGTCATCGCGCCGGCGGGCCAGACGCTGCCTGCGCTGCTCGATCTGCTCGATCAACTGCGCGACCGGGGGGCCGAGCTGCTGGTCATCTCCAACGAAGAAGCGGCCTTCGCCCATGCCCGGCACGCCATGCGCCTGCCCGCCGACATGCCCGAATGGTTGACGCCGATCGCGGCGGTGGTGCACGGGCAGGTCTTCGCTATGCGCCTGGCGCTGGTCAAGGGGCACGAGGTAGACCGCCCGCGCGGCCTGACCAAAGTGACGGTAACGCGCTAGCGCGAGTTTATGCGCTCTTGGCTCCCGATCCCTTTTCCGAGCCGCACGCAGGGGCCGAGGAAGAGGGTCGGGTGCTGCAGCGGACTTCGGAAGCCTGCGCAGGCTTGCGAAGTGCCCGACCCCCCACCCCCCCCCCCCCAGGGGGGGGGGGGGGGTGGCCTCTGGCCCCCCCCCCCGTTCCCCGCCCCCCCCGCGGGGGCGGCGGGCGGGGGGGGGGGGCGGCCGCGGGGGGGGGGCGCCGCCGCCGCCCCCCCCCCCCCGCTCCGCCGAACGCCCCCGCGCAGAGGCGAGGGAGGGCGGCGCATCCGCCAGGCTCTCACTCTTCGTAGAGAAAGGGTCTGGGGTGAGGGAGACAACTCCCCAGTTGACTTCTGGCAACCCATCCGTAGCTTTCCCTCTTACATTTTTTTTGAAACGCTGCCTGAGTGGATATATACTTGTCGTCCATCCCACTGCGACGTGGTGAAGCTCATCCAATACTCCGCCCGAGACATCTAGCTCATCTAACGCCAAGGAGGACGTATATGCGGTACAGACTGTTTGCTGGTGTGGTGACCCTCAGCCTGCTGGTCGCTGCGGCAGCGGGGGCACTGTCTTTCTCGCGGGCGACGCCCGCCGCTGCGCAGGCTGATGACTTCGCGTGCCCCTCGACCGGGGGGACGCTCATCACCGCCATCACGGACGACCCCGTGAGCCTGAACGGCATCTACGCCAACGATGGCGCGTCGGTGTCGGTCCTGTCTTACGTATTCAATCCCCTGACGCTGGGCGGCGAGAACTGGGGCACCGAGATCAAAGGCGACCTGGCCGAAAGCTGGGAAACCAGCGACGATGGGCTGACCTGGACCTTCCACCTGCACCAGGGCGTGCTGTGGCACGACGGCCAGGAATTGACGGCTGAGGACGTGGTCTACACCTTCCAGACCATCCAGACCTCCGAGGAAGACATTGCGCCGTTCCGGCCCCGCTTCATGCAGGGCGGTGAGCCGATCCAGTTCGAAGCGACGGACAAGTACACGGTGGTGGCCACCCTCAACGCGCCGAACGCCTCCTTCTTCACTGACATCAGCGTGCCGATCGTGCCCAAGCACGCTCTTGAGGGGCAGGACCTGCGTGAAGGCCCCTTCAATCGCGCGCCCATCGGCTCTGGCCCGTTCAAGGTCGTCGCATGGAACACCGCCGAGAGCATCGTCCTGGAAGCGAACGAGAACTACTTCCGGGGCCGCCCGTGCATTGACCGCCTGATCTTCCGCATCATCCCCGATGAACAGGCGCAGGTGGCGGCGCTGCAAACCGGCGAAGTGGACTTCCTGCCCGGTGTGCCGGGTGCATCGGTGGCAGCCCTGGAGAACAACCCCGATTTCACCGTCTCTGTGGCCGAGCAGGACAGCCTGTTCCAGATGTTCTTCAACCTGGCCAATCCCAAGTTCCAGGATGTGCGCGTGCGCCAGGCGCTGATGATCGCCATTGACCGCCAGGCGGTTGTGGACATCGCGCGCCAGGGCTATGGCGTGGTGCACAACTCGCACTTCGACCACACGGTGCCCTTCTATCGCCAGGACAAGCAGGGCGGCTATGACTACGATCCCGAACGGGCCGGCCAACTGCTGGACGAGGCGGGCATCAGCGATACCAATGGCGATGGCATCCGCGATCTCAATGGCGAGCCGTGGGTGCTCCACATCGTCTCGTTCGCTGGCGGCTTCCGCGACTACTCCAAGTTCGCCGTGGCCGTGCAGGCCTTCTGGACGGACATCGGGGTGCAGACAGAGCTTGAGCTGCGCGATCTTTCGACCATGGTCGAGCAAATCTACCAGGAACGCAAGGTGGATAAGCCCTTCGAGGTCATGACTTCCGGCTGGAGCGTCATCGGCCCCGAACCCAACAGCTACGCCAACTTCTACATGTGGACCGACGCGCTCGGCCCCAATATCCCGAACTATCGCAACGAAGAGGTCAACGCCCTCTTCGAGCAGGCACGCATCGAGTCCGACTTCGACACACGCATGGCCCTTTACGAGCAGATCGAAGCCATCCTGTGGGAAGAGCTGCCGACTCTGCCGCTCTATCGCAACACTGAGCCAGCCGTGATCAGCAGCCGCTTCAACCTCGAGGACGCGATTCTGGACATCTCGATCGGCACCAACTTCCGCCATCCAGAGCGCCTCTACCAGAACTAGGGGGCCGCTTTCTGCCCAACACAGTCTGCCGGGGACGGAGCATCGTCCCCGGCTTGTTATCGCATCTTGAGCAGGTGGCAGTCGCAGCATGACCCGCTATCTCTTGCGCCGCATTGTCCAGATGATTCCGCTGCTGATCGGAATCTCGATTCTGGCTTTCCTGATCATCCGGCTTGCGCCCGGCGATCCGACGGTCGTCTACATTGACCCGAACAAGCCGCCGCCCAGCGCAGAAGACCTGGCGCGGCTGCGCGCCAGGCTGGGGATGGACGATCCGCTGCCGGTGCAGTACGCGCACTGGCTGGTGAACGCCGTCCAGGGCGACCTGGGGTTTTCGCTCTCCGGGCGGCGCCCGGTCGCAGCCGAGATCGGCGAACGGCTGCCCAACACGTTGCTGCTGGGCCTGGTATCGCTGCTGGTGACCATCGTCATCTCGATCCCGGTCGGCGTTCTGTCCGCCGTGTATCGCTACACGCTGCTGGACTATGCGATCACCTTCCTGTCGTTTGTCGGGCTGAGCGTGCCGGGGTTTGTGGTGGCCCTGTTCCTCATCCAGTTCTTCGCTGTAGAGATGCGCTGGCTGCCGTCCACGGGGATGCACGACGTGCGCGAACAGTATAGCGGGCTGCGCGCCGTGCTGGACGTGGCCGAGCACCTGGTCTTGCCGGCGATCGCCCTCAGCGCGGCGTCCATCGCCCGCTGGGCGCGCTACCAGCGATCGAGCCTGCTCAACGTGCTGACCCAGGACTATATCCGTACCGCGCGCGCCAAAGGAGCGCGCGAGCGGCGCGTGCTGGGCCTGCACGCCCTGCGCAACGCCCTGCTGCCCATGATCACCCTGGGCGGGCTGTCCATTCCGCAGCTTGTGTCAGGAGCGTTCATCATCGAGTACGTGTTCGGGTGGCCGGGCATGGGACGCCTGGCGGTGAACGCGGCCCTGCGCCGCGACTACCCGGTGATCATGGGCGTCACCATGATCTCCGCCATCTTCATCGTCCTGGGCAACTTCCTGGCCGATCTCGCTTATCACTGGGCAGACCCGCGCATCCGCTATGAATGAGCAGACTGTTCAGCTTACTGGCAAGCCCGGCCAGGAGAGCCTGTGGCGGCTCACCTGGCGCAATTTCCGGCGGCATCACCTCGCCGTGTTCAGCCTGGTGCTGCTGATCGCGCTGGGGACGATGGCGATCTTCGCCAATGTGCTGGCGCCGTACAATCCCAATGACATTGATCCGCGCAACCCGCTGGTGCCGCGCGGGACACCCCAACCGCCCAGCGCCGAGCACCTCTTCGGCACGGACAACTACAACCGCGATCTTTTTTCGCGCGCGCTGTATGGGATGCGCGTGTCGCTGGGAGTGGGCTTCCTGGCCATGCTGATCAGCATCGGCGTCGGCGTCCTGGTGGGGGCGCTGGCCGGCTATGCGGGCGGGCTGGTGGACAACGTGTCCATGCGCGTGGTGGATGTCTTCCTCTCGGTGCCCAGTTTCATCCTGTTTCTGGCGCTGAATGCCATCCTGGAGCCGAGCATCTGGAACATCATCCTGATCCTGGGCTTCTTTAGCTGGATGGACGTGGCGCGGCTGGTGCGCGCCGAGTTCCTGGCGCTCAAAGAGAGCGACTTCGTGCTGGCTGCGCACGCGATCGGCGTCTCTCCGCGCCAGATGGTGCTGGCGCACCTGCTGCCCAACGCGCTGGCCCCCATCGTCGTGGCGGCGACGCTGGTGGTGCCGTCGGCCATCCTCAGCGAGTCGGCGCTGAGCTACATCGGCCTGGGCGTGCCGCCCCCGGATGCCAGCCTGGGCAATATGCTGGAAGACGCCAAAGCCTGGATGCTGACCGCCTGGTGGATGTGGACGGTGCCCGGCGTGCTGATCAGCATCATCGTGCTGGCCTTCAACTTCGTCGGCGATGGGCTGCGCGACGCCTTTGACCCCATGCTCTACCGGCGCTGAGTGGCTGCTGTGAAGGACCGGCCACGCGAAGCGGGATGCGCCCCCCACGATCTCGTGCTGGCGGGGCGGTCCCGGCTCAGCGCGCGGCATGAGAGCACAGCGTTCCCAGGGCAACTCAACGGAGCGGCCATGTCGCCTTTTCCCCATCCTGGATTTCGTCGCCACATGCTCGCCACGCTGATCGTGGCGCTGCTGGCGATCCCCGCCTGGACGGCGTTGGCGGGCGGCCCGGCCCCCCAGGCTGCGCACGTCGAGCCGTCGCGCTTCGGCGTGGTGGAGGCGTACTACCGCCCGGACGACGCGCACGCGCTCGGCGTGGGCTGGGAGCGCATCATCTTCGAGTGGGCGCAGTTCCAGCCCAACAGCCCCGACGAGTTCCGCACCGAGGTGATCCCCGACGAGTGGCTGCGCGCGGCGCAGGAGAGCGGGCGGGAAGTGGTGGGGCTGCTCAAGAACACGCCGCGCTGGGCTTCGGCGATCCGCGAGCTGGGCGCGCCGCCCTTCGGCCTCGACCTGCCGGTTGACGATCCGGGCAACTACTGGGCGGCGTTTGTGCGCCAGGCGGTGGCCTACTACGGCGAAACGTGGGGCATCCGGCGCTGGATCATCTACAACGAGCCGGACATCCGCCCTGGCGAGCTGGGCTGGTACGAGTTCGATGGCGAGGTTGAGGACTATTACCAGATGCTCAAGGTGGCCTACCTGGCGGCCCGGTCGGTTAACCCGGACGCGGTGATCCACCTGGCGGGGATGGCCTGGTGGACTGACAAGGCCGCCGGGCGCGCGCCCTACCTGAAGCGGCTGCTGGACGTGGCGGCCCAGGACCCCGAAGCCCGCGAGCACGGCTTCTTCTTCGACGTGCTGATGGTGCACACCTACTTCAGCACGATCAACGTGTGGAACGTGATCGTCGAGACGGAGGGCCTGCTGTGGCACTACAACCTGCAGGGCAAGCCCATCTGGGTGGCGGAGACGAACGCCCGCCCCTCGCACGACCCGCGCGCAGCGACGCCGCCCCACCCAGCTTTCTCCGTGACCCTGCAACAGCAGGCCGACTACCTGGTGCAGGCGGCGGCGCTCAGCCTGGCGGCGGGAGTCGAGCGTTTTGCCGTGTACAGGCTGTACGACGATCACTTCGTGCCGGGCGTGACCGAGCCGTGGGGATTGGTGCGCTGGGATGGCACGCGCCGCCCCGCCTTTACGGCCTATCGCACCGTCATCCGCGCTTTCGAGGGGACGCTGCGCGCCCAGTGGCGCTACAGCGATCGCTCCTCACTGGTCGCGCTGGAGCAGCCCGGACGCACCGTGTACGTGATGTGGGCGCGCGAAAGCGACCCGGTGCGCTTCCACGTGGCGGCGCGGGACGATGATGCGTTCGCTACACGAGTGGGCGTGTTCGGGACGGAACACGAGCAAACAGCCCGCCGCGTGCCGGGCGTTGAAGGGCGCTGGTACGTGCTGGAAGCGCCCGGCGCGCGGCCCGACGCAGACGGCGCAGTGGTGGTTGAAGGCTCGCCGTTGATCCTGGTGGCAGAGGGAGCGCCGCGTGCAGTGTGGGTAGAGGTCAGGGGAGCGCGCTGGCGGCTGCGCTGACGGGCGAGCGAAGCCGAGCGCATCCTCCGTCGTCGCTTTTCTGTCGCGCTGCGCAACTCCCCCGCAGACGTGACGCCGCCCTTTCATCTCCCATTCCGATACATCGCGTTATACTATGTGCTTAGTTCGCCCGATCTCCTGGCCGGTGGCCCAAAGCTGGCAGCCGCCCGATCGCGGACAACCAATAACCAGTAACCCATAACAACCTGTTTTGGAGAACCTCGTCATGACCCACGCACTCACGCTCATTGCTCCGCGCTTCGTCCCGCCGCTCGATCCCGGCTTTCGCCCGGCAGTCCTGGCCAACCGCGCTTTTCTGGCGGAAGTCGCCGCATCGGGGGCCGGCGTGCCGCTGGTGCTCGGCCTGGAGCGCGTGGGCGGCACGCTGTCGCGCTTCGAGACGACCGTCTTCCCGGAAGGGCACCCGCGCGCCGAGGCCAATCTGCACTACGCCGAGCGGCTGGTCAAGTTCCTGCTGTGGCAGCGCGGCGGCTGGAAGGTCTACGCCGGCGGGCCGCGCGCCATCGGCGAGCACCTGCGCCGCACCTACGCGCCGGATGGCCCGCGCGCCTTCGACTACCATTTCATGGGCGAGCAGGTCTACCAGCAGCCGTTCACGGTCGTCCCCTGCGCGGCGGACGAGGTGCCCCCGGCCCACGAGAGCGAGAAGGCTCTGGGTCGCCATCTGGACGGCTGCCGCATCGGGTTCGACCTGGGCGCGTCCGACCTCAAGGTGTCGGCGGTGATTGACGGCGAGCCGGTCTTCAGCACGGAGATCGTCTGGGAGCCGCGCCAGAACAGCGACCCAGCCTACCATTACGAGCGCATCCTGGCCGCGCTGCAACTGGCCGCGTCCAAGCTGCCGCGCGTGGACGCCATCGGCGGCAGCTCGGCGGGCGTCTATGTGGACAACCGCCCGATGGTCGCCTCGCTGTTTCGCGGCGTGCCCGCCGAGCGCTACGGGGAAGTGCGCAGCCTGTTCGCCCGCATCCGCCAGGCGATGGACGGCGTGCCGCTGGAAGTGATCAACGATGGCGAGGTGACGGCCCTGGCCGGCTCGATGTCGCTGGAGGATGACAGCATCCTGGGTGTGGCCATGGGGTCGAGCGAGGCCGCCGGCTACGTCACGCCGACGGGCAGCCTGACCGACTGGCTCAACGAGCTGGCCTTTGCGCCGGTGGACTACCAGCCCGACGCGCCCGCCGACGAATGGTCCGGCGACCGGGGCGTGGGCGCGCTCTACTTCTCGCAGCAGGCGGTCTTCCGCCTGGCGCCGCGTGCCGGCATCGAAGTGCTCAGCGGCGTGACCGACGCCGAGCGGCTCAAGGCTGTGCAGGAGAAGCTGGAGACGGGGGACGCGGGCGCGACTCAAATCTGGCAGACGATCGGCATCTATCTTGGCTATGCGCTGGCCCACTACGCCGACTTCTATGCGCTCAAGCACGTCCTGATCCTGGGGCGCGTCACGTCGGGGCGCGGCGGCACGCTGATCCTCGACACGGCCAACGAAGTGCTGCGCGGCGAATTCCCCGACCTGGCCGGGCGGCTGCATATCCAGCTGCCGGACGAAAAGAGCCGCCGCGTCGGGCAGTCCATCGCGGCGGCGAGTCTGCCGGAGTTGGGGTAGGTGGCTGGTTGGTTTTTGGTTGTCGGTGATCAGTGATCGGTTGTCAGGGGCCGGTCCAGGGGCATGGGCGCACGGCCCGGCTGACCGCTGCTAGCTGACCGCTGACCGCTGACCGCTGATCGCTTTTTTCAGGGAGAGTTACCCATGCAGTTCAAGCTCGCAAGCGCACAGGTTTTCATCCCCGACGGGCTGCCCGTTGAGGGAGCCTTGGCCCGCACCACGCACCTGGCCATCGCCGCCCACCAGGACGACATCGAGATCATGGCCATGGACGGCGTTCTGCAATGCTACCAGCGCGACGACCGCTGGCTGACCGGCGTCACCGTCACCGACGGGGCCGGCTCATCGCGCACAGGGCTGTACGCCGACTACACCGACGAGCAGATGCGCCTGGTGCGCATCCGCGAGCAGAAGAAGGCCGCCTTCGTCGGGGAGTACGCCGCGCACGTCTTCCTGAACTATCCCAGCAGCGCCATCAAAGACGGGGCCAACAGCGACCCGGTGGACGACCTGTTCGCCCTGCTGCGCGCGACGCGGCCCCAGGTCGTCTACACGCACAACCTGGCCGACAAACACACCACGCATATCGGTGTGGTCACCAAGGTGATCGCCGCCTTGCGCCGCCTGCCCGCCGCAGAGCGCCCGCAGAAGGTCTACGGCTGCGAAGTATGGCGCGACCTCGACTGGCTGCTCGACGCGGACAAGGTCGCCTTCGACCTGTCGGCGCAGGAGAATCTGCAGGCCGCGCTGGTCGGCATCTTCGATTCGCAGATCAGCGGCGGCAAACGCTACGACCTGGCGACGATGGGCCGCCGCCGCGCGCACGCCACCTACTACGCCTCGCACGAGGGCGACGCGACGACCGGCACGACGTTCGCCATGAACCTGATGCCGCTGATCGCCGACCCGACGCTGGATATCGTGGCCTACACGCTGAGCTTCATCGAGCGTTTCGCCGAGGACGTGCGCCAGCGCATCAGCAGCGTGCTGTGAGGGAGCAGCCGCGCTCACAGATCAGACTTCCGAAGTTTTCGCGAACTTCGGAAGTCTGGCGCGTTATGCGCTTTTCCCCCTCAACCCCCACCCCTGCCAGAGAAAGCAAGTCCCCTCTCCGCGTGTGGAGAGGGGATTTAGGGATGAGGTAAACCCGCCAAGCCAAGGCTTCGCAAACGGTCTCCAAGCCGCGCTCACAGATCGGACTTCCGAAGTTTTCGCGAACTTCGGAAGTCTGGCGCGTTATGCGCTTTTCTCCCTCAACCCCCGCCCCCTTCTCCCGCGCTGCGGGCGAAGGGGAGCGCGGCCTGCCTTTCGTCACGGGCGCGCCCAGGCGACCGGCTGGCACCCGCTGATCGGCAGCACAGTCTCCCCATAGTTGCTGAAGCCCGCATCCGTCTGCTCGTACAGCCCGAAGCGCACCTGCGTCATGTCCGGCAGGCGCGGCAGCGTGAAGTCGTCGCGCACGAGCTGGCGGGGCGCCATCTGCGCGAACGGGTACAGCCCGTAGACGGGATGGCGCGCGTCGGCGTCCGGCGGGTTCGGCGCGGGCGCGTCGCCGGTCAGGTGGACGAAGATGCTGGGGTCGCCCTCTGGCTGTCGCTCGGCGCTCCAGATGACGTGCAGGTAGAGATGCGCCGCGTCGCAAGTCAGCCAGGCCGCCCGCCGCGTGATGCCGTAGACGAGCGGCTCGCCGGGCGACTCGCCGGGCGCAGCCAGGTCGGGGGCGGTCAGCAGGCGCGCGTAGCCGGGCGCTGCTGAGGTCAGGCTGAGCGCGTCCAGGTGTTCGGGCCACCAGTCCGAGGGTGCGCCGTAGGCGCTCGGCCAGGGGGGCGGATGGGTGTAGAAGGTCTCCGGCTCGCTATAAAGCTGGTAGCCCTCGGCCAGCAGCGCCCGATAATCCGCCTTGTGATCCACTACCCGCAGGTCGGCGTACTCGCCAGTGACCAGCCGCGCGTAGGACGCCGCCGCGTAGCGTGGCCCCCAGGGGAACAGCAGCGCCGGTTTTCCGTCGCGCGGCAACCGCTCCAGCCGGGCGATCACTTCCAGGCCGCTGCGCTCGCCGGTCAGATCGCGGATGGTGCCGAAGTGCCAGCCGGCCAGCCCCGCCGCCCACAGCGCCAACGCCAGCGGCGCGAGCACGGCGGCGCGCGGTCGCCGCGCGATCAGCCCGTCGGCGGCAACGACGACGGCGAAGACCAGGGCCAGGGTGGTCGGCATCAGCACGGCCTGGGGCAGCACTGCTGTGTGGAAGAACACGGCGAACAGCGTCGGGCCGGCGGCGCTGAGGGCGACCACCCGCGCGGCGCGGCGCTGTGGCGCAACAGTGATCGCCAGCAGCAGGCAGGCCAGCCCAATCAGCAGGCCCGGCAGCGACAGCTCGTGAAGCAGGATGCGCCACACGCTGGCCAGGTTGTCGGCCAGCCCGGAGACGTCGGCGGGCAGCTTCACCAGGCGGTCGGCTTCCTTCCCGCTGAACTCGACCCACAGGCCGCGCAGCGTGCCCGGCTCGCCATAGACCCAACTGCCGTCTTGCCGAGCGCGCAGGGGCAGGTAGAGGTACGGCAGAAAGCCCAGCGCGGCCAGCCCGACGGCCTGCAGCGCCGTGCGCCGCCAGGGTGGGCGCTCGCGCCACAGCGCCGGGCCGATGGCCAGGAACAGCCCTGGCGCGACGAAGGCCACCGCCCGGTGATGGGCCACACCGATCCCGCCCAGCAGGGCCAGCCACAGCAGCCGCCGCCGGGCGCTCCACGCGCCAGCCCAGGGCGCGGGCCACAGCGCAACCAGCAGCAGCAGGACGGTGATCGCCAGGCTCATGCTGTACACTTCGGCGATGACGTGGTGCAGCCAGATCGAGCGGGCCGTGCCCAGCAGCGCGGCGCTGACCGCCGCCAGGGTCGCTCGCCCCGTCAGCCGCCAGACGAGCAGCGCGAACCCGCCCAGCAGCACCGCGCCCCAGGCCGCCGCATACAGGCTGGCGGCGGCGGCAGGCTCGACGCCCAGCGCGCGCAACGGCAGGGTGAACAGGTTGCCCAGGATGGCGAACAGCGGGTAGCCGGTGTGATGGATCGTCCCCCAGATGTTGAGCGCCACCTGAATCTCGGCCACGTCCTTGATATACTCGTTGTAGAGGATGTTGCGCGCGCTGGTCTCGCCAAAGCTGCCGCTGATGTGCGTTTGCAGCGTGGCAGCGTACAGCCCGGCCAGGGCCAGCGCAGCCAGCCCGCAGACGATCCAGCGGGCCGGGGCGGGGCGAAACAGGTAGGCGACAGAGAGGGAACGCGGTGAGCGCATGGCGATCCTCGGCTGGGCGGGCGATGGCACGCGGATTATAACGCACTGGGCCGTGAAGCAGGGTGGGGGGTGCGCGGCGCTCGGCGATGAGACTTCCGAAGTCTGCTGCGGCAGAAGACCCTTCCCTCTGCCGCCTCTCACAGGGGTGCTGCTCTGCTGCGGCCCCGTAGAGGCGTATGGCTATATGCCCCTACGGAACATTTCGCCAACAGTATCTCCCGTGGTAGAAGGGCCGGAGATGACGGGGCAGGCACGATCCAGGATGTGAATAATGATTAGCCGCGTGCGGAGAAGGGACCGAGAGGGATAGGGATCAATCAGGCCAAACCGCGCCTATTTCCGCCCTGATGTTCGTGATTTCGCAATCCGCAATCCGCCCTTCCCGCCGCTCAGCCCTTCCCGTCGCGCAGATGCCGTTGCAGCTTCTCCAGCAGCTCGGCAGTGCTGATCGGCTTGGACAGGTAATCGTCGCAACCCGCCGCCAGAAAGCGCTCGCGGTCGCCGCGCATGGCATTGGCCGTCAGGGCGATGATCGGGATTGGCCCTGTGTCGGGGCGCGCCTTCAGGCGGCTCGTGGCTTCCACGCCATCAATCCCCGGCAGGCTGATGTCCATCAGGATCAGGTCGGGCAGCTCTTTGGTCGCCACCTCGACGCCGGTCAGCCCGTCGTCCGCTTCCAGCACCTCGAAGCCGCGCGCCTGCAGCATCTTGCGCACCAGGCGCTTGTTCTGGAAATTGTCCTCGACGTACAGAATGCGGTATGCCATAGCACGCTCCACGCCCCACCCTCCAGGATGATCCTGGCCACTGCCCTGCTCGCGCGTCCTCATCGTTCGCCGAGCGTTTCGTCTACCGAAGCAATCAGCGCCTGGCGATCCAGGGTTGCCTTCTGAAACAGCGAGATTATCTGGCCGAGCAGCCGCTCGCGCTCGTCATGGCGCAGATCCTTCGCCGTCAGCACAACCACCGGGATGTCGCGCGTCCTGGCGTCGGCGCGCAGCCGCTCCAGCAACGCCTCACCGCTGATGTCCGGCAGCATCAGGTCGGTGACGACCAGCGCGGGCTGCTGGCGCAGGATGGCCAGCCAGCCAGACTCGCCGTCATACGCCTCGCTCACGCGGTAGCGTCCCGTCGCTTCGAGCAGGCGGCGGATCAGGCGGGCGTCGTGGCGCTCGTCGTCAATGACCACGATCTCGCGCAGCGGCGGTGGCTCTGGGGCGATGCTCTCTTTAGAAGCAGCCGCCACCTGTCCCTCGCTGGCCAGGGTTAGCTCCGGCGGGGTTTCGCCCAGGCTGCCGCCGAGCGCGCCGATCACATGCTCGACCAGGTCGCGCGTGTTGAAGCTGCCCTTCTGCCACAGCGACTCGGCGACCCCTTCCAGCCGCGCGCGGTCGGCGGGGGTCAGCGTCTTGGCCGAGACGACCACGACCGGTATCTGGGCCACATCCGGGTCGTTCTTCAGCATCGTCAGCAGGGTGAAGCCGTCCAGGTCGGGCATCATCAGGTCGAGCACCACCAGGTCGGGCCGCCGCTGGCGCACGATGTCCAGGCCGTCGCGCGGGTCGTTGACCTCAAACACGCGATAGCTCTTGTGCGCTTGCAGCAGGCGGCGGATCAGGCGGCTGTCCTGCGGGTTGTCGTCTATGACGACGATGGTCGTCACCTGCTCGTCGAGGCGCTCGAAGGCTGTGCCCAGCCCTTCGGCCATCTGCACGCGCCCTGGCCCCGGCTCTGTCTCGGCGAATTCCAGATCGAGCACAAACTGGTCTTCGAGGATGTGTTTCTCCGCCGGGAAGGTGTGGCCGGAGCAGTTGACGATCACCGTCGCGGTGGGGTCGATCACCCCGCCCGCGATCAGGTGCTCCAGTCCGGCGAAGGCCACCGCCGCCGCCGGCTCCATGCTGATCCCCTCGACGCGGGCCAGGCGGCGCATGGCGCGGAACGCCTCGCCATCGCCAGCGGCGATCATCGTCCCGCCGGTCTCCTGGCACGCCTGGCGCAGCAGCGGGTAGGCGCGCCCAGGGTCGCCCGTCGCCAGCACGGAGATGCGCGTCTGCGGGCTGACCGGCTCGGCCATTTCGTGCCCGGCCTCCCACGCCGCCACCATCGGCGCGCAACCCGCCGACTGCACCAGCGCCAGGCGGGGCAGCCGGTCAATCAGCCCCATCTGCCACAGCTCGACGAAGCCCTTCCACACGCCGAGCGGGCCGATCCCCCCGCTGACCGCCTGGACGTACCAATCGGGCGCGTGCCAGGGGGTGTTGCTGGGCACCATGCGCGCAAGCTGCTCGGCGATCTCGTAAGCGATGGTCTTGAACGACTCGCGGCCCAGCAGCGAGCTTGCGCCGGGGTCGTAATACAGGTCGCGCCGGGCGGCGAAGTCCTGCGCGATCTGCTTGGCCTGGTCGTAAGAGCCAGCGATCTTGACCACTTCTGCGCCGTAGAGGGCCAGCTCGCGCAGCTTTTCGGCGGGCACGCTGCTGGTCAGGAAAACCCACAGACGGATGCCCGCCCGCGCGCAGAAGGCTGCATAAGCCGCCGCCTTGTTGCCCGTCGAGGCGATCACGCACTCGTCAATGCCCTGCTGGGCCAGGTGCGTGATGGTCAGCGCCGCCTGCCGGTCCTTGAAGCTGGCGGTGGGCAGCCGCCGCTCGTCCTTGACGAACAGACCGGCGTGACCCAGCTCGCGGCCCAGCCCGATAGCCGGAATGAGCGGAGACCATCCCTCGCTCATCGAGATCGCGCCGTACGGCGCGATGGGCAGCAGCTCGCCATAGCGCCACAGCGAGGTGGGACGGGCGTTCAGGCTGCCATGCCACACCGCCGCCGCGCGCTCGTAATCGTATTGCGCGTCGAGCCAGGCCGATCCGCAGCGGTCGCACACGGCGGGCAGCGGGTCTGGCGCCATGCGCTGACCACAGTCCAGGCACATCACCGCGTTCAGCAGCGAAGGCATACGATTCCTCTCAATCCTTGTCGGGCGCGGCGATGGGTATCGTGAAGTAGAACGTCGAACCGGCCCCTGGTGTGGATTCTACCCATAGCACGCCGCCATGCATCTGGACAAGCTGGCGCGTGATGGACAGGCCCAGCCCCGTGCCGCCCGCGCGCCGCGAGTACGACTGGTCTACCTGGCGGAAGCGGTCGAAGATCACCTGTAGCTTCTCCGAGGCGATGCCGATGCCGGAGTCTGCGCAGGAGACGAGCAGCCAGCGCGGATCGCGCTCGTAGATGTCGGCGCGCAGGACGATTGACCCCTCGTCGGTGAACTTGGCGGCATTGGCCAGCAGGTTGCCGACGATCTGGCGCAGGCGCACCAGGTCGGCCTGCACGTCGGGCAGGTCTTCCGGCACGTCCACGATCAGCTCCACCGGCTTGCCCTTGAGCAGCACGCGCGACGCGGCGGCCATTTCCTCGACCAGATCGTGCAACCGGATACGCTCCAGGGCCAGGTCCATCTGCCCGGCCTCGATCTTGGCCAGGTCGAGGATGTCATTAACCAGGTTGAGCAGGTGCCGCCCGCTCTCGTGAATGGCGGCCACGTCTTCTTCCATCTCGCCGGTCAGCGGGCCGTCAATGCCATCGAGCAGCACTTCCGCATAGCCAATGATCGAGTTGAGCGGCGTGCGCAGCTCGTGGCTCATGCTGGCCAGAAACTCGCCTTTGAGACGGTCCACTTCGCGCAACTGGTCGGCCACGTCCACCTGCTCGGCGTACAGCCGCGCGTTCTGCACCGACACGGCGATCTGCGCGGCCAGGGTGGAGTGAATGGCCACGTCCTCCTCGCCGAAGCGCCCCACACGCTCGGACTGCACGTCCATGACGCCGATCAGCGCGTCGCCGGCGATCAGCGGCACGGCCATTTCCGAGCGCGTGTCGGGTAGCAGCGGGTTGGGCAGAAAGTCCGGCGCTTCCTGCACGTCGTTGACGACAATGCCAGTGCGAGCGCGGGCCGCGCGGGCCACCAGGCTGCGCTCAGCACGCAGCGGGATGGTATGCCCGGCGGCGACCATCTGATCGCCCACCGTGCCCGCGCCGGCGGCCAGCACCAGCGCCTCGTGCACTTCATCGAGCAGATAGATGTGTGCGTGATACAGCCCGAAGTGCTCTTTGGTCAGGTTAGCGACCGTGCGCAGCAGGGAATCGGGGTCGAGCGAAGTCGAGGCAGTGGCGCTCACTTCGGCCACCGTCTCCAGATCGCTGGCGCGGCGCTCGCTCTCGTCAAAGGCGCGGTACTGCTCCAGCGCCGAGGCCAGGCGCGCGGCCACATCTTCGATCAGGCGCTGCTCTTCGGGTGTCCAGTCGCGCTCTTTCTCCTCGCCGATGACGATGCGCCCGATGGTCTGGTCGCGCAGCTTGACCGGCTGGACGAGCACGCGGTCGTGCCCGTTGTCGGGCAGATCGGCCTCCAGCGGGTCTCTATCCAGCGGGCGCACGCGCTGCAAGTCGTAGTGCACGCCGACGCGCCCGCCCCCCGACAGGCGGCCCAGGTAGCCTTCCCAGGCGGCGCTGATCAGGCGGCGGTTGATGGCGTCGGCGCGATCCACTGCCTGGAGCGTCTCGTCGTAGGCGCGCGCGCCCAGCAGCGCCGAAGCGAGCTGGCTGGCCATCGCCTCGAACACGGGCAGGTTGTCCTCGCGGAAGGTGCCGGGGTGGTCTGCCTGCATGTCCAGCACGCCGATCACGTCATCGCCAGCGACGAGCGGGATGGCGACTTCGGAGCGCGTGCCGGGCAGCAGGGGGTTGGGCAGGTGCACATCGCTGACTTCCGTATCCTGCACCAGCACGGGCCGCCGTGTGCGGGCGGCGCGGGTGACGATGGCCGTCGCGCTCAGGTCCAGGCGGTGACGGCGCGCCAGCAGCGCCCGGCCCACTTCGCCGGTGCCCGCTTCGAGCACCGCGTGACGCCCCACGTCGTCAATCAGGTACACCTGCACGTAGTACAGGTCGAACTGCTCGCGGATGTACTCCACCACACTGGGGATCAGGCCCTCCGACTGGATCAGGCCGGTGGCGAGCTGGCCCACTTGCAGCGTCTGGAAGAGGTTGCGCGTGCGGTCGGCCACGCGCTGCTCCAGCGACTCGACCAGGTCTTGAAGCTGCGCGGCCATGTCGTTGAAGGCGCCGGCCAGGATGCCCAGCTCGTTGCGGGCGCGCAGCGCCACGCGCTGGCCCAGGTCGCCGCCGGCGATGCGCGCCGCCGCCCCCGCCAGCACCGTGATCGGGCCGGAGAAGCGCGCCGCCAGCAGCACGCCCAGGCCCGCCGCGACGACGGCCAGCACTGCCACGAGCGCCATCAGGAATACCTGCGTCTCGCGGAAGGCGGACAGCGCCTCGGCCTCCTCCACTTCGGCGAGCATGGCCGACTGCAGCTCCGGCACCCAGCGATACACGCCGAAGACCTTCCGGTCACGATAGTTCACATAGGTCGCCACGCCTTCATCGCCCGCCAGGCCGCGCTCGATGCCCTCGCTGCGGTAGGCGCGGGCCAGCGGGTAGCCGGGGAAGCGGCTCGGCGTGAGCAGGTAGTTGGCTTCGGCGCTGACCAGGTAGGTTTCGCCGCTTTCGCCCAGACCAGCGCGCTCGCCCATCACCACGCCCAGGGTGGTGATGTTGAGCCGCCCGGCCAGCACGCCAACCGTCTCGCCTTTATTCACCAGCGGGCGCGTGAGGATCATGGTCAGTTGGTCGTTGCCCGGCTCGTAGTAGGGCGGCTGGGTGTAAGGCACCTTGATGCTCTCGGCGAAGTACGGCTGGCGCGTGACGATCTTGCCGACCTGCACCGGATTGGACGAAGTGAGAATCAGGCCCGTCTCGTCATAGAAGAAGAACTCGCTGAAGGCGGGATGGACGGCCACAGTGTTGCGGAAGATTTCGGCGAAGGTGCGCTGCAACGACCCGGCTCGGTCAATATCCAGGCTGGCCAGCAGCAGAAAACGGCTGTGACTCAGCTCGTCGGACATCAGCACCGAAAGCAGCGACTGGCTGTCCGTCAGCCAGCGCGTGATCTCCTGGCTTTTCAGCTCGGCCACTGACTCAAGCTGGCTGATCGCCTGGTCGCGGGCCATCGTGTTCACCCGGGACGACGTGATCACCCCGATGATCGCCGCCGGGATGACGACCAGCAGCACAAAGGTGAACGCCAGGTTCCAGCGAATCTGCCACCAGAACGGCAGCCGGGAACCCGCCGCTGCGCCGGGGGATGAGATGGTGTGTGCGTGTCCAGTCATAGGTTCATGCCCCTGTTACGATGGCCCGCTCGCTGTGGCGCGGCCTGTTGCGCATCACGCCTCAGCGCCCAGAAAATCGAGCGTATAGGCCGCCTCCACATCCAGCGGCGCAGTCAGCAGGCCCAGGTCGAGCAGCGTTTGGTGGGTGAACGTCCAGTTGTCCGCATCCATCACGCCCGGCTGCCCGCCGGCGGGCACCAGCAGCGGGATGGAGGACTGCATCCCCAGCAGGTGAACCTCGCGCTCTGCGGCGTAGGGCTGGCCGTAGGTGGACTTCAGGAAGTCCTCCACTGCCTGGTCGGGCTGCTCGACGGCCCACTGCGTGCCCTTCATTGTCGCCTGCAAGAAGGCGCGCACCAGGTCGGGCTTGCTGGCGATCAGGTCTTCGGTGGTGAAGATGACGCTGCTGTAGATGTCAATGCCGTAGTCGCTGACCATGATGAAATTCGCTTTGGGGTCGCGCTGGCGCACCTGCACGCCCTCGGTCGTCACGAAACCAGCCAGCACCTCCGCCTCGCCGGTGAACAGGGGGTTGCTGGTGAAATCGGTGCGCATCGTCTCCTGAATCTGCGCCCGGTCAATGTCCTGCGCAGCCAGCAGCGCTTCGTAGGCCAGCCCAACGGTGGCGTTGGTGGGCTGGGTGGAGACGCGGCGTCCGACCAGGTCCTGGGGCCGGGCGATGCCGCTCTCGGACAGGGCGATCAGCACCACCGGGCTGCGCTGGTAGATCGTGCCAATAGCGACGATGGGCGCGCCCTCGGCGCGCTGCGCCAGCAGCACGTGCGCGCCGGTCACGCCGAAGTCGGCCTTGCCGTCCAGCACCGCCTGCACCGGGTCAATGAACGCCCCGCTCTCGTCGAAGCCGCCGCCGCCCAGGCGCACCTGCAAGCCAGCGTCACGGTAGTAGCCCTGCTGCTCGGCGGCGTAGAAGCCGATGAACTCCACGTTGTGCACCCATGAAAACTGGATGCTGGTCTGGGCCAGGCCGGCGGGCTGCTGCGCTCCGCCAGACGGCTTGTTGTCGCTCTTCTTGTCATCATCCCCGCAGGCGGCCAGCGCAGCGACCAGCAAGGCGATCAGCAGAAACAACCCCACACGGCGAAGCAAACGGACTGACATGGTTTCCCCTCCCCATGCCGGGCGCCCACACGCCCGGCTGACCGGCCATCACCGGGCCGGAGCAGACTCCTCTGATGGCCCGGCGCGCCCGTCGGCGTCGTCCGGGGCCAGCTTCAACTCAATGGCCGTATGTGGCACGCGCAGCGCCTTGCCCAGCTCGCGCGCCGTCGTATGGATCAGCTCGTCGAGGTTGGTGGCGCGCTGAATCTGCTCGGCGATGACGTTGAGCGTCTGCTCGTGGCGGGTGACCCGCTCCACGTCGCGGAACAGGCGAGCATTCTCCAGCGCGACAGCGATCTGGCTGGCCAGAGTCATGAACACGTCCAGCAGGTCCGGCCCGAAGCGATCTTCAATGTCCGCCTGCACGTCGAGCACGCCCAGCACGCGCGCGCCTGCCAACAGCGGGAAAGCTGCCTCGGAGCGCGTGCCGGGCAGCAACGGGTTGGGCAGGAAGTTGGGGTCCTGCGCCGTGTCGGCCACGATCACCGGCTGGCTTTCGCGGGCAGCGCGGGCCACCAGGCTGCGCGCGTGCAGGGGAATGCGGTGCCCGCGCGCGAGCATCGCCCGCCCAGGCTCGCCAGCGCCTGCCGTCAGCAGCAGCATATCGCCTTCCTCGTTGAGCAGATAAACATGCGCGTGATAGAGGTCGAAGCTCTCTTTGGTCAGCTCGACAATCTGCGGCAGCAGCTCGTCCGGGTCGAGAATGGCCGCCGCCTGTTGCGCCACGCGCGCCGCCACGCGCAAGTCGTGGGTGCGAGCCTCTACGCGGTCTTCCAGCGCGCCGACCAGCGCGCCAAGCTGCCCGGCCATGTCGTTCAGCGCGCGAGCCACCGTGCCGATCTCCACGCCGCCGGCCTCTGGGGCGCGCGCCGCCAGGTTGCCAGTGCCCAGCGCGCGCGCCGCGCCAGCCAGGGCCGCCAGCGGGCGCGTGACGCGCGCCGCGGCCAGCAAGCTGATCGCGGCCACACCCAGCACTGTTGCGACCAGCGCGATGATGGTGGTGCTCAATACGTCATAGGCGGGCCGGTACGCTTCGGAGGTAGGAAGCTCGGCCACCACCGTGAGCGCCTGATCCCCTAACTGCACGCGCTCGTAGGCCAGCACCACCTCGCCGCCGTTCAAGCCGGTGGTCTCGCCAAAGCCGTCCGGCACGGCGAACTCGGTGCCGCGCAGCACAATGGAGGGGTTGCGGTGGGCCACCACGCGGCTCTGTGCGTCCACCATATAGACATCCTGGCCCCTGACAACGGGCAGATCGGCGATCAGGTTCCAGACCGGCTTGAGCCGGACGGTGGCGGCGAGCACCGCCCCCACCTGGCCGGAGCGCAGGTCTACCAGCGGCAAGGACATCTCCATCAACGGCTCGCCGGTCGCCGCCTCGATAGTCACCGGGCCGTAGTAGGCCGTTTGCTGCGTCGCCGGCACGCGGAAGACATCCTCGCTGGCGCGGTTGGCGAGATCGGCGGGAGAGACGACCGCGCGCTGGGCCAGGCGCACCGTCTCCTGCCCGTCTGGGTTGAGCAGGATCAGCTCGGCGAAGACACGGTCATAAGCCAGCAGGTCCGCCAGCACCGCCGACTGCCTTTCAGGGGGCAGGCCGAGCAGCCCGCCGACCTGTGCCGCCAGCTCCAGCGAGCGGATGCGCTCAGTCAGGAACTGGTCTACTTCGCCCGCCACGCGCCGGGCGACCTCGGCCTGCAAGTCCTGTGACTGCTCGCGCTGCGCGTTGAAGCTGCGCACAGTGGCCACGCCGCCCGCGATCAGCGTCGGTACCACGGCCAGCGTGATCATGATCAGGGTCAGTCGTCCACGTAGGCTCTTGAACATACCCCTTCTCCAGTTACGGGCCGGGCCGCTGGCAGCGTCTCGCGCTCCCCCGCGCCGCCAGGCATCACTGCGTCGCCGGGCGGAGGATCGTGTCGGCCTGGCTGAGCACGGCGGTGGGCACTTCAATGCCTAGCGCCGCCGCCGTCTCCAGATTGATCATCAGCGCGAAATCGAGCGATTCAACGGGCAGATCGCCGGGGCTGGTCCCGCGCAGCACCTGCGCCGCCAGCCGCGCCACCTGCTCGCCTGCCGGATAGAACTCAACGCCGTAACTGAGCAGCACGTTGTCCGTCTCCGGGATGCTGGGCGTGGAGAAGGGCACGCGCCGCGCCATAGCAGCGGCGGCGAACTCAACGGCGAAATCGTTAGTCGTCACGTCGGGCAGGATGACGATCACATCCACGTCTTCGGGGATCTCGGCAATGGCCTGGCGCACTTCGTCCGGCGTGTGGACTTCGCGCAGCACCAGCTCCAGGCCAAGCGGGTCGGCCACGGTGCGCACGTCTTCCAGCGCTGACTGCACCGCCTGGATGTCTGTGTCCAGCGGCAGGTACACGCGCTGCATGTCGGGCAACACCTGTTTGAGAATCTGCAGGCGGCGCGAGTCCGGGTTGGCGTCGGAGACGCCGGTCATGTTGCCGCCGGGCTGCGGCCAGCTCGCCACGAAGCCCGCGCCGACCGGGTCGGTGACCAGCGTGAAGATGATCGGGACGGTTTTGGTGACGGACTGGGCGGCCAGCGCCCCCGGCGTGGTGATGGCGAAGATCAGGTCTACGTCGCGCTCGACCAGGGTTTGGGCGTAGGTTGTCAGCTCCTCGCCGAAGGTGCCGACTGGCCCAGCGTATTCGTAGGTGATGTTCTGCCCCTCGACATAGCCCAGCGCGGCCATGCCCTCTTTGAATCCCTCAACGGACGGGGCAAAGAGTTCGATCGGATTGAGGATGCCTACCTTGAACCGCTCCTGGGCGCTGCCATCATCGCCGCCACAGGCAGCCAATCCCAGCGCCAGCAGCATTACGACTACCCACAGACCTGGCCGATGGGGCTGCCCGTGTGCTGTGTGATGGGACATTGGCTCTCTCACCTTTTCTGGCTGGAGCGTTTCCAGCGCCTGTAACCCAGGCCAGCCCTCTGGCAGGGGATGGCGTCGGCGGGCTGGCTCGTGAAGAATCTGCGAGGTCCATAGGACATTTTTACTATGGCATAACATGAAGGGGAAGTCAACGAAGCGTTGAGCCGCTCTGCACACTTTTCACGAATTTTTCAGTTGCGCTTTACGCTGCAAAATCGTCAGCATAGGCGCTATCACGCGGGGATGGGAGCAGCCATAGGAGCGGAGTGGGCGGGGTGCCCCCCACGGGCGAAAGACTTCTCCCGACCACGTTGCGCCCGGCGCACCTCTCCTCCGGCGGGCCAGGCGTGACCTGCAGATGCCGCGTAACGTTATCTCTCGCGCAGCGGGGAGAGAGTGAAGGAAGTTCGCGAATGAGGGGAGAGCGGAGTACGCTGTGTTAACGGGAACAGAGGAGGGCGGCGATCACCATTCGCCCTCTTCGGCTCCCTCAATGATGCCTGCCAGGGGATCGGGCTGGTCCGCGCTGAACTGGTGGCCGCGCGCCCGCCAGATGTTGCTGGCGCGGTCAATGAACAGCACGCCGTCCAGGTGATCGATCTCGTGCTGGAAGACGCGCGCCAGCCAGTCCCGCGCCTTGATGCGCACTTCCTTGCCCGTGCGATCCTGGCCGCGCACGGTCACGGCCACGTGACGGTTGACGGTGCCGTAGTAGCCGGGGATGGACAGGCACGCTTCCACCCCGTCCACCATCTCGCGCGAGGCGCGCGCGATCTCCGGGTTGATCACGATGTAGAGCACGCCCGTACCTTCCCCGTATTCCTCTCTGGATTCCTCGTCGTCGGGCAGGTGCACGACGATCACTCGCTGGCTGACGGACACCTGGGGCGCGGCCAGGCCCACGCCGGGGACGGCCAGCATTGTCTCCACCATATCGTCAATGAGCCGCTGCAGCTTGGGATCGCCGAAGTCGCGCACTTTGAGCGCCTTCTTGCGCAGGATTAGGTTCTGCGGGGTGATCACTTCACGGATAGCCATGAACACAATCGCTTTCTATTGTCGCGCTTTGTCTGGCCGGATTGTAGCGAATCTGGCGGCGGGTGTAAAGCGCGCAGCTGTCCGGGAGGGCATCCCCGACGCCTGGCGCGGCAAACTTGACACGACTAGGCGAGCAGTTATCATAGTCCTGCCAGGTAGATAGACCATTCTCCCGCTCACTCTCCCGGCGGGCTTTCTCAGGAGATAGGACGATGTTGGAACTAGCAGAGCGCATCGCCATTGTCACCGGCAGCGGGCAGGGCATCGGGCGCGCCATCGCCCTGGAACTGGCCCGGCGCGGCGCGCGAATCGTCACCAACGACGTGAGCGGCTGCTGCGCCGAAGACACGCTGGCCCTGGTGCGCGAGCTGGGCAGCGACGGCCTGGCTATCACCGC
Source organism: Anaerolineae bacterium (assembly GCA_023382715.1). Lineage (GTDB taxonomy): Bacteria > Chloroflexota > Anaerolineae > Aggregatilineales > Aggregatilineaceae > UBA2029. Next base: position 64,894 of record JAHDWP010000015.1, read on the forward strand.
CGATGTGAGCGACAGCGCGCAGGTAGAGGCCCTGGTCAAGACCGTGCTGGACGCCTTCGGCCAGGTAGATATTCTGGTCAACAACGCCGGCACCACGCGCGATAATCTGATCGTGCGTATGCCCGAAGACGAGTGGGATCTCATCCAGCGGGTCAACCTCAAGAGCGCCTGGCTGTGCTCCAAAACCGTGACACGGCCCATGATGCGCCGCAAGTACGGGCGCATCATCAACATCTCCAGCGCCAGCGGGCTGATGGGCCAGGCCGGGCAAACCAATTACAGCGCCAGCAAAGCGGGCATGATCGGCCTGACGAAGGCGCTGGCCCGCGAAGTCGCCTCGCGCGGGATTACCGTCAATGCGGTCGCGCCCGGCTTCATCAGGACGGCGCTCGTTGACAAGATGCCGCAGGACATCCTCGACCAGCTCCTGCCGCTTATTCCGGCGGGGCGCATCGGCACTGTGGAAGATGTGGCGCACGCCGTCGCTTTCCTGACCAGCGAGCGGGCCAGCTACATCACCGGGCAGGTGCTGTCGGTGGACGGTGGCCTGGTGATGAGCTAGGGCGCGTTGGCGGGAGTCCGCCGGCAATTGTGCGCTGTGGCCCCTCCCCCCAACCTCTTTCTCCGCAAAGAGGGAGGGGCTTAGGGTCTGCGCCTCTTCTTTCCCCCTGGTGGGCTATACATTGCCCGCGTCCTGGATCGTGCCTGCTCCGCCATCTCCGGCCCTTCTCCCACAAGGGAGACTATTGGCGAAATGCGCCTGTGGGGCGTACTGCAAGACGCCCCTACGGGGTCGCAGCAGAGCAGCCCCCCTACGGAAGACGGCCAGAGGGCGGGGCCTTCTGCCGCAGCAGAACAGCGCCCCTGCGAAGCCAGCGCACGCTTCGCTCGCCAATCTCGATACGCCTGGTCTGATGCTCCGCGCGCATTAGTCGCTGCCAGGCGCGCGGAACGTGCTATAATAGCGGCACAGCTTCCGGCCCAGGCGGGCGGAGCCTGTTGCGCACAGAAGATGAGGCAGCGAAACACCCCTGATGATGACACCCCGACACCCCAACGACACTGTGACCATTGCGCCGGGCGTGCTGCTGACCATCGCCCGGCTGGCGACGCTCGACGTGCCGGGCGTGGTGCGCATGGGCAGCACGCCCGGCGGCGTGGATCGCCTGCTGCGCCGCGTGCCCTCCGCCAACGGCGTGCAGATCGCCATTGACGATGACACCGTCACTGCGCATCTTTACGTCGTGGCCGAAGCATCGGTCAACCTGCGCGAGCTGAGCGTGCAGATTCAGCGCTCGGTCGAGCGCTCCATCTGCGATCTGCTCGGCATGAAGGTTGCGTCGGTCAACGTGCACATCGAAGATGTGACTTTCGCTTCCGCAATGGAGCCAGAAGAGGAGTAGCGAGCGCCGATGGTCACGCCCGACTACCGCCGCGAAGCGCGCGCGCTGGCGCTGCAAATCCTTTACGAAGTGGATTGCACCGATCATCCGGTGGCGGAAGTGCTGCGCGAGCGGCTGGAGCAAGGTGCGTCGCGCCCTGAAGCGATCCCGCTGGCCGCGCGGCTGGTGCAGAGCGTGCTGGAGATCCGCCCGCGCCTGGACGTGCTCATCCACCGCTATGCCCCCGAATGGCCGCTCGACCAGATCGCCATCGTGGACCGCAATATCCTGCGCATCGCCATCTACGAGATGGCCGTAGATGAGGCTATTCCCCTGAAGGTCGCCATCAACGAGGCCATCGAGCTGGCCAAGACTTTCGGCTCGGAGAGCACGCCGCGCTTCATCAACGGCGTGCTGGGCACGCTCGCCGCGCGCCCTGATGATGTGCAGGCTACGCTCAAGCTCCAGCCATCCTGATCGTTGTAGCTCAGAACCGACATCCCTATGTCCACACAGCCCGCGCCGCAGCATCCGGGTCACCAGCCGCAGCCCTACAGCGCGTGGACGGCCATCACCGGCGATGAAGACGAGACGCCGCTGACTCTGCTCGATCATCTCAACGACCTGCGGAATCGCCTGATGCGCGCGCTGGCCGCTCTGGTCATCGGGGTGCTGCTGGCAGCCGTTTTCACCGAGCAGTTGCTCAAGTATCTGATCAGGCCCTACGGCACCGAGTTACAGGTGCTCGGCCCGACCGAGAGCGTGGTGATTTACTTCCGGGTGGCGCTGCTGGCCGGGGCGATCTTCGCCATGCCATACATCACGCTCCAGCTTTTCCTGTTCATCGCGCCCGGCCTGACGCGCAGAGAGAAGCGCTGGGTATATCTGGCGCTGCCGGCGACGACGGGCCTTTTCCTGGTGGGAGTGGCCTTCGCCTGGTTCATCATGGTGCCCGCCGCGCTGGGCTTTTTGCAGGACTTTCAGAGCGAAGTCTTTCGCGCCGAATGGACGGCGGATCGCTACATCGCCTTTCTGACCTCGCTCCTGTTCTGGATCGGGGTGGCCTTCGAGCTGCCGGTCGTGGTCTTTGTGCTGGCTCGCCTGGGCATCATGGGGCCGGGGCCGCTGCTGCGCAACTGGCGGCTGGCGGTGGTGCTGATGACCGTCGTCGCCGCGCTGATCACGCCGACGGTGGACCCGTTCAACATGCTGCTGGTGATCGCGCCGTTGATCGTGCTCTACCTGATCAGCATCGGCCTGGCCGCCATCGCTTATCCCCGTGCGCTGCGTAAGTGACGTTCCGCAGAGCGATCGTCCGCAGGCACGGTTGTACGCTACGTTAGGAGTATGGCATGTCTAAGACCCGTGTCCTGATCATGGGCGCCGCCGGGCGCGACTTCCACAATTTCAACACCGTCTACCGCGACAACCCGGCCTGTCAGGTCGTCGCCTTCACCGCGACGCAGATTCCCGACATCGCAGGGCGTCTCTACCCGCCGGAGCTGTCTGGGCCGCTCTACCCCCAGGGTATCCCGATCTATCCCGAAAACGACCTGGCCGCGCTGATCCGTGAGCAGGCCATTGACGAGGTCGTATTCGCCTATTCGGACGTGTCGCACGAGTACGTGATGCACAAGGCGAGCCTGGTGCTGGCCGCCGGCGCCGACTACAAGCTGATCGGCCCCCGGCTGACCATGCTCAAGAGCAGCAGGCCGGTCGTCGGCGTGGGCGCGGTGCGCACTGGCTGCGGCAAGAGCCAGACGACGCGCGCCATCAGCCGGGCGCTGCGCGACCTGGGCTATCGCGTGGCTGTGGTGCGCCACCCCATGCCCTACGGCGACCTGGCCCGCCAGGCCGTGCAGCGCTTCGCCACCTACGCAGACCTGGATCGCCACGAGGCGACCATCGAGGAGCGCGAGGAATACGAGCCGCACATTGACAGCGGCGTGGTGGTGTTCGCCGGCGTGGACTACGAGCGCATCCTGCGCGAAGCCGAGCAGGAAGCTGACATCGTGCTGTGGGACGGCGGCAACAACGACCTGCCCTTCTTCGCGCCCGACCTGTACTTTGTGATCGCAGACCCGCACCGACCCGGCCACGAGCAGAGCTATCACCCCGGCGAGGCCAACCTGCGCATGGCCGACGTGGTGATCATCAACAAGATAGACACGGCAGATCGGGCGGGCGTGCAGCAGGTGCGCGCCAGCATCCGCGCCCTGAACCCGGCGGCGACGGTCATTGACGCCGCCTCGCCCATCTTCGTGGACGATCCGGCGGCCATTCGCGGCAAGCGCGTGCTGGTCGTCGAGGACGGCCCCACCCTGACGCACGGCGAGATGGCCTATGGCGCAGGTGTGGTCGCCGCGCAGCGTTTCGGCGCGGCAGAGCTGGTAGACCCGCGCCCCTACGCTGTACGCAGCATCGCCGAGACGTTCGCCAAATACCCAGGGACAGGGGCGCTGCTGCCCGCTATGGGCTACGGCGAGGGGCAGCGCGCCGACCTGGAGGAAACGATTCGCGCCACGCCATGCGACCTGGTGATCGTCGCCACGCCGATTGACCTGGCGCGGGTGATCACCCTTGACAAGCCGGCGCAGCGCGTCCGCTACGAGCTGCAAGAGCTGGGCCAGCCGACCGTCTGCGACCTGCTCAACGCCAGGTTCGGGCCAAAAGCATAGGGCGGATACAGCGAACGGGGCGCGCCGGGGGGGCGCTCATTCCGGCAGATCGGGGGGCGCGGGCGGATCGTCGTCCAGGTCGAGGGTGGGCCGCCGGTCGCGCAGCAGGCGCATGGTCTCGCTCATGCCGGGCTGCCACTCGTCGGGCAGCGCCCCGGCCACCCGCGTGAGTTCCAGCCCGCCCAGGTTGCGCGCGATCACTTCGAGCAGGCGCGGCTGCACCCAGGTGACGGTGTCCACCTGCACGGCGACCGCGCCCGCTTCCAGGAAATCGCGGGCGTCGTCGGCGGAGTGAATCCCGCCGCAGCCGATCACCGGCACATCTACCAACCGCGCGATCTGCCCGACGGCGCGCAGCGCCTGCGCCTTGAGCCAGGGGCCGTAGACACGCCCGCCGACCAACTGACCGCTCTCCGGGTCGCGCACCGTGCCGCGTGGGGGGGCCGCCACCACCAGCCCGCCCGCGCCCGCCTCAGCAGCGGCCCGCGCCGACTCGACGGCGCTGTACAGCGGCACGCGCGCCAGCGCCGGCAGCGTGCTCTCGCGCGCCGCGTCCAGGATCGCCGCGATGTCGTCCGGCGTGGCCTGGTCGTGCAGCCCGATCTCGATGCCCACCACCCCTTCGCAGCCCTCCAGAGCAGCCGCGCAGAGACCGACCTCGGCGGGCGAAGTGGCCACCACGTGCACGATCACCGGGGCCAGGCTGCGCGCCCAGCGCGCGCGAAAACGGGCGATGGTGCGCCTCATGCCGGGGTTGGGCAGGCCGGTGTGCACCAGCACGCCCGCTGGCAGGGGCACGACGCGCGTCCCATGCGCCACGCGACGAGGCCGCCAGGTGACCGGGTTGGTGACGATTGCGCCGAGCTTGGTCAGGTCGAGCAAGTCGCGGTAGGCCGCGCCGTCGAAGCCGAAGATACCGGCGGCCGGCATGACCGGAGTCTCGATGACGAGCGGATTCTTGCCGCTGCGCGTGAGCTGAATCATGGGCGTCACCCTTCTCGCGCCTGGGCTACAATGCGCAATCCGCAACCCGCAGCCCGCAATCCGCAGCCCGGACTCACCGGAACACGACTCGCTTCAGGTCAATGGCCGGGCCGTCGGCGCAGGCCAGCAGCAGCGTATCATGGGCGCGCACCTCGCACGCGCCGCACGCGCCCGCGCCACAGGCCAGCCGGTCGTAGAACAGGCCGCAGGCGTAGTGATCGGGCAGGTCGTGGGTGCGAATCTGGCGCACGCGATCCAGCAGCCGCCCATAAGCGTCGGCCTGGCGGTAACCGGGCGCGAGAATGAGCACCTGATCCGCCCACTGGAAGGTTGCCACCTGGTCGGGCCACGACCAATCCGCGTCGCCGCGCACGATCTCCACTTCCGGCGAGAGCAGCTCCAGCGGGTAGCGCGCAGCCAGCCCGTTGAGCACCAGCGTGATTGCCACGCCGCCGCCGCTCAGCGTGCGCGCCAGAAAGACGAAGGGCGTGGGCAGGGCATCATCGGCGATCAGCAGCAGGTGTTGGATGCGCGGACGCACGGGAATGGGGCGTCCCACCGGGCTGAGCACATCCACGATCTCGTTGGGAGCAGCATCCAGGCTGCTGGCGATCTCAACGGTGAGTCGCCCTGGGCGCATGTCCACCGGAATCCACAGCTCGCGCAGGTACGGTTCCCAGCCGTGCTGGTTGTGCCGCCGCACAAAGAGCGCCTGGCCGGGCTTAAGCTGCATGAGGGCCGGGTCAACGGCCAGGTCAATCTGCTGCACGTCCGCCGAGACGCGACGAACCCGCTCGATAAGGGCCTGAGTTTCACGCATGGGGCCAAGCGTACATCGTCCGCTGGAGATGTGCAAGGGAGGAACGCGGCACAAGACTTCGGGAAGTCTGGCCGCAGCAGCGCGCCTAGGTGCCCGCACTCTCTACGGCAGCCACGCCGGCAGAAACGCATTCTGCGCCAGCATCCGCGCCTGGCCAGTGTGCGTATCCAGCACCCACACCTCCGGCTGAGCATCTGCCTCGGCCAGGGCGAAGCGCTGGTAGAGCACGTAGCGGCCTGTCGCGTCCCACTGCGGCGCGGCGTGCGTGTAGGCCGCGTCTGCCAGCAGCAGCGCGGCGTCGCCCGCTGCTGCGTCCAGCGTATAAAGCTGCTTGCCTGCCGTGTAGCGCTCGTCCAGGTAGCGCCGCGCCACGACGAGGCGCGCTCCGTCCGGCGACCACGTCGCCAGGCCATCGTCCACCAGGGCATCCGGCGCGCCGCTCAGCGAAAGCTGCGTCCCGGCGGACAGGTCGGCCAGCACCAGGTGCGCGTAGAATTCCTGGCCCAGCGCCCCGCGTACCAGCACCGGATAGACCAGGCGCGCCCCGTCCGGCGCGAAGGAGCCGGTCTCGCCCGGTTCGCTGGTCAGCACCACGACCGATCCGTCCAGCCGATCGTGCACGCGGATGCCGCCCGCCCGCGCGTCATAGACGGCGACGCGCCGCCCGTCCGGCGACCAGGCCGGGTCCGCGCCGAGAAGCTGGGCGTCCGGGAAGAGCAGCGCGCTGTGCGCCGTGCTCACGTCCACCACCCAGGCGCGCGTAGCGCGGGCCGCGTCGCCGGGCGCGGCGCTGAATTCCTGGCGCTGATAGGCGAGGCGCATCCCGTCGGGGTGCCAGGCTGGGGCCGTGCACAGCGCGCGCACGCAGCGCGTCAAGGGGCGCGTCCGCCCGCCCGCCACCTCCACGACCCAGATGTCCGCCGTGCCGTCGTCGTTATTGCGCGTGTAGGCGATCTGCGTCCCGTCCGGGCTGGGCGCGAAGTCTTCGACGCCGTGCGGGGCGTCGGTCAGCGGCCTGAGATCGCCCGTCTCCAGGTCGGCCAGGTATATATTGCGCGGATAGGCATCCGCCGGGGCGATGAAGGCAGCGCGAGGAAGCCGGGCGCGCGGCTGTTCGTCCCCGTCCGCCCCGACGATCACCCCGGCCAGCACGGTGATGAGCAGGGTCAGCGCGAGCAGCGCGAAGACGGCCCGCCGCCGCAGCACGCTGAGCAGCAGAGCTGTCCCCGTCAGGTCGAGCATGGCCCCCCAGGTCAGAAAAGCCAGCACCGCCCCGCGCGCGAAGACACCGCTCAGGTCGCGCGCGGCGAAGGCGTCCGCTGGCGTGCCGGTCGGCAGGGCGAAAGCGCGCGCCTGCAGAGCCAGCACCGCGCCCACGCGCCCCCCCGCCAGCGACTCGAAATCGCCCGGCGCGACGATCAGGCGGACGCCCGCCGCCAGCAGCGCCGCGATCAACAGGTAGCGGCTCAGCAGGGCGATCTCGCGCCCGCTGACGATCAGCGCGCGGCGCAGCCCGGCGCGTGGCGCCGCGTCCGGCACGAAGGAGACCGGACGGAGCCAGCGCCCCGGCAGCCAGCGGGCCAGCGTCCCGATCAGCACGGCGCTGACCAGGGCGACGACGACGCGCAGCGCCAGCAGCGACGGATCATGATCGCGCAGGGCGACGGTCGTCCCGGCCAGGGCGATGGGGTTGATCACCGGCCCGGCCAGCAGGAAAGCGACCGCCGCAGGCAGCGGCATCCCCTTGCGCAGCAATGCGCGCGTCACCAGGATGACGCCGTATTCGCCCACCGGCAGGAGCAGGCCCAGGACGCTGCCCACCAGCGCCGCCGGCAGAGTCCGGCGCGGGATCAGGCGAGCCAGGTCGCCGCGGCCCAGAAAGACCTCGATCAGCCCGGCGGCCAGCGCCCCAAACAGCAGAGACGGCGCCGCCCCCGCCAAAACAGCGAGGAAGCGCGCGGCAAATTGCGTGAGCGGTTCGGCCAGGTCCACAGGGCACCCTCCGGTGCGTGCTGCGCGCGCCGATTATAGCGGCTTGTGGGCGCTGTCCGGTGAGCGTTTGCTGAGAAGTGGGCGGGGGATAGGGGGTGACAGCGAGCAACTGCCCGGTAACCTGTGCGTGGCCCCCTGCATAACGCCCCGCTTGGTGAAAGTTTCATTTTGGTATATGCTGAGGGCGTGATCGCACGGCGTGCGGATCGCACAAATGTTCCATTGTGGTATAATCGAGATAGCGACAGTGCCCTCCACACCCCTTTCGTCACGCGGGCGCGGGCATCGCTGAGAGCATAGGGATACTATGGCTAACCCATTCCGCAGAGGGGCCAAAGACGACGACGAGCGCCGCCCAGACCCCCGCGATCGCGGGCGCGGCGCCGACCGCGACCGCCCGCAGCCGGGCCTGCGGAGCCAGTTCCCGTATGGCAGCATCGGGGACAGCCCGCGCCGCCAGCCGGAGCCTGAGGAAAAGTCTGGGGGGTGGTTCGGCCTTTCGCGGCGCGGCGGCGATAAAGGCGATTCGCTGGACCTGCCCGCCCGCCCGACGGGGCGTTATGGCGCGCCGCCAGCCGATCAGCGGGCCAGCCCGCGCAAGGGCGACCAGGATGACGAGAAAAAGGGGCGGCGGGGCTTTCTGCGGCGGGGCAGCAAGGGCAAGGAAGACCAGGCCGAGCAGCGCGCCCCCTTCCTGCCGGGCGGCACGGGTACGGGCCTCGATCGTTCTCGCGGCAGCGCCCTGGACCCCCGTGACGCCCAGCGCGGCGGCGGGGTGGGTGCCCTGGGGCGGCGCGACCGCGACGATGAGCCAGCGCGCACGTTCGGCGGGGCAGACCCGCGCGAGCGGGGCAGTCTTTCGCCAGGCAGCCCTTTCGCCGCGCGGCGCGACCGCGACGATGAGCCAGCGCGCACATTCGGCGGGGCAGACCCGCGCGAGCGGGGCAGTCTTTCGCCAGGCAGCCCTTTCGCCGCGCGGCGCGACCGCGATGACGAGCCAGCGCGCACGTTCGGCGGGACAGACCCGCGCGAGCGAAGTGGCCTCTCGTCAGCCGGTCCTTTCGCCGCGCGTGACCGGGGGGCCGAGCCGCTCGACACCTCCCGCGAAGGGCGCTTTGGGGCGGCGCCGCGTGTGCCCACAGGCTTGGACGAGCGGAGCGCGGGAGGCCGAGCGCCCGCGCCCTCGCGCCCGTTGGGAACGCGCTCACCTGTTGAGCCGGCCAAAAAGAAGGATGAGGAAAGCAAGTCGCGCTTCCCCTTCGGGCGGCGCGGTAGTCAAGACGCGGATAAGAAGAAGGGCGCGGATGAAGACAAAGCGGCGCGCGCGTTCGGCGCGTCGGCGACCAGCCGCGCCAGCCGGGGCGGAGCCGCTGCGCCGCCGTTTGGCGCGCGTCGCCCGCCTGAGCCGCAGAGTCCGCAGGCGGGTCGTGGGCGCGAACCGGCCCCACCTGCTCCGGGGACCAGTCGCGCGCGCGGTGCCCCTCCGCCCGCCGAGCCAGCGCGCCGCTCGCGGGCGGCGACGCCCGACCCCCGCGCGACGGCCCGGCCTCTGCCGGGTGGGCGCGAAAAGGGCGCGTTCACCATTCACCAGGGCTTCGATTTCGACCGCAAGCTCGACCTGATCGGCGTGGCGCTGATCGGGTTCGCCCTGGTCGCCTTCTTCTCGGTCATCCCCTCGGTGTCGTTCGGGCTGCTGCCAGAGCCACACTCCGGACTCACTGGCGCGCTGAACAGGCTGCTGGGGCAGTTGTTCGGCTGGGGCAAGCTGGTTTGCCCGGTCATCGCCTTTGGGATGGGCGTCTGGCTGATGGTGCGCAGCTTCGAGCATTCGGGCATCGAGCTGAACTTCATGCGCATCGTTGGCGGCCTGATGCTCTTCGCCTGCGCGCTGACCTGGCTGCACATGCTCTTTCTCGTGGACGACATAGCCCCCACCGTCGAAGCGTTCCGCCCCATCTCCTACGATCTGGCGATGGAGCAGCAGAGCGGCGGCGGATGGGTCGGCCACCAGATTTACGTCTTTCTGCTCGGTCAGCTTCTGGACTGGGGCACCCTGTCCGTGCTGATCGCCTGGCTGATCATGAGCCTGATGCTCGCCTTCGACCTGTCGGTGGTCGAGCTGTGGGCGCGGGTATCGCTCGCCGTCACCAACAGGCGTCTGAGTCCGGAGGAGCGCGCACGCAAGCGCGAGGCGCGGGCGATACTCAAGACGCCGCACGTCGAGGCGCTCCGCCCCGGCGTGGAAGGGGCGGCCCTGGCCGCAGGGGCAGCGGTCGCTGGCGCGGCCAGCGGCGGGCGCGCGGGCGAAACAGGCTCTCCCGCCGACGCTCCGGCGCACCCCGCCCCGCGCATCACGCGGCGGGGCATGATGGCCGCTGACGAGGTCGCCGAGACGCCAGCCCCGCCAGGGCGCGAGGAGCGCTCCCCGCTGCCAGGAATGCTGGATCAGGCCGCGCCAGGCCAGACTCCGCGCCAGCCTTCGCGGCGACCGCTGCCGCACATGGACGCGCCGGGAATGACCGCGCCGCCGGATCAGCCTCCCAGGGAAGAAGCCGAGCGTCCCCGCCGCTCCTTGCCCGGCGCGGACGCGGCGGACGAGGGCGCAGCGCGCCGACCGTTCCAGGCGTTTGGCCGCGAAGAGCCGCCCGCACCTCGCAGGCAGGACGATGGCCCGCCAGAGCGCCCCATCCCGTTCGCCGCAACTCCTGACAGGCCGGGGCGCACCCCCTTCGCGCGCCCGGTCGCCGAGGGTGAGGACGGCGGAGATCGCCCGATGCTCCCATTGCCCGCGCGCCGTCCGTCAGAATCAGCGGCGAATGCGCCGGGCGAAGCGGGCGCCGAGCCGGAAGATAAGCCGGGGCGCGGCGGACGGTTTGGTCGCTTCCTGCGGCGCGGGCGGGGCGACGCCGGCGACGAAGAGAGCGCCCTCGCCGGCGAGGAAATGCTGCCCATCGAGCTGATCAGCGGCGAAGCTGACGCCATCGAGCAGTCCGCCACGCCACGCCGCCGGTTTGGGCGCTTCGGGCGGCGCGCGCAGGAGGGCGAGGAAGCGCCACCCGCCAAAGCGCAGCAAGACGCTTCTGCTCCCAAGCCCGCTGAGCAGTCAGCGCCGCGCCGACGCCTGCCGTTCGGACGGGGGCCGCGCGCCGACGACGAGACCGCCGCGAGCGACGCCGCGCCGCCAGCCGCCGAGTCGCCGGGCGCGCCCGAAGAGCGCGGGCGGCTGCCCTTCGCGCGCAGTCCGCTGGGCCGCGCCCCGCTTGATGCCGAGGACGCTGCCGCGAGCAGCGCCGCGCCGCCAGCCGCCGAGTCGCCGGGCGCGCCCGAAGAGCGCGGGCGGCTG
>JAHDWP010000015.1:76192-77562 GCA_023382715.1 Anaerolineae bacterium
CCGCTGGGCCGCGCCCCGCTTGACGCTGAGGACGCTGCCGGGAGCAGCGCCGAGCCGCCAGCCGCCGACTCGCCGGGTGCGCCCGAAGAGCGCGGGCGGCTGCCCTTCGCGCGCAGTCCGCTGGGCCGCGCCCCGCTTGATGCCGAGGACGCTGCCGTGAGCGACGCCGCGCCGCCAGCCGCCGAGTCGCTGGACATGCCGGGCGAGCGAAAACGCCCCTTCTTCGACCGGGGAGCGTCGCCGCCGGTCAGCCCGGTTGAGCCGCGTCGCGCCCCCTCCGAACCCGCCCCGGCCACACCGGTCGCGCCAGGCGGTGAGCGCCGCCCGGAGCGCGGCGGGCTGGGCGACGCGGCTGCCGCTGCGGGAGCGTTGGGGGCCGCTGCCCTGTTGGGGCGCGCCCTGAGCCGCGACGAGTCCTTCGATGATGGGCCAGTGGGCCTGACCCTGGCAGGCGACAGTCCCGCCGCCGATAAGGCCGTCCCGCGCACCCCGCTTCACAGCGCCACTCCGCCCGCCACCCCGCGCGACGGTGGACCGCGCCTTTCCCGCGACATTCCCGCAGCGGCGGACGAGATGCCCACGAGCGAGAGCGCGCCGCCGGATGACACGCCGCTCCCCTTCACCGAGCGGATGGCGCGCCCGGCGCATCCCGAACTGCTGCGCCGCCGCGAGCAGTTGGAAGGGCGAGGCGCACGGCCTCTGCCCGGCGTGCCCGCGCCGGAGCCTGAGCCGCCCGCCGCTGAGCTTGCCCCCACCAGCCGCGCCGAGCCGCTGTCAGAGGCAGTGCTGGAGCCGGAACCCGCCCCTGGCCCGACTCAGAAAGCGGAGCCAACCCACCTCACCGATTCGCGACCTGTCGCGGCTGCCCCGCGCGACGAGCCGAAGGCCGGGCAGCCGGCGGAGCGCGCTGCTCCGCCGGTAGTGCGCCATCCTGCGCCGCGCCGCCCGTCGCAGCCGGCGGTCGCTGCGGGGACGGGCAGCAACGCCCCAGAGCGCCGCGCCGCCGCGCCGCCCGTGCGCCAGGTCGCCTACGATCTGCCCGACTTCCGGCGTCTGCTCAAGCGCGGCGAAGAGCGGCGCGTCAACGACGACGTGCTGCTGGACAAGGCGCGCGTCATCGAGGACACGCTGGCCAGCTTCAGCGCGCCGGGCAAGGTCGTCGAGGTCAACCCCGGCCCGGTCATCACCCAGTTTGGCATCGAGCCGGACTACCTGGTCACGCGCAGCGGCAAGAAGCAGCGCGTCAAGGTGGGGGCCATCGCCCGCCTGGACGCTGACCTGGCCCTGGCCCTGGCCGCCAAGTCCATCCGCATCGAAGCGCCGGTGCCGGGCAAGAGCATGGTCGGCATCGAGGTGCCCAACGACGAGGT
>JAHDWP010000016.1 GCA_023382715.1 Anaerolineae bacterium
GCGCTACGCTTGGCTTGCCCCCTCTCCGCGTGTGGAGAGGGGGCGGCGAGGCGCGCCAGCGCCGAGCGGGGGTGAGGTCAGCTAGGGCGCGGCAGAGCTTTACCTCACCCCCAGCCTCGCCCCGCCCACCTCGCCCCCTCTCCGCGTGTGGAGAGGGGGCGGCGAGGCGCGCCAGCGCCGAGCGGGGGTGAGGTCAACCAGGGCGCAGCCGAGCAACGCCGCTGCCGCCTGACAGGCTTGGCGCCAGCTGTAAACGCCTGTGTGAGAAATTTCTTCAAGTGATTCTTGATTCTGTTACAAACCGGATATTATTATAATGAAGAAGGTTTCAATGAAGAGTCGCGCGATGCGGCCCAATCAGACCTCGAAAACGCCTTCTAAACGCCGGCAGTGGCCTTACGCAACACCCACCTGAGGAGGAGCGCTATGTCCAACTACCCGCAAATGCCACCGCTTACCCAGACCGAAGTAGGGGAATTCCTCAGCCAGCCGCACATAGCCCGGCTCAGCACGCACAACGAAGACGGCTCGATCCAGATCGTTCCCATCTTATTCGACTATGTGGATGGCGAGATTCTGCTCGGCACGCAGGAAGTCTCTCGCAAAGTGCGGAACATCAAGCACAGCCCGCAGGTGAGCATTTTAATTGACGACCCCACTCCGCCCTTCAAGGGCGTGCTCATCTACGGCCAGGCGCGCCTGGACTACGACGACGCCCTGGCCAAGCGGACGGCGCTCCTCAGCAGATATATGCCCCCCGGCGATGCTGCCTACATGGCTCAGGGGTTGGCCCGTCAATGGCAACTGGTCATGATCCGGGTTCGTCCCGATCGCATCGTCTCATTCGATTATGCCAAAGGGACGCTGGTATAAGCGCAACGCACCGCCCAGGCCGGGCGATATGGCTTCTCGTGCAAGCTGGGTTTGGGGTCTGAATGCCGCGATCCTGGGGCTGGCTCAGAGACCCTTTGAGAAGTTGCCCCCCCCACAAGGAGGGAGGGACTGAAAATCTGCGCTCTTCTCCCTTCCCCCTCTCGTGGGGGGAAGGGCCGGGGATGGGGGGCACAGGCCGGCGCACGACTTCTCAAACTCAGAGACCCCGCGGAAAGGTCTGCGTTACGATTTATCTCACCCCTAAATCCCCTCTCCACACGCGGAGAGGGGGCCGGGGGTAAGCGGTCTCTCAATACGCATTCCGATTGCGCCCGAAGATCGTCTGGATCATGGTGCGCAGCACGATCTTGACATCCAGCCACAGCGACCAGTTCTCGACATACCACAGGTCGTACTTGGTGCGCTCCAGGATGGACGTGTCGCCGCGCAGCCCGTTGACCTGCGCCCAGCCGGTCACGCCCGCCTTTTCGCGGTGACGCTCCATATAGCGCGGGATGTATTCGCGGAACTTCTGCACGTAGTACGGCTGCTCCGGGCGCGGCCCCACCAGGCTCATGTGCCCCCAGAACACGTTGATCAACTGCGGGATCTCGTCCCAGTTGGTGCGCCGCATAAAGCGCCCCATGCGCGTCACGCGCGGGTCGTTCTCGGTCGTCCAGCCCGGCCCGTGCTTCTCGGCATCGGCACGCATCGAGCGGAACTTGATCATCGGGAAGGAGTGCCCGTCCAGGCCCATGCGCTCCTGGCAGAAGAAGATCGGCCCCGGCGACTCCAGCTTGATCAGGATGGCCGTCAGCGTCATGAACGGGCTGAGCGCTACCAGCCCGGCGAAAGCGCCCACCGTGTCCATCGCCCGCTTCAGGCTCAGCTTCCAGCCGCGCAGGGCCACGTCGCGCACCGAAAGCAGCGGCATCCCGTTCAGGTCGTCCACCGTCAGCCCGCCGGCCATATAAGCGAAGATGTCCGGGTATACCTTGATGTCCACCTTCCCGCGCTGGCACTTGCTGACCAACTGCACCAGCTCGTGCCGCGACGCTTCGGGCAGGGCGATGATCACCTCGTCCACTTCGTACTGGTCAATGATCTCCGGCAGCTCCGCCGTCGTGCCGATGATCGGCACCTCGCCCATCGCGCCCACTTCCTCGCCGTTGACTGCGCCGACAATGTTCAGCCCCAGCGTGGGCGACCAGCGAATCTTCTCAGCAATGGTGCGCGCCACTTCACCAGAGCCGACGAGCAGCACGTTGTCGCGCCCGATGCCGAAGTCGTGCAGGCGCTCGGTCAGGTAGCGGTAGAACATACGCCCCACCACGACCAGCACAATGCCCAGCAGCCAGGCGTAGACAACCACCCCACGCGGATAGTCCAGCTCCAGGGCGCTGTTCTTGAAAGCCAGCGACTCGAAGGCCACGGCCAGCAGTGTGCCAATCGAGACGTTCTGGGCGATGGCATAGGCCTCGTCGAAACGGCTGGCAGCGCGGCGCTGGTGGTACATCCGCGCAAAGTAGAAGACGAGCATCGTCATCGCCACGTGGACGACGAGCATCGGCACGTAGTTGCTGATCGGCGGGGGATTGACCGGCACGGCGGGCAATGGCAGCCGCGCGCGCAGCACATAGCCGAGCGCAAAAGCCAGCACTAGCATGAACAGGTCGCCGACGACCAGCAGCGTGCGCAGCAGCCCGCGCACCCGGCGATCCGCCGCCTGGCTCACGCGAAAGCGCTGGGGTGCCACAGCTCGTGCCACAACGGGCGACCGCCTTTCAGCGCCAGCCCCAGCAGAATCAGGCTGTGCAGCCACCAGGGGGTCGTCTGCCGGTAATGCTTGCGGTAGAACAGCAGCATCGCCCGGTAGAACTCCCGCTGCGCCCGGCGCGACTGGCGACTCGCCGCCCGCTTGACGTGGGTCACCGTCACGCGCGGATGGTACATCACCTTCCAGCCGGCCTGTTTGATTCGGAACGCCCAATCCAGGTCTTCTCCATACATAAAGAACGTTTCGTCGAACAGCCCCACCTGCTGGATTGCCGCGCGGCGCACCAGCATGAACGCCCCCACCACCGAGTCTACCTCAGTCTCCACGTCCGGGTCGAGATAAGTCAGGTTGTAGCGCCCGAAGCGACGGCTGCGCGGGAACAGCTTCGACAGCCCGACCATGCGATAGAAGCTGATCTCCGGCGTCGGAAAGCTGCGCCGGCAGGCCAGGTCGAGCGAGCCATCGGGCAGCACCAGCTTCGGCCCACTGACGCCGATCGTCGCATCGGCGTCCATGTAGGCGAGCATATCGCTCAGCGCCCCCGGCGGCAGCACCGTGTCCGGGTTGAGCGCCAGGGCATAGCGCGGCGCGTCCTCGTCGGCGCAGCCCTGCGCGAACCCCAGCGCGCGCAGCCCGCGATTGTTGGCGCGGGGATAGCCTTCGTTCTCGGCGCTGGCGATCAGCGTCACGTCCGGGAACTCGGCGCGCACCATGTCGGCGCTGCCGTCGGACGAGGCGTTGTCCACCACCACCACGCGCCAGGCGAAATTGCCCTGCGACATCTCCACCGAGCGCAGGCATTCGCGCAGCAGGTCGCGCGTATTCCAGTTGACGATGACGATCCCCAGGTCCACCCCTGCGTCTCCTACCCCCAGCGCAGACAATTCTAACATATCACATGCCCCGCCGGTCCTGCTGTGCGTGCGCCCCACGCCCGGCCCGCGCTCAGCGGGCGCTAGCCGATGACGCGCCGTACCTCCGGGAAAACGTCCGCCCAGGCGGCCAGCAGGCGCGCGTGCGGCCCGCCCGGTGTCGGTTCCACCATGCGCACGCGCTCGTAGCCCGCCGCAGTGACGCGCTCGACGGTGATCGTCAGCCCATCGTGGACGTTGGACGGGATGGCGTCCGCTTCCCAGGCCCCCGCCGCGCCCTCGATCGCGCGCAGAAAGCGGTCGAGCGCCTCCGGCTCCACGTCGCGCATACTGCCCTGCGCCAGCGAGGTGCGCGGCGTACAGCTATTGCAGCAGACTAACTGGGCCTCCCGGCCAGTGACGATCAACAGACAGCGGTTCTGGCTGACGGTGAACGGCTGGATGGCCGTCAGGATATACACGCAGTCAGCGCCCTGTTCGGCGCAGAAACGCTGCACGGTCAGCGAGCGATTGTCGGACATCCCCTCTCCTCACACCACAGCACACCATCCAGCTTCCGGCCACGCGATGCCGCGTGATGCCGGAACCAGGGCCTTCACTAACGAGACTTCACCGCAGAGACGCAGAGGACGCAGAGAAGAACTACGAGGATTCTCTGCTTTTCTCCGCACGCTCTGCGCCTCCGTGGTTCAAATGCCCTTGCCCCTCTGCAAAACGCACTCCCGCACGATCAGGCGTGCGCCGTCGGTAGCGTCAGCAGCGGCGCTCCGCGCAGCGCCCCGCGCAGGGCCGCCCGGTCATCCCAGGGATGCTCCACCGTCCCAAAGCACATGCTCTGCTCGTGCCCCTTGCCACAGGCGATGACCAGGTCGCCGGGCCGCGCCAGCTCGCAACCAAAGGCCACCGCCCGCCCCCGGTCGGGCACGCGCCAGAATGTCTCGCCCTCGCGCCCGCCCTGACTCCGGCAGCCCTCGGCCATCTCCGCCAGGATCGCATCCAGCGACTCGGTGCGCGGGTCTTCGGCGGTGAGCACCACCCGGTCGGCCAGCCGCGCCCCGATCTCGGCCATCATGCGCCGCTTGGCGCGGTCGCGCAGGCCCGCGCTGCCGAAGACAGCGATCACCCGGCGATCCGGCGCGATCATCGTGCGCGCCGCTTCCAGGGCGCGGCGCAGCGCGTTGGGCGTGTGGGCAAAATCCACAATCGCCAGGAAGTCCTGCCCCTCGCCAATGCGCTCCATCCGCCCCGGAATGGGGGGCATGGCCCGCACCCCCGCGGCCAGCGCCGCGCGCCAGGTCGCCACGTCCGGCAGGACGGCCAGGGCAGCGGCGGCGGCAGCGAGCAGGTTCGCCACGTTGAACGGCCCGACCAGCGCCGACTCGACCGGGACGCGCAAGCCGTCCGGCCCGGCGACGATCAGGCGCGTAGCGTCCGCGGCGAAGACCACCTCCTCGGCGCGGAAGTCCGCCGGCGCGTCGAGGGCGTAGGTCAGCGCGCGATCCACGCCCTGCGCCCGCTGGCGGAACACGTCCGCGCTGGGATCATCCGCGTTGATCACGGCGATCTTGGGCACGCCCGGCTTGCGCGGCGCCGCCGCCGTCATCTGGAAGAGGCTCGCCTTGGCGTCGCGATACTGCTCCCACGTGCCGTGAAAGTCCAGGTGCTCGTGGGTGACATTGGTCAGCACGGCGGCGTCGAAGGCCACCCCGCCCACGCGCCCCTGGGCCAGCCCGTGCGAGGTCGTCTCCAGCACGGCGTGCGTCAGCCCGGCGGCGACCATGCGCGCCAGGTAGCCATGCACCTCGTCCGCGCCCGGCGTGGTGACGTGCAGCCCGGTGTCGAGCGCCTCGTCGCCAATCAGCGCGCTCACTGTCGAGATCAGCCCGGCGCGGACGCCCGCCGCCTTCAGGATGCTGTGGAGGAGCATGGCCGTCGTCGTCTTGCCGTCGGTGCCGGTGACACCGATCACGACCAGCCTGTGCGACGGGTGGCCATAGTAGGCCGAGGCCAGCGGGCCGAGCGCGGCCCGCCCGTCCGGGACCTGGGCATAGGGCACGGAGCAGGCGACCGCGTCCGGCGGGCGCTCGCCGACGACCGCCGCCGCCCCGCGCGCCACCGCCTCGGCGATCAGGTCGTGCCCATCCACGCTCGCCCCGCGCCGCGCCAGGAAGACCCCGCCCGGCTGGACGTGCGCGGCGTTCTCAGTAATCGGCGCGGCGATTCGCGCGTCGCGGTCGGGCCGGGCAATCACGCCCGGCCACGCGGCCAGCAGCTCGCTGAACAACATAGGCGCTCCGTGGTGTGCTCGTGGCAGCCAGTCCAACGTGCGCCTATTCTAGCCGATCCGCTCGCGAAGAGACAGGATCGCGCCGCAGAGCCACTCCCAACGCAAAGCGCCAGGCCGTGTCGCTCGCCTGGCGCTTGGAACCTGTGAAGGTGACGCGCTTAGCGCATCTGGAGCGAGAGCGCGTTGAGATCGCCGCGCACGCTGCCGTCTACCACCTTGTCGCCGGCGTGCAGGATCAGGCCACCCAGGATGCTGGGGTCTACGCGGTAGTCTACCTTCTTCGCCCCGGTGATCTTGACGATCTCGGCTTTCTCGTCGTCGGCGAGCGGCAGCGCGCTCACTACGACCACATCGCTGCCCAGCCCCTTGGCCTCGGCGGGGACGCCGGCGAAGAACTGCTTGATGATCGCCTTCTGGCGCTTCTCGTCCAGCGAATCGCCGATGAGTTGTTCGGCGGCGGCCATGGCCAGGGTGACGATCTCGCCGCGCGTCTCGGCCAGGATGCGGTTGCGCTCCTCTTCCGCCTGGAGACGCGCCTGGTTGCGGATGGCGTCGGCGTCGCCCTGCGCCTCGCGCACGAACTGCTTGACCTGCTCTTCGCCGCGCTGGCGGGCTTCGTCAATCAATTTCTGCCCTTCGGCGCGGGCCTGGGTCAGCAGCTTGTCGCGCTCGCGCTCGGCGTTTTCGCGCGCCTCTTCGGCGGCGCGGGCGTCTTCCAGCCCCTTGGCGATGCGCTCGGAACGCTCATCGAGCATCTTCAGCACGCGCGGCCAGACAACCTTCGCCAGCAGCAGGAAGATCAGCCCGAAGTTGACGAGCTGCGCAATGAAGAATCCTAGATTAATGCCTAATGCGTCCACCGAACTCCTCCTGAACCGCGACTACAGCACGAACAGGATGATCAGGGACACGACCAGTGCATAGATCGCGACAGCTTCGGCAAACGCGATCCCCAGGATCATGTTCGTGGTGATCTGCCCGGAGGCATCCGGGTTGCGCCCGATCGCGTTCAGAGCGCCCTGCACGAGCACCCCGATACCAATGCCCGGACCGATCACGCCAATCATTGCCAGACCGGCGCCAATGGCCTTTGCAGCATCTACTTCCATGAATTCCTCCTGATGGTGATGGTAGGTCAGTGTTGACAGATTAGCTCAGCGCAAACTTGTGTTATCGCGTTCAGACAGGGTTGTTAGTTATTGGTCGTTGGTCGTTGGTTGTTGTTGGTTGTCGGCAAAACACATCCGCGACCTGGTCACCTTCCCGATCACCAAGAACCAGCTACCAACCGGGCACCCATCAATCACCGGGCTGCGCGCCTTCTGCCTGGTTTTAGAGGCCGTTCGAGAAGTCGCGCGTCTGCCTTTGTCCCCCCATCCCCGGCCCTTCCCCCACGAGGGGGGAAGAGAGAAAAGCGCGCTCGCTAAACCCCTCCCTCCTTGTGGGGGAGGGGTTTGGGGTGGGGGGGAACAGCTTCTCAAATGGCCTTTTAGTGATGTTCGCCGCCGTGATCGTGCCCCTGCATGGCCATCGCGCTGAAGACCAGCAGCAGCATGGCGAAGACAAACGCCTGGATCAGCCCGACGAAAAGCTCCAGCCCATACACGGCTGCCGGCACCAGCATAGCCAGCAGGAACGACATCACGAACAGCAGGACGCCGCCCGCGAACAGGTTGCCGAAGAGACGAAAGCCGAACGAGAGCACTTTCGCCAGCTCTGAGATGATCTCCAGCAGCCCGACGACGAAGTCCATCGCGCCCATCGGGCGCTTGGCCACATTCTCCAGGGCCGGCGTGTTGAAGAACTTGGTGAAATAGCGCGGCCCCTGCGCCTTCACGCCGAAGTACTGGATGGCGACGAAAGCCAGCAGCCCCAGCCCCAGCGTCAGGTTGAGATCGGTTGTCGCGCCGCGCACGAACGGCGTGACCGCGTACAGATCGTCGCGGTAATACGGCTCGTGCACCACCTCCGCCACCCACTCGGCGGGAGTTTTTGCTTCGGCAGCTTCGCCCTCAGCCGTCTCGCTCCCGGCAGGCGGCGCCGCTTCGAGAGCCTGCGTCGCCGCCGCGATGACGGCCTCCACGTCGCCCCCCTGCTCGGTCACGTACTCGGCCACGCTGCGGGCATTGCCCACATCATCGTGCAGCGAGATCGACTCGACGCCCAATTCACCCGCTGCCGCTGCCAGCACCACGCCCTGGACGGCGTCATGGGCCGGGTCGCTGTGCTCGCCCTTGTGGTGACAGGCCTCGTAATTCTCCTGCGTGGCGCGGATGCCGGTATCCATCGCCTTGTCCACGCGCAGCAGGATGCCGTTCTTGTCGTAGCCGTTGACGCCCTCTGCCGCGCAGTGCATCAGGCCGATGCTCTCCGCGCCGGGCACCAGCTTGACCCAGTTGGCGACCAGCAAGAAGATGAAGATGGTGGCCATCAGCGGGAAGATGGGGCGCGCGTTCTTGCCAGCCGTAGACTTGGCCAGGCCCCACAGCGCGTCCGTCACCACCTCAAACAGCCCTTGCAGGCGACCGGGCACCAGCTTCATGTTGCGCGTGGCCGCCAGCGCAAACCACAGCGCGAACACGTCCGCCACCAGCATGCCGATGATCGTGTTGGTGATCGTCAGGCCGCTGATGCCCAGGAAGTCTTCCCACACGACTTCGCCGGGGACCATGATGACGGGCAGCGCCACCGCCACGCCGGCCCCCGGCATCAGCACAAAGGGGATGATGCCGCAGAAAACGACGCTGACGGCAATGATGCCTAAAAGTATCAGAACTCCTTTCAAGAGCCATTCTCCTTCGTCATGGCATGGTCTGCCGCACCGGGCGCTGTCATCGCTTCAGGCGTCGCCGTCCTGATCGCCGCCACCGACGAGAGCATCAGCCGGATCATCGCGTACAGACTCACCGGAACACTGAGCAAGACAAGACCGATGGTAAAAACAGGATGTGTGTCCAGCCTGGAGTCCAGGAACATCCCTGCGAAAAGCGCCATGAAGATAAGCATCACTGTCAGGCAGCCCGCCTGCCCGGCGACGCTGGCCAGCGCCATGTTACGCGCATACTCAGGAGTCAGCTTCGGATTCATGCGCAGCGTCCTGCGTAACGCCCAGGCGTGGGCCGCTGGAATGCTCGCCAACAGCAGCCCCACGCTGAAAACCGGGTGCAGTCCCGTCACCAGAAAATCGAGCAGCAGTCCCGCCCCGCTCGCCAGCAGAACCAGCACCAGTGCCGACATGCCCGGCTCCCCGGCTACTGCCGCGAACGCTGATGGGCCAGCCAGGCGGGGCGCGCGCTGAAGCGACATAGTGATTGCTTTCCTGCTGCGCGTCTGCGAGGGACGAGGGCTGCCTGCTGCGCTGGCCCCCCGTACCCAAATCTCTGATTGTGGCAGCATGTGCCTTCTGGCACAAGCCTAGCAAAATCGCCCGAAATTGTCAAAAAAGACTGTTCAAAAATGCTTCTATTTCTCATTCTGTGACCAGCCTCGACCCGCGCACAGATTCGACGTGCACCGGCTGGCAGGCTGGTTGCGGTGCAGAAGCGACCGGGGAGGCTCCTTGAGAGACTGTTTCCCCCCGCCCTAAACCCCTCTCTCCTTGTGCGGGGGAAAGGTTTGGGGTGAGGGGAAACAGCTTCTCGAAGGGTCTCTCAGACCCTTAGTGAGCCGCGAAATCCCCTGGCGCTGTAGTAAGAGGGCGCGCTGTTGTGATACACGAAAACCCGCCCGTAACGGCGATCAGCGAAGAGAGCACCACCGAGCGACCTGACAGCAGCAGGCGTCTGCACCCAGCTCGACGTCGTCGTGTCGAAATCTCCCAGGCTCTGCAATTCCCGATACTGTTCTTCCGTCAAAAGCTCGATGCCCATGTCGGCTGCCATAGAAATTGCGCTGTTTTCCGGCTTATGCTCCTTCCTCGCCTCCTGCCCTTCACGGTCGTAACAGATACTCCTGCGGCCCTGCGGACTCTGCGCCGAGCAGTCGCAGAAGAGGTACTCGCCTGTCTCTCTGTCATGACCGACGACATCCGGCTCACCGCCCGTTCTTTCCATTTCGTTGAGCGACCACAGTTTATCGGGCCGGGCTTCCAGCCTCGCCTGCACTGCGGCCCAGTCAAGGCCCATGTGGCGCTTCATGTTCTTCGCGAAGCGGGCTTCCAACACTCTGAGCAGCGTTTCGCGCTCTTCCGCCGACAGTTCCATCGGAGAGTCCTTTCTATGCCCACAGACGGGCATAGCACGTGTGTTCTATAGGGGGAGTTTATAGAAAAACGCTCCATTCGTCAAGATGTCGCGATGTCGCCGCGCGTCGCGCCCTGCAAAGTAACCGATACCGCCCCGCGCGCATCTAAAAGACTACTGAAGACACGTTGTACTATGAGGTCTGCATGACGCGCGGGGCGAGTGCCGGGCCTGGAACGTGAGGCGAGCGCCTCGCGCGCACCTCCCCCTTCCTGGCTCGCCGCTGATCTCCGCTGATTGACGACCGGTCACTGATTCCCAGGGAAACGAGACTATGCCACGCTTCGACACACCGATCACCGCCAGCGACCAGGCCCTCGACCGCGTGCTCAACGCCGGGCTTCCGGTCGCGCTCGTCATCTGGCGCGACACACTCGACGAGTCGCTGAGCGCAGCCATGCGCGAAATCGCCCGCACCGACGCCGGGCGGCTGCTCGTCGCCAGGATAGATGCCAGCGAAAATCCGCAGGCCGCCGCCCGCGCCAGCGGCCCGCTGCCAGTGCTCTTCCTGTTCCGCGATGGCATTGAGGTCGGGCGGGCGCAGGGCCTGAGCGCCGCCTCGTTCCGCGCGCACATCGCCCACCTGTTGGGGCGCGGCCCGCGTCCGAACGGCAACGGCTCCCAACCCTCCGCGCACGCCGATGCGCCCGCCGCGCCGGTCATCGTGGGCGACGCCACCTTTCAGCGCGAGGTACTGGAGAGCAACCTGCCGGTGCTGGTAGACCTGTGGGCACCCTGGTGCGGGCCGTGCCACATGATTGCGCCCGTCGTCGAGAAGCTCGCCCGCGACTATGCGGGCCGCCTGAAGGTCGCCAAGCTGAATGTGGACGAGAATCCGCAGACGGCCCTGCACTACCAGGTGCAGGGCATCCCCACTCTGCTGCTCTTCAAGGGTGGGCGCGTGGCCGACCGCATCGTGGGGGCTGCGCCGGAGCCGCTGCTGCGCGGCAAAGTGGACGCCGCGCTGCGCGGCTGATGTGGGTGGTTAGTACACATTAGCAGGAGTCCGCCGGTAGTGGTTCGCCATGATCCCCCACCCCAAACCCCTCCCCCGCAAAGAGGGAGAGGCTGAAGGTCTGTGCTTTTCTCCCTTCCCCCCCGGTGGGGGAAGGGCTGGGGATGGGGGGCCGGGCCGGACCAAACTGCACGTTTATTCCGCCCCGGTGCCCTAGTACTCGGCCAAACAGATTTTGACGGGCATCGCCCCCGCGCTCCCGCGAGGGGCCAATGCCCCACATCCCACAAATGATGTCTGGCGGACTACTAGTGCCTGGTTTCGTTCAGGTGGCGCTGGTATGCCTTCCAGCCGGGGCACCAGCCGGTATGCCAGCGCCACAGGCGCGCCCGCCACGAGTTAGGGTTTTCTTCGGCGCGGCGGCGCATTCCGCACGTTTCGCAGGGGAACTTCTTCGGCTCGGCCATTGGGGGAATATCCTCTCTCTCTAGCACTCTACCCAACAGCCTACTCCTGATCTTCAGGGGCGTCGCGTGGTGATCATCACCGCTCACCGTGCCAGGCGACACTACTCATCCGGTTGCCAGACGTGCGCGTAATCCTGGGCGAACTGCTTGAAGGGGATCGAGGGGCGGCCCAGCACGCGCGACACGTCGGGAGTGGTCGAGGAATAGGCCCCCTGGCGCATGAGCTGGTAGACGATGCGCCACCACTTGGCCACCTGGCGATCCACGCCGGCGGCGCGCCATGCCTGTGCTGCCTCATGCTCGCTGATCGGCTCGTAGACGATCGGGCGGCCCAGCACTTTGCTCAGCAGCGCCGCCTGTTCCCGCGCGCTGAGCAGGTGCTCGCCCAGCGAGTAGACTCGATTGCGGTGCCCGCCCGCGGTCAGGGTGGCGACGGCCACCTCGGCCACGTCGCGCAAGTCCACGCCGCTGACCTTCGCCTCGCCGAGTGGCAGGCGCAGCACGCCCCGCCGAATGCCCTCGCACAGCGACTCGTCGGTGACAAAGTTCTGGAAAAACCAGCCGGAGCGCAGGATGGTGTAATCCACGCCGGACTGCATGAGGTACTGCTCGACTACCCACTGTGACGAAAGGTAGATTTTGTCCGTACCCATCGCCGAGATGAAGACGATGTGCCCCACCCCGGCCTGGCGCGCGTAGGCGATCAGCCGGGCGATCTGCCCCTCCCGCGATTCGAAATCGCCGGGCGGCATGATCAGCAGCAGCCGGTCTGCCCCGGCAAAAACCGCCGGGTACGTGGCCGGATCGCCATAGTCGAAGGCAGCGATCTCCGCGCTCCCCCAGTCGTGGGGCGCGGTCGCGCTCGCGTCGTCCACCGCCGCCCGGACGCGCACCCCGCGCCCGGCCAACTGCCGCACAACTTCGCCGCCCACGCGCCGCGAGGCCCCTGTGACCAGGATGGTGCCGCTCATCTGATCCTGCCTCCCCTGCTGGCCGCTCGCGCTTCCCTGTTCGCTCTGCCGCCCATTCTATCGCACGCCCAACGAAAAGGGCGATCCCGTCCCTGCGGATCGCCCCACAAAATCACAGGCAGGTCGCGCTAGAGCAGCACATACAGTGCGTGTGCCGCGTCAGTCGCCCAGTCCAGCAGCGGCGTGACCAGGATCGTGCCGAAGAGCAGCACGCCTGCCGCCGAGATCGCCAGCGCCCACTTGAAGGGCAGGTCTACCGGCACCGGCTCTTCAGACGGGCTGTCTTCCATGTACATGACCTTGACGATGATCAGGTAGTAGTACAGGCCGACGATCACGTTGGCCACCGCGACCAGCGCCAGCCAGACCAGCCCGGCGTCCACCGCCGCGCGAAACAGCAGGAACTTGCCGACGAAGCCCGCCGCCGGCGGGATGCCCGCCAGGCTGAGCAACGCGAGCGTCATGGCCAGCCCCAGCCAGGGGCTGCGCCGGCTGAAGCCGGCCAGGTCGCGGATCTGCTCGCTGCCGGTCGCCCGCGTGAAGAGGATGACCACCGCGAAGGCCAGCATGTTCGACAGCACGTACATGAACATGTAGAAGGCCACCGCCGCCGCGCCGTCGCCGCTTTTGTCGGTGGAGATGGCAGCCACGCCCATCAGCACGTACCCAGCATGGGCAATGGTCGAGTAGGCCAGCAGGCGCTTGATGTTGGTCTGCACCAGGGCCAGCAGGTTGCCCAGCGTCATCGAGACGACCGACAGCACCACGACAAGCTGCACCCACAGGCCGCTGTAATCCGCCACCGCCTCGGCAGCGCCGAGCAGTTCGGCGGGCGGGAAGACCGCCAGCAAAAAGCGCAGCAGCAGCCCTATGCCAGCCGCTTTGCTGGCCGTGCTCAGCACGGCGGTGATGGACGTGGGCGCGCCCTCATAAACATCCGGCGTCCAGAAGTGGAACGGCACGGCGCTGATCTTGAAGGCGAAGCCGACCATGACCAGCCCCAGGGCGATGATCACCGGCGGCTCATTCAGGCCGTTGGTGGCCACCAGGCGGCCCAGCTCGTAGATATTCGTCTTGCCGGTCAGCCCATAGACCAGCGACAGGCCGTAGAGCGTCATCGCCGAGGCGAACGCGCCGAACAGAAAGTACTTGAGGCCCGCCTCTGCGCTGGCATCGTCGTCGCGCAGGTAGCCAGCCAGCATGTACAGCGTGATCGAGAGCGTCTCCAGCGCCAGAAAGACCATGATCAGGTCGGCGGCGGCGCTGGCCAGGCTGGCCCCGATGATGGATACGATCAGGATGGCGTAGAAGTCGCCGCGCGCGCGCAGCCTGGGGATACCCATCGTGATCAGCGCGCCGATGCCGCCCGCCAGCAGCACCATCACCCGGAAAATCTGGGCCATGTCGTCGTGGCGCACCATCCCGCCGAGCACAAGCTGGTCGCTCAGCTCGCCACTCTGCGGGGGGATGCCCACCAGGAAGACAATCGCCGCAATCCCCAGCAGGCCGAAACCGGCCACATAGCCGATGTCATGGCGCTGCGCCCGCCGCCACAGCAGATCGAAAGCCAGCACAACCACAGCCAGCGCCGCCATCAGGATTTCGGGCAGAATAGCGATTACGCTCGCCTGGGCGTCCGTCGAGAAGTCCAAGTCAGCCTCCCAGCATCGAAACAATCGGCCTGACGCCGGACTCGATCATCGGCGCCATCAAGCGCGGATAGACGCCGAGCAAGACCAGCCAGAAGACGAGGATGATCAGCGCGATCTTGTCGTAGACGGTGATCGCCGAGATGTGCGGGAAGCGCTCGGCGTTGAACTCGCCGAAGAAGACCTGCCCCACAATGCGCAGCACGTAGGCCGCCGTCACGATGATGCCCAGCGCCGCGATCACCGCGATCAGCCCGTAGTAGTTGAAGGTGCCGGCCAGCCAGTTCGGGTCCGGGTCGAAAGCCGGGCCATCCCACAGCCCAACGAAGATCGGGAACTCGGCCACAAACCCGCTCAGGCCGGGCATCCCCATACTGACGAAGCCGCCGATGATGAAGGCCACGGCCACCCAGGGCAGCTTCTGCGCGAAACCGCCCAGGCTGGGGATGTCGCGCGTGTGGGCGCGGTCGTAGACCATGCCCACGCAAGCGAAGAAGAGGGCCGTCATGATGCCGTGCGAGAACATTTGCAGGCCCGCGCCGGTCATGCCCGTGACGTTCATGGTGGCAAAACCCATGCTCACCAGGCCCATATGGCTGACCGACGAGAAACCGATAACATACTTGAAATCGCGCTGGCGCATGGCGATCAGCGCGCCATAGACCACGTTGATCAGCGTCAGGAAGACGATCCAGGGCAGGTGCACGCGCGCGCCTTCGGGCATCAACTGCACGCCGACGCGCAGCGCAGCGAACGCGCCCAGCTTCATCAGCACGCCCGCGTGGATCATCGAGACGGCGGTCGGGGCGGCCACGTGGCCATCCGGCGACCAGTTGTGGAACGGCCACACGCCGGCCAGCACGCCAAAGCCCAAAAAGACCAGCGGAAACCACAGCTTGGCCGTCGTCACCGCTGACCACGCCGGCGAGAACGGCGTGTCGAACACGCCCGCCTTCGCCGCCGCGTGCAGGTCCACGAAGTCGAAGCTGTAGACGCCCGTCGCGTTGCCCGCCTTGAAGTACAGGGCGATGATGCCGATCAGCGCTACCACCGACCCGACGAGGATGTAAAGCGTCAGCTTCATGGCGGCGTACTGGCGCGTCTGCGCCCATCCCCAGATGACGATCAGGAAATACATGGGGAAGATGGCCAGCTCGTAGAAGAAGAACAGCACGAACAGGTCAACGGCCATGAACACGCCGAAGACACCCGCCACCAGCAGCAGAAAGAAGGCCATGAATTCGCGCGTGCGGTCTTCGATGCCCCACGAGATGAGCACGCCGGTGAAGCCAGCCAGCGCCGTCAGCAGCACCATCGGCGCGCTGATGCCGTCCACGCCCAGGTGCCACGAGATGCCCACCGACTCGATCCACTTGACGTGATCCTCGAAGGCGAAGTACGTCCCGCCGTCGCCGTTGACCGCGTTGGCGTCGTCCACGCTGTAGCCGAAGAAGACGAAGAGCGCCAGCAGCAGGGCAATGCCAGTAGTCACGGCAGCGATGACCCGCATCTGCTCTTTGGCTTCCTTCTTGAGCAGCAGGATGACCAGCGCGCCGATCACCGGCGTCAGCAGGATGCCCGTCAACACACCGCTAAACGTAATGACCATGCATAAGCCTCCTATGCGTGCAGGAGAGTCTAGGTGTCCGTTTCCACGTCAGGTGGCGAACCGGCTCCGGAGAGATGCTGCCTTGCTGCACCCTCGCGGGGACGCTGCTCTGCGCGCCCCCACAGGGGCGTATTGCCATACACCCCTACATCAATACATCCACGCCGAGACCAGGTCCGCACCGCCAACCCGTCAAACAGCTACGCCAGAGCACGCGACATAGATCATCTTGGCCGAGCGCCGGATCGCCCGCTAGCTACCCGCCCAGGAAGCGGATCACGCCGTCGTTGATCACCTGCAAGACCCAGTTCGGGTACAGGCCGGTGATCAGCATCAGCACCATCAGCGGCGCCAGCGCGATCAGCTCACGCCGCTCAAGCTCCAGCGAGTGCCGCGTGCGATGGTACTCAGCCCATTCCTCGTTCAGCGGGCCGTGCAGCAGCTTCTGAATCGCCTTGAGAATATAAATGCCCGTCACCAGCAGCCCGGCCATGCTCAGCAGCACGTACACCGGGTACGCCTTGAACGACCCGGACACGACCAGGAACTCGCCCACAAAGCCATTCAGCCCCGGCAGGCCCAGCGAAGCCATGCTCACAAAGATGAGCGCCCCCCCGTACAGGGGCACCAGCGGCCACAGCCCACCGAAACGCCGCAGATCGCGCGTGTGCGCCTTGTGATAGATCGCCCCGGCCAGCAGGAACATGCCGGCGCTGCTCAGCCCGTGATTGAACATCTGCAGCACCGCGCCATTCAGCGCCACTCGCGCATCCTGCCGGTCGGACTCGCGCAGCTCCGCCGGGTAGACCAACTCCACCGCGTCGGTGAGCTGCGTGGTGGTCATCTCCGTGTAGCCGTCCACCCCCACCACGCCAGCCAGCAGCCCGACCTGGTTGTTGGCCTCGGCCCACACCGTGCCGTACATCAGCGCGGCCACAGCCAGCCCCAGCACCACAAAGCCCATATGATTCACGGACGAGTAGGCCACCAGCCGCTTGAAGTCGTTCTGTCCCCACGCGCCCAGCGCCCCCAGGACGATGCCTGCCATCGCCAGAAAGCCGAGGATGTCCACCAGGTTGTAGCTGAGGCTGAACAACTGCCGCTCGATAATCCATTCCTTGGGGAAGAGCGGGATGGCCAGCCGCAGGAACCCATACGCGCCCAGCTTGAGCAGCACGCCCGCCAGCAGCATCGAGCCGGCAGTCGGCGCTTCGGTGTGTGCGTCGGGCAGCCAGGTGTGGAACGGCCAGGCCGGAATCTTGATCAGGAAAGCGATGGTGAAGCCGAGCAGGGCGTAGTATTTGACGATGCTCACGTCCACGCCCAGAATGTCACCCCCGCGCATCAGGAAGCGCGGCCACTCCTGGAGCATCACCGGGATGTCGAAGCTCCCCACCGTCAGGCCGATGAGCTGCGACGCCAGCAGCAGCCCCAAAGAGCCGGCCATCGTGTACAGGAAGAACTTGTTGGCCGCGTAGCGGCGGTTTTCGCCGCCCCACAGGTAGATCAGGAAGTACATCGGCACCAGCCCGATCTCCCAGAAGACGAAGAAGATCATCATGTCCAGCGCCACGAAGACGCCGAGCATCCCCGTCTCCAGGAAGAGGAAGAGGGCCATGTGCGCCTGCACCCGGTCTTTGACCTCGAACGAGATCAGGATGGCCAGCGGGACGAGCAGCCCGGTCAGCAGCACCATGGTGGCGCTCAGCCCATCCACGCCCACATGCCACGAGGCCCCCAGCTGCGGGAACCACTCCGCCTGCGCTTCGTAGGCCCATTGGCCAGCGCCGGGCGGGTCCGCATGGACGCTGTAGAAGACGCCGATGGCCATGACCATCACCACCAGGCTGATGACCAGCGCCATCCAGCGCGCCAGGCGCTCGCGCCCCCGCGGGAGGATGAAGACCACCGCCGCGCCGACAATCGGCAGCAGGGTCATTGTGGTCAGAAAGTCGAGGGGCAGCACATCATTCATCTGCGTGTGTTTCTCCTTCTCACCGGAGCAGCACCGGCGTCGCGCGCAGGCCCCGCGCTCCGCCGCGCCAGCCGGTCAGCCGGGCGCGGAGCAATCGGGCAGGACGCCGCGTCATCTCACCTGGATCAGGAACAACGTGCCAATCACCAGCAGGCCCAGCGTCGCCAGCAGCAGGTACTGCTGCACGCGCCCGGTCTGCGTCTGGCGGAACCAGCCAGCGAAGCGGTAGAGCGACGCGCTCAGCCCGTCAATCGTCCCGTCAATGACCACCGTGTTGAAGCGCTTGAAAGCCTCGCCCAGCCAGGTGAAGGTCTCGGCAATCGTCTCCAGCACGCCGTCAATCGTCTCTTTGTCCAGCGCCCGGATGACGATGTTCTCCGCGAACCACTCCGCCGGGCGCAACAGGTAGCGCCGGTACAGCAGGTCAATGTAGAAGCGGTTTTGCAGCATCGCCCAGATGCCGGGGCCGAGCGCCGCCTCGGTTGGGTCGGTCTGCCCCGCCGCCAGCGGACGCCGCCCGTACACCCACCAGCCGAGCGCCAGCCCGCCGACAGCCAGGATCATGCTGACCAGCATCGGCGCGAAGTTGAAGGGGATGGCCACCGGGTGTTCCAGCAGCGTCCCGGCCAGGAAGTCGTGCAGCGGGTTCTTGCCCACCAGGTCGGCGTGAATGCCGATGAAGCCGGCGGCGATGGCGAAGAAAGCCAGCACCGCCAGCGGCGCTTCCATCTGGCTGGCCGAGAGGCTGTCACGCCGCGAGATCGGCTCCTGGACCAGCTTGTAGCCGTCGCTCCAGCGGCGCTTGTTCCACCACACAACCCACCCCTTGCGCAGCGAGCCAGGCCCGGCGTGCTGCGCGGCAGGCGTGCGCGGCTTGCCCCAGAAAGCGAGGAACCACATGCGCCCCGTGTAGAACGCGGTCAGCGCCGCCGACACGAGCAGCAGCAGCAGCACGAACAGCGGGAAGGGGTGCTCGGTCATGCCGTGCCACGCCTCGGCGATGATCTCATCCTTCGACCAGAAGCCCGCCGTGATCAGCGGAAAACCGGCCAGCGACAGCCCGCCGATAGCCATCGTGATCGCCGTGAGGGGGATGCGGTGAATCAGCCCGCCCATGCGCTGCACGTTGTTGGGCGGCGCGCAATGATCCATGACCAGGCCGTCCGGCTCTTCGTAGTGTTCGTGGTCGTGCCCGCGCTCGTGGGCGTGATGCTCGCCGTGTTCCATCGCGTGAATGACCGAGCCAGAGGCCATGAACAGCAGCGCCTTGAAGAAGGCGTGATTGATCAGGTGGAAGGCCGCCGCCACCCACGCGCCGATGCCCAGCGCGGCCACCATGTAGCCAAGCTGGCTGATCGTCGAGTAGGCCAGGATGCGCTTGATGTCGCTCTGGCCCACCGCCAGCACCGCCGCGCCCAGGGCCGTCACGCTGCCGATGATGCCCATCAGCAGCATGGGCGTGTTGTAATCGAAGTGGTGGAAGTCCGCCCCCGCGCTCAGCAGCGGGAACATGCGCACGATCATGTACACGCCAGCAGAAACCATCGCCGCCGCGTGGATCATGGCGCTGACCGGCGTGGGGCCTTCCATGGCGTCGGGCAGCCAGGTGTGCAGCGGGAACTGCGCGCTCTTGCCGATCGTGCCGATGATCAGCAGCACGCTGACCAGCGCCGCCACGCTGCCGCCGAAGATGACCGCGTCCTTCTCGGCGAGCATCTTCAGCATCGCCTCGTTGTAGAGGATGTCGCGGAAGTTGAGCGTGCGCGCCTCGACGAACAGGTAGCCGACGCCGACCAGCATCAGCACATCGGCCACGCGCGTGGTCATGAACGCCTTGACGCCCGCCTCCATCGCCGTCTTCTTGTGGAACCAGAAGCCGATCAGCGAGTACGAGCAGAAGCCCATCACCTCCCAGCCGATGAACAGCAGCAGCAGGTTGTCGGCCACCACCAGGGTGAGCATGGCCCCGGAGAACAGCGACAGATAGGCGAAGAAGCGCGCGTTATAGCGGTCGCCGCGCATGTAGCCCAGCGAATAGACGAAGATCAGCAGGCAGACCAGCGGCACCATCAGCAGCATATAGGCCGTCAGCGGGTCCACCAGCACGCCCACGCGGAACGTCTGCGCCCCCAGCTTCAGCCAGTCGAGCTGACTGCCGAAGACATCCTGTCCCAGCGCCTTGTCGGTCGTCCACACCGTCTTGACGAAGAGGAGCATACTCAGCAGCCAGGCGATGCCGATGCCGGCCAGGGCCACTGCCTGGCTGACGATCACGCTGCGGTTGGTGCCCAGCACGATCACCAGGAAGCCGAGCAGCGGGAAGAGCATGATCAGCCAGGGAAGATAATCGGCGCTAAACCAGTTCACATCCATAAGCCTTCCTGCCTGTTCGTTGTCAGTAATCAGCCGTCAGTTTTCAGTTGTCAGGATTTGACATCGCTGGCACGCTGATCACTCGGAACTGATGACCGACCACTGATCACCACTTGAGCATATTCACGTCTTCGGCAATGACCGACTGGCGCTTGCGATAGATGCTGATGATCAGCGCCAGGCCGACGGCCACTTCTGCCGCCGCCACCACGAACACAAACACGGCGAAGGCCTGCCCGCTGAGGTCCAGCGGCGTGTTGTAGCGCCAGAACGCGACCAGGTTGATGTTGACCGCGTTCAGCATCAGCTCAATGCTCATCAAGATGGCGATAGCGTTGCGCCGCGCCAGCACGCCGAACAGGCCCGTGCTGAACAGCGCCGCCGCCACCACCAGGTACATCCACAATGGCACCATACTCATCCCTCGCCCCGGTCGTACCGCGCGACCGGCTAATCCTCGCCGCCCTCGTCCGCCTTCGCCTTGTCGGGGCTGACCAGCAGCACCGCCCCGATCAGCGCCGCCATCAGCAGCACCGACGCCACCTCGAAGGGCAGCATATATTTATCCGGATCCACCAGGTCTTTGCCCAGGTTGACAATGCTATCCGCTGGCACATCCGCCGGATTCTTCTGCGTGAAGTCGGCGTTCCAGGCGTCCACGCCCAGCTCGCCCATGATCGGCGAGACCACCGACACCAGCAGCACGAAGAAGAACGCGGCCAGGGCCAGGTTGAACGCCCACTGCCGGTTGAAAATGGCCGGAAGCTGCGTGACGCTCGGCGTGAGCATGATCGCCAGGATGATCAGGATGGCGATGGCCCCGATGTAGACCACCACCTGCACGCCCGCCAGGAACGGCGCGGACAGCAGCACAAACAGCCCGGCCACCCCCAGCAGCGACACCATCAGGTACAGACCGGCGTGAAACAGGTTGCGCGCCGAGACGACCAGCAGACCGCCGCCCAGCGTGATGGCGCTCATGATCAGGAATACAATGGACTCCGCTGTCAGTTCCACACATCCCTCCTAGTCGCCAGCACCGGCCACCGTCTCAACCGGCAGATCGGCCCCGGCCACGCGCGCCTCGATCCGCGCGCGCTCGCGGCGTCCCCGGTCGGCCAGCAGCGCCCCGATGACCAGGAACATGGCCACGTTCACCAGCAGCAGGGCCAGGGTGGGCACCACTGCGTCGCCGAAGCTGCTGATCTGGTCAGTGCCGGGGATTGCCTTCCACACAAGCGCGACGATGAGCAGATTCGCCAGCCCGACCGGCACCAGGAACTTCCAGTTGAAATCGAGCAGGTGATCAATACGCACGCGCGGCAGCGTCATGCGCACCCAGACCAAGACCCAATAGGCGAACAGGCTCTTGATCATCAGGTAGAAGAAACCCAGGATGGCCACGTCCTCGGCGAACGGCCCTCGCCAGCCGCCCAGGAACAGGATCGCCGTCAGCACGCCCACCGTGAAAGCGTGCAGAAATTCGGCCACGTAGAACATGCCGAACTTCATGCCCGAATACTCGATGTGGAAGCCGGACACCAGCTCGGACTCGGCTTCTAGCAGGTCGAACGGGCCGCGCCCGATCTCGGCCTGGCCGGAGATCAGGAAGAGCAGCACCGTCAGCGGCGCGGCGAACACGTACCAGATATGCTGCTGGCGGACAATCTCCTGCGTGCTCATCGAGCCAGAGAGCAGCACCGGCACCAGCAGCGCCAGCACCATCGGCACTTCGTAGCTGACCAGTTGGGCCACTGCGCGATAAGCTGACAGCAGCGCGTACTTGTTGTTGCTGCTCCAGCCGGCCATGATCACCGCCACCGTGCCCAGCGCTCCCACCGCCAGCAGGTAGAACACGCCGATGTTCAGATCGGTGCCGATCCACGCCGCGCTGAAGGGCACCACCGCCCAGATCAGAGTCACGGCCAGCACCGCCAGGATCGGCGCCAGGTTGAAGACCCAGCGGTCTACGCCCTTGTTCATGATGTCTTCTTTGAGCAGGATTTTGACGGTGTCGGCCACCGTCTGGATCAGCCCAAAGGGGCCTACCCGGTTCGGCCCGACGCGATCCTGAAAGCGCGCGGCCCACTTGCGCTCCAGCCAGATGCCCAGCAGCGTCCACAGCAAGCCAAAGACGGCCACCACGATCACGCCGGCCGCTTTGGCGATGAGCACTGCCAGATCGCGCGAGAACCCGATATCTTGCAACAGACCCGTCATGGTCACAGTCTCCGGCGAACGTCGTTCATGATTCAGCCAACGCCGCAGCCCGTTGGCACAGCAAAAAGCCGGTACGCCTGCTTTCGCGTACCGACTCTCCGGTTATGACCAGCGCAGCGCACCTTTGCGCCAGGTATAGACAAGCGCAACAACCAGCAAGAAGATGAAGACGGTCATCTCGAACAGGGCGAACAGCCCCAACTGGTTATAGGCCAGCGCCCAGGGGAACAGGAAGACCAGCTCGACATCGAAGACCAGGAACACCAGGGCGAAAATATAGTACTGCGCCCGGAATTGTGTCCACGGCGAACCGACCATCTCGACGCCGCATTCGTAGGTTTGCTGTTTGACCTGGTTCGGGCGCTTGGGGGCGAGAATCTTGCCCAAGACAATGGGGGTTGCCGGGAGCGCCCAACCCAGCGCAAAGAAGAGGCCGATAAATATCCATTCGTTCAAATTCATCGCAGGCTCGCCCTCCAGGTTGGTCTGGATGCACCGCACGCGCGCACGCCGTGAGCAACAGCCCGTTAGTATAGCAATCACACAGGGGATGGGCAATTTTCGAGCGCGTCGCGCCACCATTCTAGCACACGGCCCGGCGAACACAAAACCTGCCCGCCGGGATGGGGTCCGCGAACAACCTGTCGCCAGGGGAGGTTCGGGAATGCTCGCTGCGCGCCTCCCCCTCAATCCCCCCTCCAGCGAAGCCAGCAGGAGGACGCAGGCCCTTCACCCCGCCGCGCGGTATAATCCCCCCAGCGCCGACCGCATCCCGACCGGAGAAGCATGACCCTGCACCCGCTCACCCCCGACCCCGTCGCCTGGGACGCCTTTGTCGCGGCGCACCCGCGCGCGCACCTGCTGCAACTGAGCGCCTGGGGCGCGCTGAAGGCCGCCTTCGGCTGGACGCCCGCCCGCGTCGCCCTGGCCGACGACGCGGGGACGCTCGTCGCCGGCGCGCAAATGCTGCTGCGCCCGCTGCCGCTGCGCCTGGGGACGCTCGCCTATATCCCCGCCGGGCCGCTGCTGGACTGGGCGGACGCGGCCCAGGCGCGCGCCCTGTTCAATGCGCTGGACGCCGAGGCGCGGCAGCGCGGGGCAATTCTGCTCAAGATCGAGCCGGGGCTGGGCCTGGACGACGCTGACTTCGCCCGCTGCGGCCTGCGCCCCAGCCCGCAGACGATCCAGCCGCCGCGCACCATCGTCCTCGACCTGGACGGCGACGACGAGGCGATCCTGGCCCGCATGAACCAGGGCACGCGCCGCAACATCCGCAAAAGCGCCCGCTTCGAGGTTGCCATTCGCCAGGGGACGCGCGCGGACATAGCCCGCTTTAACGCCCTGCTGGCCGAAACGGGCGCGCGCGACGAATTCGGCGTGCACGCGCCCGACTACTACCAGCGCGCCTATGACCTGTTCGCGCCGGCGGGCCGCGCCGCGCTGATCCTGGGGGGCTACGGCGGGCAAGACCTGGCCGCCGTCATGGTCTTCCGGCTGGGCGCGTGGGCCTGGTACTTCTACGGCGCGTCGTCGGGCCGCGAGCGGCAGCGCATGGCCTCTTACGGCGTGCAGTGGGCGGGCATTCAGTGGGCCAGGGCGGGCGGCGCGCGCTGGTACGACCTCTACGGCGTGCCCGACGCCGATCCGCAGCAACTCGAAGCGCAGTTCGAGGCGCGCTCCGACGGGCTGTGGGGCGTCTACCGCTTCAAGCGCGGCTGGGGCGGGCAGGTCGTGCGCGGCGCGGGAGCGTGGGATCGCGTCTACCGGCCCGCCAGTTACGCCGCCTACCGGCTGGCCGTGCGCCTGCTGCGCCGCGCGGAGTAGCCCCCATGCTGACCGCCACCCCGATCACCGACCGCGACACCTGGCACGCCCTGCTGCGCCCGCTGCCCGCCGCGCACATCCTGCAGACGTGGGACTGGGGCGAGTTCAAGCGCGGCGAGACCAGCTGGTCGCCAGAGCGCCTGGCCTTCCGCGACGACTCCGGCGCGGCAGTCGCCGCCGTCTCCGTGCTGACGCGGCGCGCCGGGCCGCTGCGCGTGCTGTACGCGCCCAAAGGCCCGGCCCTGGACTGGCACAATCCCACCCACTTTGAGGCCGCCCTCGATCACCTGGAGACGCTCGCCCGCCAGCGCCGCGCCATCTGGCTGAAAATTGACCCGGACGTGATCGCCGGGACGGGCATCCCCGGCGGCGCCGACCCCGACCGCCCCCCGCGCGACGATCCGGCGGGGCAGCGGACGCTCGAACTATTGCGGGCGCGCGGCTGGCGTTTCAGCGCGGCGCAGGTGCAGTTCCGCAACACGCTGACGCTCGACCTGGCGCAGAGCGAAGAGGCGCTGCTGGCCGGGATGAGCCAGGGCACGCGCCGCAAAATCCGCCAGGCCAGCAAGGGGGGCGTCAGCGTGCGCCCAGCCGAGTCGCCCGGCGACTTCGAGACGCTCTACGCGCTCTACCGCGTCACCGGCGAGCGGCAGGGCTTCCTCATCCGCCCGCCGGACTACTACCGGGCGGCCTGGTCGCGCTTCATCGCGGCGGGGCTGGCGCAGGCTTTCCTGGCCGAGCACGAGGGGCGCGCCCTGGCCGGGCTGGTGCTGTTCCACTTCGGCCCCAAGGCGTGGTACTTCTACGGCATGAGCAGCAGCGAAGGGCGCGAGCGGATGCCCACCTACCTGCTGCAATGGGAGGCGATCCGCTGGGCGCGGGCGCGCGGCTACGCGACGTATGACTTCTGGGGCGCGCCGGACGAGTTCCGCCCCGACGCGCCAATGTGGGGCGTCTACCGCTTCAAGGACGGCTTCGGGGGGACGGTGGTGCGGCATATCGGGGCGTGGGACTACGCGCCCTCGCGCGCGCTGTACGCGCTGTACGAGCGCGTCATGCCGCGCGTCCTGGGGGTGATGAGGCGGGGGCACAACTAGACTTTGGAAGTCTTCGAAGACTTCCGAAGTCTCATCACCGGCGCGCCACGCCAACGCGCGTCCCCCACCACTCTCCCTCGCCCTACCCCTCCGCCAGCACGTTGACCAGCAGCGCGGCGATCACCCCCGGAATCCACCCGGCAATGGTCAGCACCGTCACCACCAGGATCACCCCGCAGCCGCGATCCAGCACGCTCAGCGGCGGGAACAGCACGCACAGCACCGCGCGCAGGCAGCCCATGGTCGCCCTCCGATCACATGCGCCCGATAGGTTTATCTCGCTATACGCGCCCGCGCCCCGCCGCGTTGCGCCGCGCCGAGCGCCCGCGTCAGACGAGATGGTGCATGAGCACGGCGCTGCGGTGCAGGAAGGCCAGCGGCGCGGCCTGGATCATCTCCGCCTGCGGGTGAAACAGCGGGAAGACCTGCACGTTGCTGGCCCCGACGAACTGCGCCCGCGACCCGGCGATGAACTCAGCGAGCAGCGCGTCCGCCCCCATATGAAAGTCGCCCTGGATGCAGTAGTGCGACGTGTAGACGGCCAGCCGCTCGGTACGTGGCAGCAGGCCCGTCTGCTCGTGGGGGAGCATTGTATCGAAGGCGATCATCTGGCAGGCATTCTTGTGGACGAACAGGCCATTAAGCTGCATACTGCGCGCCGGGTTGCCCGGCTCCAGGCCGTAGAGCATGACGCTGTGCAGCGAGAAAGCGTCTTTCTGCTCGTCGTTGAGAAAGGTCTGCAACATGCCAAGGATCGCCAGTTGGCCGCGCGCCTGGAACCCGCGCAGCAGCACCGTGACATAGGTCTGTGCCTGAGGTGAGCCATGTTCCAGCCGGTTCATGTCCTCCGTTCCTCTCCGCGCCGTGCGCTGCCGTGACTCTGCTCTCATTGTACTCGATCTGGCGGGGCCACACCGCGCACCTCGCCGCATGGTTTCGTAGGGGCGCTGCTCTGCTGCGCCTTGATTGACCTCACCCCCACTCGGCGCTGACGCGCCTCGCCTCCCCCTCTCCACGCAGATGGAGAGGGGGCAAGCCGAGCGTAGCGAGGCTGGGGGTGAGGTAAAGCTCTGCTGCGCCTTGATTGACCTCACCCCCGCGCGGCGCTGACGCGCCTCGCCTCCCCCTCTCCATTCGAATGGAGAGGGGGAAAAGCCGAGCGTAGCGAGGCCAGGGGGTGAGGTAGATCACGCCCGCCAGAACGCCGCTTTCGAGATTGCCCCAGCTGCCGCTATAATCAACGGCCAGGAGCGAGACATGGCTGACCAGCCTCAGAGCAACAGGCCGCCGCGCGCCTGGCATTGGCTGCGGCGCTGGGCGGTGCGCGGCATCGCGCTGGGCCTGGCTGCCCTGGTCATCGTTCTGGGGGCGCTGGCCATCACCATCGTTCGCTATGGGGCGACCGATCGCGCCCGCCCCGCCGACGTGATCATCGTGCTCGGCGGCGGGGACGAGGGGACAGCGCGTCGCGCCGAACATGCGGCGGCCCTCTATCACGCCGGGTACGCGGCGCACGTGCTGTGCACCGGCGGCGTCAGCGCGGGCGGCACGCTGATCGAAGCGGAGCGCTGCGCCCAGGTGATGCGCGCCGCGCACGTCCCGGCAGAGGCCATCACTCTGGAGCGGGGCAGCCGCAGCACCGCCGAAAACGCCCGCGCCACAGCAGCGATCATGGCCGCGCACGGCTGGCGCGACGCCGTGCTGGTCAGCGATGACTTTCACCTGTGGCGCGCGCGCTGGCTGTTCGAGCGGCAGGGCGTGCGCGTGTATCCCAGCCCAGCCCAGGGCACCAGCGGGCCGCTCGCCCCGTCCGAGCGGGTTTACGCCGTGCTGCGCGAGATTGGGGCCTGGGGCTGGGGTGAAGTCCGCGCCCAACTTGGCCGTTGAGCGACACAGGCCCCGCTGACGCGCGGGCCTCAGCAGGAGGCAGAGTCGTTATGTCGAGACTCCTGATCGCTGAAGATGACGATGACCTGCGCTTTCTCTACGAGACGACATTCACCCGCGCAGGGCACCAGGTCGTCGCCGTCCCCAACACCGTCGAGGCCATGCTGCACCTGACCAATGGCGACTTCGACGCGATCATCCTCGACCTGCAAATGCCCGACATGCCCGGCCAGCGTCTCATCGAGTTCGCCCACGAAGACGTGCGCCTGCGCTACGTGCCGATTATCGTCGTCTCGGCCAACGAGCGCTGGCGCGCCGCCGTCACCGCGCTGGGTGTCCGCGCCTTCCTGGTCAAGCCGGTCACCATGGCCCAGCTCACCGCCCAGGTCGCCGACGTGCTGCGCGGCTGAAGACCGCCCCCTTGCCGTAGGCCAGCCGTCACCCAGGCGTGTTCCCCGGCACCCCCGAATGTCTTATAATAAGAGTCCCGATAAGGATTGCCGGGATGGGCTGCGCCCTACCTTTGTATGCCATCACGCCCCAGCGCAGTCAGCCTGCAAACCCTGCGGCAAGCTGAACCACGAGACCGGGTCCGTTAGCAGCCAAGAGTGATGGGGAGAAAAATCTATGCGAATGCAAAGAGTATCGTTATTGAGCGGCCTGGGTGCGCTGCTGCTGCTCGCGCTGACGCTGGGCGGGGTCGGACACCACCTGCCAGCCGCGTCCGGCGCGCAAGGCGACGCGCTGCCGCCCCAGATCGTGGATACCATGCCGCTGCCCGGCGAGGAGCTGCCGCTGGAAGGGCCTGTCGTCTTCTACTTCGACCAGCCGATGGACGAAGCGGCAGTCGAGGGCGCGCTCAACGTTGATCCGGAGGTCGAGGGCACGCTGACCTGGTCAGCGGATTCCAGCGCGCTCACCTTCACGCCCGGCGCGCCGCTCGCCCGCGCCACCGAATACACCTTTACCCTCGGCACAGGCGCAGTTTCGGCGGCGGGCGTCGCCCTGGAAGAGCCGTTCGCCCTGACGCTGCGCACCATCGGCTACCTGGAAGTCGCCGAAGTGCTGCCCGCCGACGGATCGGATGCGGTGGACACCGACAGCGTGATCACCGTCATCTTCAACCGCCCCGTCGTGCCCCTGCTCTCCGTCGAGCAGATGGCTTCGCTGCCGAGTCCACTGACCCTCGATCCGCCCGTCCAGGGCAAGGGTGAATGGCTCAACACGTCCATCTACCTCTTCACGCCGGAGACAGAGCTGAACGGCGGCACCACCTACACGGCGACCATCGCCGCCGGCCTGACCGATGTCACGGGCGGCGTGCTGGCCGAAGACTTCACCTGGCAGTTCACCACCCTGTCCCCGGACGTGCTGAGCATCTCGCCGCGCGACAGCGCAGAGACCATCCCGCTGGACACGGCGGTGACGG
Organism: Anaerolineae bacterium; assembly: GCA_023382715.1. GTDB lineage: Bacteria > Chloroflexota > Anaerolineae > Aggregatilineales > Aggregatilineaceae > UBA2029. The sequence continues at coordinate 28,507 of JAHDWP010000016.1, forward strand.
TGCGCTTCAGCCAGGCGATGGACGCCGCTTCGCTGGAAGCGGGCGGCTTCGTCCTGGAATATCTCGGCCCGCTCCCGCTGCAACCAGTGGACGAGCGGCCCGCCCCCGAGCCGGTCGAGGGCGCGTTCGCCTGGAGCAAGGATGGGCGCACGCTGACCTTCACGCCCGATGAGCGGCTGGCCCTCGGCTCGGCTTACCGGGTGACCCTGACCGCGTCCAAAGCGCTCAGCGCGACCGGCGCCCCCCTGCGCGCGGGCGCGGCAAGCGTCTTCTCCACCGTCCCCTTCCCGCAGATCGTGCGCACTTCGCCCTTTGACGGCGAGCAGGAAGCTTCACCCTACGGCGGCTTCACCCTCTATTTCAATACGCAGATGGACCTCAAGTCGCTCGAAGACAAGGTGATCATCAAGCCGGAACCCTGGCGCGAGTTCGATTCGTACTACTACGACTGGGAGCGCAGCTACACCCTGGCCTTCGACACCGAGCCGAGCACCGAGTACACCATCACCATCCTGCCCGGTATGCAGGATAAATACGGCAACACCATCAGCGAAGGGCTGACCGTCACCTATATCACTGCCCCCTACCCGCCGGAGCTGTCCATCCAGGCGCCGGGCCGGGTGGGCATGTACAGCAGCCACACCCCTTCTACGCGCGTCTTCGTCACCCACCGCAACGTCACCCGGCTGGACCTGGGCCTCTATCGCCTGGGGCTGCCCGCCCTGGCCAAGCTGACCGGCCCAAACCTGTGGGAAGTGTGGGACACGTTCACACCCGCGCCTGCCGACTTGCTGCGCCGCTGGACGATTGATGTCTCCAGCCAGCAGAACGTGCGCCGCTACGAGCTGCTCTACATCTCCGCCAGCGGCCCCAGCGGCCTGGAGAATATCGAGTGCCTGGGCGCGCCCGCACCGCGGGTGAACATCGGCGACGTGGTCATCGTCACCGAAAAAGACCAGCGCCCGCTCAACGTCCGCGCCGCGCCGAACCTGAGCGCGCAGGTCATCACCCAGGTCGCCATCGGCGAGACGATGCAGGTCATCGGCGGGCCGTACTGCGAGGGCGGTCACCTGTGGTGGAACGTGCGCCTGAACAACGGCATCACCGGCTGGGCCGCCGAGGGCGACCAGAGCGTTTATTACTACGAGCCGCTGGGCGCGCACCAGGCCGACCCGAACCAGCCCGGCGCGCAGCCGCCCGCCGAGCCGCAGAAGCCCCCGGCGCTGGCCCCTGGCGCTTACTTCCTGGAAGCCGGCTCGCCCGAGACGAATCAGCAGGATGGCGACCCGCGCTATCACGTGATGCTGGTGCAATCGGTCAACATCACCCTCAAGTTCAGCACGGACATCGCCCTGGCCTGGGTGACCGATCTGGACAGCGGCGACCCGATCGCGGGCGCGCCGGTCATCTTCTACAACCAGGACTTCAACCCGATCGCCCGCGTCGTCAGCGACGAAAACGGCCTGGCGACGGCGGCCCTCCCCCACCTGAACGACCTGTACACGACCGTCTACGCCAGCGTGGACGAAGGCGACTGGTTCGGCTTCTCCGTCAGCGGCTGGTCCAACGGCATGGACCCCTGGCAGTTCGACACGTGGGGCGACTACCAGCCGGAAGACCTCAGCGTCTATCTCTACACCGACCGCCCGATCTACCGGCCCAGCCAGCCCGTGCACTTCAAGGGCATCCTGCGCAGCCATGACGACGTGAGCTACACCCTGTCCGCCTTGCAGGAAGTGCCGGTCAAGATTTATGACAACCAGGGCGAGGTGATCTACGACCAGGTCTTGCCCGTCACGGCGCAGGGATCGTTCAGCGGCGAATTGCTGCTCGGCCCCGAAGCCCCGCTCGGCTACTACCGCATCGTCGCCGAAGTCTCCAGCAACGCCCGCGAGTCGTTCAGCCTGGGCTTCAACGTGGCCGAGTACCGCGCGCCGGAGTTCCAGGTAGACATCGCTCCGGCCCAGGACCAGGTCGTCCAGGGCGACACTATCGAGATGCTGGTAGAGGCGCGCTACTTCTTCGGCGGCGCAGTGTCCAACGCCGCCATCAGCTACAGCGTGCTCACCCAGGATTACTACTTCAACTACACGGGCGACGCGCCGGGCTGGTGGTCGTTCACCGACGAGAACTACGACTTCTACGCGCCGGAGTACTACGGCCCCTATGGAGAGGTGATCGTCGAGGGCGAAGGCCAGACCGACGAGCTGGGCCGCTACCTGATCACGCTGCCCGCCGACCTGGGCGAGCACGCCCGCAGCCAGACCTTCACCATCGAGGCGCGCGTCACCGACGAGAGCGACCAGCTTGTGGCCGGTCGCGCCCAGGTGATCGTGCACCAGGGCCAGGTCTATGTCGGCGTGCAGCCGGAAGAATACGTCGGCTTCGTCGGGCAGGAGACCGCCGTCAACATCCTGGCGACGGACTGGGACAGCGCGCCCGTCGCCGGGCAGGAAGTCGCCTACGAAATCGTCGAGCGGCGCTGGTTCAGCGTGCAGGAAGAGGACGAGACTGGCCGCACCGTCTGGACGTGGGAAGTCGAGGAACAGCCGGTCGAAGGCGCCAGCGGCACGGTCCGCACGGACGCCGACGGCCTGGCCCAGATCAGCTTCGTGCCGCCCGCCGGCGGCGTCTACAAGGCTTACGCCACCACCACCGACGCGGCGGGCAACCGGGTGCGCTCCAGCGCCTTCCTGTGGGTCAGCGGCCAGGACTTCGTCAACTGGCGGCAGGAGAACTCCAACCGCATCCAACTGATCACCGACGCGAACGAGTACGCGGTCGGCGACACCGCCGAGATCCTCATCCCCAGCCCCTGGCAGGGGACGGCCTGGGCGCTGATCACCGTTGAGCGCGGCGACATCCTGACGCACGAAGTCCTCAAGCTGGAGACGAACAGCACCGTCTACCACCTGCCGATCACGGGGGACTTCGCGCCCAACGTCTTCGTCAGCGTCATGCTGGTCAAGGGCGTGGACCAGAACAACCCGACGGCGGCCTTCCGCATGGGCCTGGTCAATCTGCCCGTAGACACCAGCCGCCTGGTGCTGGACCTGGCCGTCGAGTCCAGCGTGGACGTGGCGGCGGGCGAGTTCGCCGGGCCGGGCGACACGGTGCAGTACATCATCACCGCCACCGACTGGGAAGGCACGCCCGTCCCCGGCGCGGAGATCGGCGTCAGCCTGACCGACCTGGCCGTGCTGACCATCGCCCCGGCCAACAGCGAGCCGCTGCTGCCTTTCTTCTACTCGCAGCGCGGCATCAGCGTGCGCACAGCCAGCCCGCTGACGATCAGCGTGGATCAGGCCACCCAGGTGATCATTGACACGATCAAGGGGGGCGGCGGCGGCTACGGCGAAGGCGGCCTGTTCGAGGTGCGCCAGGAGTTCGTGGACACGCCGCTGTGGGAGCCGTTCGCCGTCACCGATGAGAACGGCCAGGCGACCGTCTCCGTCACCCTGCCCGACAACCTGACGACCTGGCGGCTGGACGCCCGCGCCGTCACCACGGGCGAGGACGGCCCGATGCTCGTCGGCGAGACAACCTTCGACCTGCTCAGCACCAAGCCGGTGCTCGTCCGGCCCGGCACGCCACGCTTCTTCATCGCCGGCGACAAGGCCACGCTGAGCGCCATCGTCAACAACAACACCGACGAGGCCCTGCTGACCGAGATCGCCCTGGAAGGCAGCGGCTTCCGCTTCGCCGAGGGCGTGCAGCCCGTCCAGCAGGCCAGCATCCCGGCCCAGGGCCGTGTCCGCGTCAACTGGCAGGTCGAGATTCTGGATGTATCCCAGGTGGACCTGACCTTCTACGCCAACGCCGGCGACGGCCAGTACAAAGACGCCAGCAAGCCGACCATCCTGGGCGGCGATCCGCTGCCGGTCTACAAGTACGAAGCGCCGGAGACAGTCGGCACGGGCGGCGTGCTGCGCGGCCCGGAGGCGGGCAGCCGCACCGAAGCAGTCGTGCTGCCGCGCCGTTACGACGTGACGCAGGGCCAGCTCACCGTGCGCCTGGAGCGCTCGCTGGCCGCCGCCACCACCGACGGGCTGACCTGGCTGCGCAACTTCCCGCACTACTGCATCGAGCAGATCATCAGCCGCTTCCTGCCCAACGCCGTCACCCTGCGCGCCCTGCAAGACCTGGGTCTGGACGACCCGGAGCTGGCCGGGCACCTGGAGACGGAGGTCAACTACGCGCTGCAACGGCTCTACGCCCAGCAGCACACCGACGGCGGCTGGGGCTGGTTCGTCCAGGACGACTCCAACCCGCTGGTCACCGCCTACGCGCTGATCGGGCTGGTCGAGGCGCAGCGTTCCGGCTTCGCCATCGAGCAGAGCGTCATTGACCGCGCAGCGACGTTCGTCACCGGCTCGCTGCGCACCATCCAGGAGCAGGATCAGCCCTGGGTGGTCAACCGCCAGGCGTTCCTGCTCTACGCGCTGGCCCGCACCGGTCACGGCGACTTCCAGCGCGTCGTGCGCCTCTACGACGAGCGCGAGACGATGAGCCTCTACGCCAAGGCATACCTGGCCCTCACCTTCCACCTGCTGGCCCCCGACGACGCGCGGGCGCTGGAGCTGGTCAACGACCTGAACTCCGCCCTGGTCGTCAGCGCGACGGGCGCGCACTGGGAGGAAGGCTACACCGATTGGTGGAACTGGAACACCGACACGCGCACCACCGCGCTCGGTCTGATGGCCGTCGCCCAGATTGACCCGCAGAACGACCTGCTGCCCAATGTCGTGCGCTGGCTGATGGTCGCCCGCAATGCCGACGCCTGGGAGACGACGCAGGAGACGGCCTGGGCGGTCATGGCCCTCACCGAGTGGATGACCCTCACCGGCGAGCTGTACCCGGACTACACCTTCGGGGTCACGCTCAACAGCGAGCGGCTGGCCCTGGACGACAACACAGCCACGCCGGATAACGTGCGCGAGACGGAGACCCTGGTCGTGGAAGTGGCCGATCTGCTGGCCGAGGAGGCCAACCGCCTGACTATCAGCCGGAGCGAAGGCGAGGGCAACCTGTACTACACCGCCCACCTCACCGCCTGGCTACCCGTGCCGGAGATCGAGCCGCTCAGCCGGGGCCTGATCGTCAGCCGCAAGTACAGCCTGCTCAGCGACGCCGACGCCGCGCCGATCACTTCGGCGGAGGTCGGGCAGCCGGTGCAGGTCACGCTGACCATCATCGCCCCCAACGATCTGCACTACGTCATCGTGGAGGATCCAATCCCGGCAGGCAGCGATGCCGTCAACCCGAACCTGGAGACGAGCAGCATTGTCGGCACGCAGCCGGGCCTGAGCCGCGAGCGCCCGCTCAGCCAGGGCTGGGGCTGGTGGTGGTTCTCCAACATCGAGATGCGCGACGAGAAAGTCGTGCTCTACGCCACCTACCTGCCGCGCGGCACCTACCAGTTCAACTACGTCATCTACCCCGGCCTGGCGGGCGAGTACAACGTCATCCCGCCGACGGGCTACGAGTTCTACTTCCCGGAGGTCTACGGGCGCGGCGCTGGATCGCTGTTCACCATCACCGGTGGGACAGAGTCCGGCGCCATGCAGCCGGCGGAGGAAGCCGGCGGAGACTCGTAAGAGGGACAACCGGCGGGGTGCTGCCCTGCCGTGCATTGACCCAAACGCAGACTTCGGAAGTCTTCGAAGACTTCCGAAGTCTGTTCTTCTCCCCGCTACGTGAATGCGTAGGGGCGTATTGCAATACGCCCCTACGCCCTCGTCTGCTGCGCGCTGCCTTCGCGGATGCCCTACTCTTCTTCCAGGCACTCCGGCCCGCCCTGGTAGGTCACCGGCCAGGCCAGCGCCTCCAACAAGTGATCGCGCACATTGGCCGCCTCGTAAGCGGCGCGGCTCTCCGGCGTGGCCCGGCAGCGGTGACGATACTTGATCAGGTAGTAGCCGCTGATCAGCAGATAAGCCAGCGCCACATAGACGACCGCGCGGTAGAGCGTGTAGACCAGCGGGCGCACCCACGTCAGGGCGGGCGACTGGTTCACGCCGCGATTGATCACCTCGCGGCGCTCGCGGCGCAGCCGCCAGATGAAGGTGGTCACAGTCAGCAGCACCGCTATGGTGCCCGCCACGCTCGCCGGAGTGATCAAGGCTTTGCTCCCTTGCGCTGCCAGGCCTGCCCACAGGTATAGTCAGCGCCGCCCAAATGTCAAGTCCGGGGCAGCGATCAGCCGGCGAGGGGCGAAGGGGGAAAAGCGCGCACTCCAGGCCCCTCCCCCCTTGCGAAAGAGGGGTTTGGGGTGAGGGAAGGCAGCTTGCCGGATGGTCTCTCAACCGATTCCAGCAAGAAGCCGGCGCAGGGCCGGCTTCTGAGCATGACCAACGGGGCAACTGTCAGCACTCGCTGAAGCCGCACGAATAGCACTTGCGGCAGCCCTCCTCGTTGACCAGCGTGGCCGCCCCGCACTCCGGACACAGATCGCCCAGCGGGTGCGTGCGCAGTTGCAGCGCAAGCTGGCCGGGCGGCACTGGCGCTTCGCCGTCATCCGCCGGGCGCACTGCCTCTTCGCTCTCGTCCAGGTACTCCTGCAACACCTGGGCGATGCCGTCGGGCAGGCTGCTGACACGGTGCGGGCCGAAGCCGATGGAGCGCAGCCCGCCGATGCCGCTCATCTGGTTCACGATCTCGCGCAGACGATTGCGCTGCGTCACCGGCGAGGCCAGGCGCAGGATGTAAGAGATCAGGCGGCCCAGCGCTTCGGCGACCGCTGCGGTATCGGACCCGGCTTTGGCCGTGTGCAGGAAGATCTCGAACGGCTCGCCTTTGCCCTCGCCGTTCTCGTTGACGGTGACGTAGGTCGTGCCGAGCGGAGTCTCAACGCGATAGGTCTTGCCTTCCAGGTGACGCGGGCGCGGCTTCTTGTCCTCGTTGAACAGAAGCGGCTGCACAGCCGGCTGCTCGCCGCCTTCCTTTTTCTGGCGCGTCTCGGCAGTCTCCAGCACCACCTTTTCGCGGCTGCCGGTCACGTAGACGGTCATGCCCTTGCAGCCGAGCTTCCAGCCGAGCAGATAGGCCGTGCGCACGTCGTCTTCGCTCGCGTCGGCGGGGAAGTTGATTGTGTTATGGTTGCCTAGCCCGTTGGCAATAAAGGTATGCGAACCAGGAACGCTGATGTCAAACACTTCGGCAAAGCCCGCTTCAATGGCTTCCACCTGGACGTACAGATGGCCCTCGTGATCGTGGGCAAAGAACGTCTCCGCGTAAGGGTGCGCTACGTCATCCAGATGGTGCCAGATTGCTTTGGCCGCCTGGCGATCCAGGCGATGTTCGGCCAGCAGATTTACCCGCGCCCGCTGATATTCCGGCGTTTGCCCCTCGTAGAGACTGCGCAAGGACTTCGCCGAGGCCACCTGCATCTCTCGCAGGGCAACAGTCACCGAGCGCGGCAGAAGCGTGCCATAGTTATAAGCATGCTTTTGGCGTCCCTCGTGACGCAGTTGGATGCGCCGCGCCTTCCATATCTCGTCGAATTCGACGAAGGCAGCCAGGAGTTCCAGGGCCTCGCCCGCTACGGTCAACACCCAGGTATGTCCGGTTGTGCGCTGAAAGCGTGAGAATACACCGAAATTGAGCAGCAAAACCTGGAGTTGGCGGAGTAGCGTCGGGCTAGCCAGACCAATCCCAAACATGCGACCGCTCTGGATCATGTAGGCGTCCAGGAACAGCCCGCGCAGAAAAGCGACGATCTCGTGGCGGCTGGCTCGCAGAATACAGGGCGGGATGATCTTGTTGCGCGCCCCGGCCTGTAGATGCAACACGTTGAGCAGCCAGTCACGCAGCGGGCGCGAGTTCACCTGAAGTGAGAACACGCTCTCACGGCGCTTGTCTGGACAGATGTAGCTATTCAGGCCGAACAGACGCTCGAATAGCCCTGCCAGATGCTCCAGGAGATCGCGGTCGCCATTGCAGATCGCCACTCCGTTGCGGCCAATGCTCCCCTCCGATGTGATGCACCCCAACACATAGGCCAGGTCAGCAGACATGCGCTCTGGGAAACGAATCATCTTGTTGTTTGTGCGCCGCTCGAAGGTATAGGATGGCAGCGCTTGCTCCGGCGGGCCGAAGACCTGTTGCCCGGCATACAACACCACTGTGTCGCCCACTTCGAGGTCGTCCAGGGCTGCGAAGCGAATGCCACCGTTCGCGTCCAGAACATGCACAGGGTGATTCGGCGTCCCCTCGATCTGGTACCCATACGACAACGTAACACGGCGGGTCTCGCGCACGCCCCCATAGTAGAAACTGTCGGCGCGCTCAACGCCGGACGGAGTCACCACGTCGAGGTTCAAGGGGGCGAACTGATCGGGCAAGCGCAGCGGCGAAAGCGCCGCAATGGGCGCCAGGCCCTGGGCCGTCAAGACCAGCGTATCACCAGTCACGCACTTGCTGATGGCATTATCGGTGAAGGCTTGCAGCGCCGCCTGCATCCGCACGTGCTCTTCGGCGGTCACGTCGCCGCTGACGGCGAACACACGCCGCACCTCCTCCGGCACGCCGAGCACATCCTGGCACGTCCCGCTCAGGTTGACCTGCTCGATCACGGCGGCGATCTGCGCGTCGTCCAGTCCGGCCTCGCACAGCGCGCGCTCGAACTGCGGGCTGGTGTATTGCAGGGTGATCTGCCTGCCGTGATCGTTGACGTAGCGCGTGTAGGCCAGGGCGAAGACTGGCTCGCAGCCATAGCCCTCGATGCCCGCCACCGTCGAGATCGTGCCCGTCGGCGCGACGGTGAGCTGCGCGCCGTTGCGGATGCCGTGCTGCTTGATGTCCGCCACGATCTGCGCCCAGTCGAGCGGCGGGCGGCCCCAATCGCGCGCGTAGGGGACGAGCGGCTGTGGCGGCTGCCAGGCGAGAGACTCCGGATCGTAGATGCTGCCGTGAATGGCCGGGAACGGCCCGCGCTCTTCGGCCAGGGTGATGCTGGTTCGCATGGCGTGATAGCGCACGAACTCCATCACCTGGCTGGCGAACTCCTGCCCCTCCTCCGAGCCGTAGCGCACGCCGAGCGCGTACATCAGGTCGGCCAGGCCCATAATGCCCAGCCCGATGCGCCGCACGCGGTGCGCTGCCTCTTGCAGTTGGGGCACGGCGGGCACGTAGGCATTGACGCTGACCACGTCATCGAGGAAGCGCGTGGACAGCGCCACCGTCTCGGCCAGCCTGTCCCAGTCCATGCGCCGGTCTGCGATGAGATGCTGGGCCAGGTTGATGCTGCCTAAGCAACAATTCTCAAAGGGACCTAAAAATTGCTCTCCGCAGGGGTTGGTTGACTCCAACTCGTACAGGTGCGGGACGGGATTCTCGTGGTTGGCTGTGTCCAGAAAGAGCACGCCCGGCTCGCCGTTATGGTGCGCCTGGCGCACGATCTGGTCGAACAGGTCGCGGGCGCGCACCGTATGCCAGACCTGGCCATCGTGCGGATTCACCAGGTCGAAATCGCTGTCTGTCTCCACCGCGCGCATGAAGGCATCGGTGATGCCCACCGAGATGTTGAAATTGGTGATGGCGTTCTCGTCGGTCTTGCAGGTGATGAACTCGCGGATGTCGGGGTGATCCACGCGCAGCACGGCCATATTGGCTCCCCTGCGCGAACCGCCCTGAGCGATCTCCCCAAATGCCTGGTCGTAGACGCGCAGAAAGCCGACCGGCCCGGTCGCTTCGCCGCTTGACGAGCGCACCAGCGCCCCTTTGGGCCGCAGCCGGCTGAACGAAAAGCCGTTGCCGCCGCCCGTCTGCTGGATCAGCGCGGCGTGGCGCAGCGTCTCGAAGATGCCCGATCCGGTGCGCCCCATGTCATCGTCAATGGGCAGCACGAAGCACGCCGCAAGCTGGCCCAGCGGCGTCCCCGCGCCGGTGAACGTGGGGCTGTTGGGGAAAAAGCGCAGCGTCGTCAGCAGGTCGTAGAAGCGGCGCGCGGTCCCTTCCACGTCCCCGCCGTGCTCTTCTTCGGCTTTGGCGATGTGGTACGCCACGCGCCAGAACATCTCCTGCTCCGTCTCAACGGGCTGCCCATCGTCGCCCCGGCGCAGATAACGCTTGCGCAGCACCGTGCGCGCGTTATCGGTCAGCGCGATCGGGCGCGCCAGGTCCGGCGGCAGCGGGGTTTTCTGAAACCCGTTCGAGCGCGCATCAACCGCTTTCTTCTGATCGGTTCGGCCCACCATCGGTCACTCCTTACCCAGCCATAGCGGGTGCCGCAGCCCCATGCTGCTCTCTGGCCATAGACAAAGCGATACCTACAGCCTTGCTGCGCAGCAAGGCTGGTCCCAGGCTATCGGGTTCTCTGCTGCTTCCTGCCCTCAGGACGCCGCCGGTTATGAGTGCGCGCCAATGCCTTCCGCTGCGCTCCCTGGTGACTGCACGCCGCTTGCCGGGGCGGTTGCCCCTTTGCCCGCCCCCGCAGTGCCCTGTTCGCCCAGCAGCCCGTCAATGATGTCGCGCACGCTGGCCAGGCTGTCCAGTCCCAGGTAAACGATCGCGTAACGGATGTAGGCGATGGGATCGAGCATCTTGAGACCCTCGATGACCATGTCGCCCACCACCCGGCTGGAGACTTCGTCCCGCCCCAACTGCTGTAAATGCGTCTCGATGCGATCTACCAGCGCCTTGATCTCGGCGGCCTGGATGGGCCGCTTGGCGCACGAAATCTGGATGCCGCGAATCAGCTTCTCGCGGTCGAATGCTTCACGGTCGCCGCTGCTCTTGATCAGCAGGGGAGTCGAGCGCAGCACCCGCTCGTAGGTGCTGAAGCGCCGCCCGCATTTTTTACATTCGCGGCGGCGGCGGATGCCCCCCTGCGCGTCGCGCGTGGTATCTATGACGCGCGACTTGTTATCCGCCTCGCAATATGGGCACTTCATCGCTGGCCCTTTCTGCGCAAGACGCGCCTGCTTCCCCCCAAAAACACCCTGGCCGCAGGGCAGCCTGCGCAGGCTCATCCAAAAGCTCGCCGGCGGCCCGCACTCTGCGCGCCAGCAGGACCCTCTGCGCCAGAGACAGCCGCCCACAGCCGCCTGTTATCAAGTTACCCTTAAGTGTGCGTATGTGCCTGCCCGCCCCTGTTATCCCACAGTGATTGTGGGATAAACCGCCGTATATGGGGGTTGTTGTGGGATAATACCCCTGCATATGGCTATTGATGGGCTTTCACTGTAACACAGACCAGGGGGGAGCGCCTATAGTACTGGGGTACTAATCTACCCTTCCGTTAAGAAACTTCAATCCTTTCTCCACCGACAGGCAAGCGTCTCAAAAAGACGCCTTCCGTCAGGTGATGGACATCCCTGACGGAAGGCGACCAATCCACGAGGGTTAGCAGGCAGGGCTAATCTGGCGCTCGTGCGCCCCCGGCGCGCACGCCCCCTGCGCCCAGCCAGTGCCGGCGCGCGGGGCATGGCGCAGCAAGACCAGCGCGCCTAAGAACGACGGCGCAGGAAGGCCGGGATATCGAGTTCGTTCGACTTGTACTCCTCGAGACGGAAGCCGTCGGTCATGGGGCGCGTTGCCGGCGGTGCCGGCTCGATATCGGCTTCCTCTTCTTCGACGGGCATCTCTGGCACAGGCGGGCGCTGCACGGCGCGCGGCGTCGGTTCGGGCCGTGTGGTGCGCTGCTGCTGCACCGGGCGACGGGCCGCGACGCGCGTCTGCTCGAAGCCGGTTGCAATCACCGTGATCCGAATCTCGTCGCCCATGTTCTCGTCAATGACTGCGCCGAAGATCAGGTTGACATCCGGGTGCGCGGTCTCCTTGATGATCGCCGCCGCCTCATTGACATCGAACAGGCTCATCCCTGGGCCGCCAGTGACGTTGAACAGAATGCCGCGCGCGCCGTCAATGGTCACGTCGAGCAGTTGGCTGCTGATCGCCTCTTCCGCCGCCTTGCGCGCCCGGTCGTCGCCGCTGGCGCGCCCCACGGCCATCAGCGCCGCGCCGCCTTCCGACATGATCGTGCGCACGTCGGCAAAGTCCAGGTTGATCAAGCCGGGCACGGTGATCAGCTCGGAGATGCCCTGAATACCCTGGCGCAGCACATCGTCGGCCATACCGAAAGCGTCTTGCAGCGTCGCCTTCTTGTCCACGATCTGCAGCAGGCGGTCGTTGGGGATGACGATCAGCGTGTCCACCTGGCCCTTCAGCGCCTCAATGCCCGCTTCGGCGGCCTGAATGCGGCGTGCGCCTTCGAAGGTGAAGGGGCGCGTCACCACGCCGATGGTCAGCGCGCCCAGCTCTTTGGCGACCTGAGCGATGATGGGCGCGCCGCCGGTGCCGGTTCCGCCCCCCATCCCGCAGGTGATGAAGACCATATCCGCGCCGCGCATCACTTCATACAGCTCGTCGGCGCTCTCTTCGGCGGCCTTGCGCCCCACTTCCGGGCTGCCACCGCAGCCCAGGCCGCGCGTCAGCTTGTCGCCAATGCGCACGCGCGTCTTGGCTTTGCTGAGTATGAGGGCCTGCGCGTCGGTGTTGATGGCAATGAACTCGACGCCGCCCAGCCCTTCTTCGATCATGCGGTTGACAGCGTTGCCCCCGCCGCCGCCGATGCCGACCACTTTGATGCTGGCGAAATTATCCACCAGCCCCATCGCGTCCATCCCTAGCGAATCCACCATACCAATACCCTCCTGGACAGTCATGCCTGCGATGTTTCTTGACCGTCCGGCCCTGCCGCACGCGCCCGGTGCCCCCTGCCGGCCAGTTCGGTCCCACCCATAACGAACATGGATACGTTGTATTGTAAGGCATTTTTATTTTCGCGAAAATTGTAAAGATCGCCAGGGGGGCCAGCGCTTTCCCCCCGCCCGCTATTCGCCCGTCTCTTCGCGCGGCAGCAAGCGCTCGGCCACACCCCGCAGGAACCCGCGCATCCAGCCAGACCCGCGCGAGTTCGAATGCTTGCGCAGCCCTTCGCGCCGCGCATCTTCCTCGTCCATGATCAACCCCAGCTTGAGCAGGCCCACGCTGGTGCTGTAGGCCGGGTTCTTCAGCGCCTCCGACATCCCCGTGACGCGCTCCGGCTGGCCCAGGCGCACCGGCATCCGCAGCACATCGGCGGCCACCGCCTTGATGCCCGGCAGCAGGCTGCTGCCTCCAGTGAGGACAATGCCCGCCTTCAACAGCCCGTCGTAGCCGCTGCGCTTGGCCTCTTTGAGGATCATCTCGAACATCTCGGCCACGCGCATGTGTACGATGTGCACCAGGTCCGCTCGCTGGACTTTGGTGGGCAGCTCTTCGCCGAACGGCTGGATGGGAAACGCCTCCAGCGAGCTGACGGCTTTCGGGTCGGCATGGCCGTGCGTCAGCTTGACCGATTCCGCCAGTTCTGTGGGCAGGCGCAGCCCATAGGCGATGTCGTTAGTGATGTGCTGCCCGCCCACGCCGAGCACCGCAGTATGCCACACACTGCCGTCTACGAAAATGGCCAGGTCGGTTGTGCCGCCGCCGATGTCCACGATCATCACGCCCGCTTCGCGCTCTTCCGGCGTCAGCACGATATCGCCGGCGGCCAGTGGGTTGAGGATGAAGCGATCCACCAGCACGCCCGCGTCTTCGACGCATTTCTCCAGATTCTTGACGCCTTGCACCGACGCGGTGATGATGTGCGCCTCCACCTCCAGGCGGAAACCGAGCATTCCCAGCGGGCTGCGCAGCCCCGCCTGCCCGTCGAGGCTGTAGTTGCGCGGGATGACGTGCAGCACCTCGCGGCCATGCGGCAAGTTCACGGCCCGCGCGGCATCCATCGCCCGCTCCAGGTCGTCGAGCTGCACGCCGCGCTGGTTGGGAATGCCGACCGCCCCCCGGCTGTTGATCGACTCGATGTGCCCGCCGGCCAGCGAGACAAACGCGCGGCCAATCTCGTAACCGCTCGTCTTCTCCGCCTTGTGTGCCGAAGCCACGATGGACGCTCTGAGGGCGTTCAGGTCGGTGACCATGCCCTTGCGCATCCCCTGCGACGGCTCGATGCCCAACCCCAGCACGTACACGTCGCTGTCGCGCACTTCGCCGACGATGGTACAAACCTTCGTCGTGCCAACATCAATCCCTACAACCAGTTCGCCCATGATGACTGATGGTTTCTTGTAGAATATCCCGCGCGTCGTGCGGGGCTGGCCGCCCGCGCGCAGGGGCCGCTCACCTGGCGCACCTGCTCAACTGTTGCGCCATAATACCGTATAATAGGGCCGATCCGGGTCCGACATGATGATCTCGCCCGGCTGCACCTGGCTGACGATCTCGGCGACCAGCGCATTATAGACGCGCAGCTTGGTGTCCATATCCTCACCCGTGCCGAACCACACCGTCCAGCCGCGTCCGTCGTGATAACCCAGTCCCTTCATCGAATCGTAAAGCAGCACGTCAATGTTCGGGTAGCGGTAACGCAGCGCCAGCGCCCCTTCGACCACCGTCTGGGGAATCTGCTGGCCGACGCTGATCGGCTCCGCCGCGTCCGGCACCACAATGCGCAGCAATCCCTCAATATCCTCGCGCTGCATCATCACGATCCCGTTCACGTCCACCCACACGCGAATCTGCTGCTCCCAGATCAGCGCCGGCTCGCGCTCTACGACAATGATCTGCACCGCGTTGGGCGGCCAGCCGACCAGGACGGTCGCATCAGCGATGTTGGGCACCTGCTCCAGCCGCTCGGTCACTTCTGCCGGATCGATCCAGAAGACGTGCTGCCGGGCGACATCGCTGTAGCGGAAGATTTCCTCGCGTGTGACGAATTTCTCGCCGCCGATAGCCACCGAGCTGACGTAGAACGCTTCCAGGCTCAGGAACAGGTAGAGCACAAACCCAAAGCCGAGGACCAGCAGCGCCGAGACGACTCGCCAGTTGAGCACCTGCCAGATGCTCACCCGGCGACGACGAGCCACCCCTTCGCCCGAACGGCGCACGCGCCGCTCAGCGCGACGCTGGCGCAGGCTCGGCTGGCTGCTGCCCGCTGGCAAAGCCTGCGAGCGGGGCTGCATCCGCTGCAAGCCGCGCGTTGCCGGCCCGCTTATCGCCGCGCTGCCCACCGGACGCACGTGGCCCCGGTCAGCAGTTTCACGACGCCGCGCACGCCTCGGTCGGGAGTGAACTGGAAAGCGCATCGAAGTCTATCAGGCCCCTGGCTGTCGCACTGCGGTGAAGAAGTCCGGTTGCTCCCCGCTTGACCTCTCACCCACCCCGGTCGTCGGACTTTCCCACAGACAATCCCACTATATTCCAACATGACACAAAAGTCCAATTAACCAAAGGCGAGGGGTGCATTTCACGATGGGGACGAAATGCCTGAACCGCCGAGACGCAGAAGGCGCAGAGAAGAACTAACACCCTCGCCCCACTGTCCTCTTTCTGTGCTCTCTGCGCCTCAGCGGTGATCTTCTGCCCCAGAAATGACATACGCCCAAAGGCGCCAAAGGCGAAAGGTGAGGATGCGTGCAGAGGTTGGCAGCGGCTCGCTGGGCGCAGGGCATTGACCTCACCCCCTGCCTCACTGCGCTCAGCTTGCCCCCTCCCCGGCCTGGCCAGGGAGGGGGCCAGGGGAGAGGCGTTCCGCCCGTACCGCGCGCCCAGAAGCCGTAAGTTGGTGCATGTGGGCGTATTGCAATACGCCTCTGCGAGCACAAGGCCTCAAAAGCGGAATGCGCCCCAACACAGAGGGGGCAAGGGCCGACGGAATAAGGCTCTGAACCGCAGAGGGCGCGGCAGGAACGCGAGCAGGCTTCCGAAATCCGCGCAGGTCTCGGAAGCCCTGAGCACGGCCCTGCCTGGCAATGCTTGCGCCGCTGGGGGTGAGTCACAGTCTCATGGCAGGGAATTCATGAGAATTTCATAAATAGGCGGGCAGACACTTACAGCCACGCCGGGCGCTTGTCTCAGGGCGCGGCGCTGACCTCCGGCACGTCCCACACGCGCACGACGCCATCGGCCCCGCCCGCCGCCACCCGCCGCCCGTCGGCGCTGAAACCGACGGTCATGGCCGCCGTGCCACCGCCTTCCAGCACGGCCAACTCGCGGTCGGTCAGCGCATCCCACAGGCGCACATCGCCATCCGCGCCCGCCGAAGCCACGATGCGCCCGTCCGCGTGGAAGGCCACGTCCAGCGCCGACGCGCGGTGCCCGCGCAGCGCGCCGATCGGCGTGCCCTCTTCCAGGCCCCACAGGCGCACCGTCCGGTCGTGACAGGCCGCCGCCAACACTGAACCATCCGGGCTGAAGGCGACCGCGTGCACCACGCCCGCGTCAGCGGGAAAGCGGTGGAGGCGCTCCCAACGGAAAGCGTCGTACACGCGCACCACGCCATCCTCGGCGACGGCGGCCAGCAGCGATCCGTCCGGGTTGAACGCTACGCCGGTCACGCGCCCGGCGAATTCCGTCAGCGCGCGCACCTGCTCGCCTGTGGTCACATCCCACACGCGGGCGATGTTGTCGGCCCCCGCCGAGGCCAGCCACGCGCCATCGCCGCTGAAAGTCAGGTCGAGCAGCGGCTCGGTGTGCCCATCGAACGCCACCAGTGCCGCCCCCGAAGCAGCGTCTTCGACGCGCAGCGATCCGTCCTGGCCGCCCACCGCCAGCAGCGCCCCGTCCGGACTGTAGGCCACGCAGCGCAGCGCCAGCGGCTCTCCAGGCCGCGTCGCGTGCAGCGTCCCGGCATCAACGTCCCAGATGCGCAGCACGTCCTCGTCGCTGGCCGTCACCAGCAGCGACTTTGCCGGGTGCCAGGCCAGGCTGTGCACGCTATCCATGTGCCCCTGCACCGTGTGAGCAAGCTGCGCCGTGCCGGTCACCGCGTCCACCTGCCAGATGCGAATGGCGTGATCCCAACTGGCGACGGCGATGCGCCTGCCATCCGGGCTGAAGGATGCCGCGATCACGCCGCCGGCATGGCCGCCCAGGCTGCCCAGATAGTCGCCCGTCGCCGCAGACCACAGCACGACTTCGCCGTCGCTGCCGCACGAGGCCAGCGTCGGCCTGGCGGTGCCCCGCTGCGCGCTATAGATAACGCGCTCCGTCACGCCCGTGTGCGCTTCCATGATGAACAGGTCTTCGCCCGTCCGGGCGTCCCACACCCAGGCCGTGCCATCCACGCGCGCGGCGGCCAGCGTCGCCCCGTCGGGACTGCACGCGATATGCGCGATCCACGCGCCCGCGCCCTGCATCTCGCGCGCAAAGCTCCCCGTTGCCGCGTCCCACAGCCGCACAAAGCCATCGAAGCTGCCGGTCGCCAGCAGTTTGCCATCCGGCATCCACGACAGGCCGTAGACGGGCGGCGGGCCGTCCCCATCGTCTGGATCATGGCGCTGCGGATTGATGATGAAGCGCTGCCGCCCGCGCTCAAGCTCCCACACGCGCACCACGCCGTCCTGCCCGCTGGCGGCCAGCAGCGCCCCGTCCGGGCTGAAGGCGACCGCATCCACCTGCCCATAGAAACCCTCGAAGACGTGGCGCAGCGCCGGCGACTGGCCCTCGGCCAGCGCCCACACGCGCACCGTCCCGCTCTCCGTCCCGGCGGCGATCAGGCTTCCGTCCGGGCTGAACGCCAGGTTGAGCAGGGAGTCCTCGTGAGGCACTGCCAGGCGCGGCGACGCGGCCAGGTGTGCCGCGTCGTACAGCCAGATGCCCAGCGACCCCGCCACGCCAAGCGCGCGTCCATCCGGCGTCCATGCCAGGTCTGTGATGCGACCCCGGCCCAATAGTCGTGCTTCGTGTGTCATACAGTCTTACTCCAGGAAAAGTTACTGGTTAATGATCGTTGATTGCAGTGATCAGTTTTCGGTGGTCACCGCTGCATCCGTAGGGGTGCTGCTCTGCTGCGCCCCGCTTGAGAAGTCGCGCGCCTGCCTTCACCCCCATCCCCGGCCCTTCCCCCACGAGGGAGAAAAGGGCATTCGCTAAGCCCCTCCCTCCTTGTGGGGGAGGGGTTTGGGGTGGGGGAAAATAACTTCTCAAATGGTCTCTGCCAGCCGACAACCGATCACTGACCACCGATCACTCATCCCCCCACGCCCCGATCAGCTCGATCTCCAGTTGCAGCGCGACGCCCAGCTTGTCCTGCACGGTGCGCTGCGCCAGCGCGATCAGCGCGCGGTAGTCTGCGGCGGTGCCCTCACCCGTATTGACGATGAAATTGGCGTGCACCGGCGAGATCAGCACCCCGCCGCTGGCCGTCCCCTTCAGGCCCGCCGCCTCGATCAGGCGGCCCGCGTAATCGCCCGGCGGGTTCTTGAAGATGCTGCCCAGCGACGCGCCCGGCGGCTGTGTG
The DNA here is from genome assembly GCA_023382715.1 of Anaerolineae bacterium. Lineage (GTDB taxonomy): Bacteria > Chloroflexota > Anaerolineae > Aggregatilineales > Aggregatilineaceae > UBA2029. The sequence goes on from JAHDWP010000016.1 coordinate 46,787, forward strand.
CGCTTGCGATGCGCGACGAAGTTATCGGCGCGCGCGTTCAGCGCGCCCGAATCGTGACCCGGCTCCAGGATCAGGGTGGCGGCCAGGACGACGTGATGCCCGCGCTGACCCTTGAGCGCCGAAGAGCGGTACTCATAGCGCATCTGGCCGACGCCCCACAGCTCGACATGCGGGCGATCCTCCAGGCTGAGGATTTCCACCCAGCGCACCGAGCCGGCCATGTCGCCGCCGTGCGCGCCGGCGTTGTTGATCACCGCCCCGCCGACCGTGCCCGGCACGTTGACCGCCCATTCCAGCCCGGCCAGGCCCTGGTTCATGCAGCGCCGCGCCAATGTGGAGAGGTTGGCGCCGCTCTCGGCCACGACCCGCCCGTTCTCCTCGAAGCGGAAGGCCTTGGTGTGGTTGATGATCACCAGGCCGCGATAGCCGGTGTCGGCCACCAGCACATTTGCGCCGCTGCCCAGCACGATCCAGGGGATCTCGTGGCGCGCGGCCAATGTCACCGCGTCGGCCAGGTCGGTCGTGCTGTTGGCGACCACCAGCGCGTCCGCCGGGCCGCCCAGCCGCGCGACTGTGTAGCGGGCCAATGCCTCGTCGCGCTTCATCGCCGCCCCGAAGTGCTCGGTCAGCGGCTGATAGCGATCGCTCATGGTTGCCCCTTCCCGGAACTCAGCGCATCGAGCACCTGGCGGCCAATCTGCGGCGCGTCGCCCGCCGAAAGCAGCACGATCGCGTCGCCGGGCCGGGCGCAGGCGACCAACGTCTGCGCTGTCGCGTCCAGCGGGCCAGTATAGCGCACATCAGGATGCCCGGCAGCGGCAATCTGCCCGGCCATGCCCGCCGCGTCCAGGCCCGCCGTGACCGCCTCGCGCACCGAATACACGTCCGTGACCAGCACGTGATCGGCGGCAGCGAAGGCAGCGGCGAACTCGCCGGCCAGGGCGCGCATCCGCCCGTAGGTGTGCGGCTGCCAGACCGCCCACAGCTCGCGCAGACCGGGGCGGGCGCGCAGCGCCTCCAGCGTGACGCGCACGGCGGTTGGGTGGTGGGCGTAGTCGCTGATCACGGTCACGCCGCCAGCAACGCCCAGCACTTCGGCGCGGCGGCCCGTGCCCAGGAAGCTGCTCAGCGCCCCCGCCGCGACCGCGAAGGGCACGCCGGCATGATCGGCGGCGGCGATCACCGCCAGGGCGTTGAGCACGTTGTGCCGCCCGGCCAGCGCCAGCCGCACACGCCCCAGGTTCTGCGCCCCGCGCCAGGCGGTGAAAGCCGTGCCGCCAGCCGCATCGGGGACGAGGTCGCTGGCCCGCCAGAATGTCTCGCCAGCAGCGCCCGCGAATCCGTAAAAAGCGACGGGGTGCCCGGCTGCGCGGCGCCGATCGCCCAGGGCGCGCGCCTCCGCGTCGTCCGCACAGACGATCAGCAGCCCATCGTCCGGCAGCAGCGCGGCGAATTCAGCGAAGGCGGCGCGCACGTCGTCCAGCGTCGGGTAGCAGTCCGGGTGATCGTGCTCGATGTTGGTGATGATCGCTATCTGCGGGCGCAGGCCGAGGAACATGCGGTCGTACTCGTCCGCCTCGATGACGAAGTGCGGCCCGCGCCCGACTCCGGCGTTGGCCCCCGTGTTGCGCAGCACGCCGCCGATGATGTAAGTCGGGTCCAGCCCGGCCTCGCTCAGCACGTGAACCAGCAGGGCGGTGGTCGTCGTCTTGCCGTGCGTCCCGGCGACGGCGATGCCCACCTGCCCGGCCATCAGCGCGCCGAGCAGCTCGCGCCGCCGCAGCACGGGGATGCCCGCCGTGCGCGCCGCCGCGATCTCCGGGTTATCTTCGCGCGCCGCCGACGTGGCCGCCACCAGGTCGGCTCCGGCGACGTGGGCCGCCGCGTGCCCCTGGTAGATTGTCGCGCCGGCGGCGGCCAGGGCGCGCGTCAGATCGTTGGCGCCCAGGTCGGAGCCGCTGACCGCGTAGCCGCGCCCCAGCAGCACGCGAGCGATGGCCGACATGCCGAAGCCGCCGATGCCGATGATATGAACGTGTTGGCCGGGGGAAAGAGTCATGGAGCAGGAGTCCAGTGTTGGAGCGTGTGCAGGGCAGCGATACAGCGGTGCAGGCTGTCCGAGCGTTGGGCAGCTACCTCAGGACGCCACTGCGCCGAACCCGCCGCCGTCACATACTCGATGAGGCGGGCCGTATAAGCCGGCCCGACCTTCGCCCCGCTGCCAGGGCGTGGCACCATGTCCTTGACAATAGCCGAACGACGGCTGTAGCGCGCCAGGCTCACCAAGGTTGCTTTGGGGTCAGGCTCATCTTCCGGCAAGGAAGGGACTCTGGCTCTTGGAATCGCCAGAAAGCCGGCCAGGGTCTCCGCATCGGCCAGCAGCCAGGACTCGATAGCCCGCACCGCCACACGGAAGCGCATCCAGCGGTTGGGGTACGGCAGGTGTTGACGCACCAGCACTGGGGCACACTCAGGCGCTTGATCAAGGTCAACAACCGCCACCCAGGGCGAGAATCTGGCAGCCTGGTTGTAACCTGGCAATACACTCAGGAGGTAGTCCTTGCCTTTCTCTCCGAAAGTCCTGCCACAGGGAAGTCCCGCCCATTCAAGGATGCGTTGGACGACAACCCTGTCTGCGAGACCCTCTACAAGCAGGTTAATAGCGGGCGCGCCATCGGGCATGTCAAGTTCTCACCACAGCGCCAACTGAGTGGCCTTCTCCGGCTGCGTGTAGGAGATGGCTACGTCGCCCGGCGATACCCCCGCTTCGAGCAGGGTCCTGATCTCGGCAATCTCGGCCCCTACCCTGACCTGACTCCCCTCCCTCTTAGGGATGAAAAGCAATATCTCGTCCGCCGCAATGCCCTCGGAGAGCAATTCGACGCTGTGGGTGCTCACTATCACCTGGCGTGCGTTCTTGCGATCGTGCAGCACCCGCCACATCATCTGCGGTATATGGCGCACGACCGCCGGATGCAAAGACAACTCCGGCTCTTCGAGCAAGAGGGGGCCACCGCCTTCCAGCAGCGACCAGAGCAGTCCTAGCAAGCGCAGCGTGCCGTCGGAGAAATCAGCTTCAGTTTGCCACGCGCCATGCGGACGCCAGTGCTCATAGTTGCCGGACAGGTGCGGCACGCCTCGCTTGTCCTTTTCCAGGCGAAGCTCTCGTAGCTGGGGGACAGCCACCTGCAGAGCCGCCGTGATTCGGCGCAAGCGCGCGTCGCGAGTCCTGGCATTGGTGCGGGCTATCCGCTCCAGGAAATCTCCCCCGTAGGGATCAACCATGTCTCCCTGCCAGCGGTCGGGAGAACGCACCAACTGGGGCACCAGGTGAAAGTAGCTGACTTTCTCGAAAAAATCAGCGATGGGCCGAAAGTCGCGGTTGGCAAAGGTCTGCTCCAGGTGAGTCTGGCGCAGGCGTTCCGGGTCATCTTTATCGGCGCTGTCCGGGCGGCTGAGGATACGGTCTTCCCCTTGCCAGACGCGCTCCTCTTTGAGCACAGGCCGGCTCTGGTTGTCTTGGGCAAAGGCAATCCGGTAGCGCCAGTCGCGCTCTGTGCCCTCTGCCTGCAAGTACACCTCTACCACGATCTCTGGATAGCGGCGCGCCGCGAGATTCCTGATGCTGGAGACGCCTCCACGGCTGATTACCGCCTGCTCAAAACCGCCACCGGGCACCACCAGGTCGCGCAGGAAGCGAAACACATCCAGAAAGTTCGACTTGCCGGAAGCATTCGGCCCGACCAGGAAGGCGCGCTCTTGTAGACGCACGTCCACCTGGTCGAAATTGCGCCAGTTTTCAAGGATGACTTGGGAAAAGCGCATCGTCGCCAGGCTCCTGGCCCTCAGCCTCCTGAGATGACCGTGAAGCGTGTCAGACCACCACGGCGATCACGAAGATGAACAGCACGATCATCATGATCGAGAGGACCCCCCCATCGCCGCTCAGCATCCAGCCCAGCGGCAGGATGTCAACCATGTCAGCGCTCGGCGAGCCGGGAGCGACCGGGATGATGTGCGGGCTGAGGGGATATTCGAGGTTATCCATGTACCACCACAGCGAGCCGATCAGCAGGTAGGCGTTCCACCCGCCGACAAGCGCCCCCAGGATGCCGTCCTGCAACCCCTCGCGGTTGGAGCGCCCGCGCCCGGTCCGCGACAGCATCTCCGGCGGCGTCTGGTAGGCGAAGAAGGCGATGCCCAGCAGAATGGTCGCCTGCAACCAGAACTTCGAGCCTTGCTCGCCCCTGGTCAGCGGGTCAATGAGGATCGTCTCGAACTGCTTGAGCGTGAACAGGGCCAGCACAATGCCCGCCGTAGCGATTAACTCCTTCGTCCAGCCGCGCATGAAGCCGATCAGGGCGAACATCCCGATCATCAGGATCATGAAGCTCGACAGTTGTATCATGGCGCATCGTCCCCCGCAGACGGACCCTCTACGGCACGCGCCGTGCGCAGCGTGGCCCGTCCCCTATTGTAAGCGAACTGATCGCAGCGGCAAAATGGCAGCCCGCGCGCCCTACCTCTCTGTCTGCCCGACCAGCAGCTGCGCGATGTTCTCCGCGCCGTCCGAGCGCCTGAGCGCAGCCATCGCCGCGCGCATCGCCGCCAGGCGCTCCCCGTCGCCGAACAGGGCGCGCACAGTGGGCAGCAATTCCTCGCCCAGCCGCTCGTCGTCTAGTCGCAGCGCCGCCCCGCGCTCGGCCAGCCAGTCGGCGTTGACCTTCTGGTAGCGCCACGCCCAGGGATAGGGCACGAGAATTGCGGGCAGCGCCAGCTCCGGGTATTCGGCCAGCGTCGCCGCCCCCGCCCGGCTGACCACCAGATCGGCAGCGGCGAAGGCCCCCCCGATGTCCGGCAGGAAGGCGTGAATCTGGTAATGCGTCCGCTGCTCATCGCTCAGCGCCGCGTGCTGCGCCTGAACCGTCTCCCAGTCAAGCTGGCCGGAGATGTGCACAATCTGGGCGCCATCGGCCAGCAGCGCCGGCGCGACCTGGGCCATCGCCGTGTTGATGCTGCGCGACCCCCGGCTGCCGCCGAAGACCAGCAGCGTCTTGCGCGCCGGGTCGAGTCCCAGGGCGCGGGTGCCTGCTTCGCGGCTGGCGCCGAGAATCTCCGGGCGCAGCGGGTAGCCGGTCGTCACCACGCGCTTGCCAGGGAAGAAAGCGGCGGTTTCCGGCACGGTTGCGGCGATGGTGTGGGCGAAATAGCGCCCCAGCAGCTTGAGCGTCAGGCCCGGCTCGATGTCCGGCACATAGATGACGATCGGGCGGCGCAGCAGCCTGCACGCCACCGCCATCGGGAAGCCGACCCACCCGCCCGTCAGGAACAACGCCTGGGGCCGCAGCCGGATCGCCAGGATCAGCGACTGGACGATGCCGAGCGCGATCTTGGCCGCGCTGACGATCTGCCCCCGGCGCGGGATGCCGTGCAGCGGCCCGGCCAGCACCTCGTGATAGCCATCGAAGCGCACGTCAGCGCGCCGGACAAGGTCGCGGGCCATGTCGCCGCGCGCGCCGACGAAGGTCAGCGTCAGGTCGTCGTACAGGCGGCGCAGCGCCCCGGCCACAGCCAGCGCGGGGTAGACGCCGCCGCCGGTTCCCCCGGCAGAAATCATGATGCGCAAGGGCGTATCTCTCCCTGGATTCGACTCTCGTCGAGTTCACGTCTGTTAAGAATTGTGATATGATGCATGTGGGATCTGAAACTCAGCATATCTGAGCAAGCAGGATCCCTCCGGGGGCGCAAAAGCGCCCTCTTCCTTTTTATAAACGTACAATATCCATCAGATCGCCGCTTGCAGCCACCTTACATAAAATCGGTTCGAGTCTCAGAAAGTGATTGTGGCCAGCTTTGCTCTTCATATAGGCATTAGGGTTGGTGCTGGTGAAGCAAATAAGCGCACAGGTCCACTGATTGAATGAAATAGAAGTGTGAGGAGTCCTTCAACCAGGGATCTTCAATAATGGTCTGAAGGCGGAGATTGCGGTAGCCGGAACCAAATCGGGCCTGGTTTGGAATCGGATTGTAATGGCGCATCTTGCGCAGCAATCGCTGCAGCTTCCGTCCATCTGTGTTATCTGTCATGATAATACCGCGCTCGTCCGAATTCTGTGGCCCGCGGAAGTTCCGGCGCAATATCGTATTCTCGAATCGCTGGATAAGGGCCGTCCACGCTCTTTCGAATACATCAAACCCGGCGCCCTTGCCCTCCTGGTCAACTACGATGTTGATCACGTTGATGTCTGCAATGCCTGCTGACTTGTCAGCGTATTCACGAAGTATCGCTAGCCGATCATAAGCGTCTATCGCCCCGCACATTTCCGCGTATATAGCCCCTCCCACATCTAGCAATAACCAGGGGGCGCATTGTCTCACGAGGTGTGTCGAGGCCGACTTTGATCAGCCGACGTCTCTCGCTCACATCGAACACGCCTCACCCCTGCCGCCGCCTGGGAACCGCGCTGCGACTGACCGCCCGCGAGACGTTGAGCATCACCCCCACGCCAGCCAGCGCCGCCACCAGGCTCGACCCGCCATAACTGATAAACGGCAGCGGCACCCCCGTCGGCGGGATCATGGCCGTCATCACCGCGATGTTGAGCAGCGCGTCGTAGGCGATCCAGCAGGTGACCCCCGCCACCAGCAGGCTCCCGAACGCATCCGGCGCGTAGCGGGCGACGGTGAAGCCCCGGTAGATCAGCGCGGCGAACAGCACGATCACCAGGAAGGTGCCCAGCAATCCCAGTTCTTCGCCGATCACGGCGAAGATGCTGTCCGTGTGCGGGAAGGGCAGCGTGTTGGCGAACTTCTGCCGGCTTTCGCCCAGGCCCACCCCGGTCAGCCCGCCGTTGATGAAGGCCGTCACCGCCTGCTGCACGTGATCGCTGGCCTGGCGCAGGTCCTCGACGGCGGCCCAGTGCGCGGCGAGGCGCTGCTGCGCATAGTCCAGGTGGCTGATCAACTGCCAGCCGGCCACGCCCATTACCCCGCCGATAGCAACCATCTGGAACAGGTCGGCCCCGGCGATGAAGAACATGCTCAGCGCCGTCGCCAGGATGCTGGCCGCCGTGCTCAGGTCTGGCTGGAGCACGATCAGAAAGGCGATCCCGCCCACCAGAAAGCTGAAGGGGATGATGCCGTAGGTGATGCGGCGGATGCGCCCGCGCTTGGCGGCCAGCCACGCCGCCATGTAGAGCACAACCGCGAACTTGGCCAGCTCACCTGGCTGCACCGATCCTTCGATCAGCGAGCGCTGCGCCTGAAAGCGCGTGTCGCCGAAGCGCAGCACCAGCCCCAGCAGCACGATCACCACGCCGATCATGGGCGCGGCCAGCCGCCGCCAGATGTGATAGTCCACCCGCGAAAACAGCAGCAGCACGGCCACGCCCAGCACCATCGAGCGCAGTTGGCGCACGAAGAAATAGGTCGTGCTGCTGGCGTTGCCCGTCACCTGGTAGCTGACATCAATCGAGGCGCTGTAGACCATCATCAGGCCGACCGCGCACAGCCCGGCCACCACCAGCCCCAGGTAGAGGTCGAAGCCGGCGGCATAGGCACGGCGGCGCCCGGCCACTTCCTGGCGATCCGGCGGCGAAGCCTGCGGGCGCGACGGGCGCACCAGCGCATCGGCATAGTTGAACTCGGTGTCGTCGTCAATATACTGCGGGATATTAGTCATGACAGGCACCCCAAGCTCTCAGCGACCAGCTTTCAGCGAGCAGAGCGGCCCTATGCGAGCGGCCCGCATCGCGCTGTCTACCTTACCGTATGGCACGACCTGGCGCTATGATCGCTCATTGCGCGCTGCGCCCCGCTTTCCTTCCTCAGAGAGTGTCTAGTAAGCTCCCCTCATCCCCCAACCCCTTCTCCCTCCAGGAGGAGAAGGGGAGCAAGGCGCAGGATTTCCCCTCGCCCCGGTGAGGGAGAGGGGTGCAGGGGTGAGGGGCTTAGCTCGACTTTGCACATGCCAATCCTTGCTTATGGCCCTTCGGCTAGAGAAGGCCGTCAAAACCCATCAGACTTTTCTAACATCGAGGTCAGCTTATGACATTTGAAAAGTCACTGGGTCAGTTTCCGCTCACCGAAGAACGCCCGAAGATGCGATTCTTAAGATGTGCAAAGTCGAGCTCAGAGAGTGTCTAGTAAGCTCCCCTCATCCCCCAACCCCTTCTCCCTCCAGGAGGAGAAGGGGAGCAAGGCGCAAGATTTCCCCGCGCCCCGGTGAGGGAGAGGGGTGCAGGGGTGAGGGGTTTTCGTACACGCTCTCACGCGCCCAGGGCGCGCACCAATTGGCGGAAATGCTGCCCGCGCCCGGCGAAATCCACGTAAGCGTCGTAGGAGGTGCCGCCAGGGCTGAGCAGCACCACGTCGCCGGGGCGGGCCAGCGCCCGCGCGCGGGCCACCGCCGCCTCCAGGTCGCCGGCGACCTCGACGCGCTCCAGCAGCGCCCCCGGACGCGCCAGGCGCGCCTGCTCCATATGCTCGGCCACGCGCGGCCCGTACTCACCGAAGCAGATCACCACCGGGCAGCGCGTCGCGGCCAGCGCCGCCATCTCCGCCCAGGGCAGGTTCTTGTCGCGGCCCCCGGCCAGCAGCACGATCGGCTCGCTGTAGCTGTGCAGCGCGGCGACCACGCGCTCCGGCGCGGTGGCGATGCTGTCGTTGACCCAGGTCACGCCGCCGATGACGGCGACCGTCTCCAGGCGGTGCTCGACGCCGGTGAACGCTGCGATGGCGGCGCGCATCGCCTCCACCGGCAGCCGCGCCGCCCCCGCCAGCGCGCAGGCGGCCAGCGTGTTGAGCACGTTGTGATCGCCGCGCAGCCGGATCACTGTGCGCGCGCACACCACTTCATAGGCTGTGCCGGGCGCGCTGTCGCCGACCGTGACCAGCAGCTCGTCGCCGCGCAGGTACGCGCCGCTGAGCACGCGCTCTTGCAGCGAGAATTCCGCCACACGCCCCGGCGCGTCCCTGCTCATGGCCCGTGCCTGGGGATCGTCGCGGCCAAAGATGGCAATGTCATGCGAGTTCTGGTGCGCGTAGATGTGCGACTTGGCGGCGATATAGGCGTCCATACGCCCGTGCCGGTCGAGGTGGTTCGGCGTCACGTTGAGCACGCCAGCCACCGGCGGGCTGACCGTCATCAGCTCAAGCTGGAAGCTGCTCAGCTCCATCACCACCAGGTCGTCGGGGCGCAGTGCTGGCAGGTCGTCGAGCAGCACCTCGCCGATGTTGCCGCCGACGAACGTCCGCAGCCCGGCGCAGCGCCCTATCTCGCCGGTCAGGGCGGTCGTCGTCGTCTTGCCCGCGCTGCCGGTGATGCCAATCACCAGGGCCGGGCAGCGCTCCAGGAAAAGCTGCGCGTCGTTGGTCACGCGCACCCCGCGCCGCAGCGCCTCCTGCACGATGGGCAGCGTGAGCGGCACGCCCCCGCTGACGCACAGCACGTCGCAGTCGTCGAGCAGGGCCAGCGGATGCCCGCCCAGCGCCAAAGAGACCCGCTCCACGTCCAGCCCGGTCAGCGCATCGCCCAGCGCCTCGGCAGGCCGGCTGTCGGACAGTGTGACGCGCGCGCCCACAGTGGGCAGCCAGCGGCCCAGCGCGCGCCCCTGCCGGGCGAGGCCCAGCACGACGACGTGCCGGCCAGCCAGCGGATCGGGGAAAGGCCCGCCATGCTCAACCACCGTCAGGACGCTCCTTGCCGATCACAGCTTGACCGTCTTCCCGCTGCGCGCCGCCTCGTATAGCGCATCTATGGCGCGCATGTTGAGCACCCCGTCCTCCGCCGGGAACGGCACCTCGGTCCCGTCCAGCACGGCGCGGTTGAAGTCCTCGGTCATCAGCGTGTACGAGTTGAGACGCCCGGTCGTATAGGTTTCGAGCGGGCGGCGGTCGTCGCCGCGCCGGACGATCTCGCCGGGCGCGCCCTCTTTGGGGTTGTAAGCCAGGTTGACCAGCAGCGACCCTTCTGTGCCGATCAGCTCGTAATAGCGGCGCAGCGGCAGCCGCAGCGAGCTGTTGATGTGGGCCAGCACGCCGCCGGGGAAAGCCAGCGTGCCCACCAGCAGGTCGTCCACGCCGCTTTCCGACCAGGTCGCCTGGGCGGTGACCGCCAGCGGCTCAGCGCCGGTCATGTAGCGAGCCAGGGCGACGGGGTAGCAGCCCACGTCGTAGAGCGCGCCGCCGCCCAGCTCTGGTCGCAGGCGGATGTCGGCGGGGCGCGCCAGGGGGAAGGTGAAGCCGGCTTCGATCAGGCGCAGCTCGCCGATGGTGCCCTCGCGCAGCAGCGCCCGCGCGCGCTGCGCCTGCGGATGGTGCCGCCACTGAAACGCCTCGGCCAGCTTCACCCCGGCCTGGCGACAGATCGCGACCATCTCCGCCGCCTGCGCCGCGTTGAGGGCCAGCGGCTTCTCGCAGAGCACGTGCTTGCCCGCCCCCGCCGCGCGGATCGTCCACTCGCGGTGCAGGCTGTTGGGCAGGGGGATGTATACGGCATCAATGTCCGGGTCATCCAGCAGCGCCTCGTAGCTGCCATAGCTGCGCGGAATGTCCTGCGCGGCTGCGTAGGCGCGCGCTCGCCTGGCGTCGCGGCTGGCAACCGCCATCACCCGCCCGCCTGACGCGGCTTTCATCGCAGGAATCACCGTATTGGCCGCGTGGCCCGACGTGCTCAGCACACCCCAACGCACAAACTCCGCCATCCGCTCTCGCTCCTTGTGTGCAATCCCCTGACCTCTGGCTGCGTGTGGAGCAGGGGTTTCCATTGCGGGTTTCGGAATTCGAATTTCGAATTGGAAAGCGTCTCTTCGCACACGGAGAGGGTTTCGCACTCCGCAATTCGAAATCCGCAATTCGAAATCATCCGACAGGCGGCAGCGTCTCACACTCCGCCGGGACCTGGGGATTGGCCGGGTCCAGGAAAACATCGCCGCGCGCCCAGCCTCCACCCACCAGCCGCCACCAGGTGAAGCCTTCGTCGCCGGTCGCCCAGCCGTCGGCGCTGACCGCCTGGCCCAGCGTCAGCGTGCCGGTGATGGCGAAGGACGTGCCCGGCCCCGCGCGGACGTTGGCCTCGCTCCAGCGCACGGTCAGCGCGCAGGTCGCGCCGCCAAAGCTCAGCGGGGGTGTGGCCGTGAAGGCGCTCCCCGCCGGGCCGGGCGTCGGCGGCAGCGCGCCGACCGGGGGCAGCGTCAGGCAGCTTTCGGGCACCGCCGGGTTGAGCGCATCGAGGAAGACATCGCCGCGCGCCCAGCCGCTCGCGCCCAAGCGCCACCAGGTGTAGCCGTCGGCACCGGTCGCCCAGCCATCGGGGCTGGCCACCTGACCGAGCGTCAGCGTCCCCAGCACCGGGTAATCTTCGCCCGGCCCGCCCCGCACCTGCGCCCCGTCCAGGCGCACCGTCAGCGCGCAGACCACTGCGCCGCCCTGCCCGTCACCCGGCGTGCCCGGCAGGGCGAAGGTGGGCGCGGCGGTCGGCGACACGGTGGGCCACGACGTGGGCAGCGGCGGCGGGCTGGCCAGCGTGGCCGGCGCGGAGACCCCCGGCGTCTCGGTGACGTCGGTCCAGCCGTGCGGCATGATCTGCGTCTCGCGCTCTTCGCCGAACAACAGCGGCTTGAGAAGCGCGTAGAGCAGGAAGCAGACCAGGATGAGCGCGGCCAGCGTCACGAACCGCACAAACCAGTTGGCGCTGCCCGCTCTGCGCGCGCCAGATGATCGCCTGCGACGCCTGAGATTGCTCTGAGATAAGCGCATCGTCCTCTCGCCTTCGCCAGACGCCCCGATCATAACATCGAACGGTTGGGCGGGCGAAAGGGGCTGCCAGGGGGGACGGGATCGGACTTCGGAAGTCTCGGCGGACTTCCGAAGTCTGTCTCGCGCGCGGGGTTGTGCGCGGCGCCTTATGATCCTATAGTAGGGAATAAGCATCGAGATTCGGACAAGGAGGGAACCGTTGACCGATGTGGTTGTCCCCACCTTTGACGCACTTATGAACCCGCTCATCCAGGCGCTCAAGCAGCTCAGCGGTTCAGGTACCATCGAAGAGATCGATCGCAAAGTCGCGGAGATCGCCAACCTGTCCGATGCACAGCTTGAGATCCTGCACGATCCCGAAAAGAGCAGCCAGACTGAGGTCGAGTATCGCCTGGCCTGGGCGCGAACTTACCTCAAGAAATACGGCGTACTTGAGAACTCCAGTCGTGGTGTGTGGGCACTGACACCAAAGGGGCTTCAACTGGATCGGGTCGATCCGCAGACGATCAAACGGTATGTACATGACATGAACCGTCAGGCCCGCACCACTACTGAGCGTGCACAGCGATCAGTAACCGCCGCCGAGTTAACCTGGCGCGATGAGCTTCTCGCCACTCTGCTCGATATGGACCCTGCTGCTTTTGAGCGGCTGGTACAGCGGCTCCTGCGCGAAGCGGGATTCATCCAGGTCGAAGTGACAGGACGTTCGGGCGACGGGGGTATCGATGGCAAGGGGATCATGCGCCTGGGCGGGCTATTGAGCTTTCACGTCTTATTTCAGTGCAAGCGCTATCGTGGTTCAGTGAGCGCGAACCAGGTACGCGATTTTCGCGGGGCGATGGTGGGTCGCGCCGACAAGGGCCTGCTGATCACCACCGGCAACTTCACCCGCGACGCCATGCAGGAAGCCACACGTGACGGCGCCGATCCGATCGATCTGGTAGACGGAGACAAGCTGCTCGATCTGCTCCATGACTTCGGTCTGGGCGTGGAGACGAAACGCATCGAGGTCGAGCAGATCACGATCGATCATGATTGGTTCCAGACGCTGTGATCCTGGCTTGAGAAGGCTCCCATGCCCGTCACCATTCACCCCCTGCACGACTGGGACATCACGCCGGGCGAAGCGATCCGCCTGCAGCGCACCCTGGCCCCCCAGGTGATCACCGACCAGCCGCTCCCCCTGGAGTCGATCCGGCTGGTAGCGGGGGTGGATGTCAGCGTGAAGGACAACCACAGCCGGGCAGCGATCGTTGTGCTGCGCTTTCCGGCGCTGGACGTGGTCGAGACGGTGACCGCCGACCGCCCGACGACTTTTCCCTACGTGCCGGGCCTGCTGTCCTTTCGCGAAGGCCCGGTCATCCTCGACGCGCTGAGCAGGCTGATCTCCACGCCGGACGCCTTCCTGTTCGACGGGCAGGGCCTCATCCACCCGCGCCGCATCGGGATCGCCTGCCACATCGGGCTGTTCCTCGGTGTGCCGACCATCGGCTGCGCCAAAAGCCTGCTGGTGGGCCAGCACGCCGCCCTGCCCGCCGAAAAAGGGGCCTGGATGCCCCTGCTGGATCACGGCGAGGTCATCGGCGCGGCGCTGCGCACGCGGACTAACGTCAAGCCGATCTTTGTGTCGGTGGGGCACCGGGCAGCGCTGGAGGACGCACGGGCGCTCGTCCTGGCCTGCACCACACGCTACCGCCTGCCGGAGCCGACGCGCGCCGCCCACAAAGCCGCCGCCTTAGGCCGGGCGTGATAAGAGTCGCATGGCAGCCGCGCGACCGGCGAGGTATAGTTTATCAGGTGGCAAAGGGTACTCGGGAACTTGACACCACCGGTGAGCTTACGTATGCTTTGCTTAGAGGATGTTAGCCGCATACGTTGATCAAATTCACTGGATGATTAAAGCAAAAAGCGACAGCGGCTGCTTTCTCTCGGTATCCTGCCGGGATAGTATAGGGCGAATAGATCGCCGCAGGCGGCTGAATGGCTCTGCCCTGCTCGCTGATTCCCCCCGCCGCCCACTTCCGACCAGGTATCGCTTCAGAAATGGCTGATCTGCTCATCGGGCTGCCAGGCCCCATCCCAGGGAAAGGAGTTCGCCGATCGGAGACCTATAACGGCAAGACTCGCGCTGTCTGGTCATGCATTGCCTCACTTTAGCACCTCAATAAGGAGCTGAATGATGACTAAGAAACTGTTGCTGGTGGTCATTGTGCTGGCGCTGGCGATTCCGCTGGCCATTCCCGCCACTGCCCAGGACGACAAGCCGATGATCGGCTTCCTGCCGGGCGTGCTCGATCCGTTCTACCAGGTGATGGAGATCGGCGTCAACGCGGCAGCCGCAGATTTCGGCGTGGAAGTGTTCCTGCCGCAGTATCCTTCCACCTGGGGGCCTTCCGCTCAGACGCCCATCCTCGAGGCGATGGTCGCGCGCGGCGACCTGGACTACATCATCCTCGCCCCTGTTGACAAAGAGCAGATGATCGCCCCGCTGCAGGCCGCGGTGGACGCTGGCATCACGATCATCACGGTGGACACCTTCCTGGGCGATGGCGACTACGTCAACGGCCCGGTGACCTTCCCCCTGTCCTACATTGGCTCCGACAATGTCGAAGGTGGCCGCATCGCCGGCTACGCGCTGGCCGAGAGACTGGGCGGTGAAGGCAAAGTCTACGTCCAGAACACGAACGTCGGCGTGAGCACGACCGAGCAGCGCGGCCAGGGCTTCATCGAGGCCATCTCGGAATTCCCCGGCATGGAGCTGATCGGCATGGACTACAACCTGGACGACGCCAGCACCTCGGCGGCCCAGACCTCTGCTGTCATCCAGCGCGAGCCGGAGCTGGCCGGCATCTTCGGTGTGAACGTCTTCAGCGCGCTCGGTGCCGGTAACGCGGTCAAGAATGCCGGGCTGGGCGGAGCCATTGAAGTCATCGCCTTCGACGCCACCAAGGAAGCCATCGAGAACCTGGACCTGGGCGTGGTGAGCATGGTCATCGCCCAGAAGCCCTACGACATGGGCTACCTGGCGGTTGAGTTCGCCTTCGCCGACTGGCGCGGCGTGACCAGCCTGCCGCATCGTGTCACCACCGGCTACGCGGTGATCACGGCGGAAAACGTGGACGATCCAGAGGTCGCCCGCTTCATCTACCAGGTGCCGTAAGCCTGTTCTGAGCACCTAGACTGATGGGGACGTCCCGCTGGGGATGTCCCCATCGCTTCAATATCTGTGCCGAGGAGATAGGTAGATGACGGCGGACAGTCCAGCGGAGGCGCTGCCTCTCAAAATAGTTTCCAGGCGAATAGCCAGGCAAAAACAGGCCATCCTCGTCATCAGCAAGGTCTGGTCCTGGATCTTCTTGGCCATCCTGGTGGTCTTCTTTTCGATCGAGGGGACGGGCTTTTTCACCGTTCGCAACTCGCAGAATATCCTGGTGGCCATCGTCCCCGTCCTGTTGATGGGCCTGGGCCAGACATTCGTCATCATCGCCGCAGGCATTGACCTGTCGGTGGGCTGGGTCATGGGGCTGTCTTCAGTGGTCTCAGCCCTGGTGATCCGCGACCTGGCCGACGGGGGCCTGGCCGTGGGCCTGGCGATCCTCATTGGTTTTATCGCAGGAGTTGGGTCGGCAGCCCTGGCCGGTCTGCTCAACGGGGTCATCATCGCCAAGCTGAAAGTCCCACCGTTCATCGTCACCCTGGGGGTGTCCTTCATTGCGCGCGGCGCGGCCTTCCTGCTCTCTGGCGGCAATGTGGTCGGCGGGCAGCCGCAGGCATTGCGCGACCTGGGCAACGAGGCGCTGCTCTACTTGCAGCGGGGCGATGAGACGCAGCTCTATTTCCTGCGCAAGCCCGACGTGACCGGCGCGCAGCTGCGCATGTTGGATCGCATCCTGCCCTGGCCGGTCGTCATTACGCTCGCGCTGGTGCTCATCGCCATATTCATCCTGCATCGCACCCAGTTCGGGCGGCATACCTACGCCATCGGCGGCAACAAGGAAGCGACCAAGCGCGCCGGCGTGCCCGTGGATCGCCTGACGATCCTGCTGTATGTCATGTCGGCGGTCACCGCCGGGTTCGCCGGCGTGCTGTATACGGCGCGCTTCTCCGGCGGGTCGTCCATCGCCGGCGACGCGCTGATGATGTCTTCCATCGCGGCGGTGATCATCGGCGGCGTCAGCATGTTCGGCGGCGAGGGCCGGGTCAGCGGGACGGTGCTCGGCGCGCTGGTCATCGCCGTGCTGCAGACGGGGCTGATCATGATGGCAGTCGAGCCGTTCTGGCAGTACGTCATCGTCGGCATCATCATCATTCTGGCCGTGTTGATGGATCAGGCCCGCGACCTGATCATCGGTCGGGCAGAAGCGGAGTAGCGCGTCATGGAACCCATGTTGAGCATCAAGAACCTGACCAAGCGCTTCGGCGGCCTGACGGCGGTGAATCAGGTCAGCATGGACGTCCATCCCGGCGAAGTGGTCGGCCTGGTGGGCGACAACGGCGCGGGCAAATCCACCCTGATCAAGATGGTGTCCGGCGTGTATCAGCCGAATGATGGCGACATCTTCTTCGAGGGCAGGCGCGTGCATATCTCCCGGCCATCCGAGGCGCGCGAGCTGGGCATTGAGACCATCTACCAGGACCTGGCCCTGGCCGGCAACCTGGACGTGGGAGCCAATATCTTCCTGGGGCGCGAGCACAAACGCGCCTACCTGGGCGGCCTGGTACGCGTGCTCGACGACAGGTTCATGCAGGCTCAGTCGGAAAAGCTGCTGGTTGACCTGGACGTGCACATCCCCTCGCTCAGACAGAAGATTGACAAGCTGTCGGGCGGGCAGCGCCAGGCGGTGGCCATCGCCCGCGCCGTTTACTGGAACGCGCGGCTGATGATCATGGACGAGCCGACCAACAACCTCGGCGTGGCCCAGCAAGGCGAAGTGCTCTCTCTCATCCGCCGTCTGCGCGACCAGGGCGTGCCGGTCATCGTCATCAGCCACACCATCCGCGACATCTTCGCCGTCAGCGACCGCATCGTGGTGCTGCATCGCGGGCACAAGGTGGCCGACAAGCGCGTGACCGAGACCAGCCACGAGGAGATCGTGCAGTACATCATGGGCGCGCGCGACGACTACCGCAGCAACTGACGCGGCCCTCGCGCGGCGCAGCCTGCGGGCTTTACCTCACGCGCGATCCGTAGGGGAGGGTTTGGAAACCCTCCCCTACGCTTATCTATACACATCGGCCTCCATCGGGTGCGTGCAAAACCTGTCAGGTAGGGGCGCTGCTCTGCTGCGCCCTGGTTGACCTCACCCCCGCTCGGCGCTAATGCGCCTCGCCGCCCCCTCTCCATTCGAATGGAGAGGGGGCAAGCCAAGCGCAGCAAGGCTGGGGGTGAGGTCAATGCCTTGCGTCCAGCGAGTCGCTGACAACCTTTGCACGCCCCCACCAAGCCGCTTGCCGCCCAGGTGCCTCCTGCTGTACAATCCGCCGCTATGGACGAGACGACACGCCCCCTGCGCTTCGACGGCTGCATCGCTACCAACATCGAGCAAACCTATCGCCACCTGGAGCAGGTCTACGAGCGCCTGATCGCGCCGACCGGCCTCAACGTGCTGGAGTGGTACGCCCTGCGCGCGCTCTACGAAGAAGACGGCCTCAGCGCCTCGCGCCTGGCCGCCCTGGTCTGCCGCCACCCATCCTCGATGACCGCCCTGCTCGACCGCATGGAGCAGCGCGGCCTGCTGCGCCGCGCAGTGGACCCGGCAGACCGGCGCAGCGTGCGCATCTTCCTCACCGCGCAGGGTCGCGCCCGCCGCCCCCAGGTCGAGCGGGCAGCAGCGCAGCTCGATCTCCTGTTCAAAGACCTGGTGACGCCCGAACAACTCGACACATTCCTGCACGTGCTCAGCGTATTGCAGAATATCCACCTCACCGAGACCTGAAGACTCGCGCCCCCTCTGCCCCGCTGACCATTGGGCCATGCCACCAGAACCGGCAATGCCGTATACTTGTGACAACCAGGCAGGACGTGCCCAGTCTGTTGTTAGTTACTGGTCGCTGATTGCTGAGCGCTGGTCGCTGATGAAGGCGGCCTGGCGCATGGTATGCGCTAACCCCCGGCCCCTTTCCGCGCGAGCGGGGAGAGGCTACAGGGCGGGGCCAGGGCGCATCTGCGCCGTGCCCTGCACATGACGCCGGGCGTGTGGAGTCCATAGCGCCCGCTGGGGTCCTATACCAATAACCAATAATCATCAACCAATGTTTTAGAGCGCCCGGCAGACCATGGCGTCCGGCGCTGCGAGAAAGGAGGGGGCGGTGGTACGCCTGCACCCATTGCGCTTGCTCAACTCAGACGCCGAGTCCTTGCTGCGGATGCGCGCCGCCGAACACGCCCGCGACCCCGAAGAAAGCCTGGCCCAGATTCAGCGGGCGCTGGAGCGCGGGCGCTTGCAGGCCGTGTGTCTTTACGACAACGCCGAAAAGCCGCGCGGGTTCGCCGCCTGGCGCTGGCACGGTGACGATCACGCGCAGGTCATCGTGCAGTACGTGCTGCCCATCGTCCCGCCGGCGCTGGGCGAGGCGCTGGTGGATTACGTCTTCTCCGAAGTGATCCGGGCGCACGATGTCCAGGTGATCGAGGCGCGAATGCGCGACGGATCGCCGGGAGTGCGCGCGGCCTGGGTGCGCCACGAAGCGACATTCTTCGAGCGCTGCCGCCTGATCCGTCCGCTGGGCCGGGTGCCGGTGCCGATTCTGCCCATCATGTCCGGCTACCGGCTGGAGCGCTGGGACGATACCCTGTTGCCGCAGATTGACACGCTGACGCTGACCGCCCACCAGGACGGGATCGAAGCGGTTGCAGCGCCCGAATCAGCCGGGGCTGTCGAGCGGCTGCACCAGGCGCGCGCCCACGGCACCAACAGGCATTGGCACGCGGAAGCCAGCCTGGTCGCGCTCGATCGGGAAAACCGGGTGGCAGGCTATGTGGCGGTGACGGCCACGCGCGAAGAGGCCACTGTGCTCGACCTGGCCGTTCATCCTCAGCAGCGGCGGCGCGGCCTGGGCCGACTGCTGCTGGCGCGCAGCATGGCCGCCTGCCGCGCAGCGGGTCTGGCCGCGGTGACGCTCGCCATGACCACGCGCAACCCGGCGCGCCGCCTGGCCGACCAGCTCGGCTTCCAGCCGGTGGCCTGCGGCGAAGTGGCGATCTGGTGGCGCGACGGACGCCAGGTGATCTGGCGCGAGGGCTGACGCGCCGCTCAGACCGCCCAATAGCACGCCCGGCGCGCTTCGGGATTGAGCGCCTGCACCACCGCATAGTAAGCGCGCTGAAAGTCCCACGCGGACTGGAAGCGCGCTTCTGGGTCTTTGGCCAGCGCGTACAGCAGCAGCGCCTGCAACCGCTCCGGGAACCAGGGGTGATGCTGGCGCGGCAGCGGCACCGGCTCGTCCACATGGGCCAGCGCGGTCATCTGCTCGTTCGCCCCCTGAAATGGCAGGACGCCGAGCAGCAGCTCGTAGAGGATCACGCCGAGCGAATACAGGTCGGCGCGGTGATCGGCGGGCAGCCCCAGCGCCACCTCCGGAGCCATGTATTCGGGCGTGCCGACCGACACGCCAAAAGCGGTCAGGCGGGTGTCGAGGTGAGGGCGCTTGCCCAGGCCGAAGTCGGTCAGGTAGACGTGGTTGCCGTCGCCTTGCCGCTCGATGAGGATGTTGCCCGTCTTCAGGTCGCGGTGCAGCACGTGATAGGCGTGACCGTACTCCAGCGCGTCGGTGATCGGGCGCACGATCTGCCAGGCGGTGAGCGGTGAGAAGCGGTGGTGGCGCAGGATGCTCTCCAGCGTCGGGCCTTTGATGAGCTGCATGACGATGTACAGATAGCCGCGCCACTCCCCATACGTGATCACCGGCACGATGTGCGGGTGGCGCAGCGTGATCATCAGCTCGGCCTCGCGCCAGAAGCGTATGCGGAAGTTCTCCTCTTCGGCGAACTCTGGCAGCATGATTTTCAGGGCGACCGGACGGCGCGACTGGGCGTGATAGGCCGTGTAGACACGCCCCATGCCCCCCGTCCCAATCGGGCGCACGAGCACGTAGCCGTTGATGTCCTGCCCGATCAACGTGCGATCCACGCGGTCACTCCCTGGCTACACCCCTGCGGGTGCGCAGGAGTGTAGCGCGACACGCCCGCCGTCTCCTAGCGCAGCAACGCCAGCGCCACGCCCAGCATCGCCGCCAGAATGCTCACCAGCCAGAAGCGCTGCACGACCTGTGTCTCGCTCCAGCCGCCCAGCTCGAAATGGTGGTGCAGGGGCGTCATGCGAAACAGGCGCTGGCCGTGCGTCAGCCGAAAGTAGGCCACCTGCAGCATGACGCTCAGCGTGCCGGCGACGGGGATGATGGCGATGATCGGCAGCAGCAGCCATTGGCCGGTCATCAGCGCCACCGTGCCCAGGGCCGCGCCCAGCGCCAGCGATCCCACATCGCCCATGAACATTTGCGCCGGCAGCGCGTTGTACCACAAAAAGCCGAAGCACGCGCCGACGATGATGAAGGAGAACTGCACCAGAAAGGTCTGCCCCTGCAGGTGAGCGATGGCCCCATAGGCGGCGAAGGCGCTGGCCGCGATCAGCCCGGCCAGCCCGTCCAGCCCATCCACGATGTTGACCGCGTTGCTCATGCCCACGATGAAGAACACCGCGATCGGTATCCACAGCAGCGGGGGAAGCTCTACGAAGTCGGGATAGAGGGGCACGTACACGCCGTTCGCATTCTGGAAACCGCCGCCCACAAAGGCCATCACCACCGCCGCAAACACGGCCAGCAGCACCTGCACGGCGAACTTGGTGCGGGCGCGCATCCCTTCGCCGCGCTCGCGCAGCCCGCGAATCCCCTCCAGATCGTCCACCGCCCCCAGCAGCCCATAGGCCAGCAGCACGAACAACGGCAGCAGGATGCTGGAGCCAGTCAGCGTCTCGCGCACCAGGCGGGCCAGGTTCAGCCCCAGGGTGATCAGCACAACCGGCACCAGGATCAGGATGCCGCCCATCGTCGGCGTGCCCGTCTTGGCGAAATGCGTGCGCGGCCCGGAGTCGCGGATCTGCTTGCCGACGCGCAGCCGGCGCAGCACCTCGACGAACGGATCGCCCCAGATGGCCGTGAGCAGAAAAGTGAATGCCCCCAGGGTGAGGGCGAATGGCAGTTCAGGAGTCATAGGATGGCTGGTTTCACAGCGGTTGCCGACCACAGCACAGGCAAACTCGCGCTATAGAGCGGCCATTGTACGCCATAACGGGCTATCTGCCCAGGCGCGGGCGCGCAGAGTGCACACAAAGGGTGGCGGCGGCTCGCCGGAGCGCAGGATTACCGCAGAGACGCAGAGAGCGCAGAGGAAAAGCAAAGTGTTACGTTCTTCTCCGTGTCCTCTGCGCCTCTGCGGTTCCAGAATTCTGCATCTCAAGCCGCGCGGGGGGTGAGGTCAGCCAGGGCCAGCCAGCCCGTCAGTATTCGCGCGCGAAGGGGTTGCCGCCCTGGGCAACGAGCTGGTAGCGCAGGTCGTCCGGGGGGATCTCCATCAGCACCACCAGGCGCTCCAGCAACTCCTGGGCCAGCGGCGCGGCGGTCATGCTGCCCCAGTATCCCCAGGGGCGATCCAGCTTGATCAGGATGGACACCACCGGGTCATCGGCGGGCAGAAAAGCCAGGAACGAGGCGATCGAGTTGCCCGGCGCGAACGGCTCGTAGCCATAGGGCGCGGGGATTTCGGCAGTGCCCGTCTTGCCGGCGATCGTATAGCCGGGGAATTCGAACTCGATCTCCTTGCTCTCGCGCAGCACGCGCACCATGATGTCGCGCGCCTTGTGCGCCGCTTCCTCGCTGATCGGGCGGTGCGTGGCTGCGGGCTGCGTCTCGATCACCTGGCCGCCGTCAATGCGCGCCTTAACGATGTGCGGCTGCATGATCAGCCCGTCGTTGGCGATGGCGTTGGCCGCCGTGAGCATCTGCAGCGGCGTGACCGACACACCCTGGCCATAGCTGTTATTGAGAAACTGCGCCTCGCTCCACAGCGAATCGCCCGGCTCGACGAGAATGCCCGGCGACTCGCCTTCCAGGTCCACGCCGGTGGGGCTGCCAATGCCGAACTCGCGCAGCTTGGGATAGACGGTGTACGGGCCGATCTCCTTGTAGATAGTGGCCGTGCCGGTGTTCAGCGAATCAATGAAGACCTGCGCGAAGTCGGGGTTGCCGTGCGACGAGCGATCCCAGTTGCAGATCGCCACACCGCCCGCCTCAAAACATCCCGGATCGTAGTACGACCAGTCGAGATCGTGCTTTCCGGCGTCCAGCGCCAGGGCCATCGTCACCACTTTGAAGATCGACCCCGGCTCGTACACATCGGCCACCGCCTGGTTGCGCGCGTACTTCATATTCTCTTCCGACAGATCGCCGGGCTGGAAGTACGGATAGTTGGCCATGGCCAGGATTTCGTTGTTGCGCGGGTTCATGATCAGGATCGTGCCGCCCGTCGCCGTCGGGTCTTTCGCCAGAAAGCCCTCCAGCACTTCCTGGGCGAGATATTGCAGGTCGCGGTCAATGGTCAGGATGAGGTCCATCCCGTCGCGGACGCGAGTCGCCTGGGTCTGGCTTTCTTCCAGCAGGGGGATGTTGCTCCGGGTGACGCGCTTGCTCTGCCCGGCCAGCAACGTCTGGTAATAGCCCTCCACGCCGTAATAGCCCCGGCTGGACCGCGCCCCGTCCGAGCCGGCGAAGAAGCCGACGATCTGGGCGGTCAGCTCGCCCTGCGGATAGATGCGAATGGGCAGCGGCTCGATGATGATGCCGGGCACGTCCAGGTCGGCGATGGCCTGCCCGACCTCGGCGCTGACGCGGCTGACCAGCAGCACATACGGCGGAAAGGTGCCGTCCGCGTTGGGCTGCAGCAGGTTGTAGAGACGGTTCTCCGGCAGGCCTACCAGCGGGGCGAGGGCAAATGCCACCCCCTGGCGATCCACGACCTGGTTGGGGCTGATGCCGATGCGGTACTCAAACGAATTGGTCGCCAGCAGATGCCCGTTGCGGTCGAAGATCTGCCCGCGTTTGGGCAACACTTCGACCGTCTGCTGGTAGCGATGCTTGGCCTGGTCTGCGAGCGCCTGCTTGATCTCCGGGTTCATGCGGAACTGGAATGACAGCAGGCGCACCAGCAGCACCAGGCTGATGCCAATCAGCACCACGCCGACCAAAGTGAGCCGCCTGCTGAGGGTCTCGTCGCGAATCATGGCCCCAGAAAGTCCTGTGCGCAGCGCCCTAGCCGCTGCGCCACGAATCGAGTTGTTGCTTCAGGCCGTCCCACTGCTTGCGCAGCCAGCCGCCCAGCGTCTCGTCGTAGATCTGCTCCGCAGTCTGCGCGGTAGGCGACGGCGTCGGCGTGACGATGGGCCGGTTGTAACGGTACCCATCCACGATGATATACTGGATTTCGTCTGAGTCCGCCGGGCGAAAGCCCATCTCCGCTGCCCGTGTCATGACGCGCGGCAGGCTCTGCAGGCTGGCGATCTCAGCGCGCACGCGCTCGTTGTCGCGCTCCAGCCGGGCGCGGTAATCGTTCATCTCGGCCAGCTCGCGCGCCGAAATCGTGCTGCGCGACGTCTGGAACAGGTACAGCGCCGCGATGATCAGGCTGACGACTCCGATCAGGCCCAGCGTAGCCACGAACCGCCGTTGGTTGCGCCAGGGCTGCTGCACAGTATGCGGTCTGGCCAGGAAACGGGACTCGTCGCTGCTCATCTTTCTCCGTGTTCGGCCCTGGCCGACGCGCTGTCCAAAGCCGGGCCGCAGATTGATTATACTCCAAACCAGCCCGGCCTACCGCCGCCGGGCCAGCGCGGGTGCGTGCAAAGGTTGACAGCGACTCGCTGGACGCAGGGCATTGACCTCACCCCCAGCCTCGCGGCGCTCGGCTTGCCCCCTCTTCGCGTGTGGAGAGAGGATTTTCCAATCCGAAATTCGCAATCCGAAATTCGCAATCCGAAATTCGCAATCCTGCCCTTCCCCTGCGTCCTCTGCGCCTCAGCGGTTCAGAGACTTTCGCCCTCCAACACAGACGCCTCTCCGAGCCGCTCCACGACGCGCAGCCGGGCGCTGCGACTGCGCGGGTTGGCAGCGATCTCCTCGGCAGCGGGGCGCAGCGGCTTGCGCGTCACCAGCCGGACGCGCGCCACATGCCCACAGGTGCAGACCGGCTGACGCGGCGGGCACAGGCAACCGGTCGCCTCGGCCTTGAACGCCTGCTTGACGATGCGATCTTCCAGGCTGTGGAAGCTGATCACGGCCAGCCGTCCGCCGGGGCGCAGCAGATCAATGGCGACCGGCAAGACGCGCTCGACCGCGCCCAGCTCGTCATTGACGGCGATGCGCAACGCCTGAAAGGTGCGCGTCGCCGGGTGAATCTTCTCGCGCGGGCCGCGCTGTGCCCCGGCCACGACCTCAGCGAGCTGGCGGGTGCTGCTCAGCGGGCGCGCGGCGACAATGGCGCGGGCGATGCGCCGGGCGTGGCGCTCTTCGCCATAGCGAAACAGCACGTCGGCCAGCGCCTCAGCATCCCACGTGTTGACCAGATCGGCGGCGGTCGGCCCACCCCCGGACGGGTCGAAGCGCATATCGAGCGGCCCCTCGCTCATGAAGGCGAAGCCGCGCGCCGGGTCGTCCACCTGCATCGAAGACAGACCCAGATCGAGCAGCATCCCGTCCGCGCCCTGCCCCGCGTCGCCCATCGCTTCCAGCCAGGCCGGCACCAGCGCGCCGATTCGCTCGTAGCTGGCGTGGCGCAGCGTCACCCGCGCCGCAACGGGGGCCAGCCGCGCGCTCGCCAGGGCCAGCGCCGCCGGGTCGCGATCCAATCCCAACAGGCAAGCGTCCGGCGCAGCGGCCAGGATCGCCGCCGCGTGCCCACCCGCGCCCACCGTGCCATCCACAAAGCGCCCCGCCGGGCGCGCGGCGACGCGCAGCGCAGCGAGCACGGCGTCGAGCAGGACGGGGATGTGAGGGGCGGCAGAGTGGGTCATGGCTGTCTGTCATCACGGCCAGGGACGATGCGCACGAGTGTAGACGACCCGGCGAGCGGCGGCAAGAGCACAACACAAAGAAAGACTTCCGAAGTTTTCGAAAGATTCGGAAGTCGGTTCTGCGCGACGCCCTTCCCCGGCAAGACCTCCAGGGACGGGCAGCAGCACAGGCGTCATAAAGATGGCGTCTGATTGACCTCACCCCCCGCCGCGCTACGCTTGGCTTGCCCCCTCTCCACGCAGATGGAGAGGGGGCGGCGAG
>JAHDWP010000017.1:0-17671 GCA_023382715.1 Anaerolineae bacterium
AGCGCCGGCCTTAAGCCCCTCCCTCCTTGCGGGGGAGGGGTTTGGGGTGGGGGGGACCGCGTGCAGCTACCAGCCCCTTCCCCCACCAGGCTTGGGGAAGGGGAGAGCAGCCAGCCAGTCGCCCAGGTGCGGCCACAGCGTGGTCTGCGCGCTCGCGCCGATGACCAGGCCGATATGCCCGCTTTCCAGCACGATGACGTCCTTGTCGGCGCTGCTCACCAGGTCGTGCAGCAGCGTCACCGAGCGCCAGGGAGCGATGTGATCGTGGCGCGCGGCGATGGTCAGGGTGGGCGCGCGGATCGCCCCCAGGTCAATGCGCTGCCCGCCGACTTCCAGTTGGCCCTGCACCAGCAGGTTGCGCTGATAGAAGTCCTTGATGTATTTGCGGAAGGCCTCGCCGGGGAAGGGCGTCGGGTCGTTGAGCCAGATCTGCATGGCGGCGAAGCGGCGCATGAAACCCTCATCTTCGCCGCGCTCCCAGTAGTTGAGCGCCTGCACCAGCTCGTTGGTCGGGCGCACCAGGTTGAAGGTCATGTTGAGCAGCGGCGCGGGAATATTGCCCAGCGTGTCCACGTACAGGTCAGCGTCCATCCACTCCGGGCGCGTCCACAGGCTGTAGATGCCGTCGTCGTGGTAATTGATCGGCCCGGCCAGGTTGACCAGAGCGGCCACATCGTCCGGGTAGAGCACGGTGTAGAGGGCCGCGAACAGCCCGCCCATGCAGTAGCCGAGCAGCGAGACGGCGCTGCTCCCGCTGGTCTGGCGGACGGCGGCGACCGCGCGCCGCAGCAGCCCGGTGATATACTCGTCGAAGGGGCGATAGCGATCCGCCGACGTGGCTGTCCCCCAGTCGAGCATGTAGACATCCAGGCCCCGCCCCAGCAGGTAGCGCACCAGCGACCGCTCCGGAATCAGGTCCATGACGTAGTGGCGGTTGATCAGCGAGGGGACGCACAGCAGCGGGATCGGGTGTGGAGCCGGGACCTGGGGCGTATAGCGCAGCAGGCGCGCGCGCCCCTCAACTCGCACCACCGTCGCCGGCGTCTGGCTGACCAGGGCGCGGCCCTGGGCAAGGATGGCTTCCTGGGCGGCGGTATAGCGCTCCCACACCTGCTGCAGGCCCAGCGACCATAAGGCGGCGGCTCGCTCCAGCGGATCACTCATCGCGGCCCACCCTGCGCTCAAGCTGCTCGACGCGCGCAGCCAGCTCGTTCACCTGCTGTTCCAGCCGCTCCAGCAGGTAGAGCAGGCGCGCGCTTTGCTCCCCGGCAGACGCGGCGCGGAACCCGCTCGCCTGCAAGGTTGAGCGCAGCCGCTGCTGGGCGATCAGCGTCTGGGTGATCTGCCCGCCGATACGGCGCAGCGTGCCCGGTGCACGCACGAAGGCGTCCCACTGGGCGGCGACCTCGCGCTCCCAGGCTTCCAGGCTGGCGCGCAGCGCGCCGCTGACCGGCTCAGGCATCGCGCAGCCGCGCCTCCAGCGCCTCAACCTTGTCCGCCAGCGCGTCCACCTGGGTCGCCAGCCGCTCGACGAGGGCGAGCACGGCGTCCTGCTGCGCCGGGGCGGGGGACGGCGCGCCCTGGCTCCACTGGGCCAGGTTCTCGGCGAAGGTCTCGCTGAAGCGGCGACCCTGGTCGAGCATCATCTCCATAGACTGGAGCATCAGGTCGGTGTAGCGCGGGGCCAGCTCCCCCCACAGGCGGGCTGTCTCGGTCAGGATACTCTCGGCGGCGTCCGGCTCGCCTGCGGAGAAGGCGCGGCGGATGGCCTCGTCCACGTGCGCCTGCATGAAGGCCAGCGCGTCGCTGAAGGCGGCGAAGTCGGCGGACTGATCGCTCTGCACGTGCTTGATCACGCCGCGCCAGCGGGCCGGGTGGCCATCGCTCTCCTCGCGGACGAAGCGCAGCACGAACGACACCACATCCTGGTTCATCGCGGCCTCCACAGAGTTACCAGCTCACCCTCTCAGCATAGCGGGCGCGGGTTGCAGTTGGGTTGCAGGGGAAAGAGGGTTGCTGGTTGTTGGTTGCTGGTCGAGCGCACTCCCACATACACCACCTCAAGCCGGGCCAGGGGCCTGGCTTAGAGCGTGTACGAAAACCCCTCACCCCTGCACCCCTCTCCCTCATCGGGGCGAGGGGAAATCCTGCGCCTTGCTCCCCTTCTCCTCCTGGAGGGAGCAGGGGTTGGGGGATGAGGGGAGCTTGCCAGACACCCTCTTAGCCATTGAACGCGCGCGCCTTCCCACCCTTTACCAGCCACCAATCACCCAACCAAAAACCAATTGCCACCCACCAAAAACCAACTCACCGCTCACCCGGCAGGGGCAGCTCGCCGCGCCAGATACGCTCGTAAAGCTCGGTCGTCTCGGCCATCGGCAGCAGGTCCAGCCCCTCTTCGAGCGCGGCACGGCATCCCTCGTACACACGCAGCGCCAGCGGACGGTTGCCGCGCAGGGCGTGGCTGAGCATCATCAGCCGGTAGGCCTCTTCCCAGTAGCGATCCATCATCAGCACGGACTGGCACAGGTGAATCGCCTCCTGGTAGCCCCCTTCGTCCAGCAGCAGGGCAGCCAGGCGCATGGCCCCGGTCAGGTAGAGCGTTTGCAGGCGCTCGCGCTCCAGGCTGGCCCAGTCCTCGTAGAGTGCGTCGGGCAGGTAATCGCCCGCATAACGATCCAGCGCGTCGCGGTAGGCGTCAATGGCGGCAGCGGAATCGTCGCGCTCCAGGCGGGCGGCGTCGCGCAGCCCGCGCCGGAACTCTTCGGCGTCAATGGCGATGGTGGCATCGGGGTCGAGGCCGTAGGCCAGGCCGTGCCGCGCGATGAACGTCGAGAGGGAGCGCGACGGACGGGCTGGCTCCAGCGCATCGTTGAGCGCGTTGAGCGCTACCTTGAAGTCGCGATCGGCGCGCCCGGCGTCCAGCGCCGGCCACAGCTCGGCGGTGATGCGCTCTTTGGGCAGCATCTGGTGGCTGTCGTTGAGGCGCGCGGTGATCAGGAACTGGAACAGCCGCTGCGCCTTCTCGCGTCTCCAGACGGCGCTCGGCAGTGGCTTGTCGTCCAGCCACACGCGGAACATACCCAGGGTTTGCACGCGCAGTGACGCGCTCATGCGCCGTCCTGTTGAACAGAGTCCGGTCCGGCTATCGTCGCGGGCGCGCTAGCTCCGCCCGTAAACGGGCACCGCCGCCCCGTTGACCGCGCGCGCCGCATCCGAAGCCAGGAAGAGGATCACGTCGGCGATGGCTTCCGGCGCCACCCACTTGCTGAAGTCGGCGTCGGGCATTTCGGCGCGGTTCTGCGGTGTGTCTATGGTGCCGGGCAGCACGCAGTTGGCGTTGATTCCCTTGTGGCGCAGCTCGGCGGCCAGCGTCTCAACCAGGCGCACGACCGCGCTCTTCGACGCGCTGTAGGCGACCTGGCGCGCGCCCCCGCTCAGCCCGGCGCGCGAGGCCACGTGCACGATCTTGCCGCTGCCGCGCGCCAGCATCGGCGGGATGACCGCCTTGCTGATCAGGAAGGCCGAGCGCGCGTTGAGCGCCAGCATGAACTCCCACGTCTCCAGCGATGTTTCGTGGACGGGCGTCCCCGCCCGGTAGCCGCCCACCGTATTGGCCAGGATGTCAATGGCCCCGAAACGATCCAGCGCTTTGGCGACCAGCGCCTCCGCCGCGACTTCGTCGGTCAGGTCGGCGGCGGCGAAGTGCACGCGCGCCGGCGCGAACTGCTCGGCTGGGTAGGCGATGGCGAGCCGGCCCGCGTTATGCTCCACGAGCACCAGGCTGGCCCCGGCATGGTAGAAGGCGCGGGCGACGGCTCCCCCCAGGTTGCCGCCCGCCCCGGTGATGATCGCCACACGTTCGCTGAAGTCGAACATGGCTTCCTCCTTTGAAAAGCTATCCGCTCTCAGCGCTCAGCCAGCAGCAAGAACAAGTGGCATCGGCTTGGACGAAGTCTGTTTCGGCTGACCGCTGCTGGCTGCTGCTAGGCATGTTCTCGCCCGCGATGCAGATACATCTCCAGCAGCTTGACCGCCATAGACAGCGAGAGAGTCAGCACGAGATAGGTCAGCGCGACCACGTTGTACGCCTGGAAAAAGGTAAAGGTGCTGGCGGCGTAGGTCTGGCCCCGGCGGGTGATGTCCTGCACGCCGAGGATGGAGACCAGTGAGCTTTCCTTGAGCATGGCGATGAAGTCGTTGGCCAGCGGCGGGATGACCACGCGGACGGCCTGCGGCAGCACGATCAGGCGCATGGTCTGGCGGCGGGTCATGCCCAGGCTGCTGGCGGCCTCGCGCTGGCCGCGCCCGATGCTGTCAATCCCGGCGCGAAAGACTTCGGACAGGAACGCGCTGTAAGAAATGGCCAGGCCGATGATCGCCCGGTAGGTATTCGGGAATTGGCGCGTGTCGAACGTCGCCAGGCGCGACCCGATGCCCTGAAAGGTGAGCTCGAAGCTGGCGCTGTCGCTGAGCGTGACCGTGATGCGCAGCCAGGTCAGCCACTCGCCCAGGTCGTTGCCGAGCGAGATCAGTTGCGGGATGGCGGCCAGGGCCATGTAGTAGACC
Organism: Anaerolineae bacterium; assembly: GCA_023382715.1. Taxonomy (GTDB): domain Bacteria; phylum Chloroflexota; class Anaerolineae; order Aggregatilineales; family Aggregatilineaceae; genus UBA2029. The sequence continues at coordinate 4,570 of JAHDWP010000017.1, forward strand.
AGCACCAGCGTCGGGATGCCGCGCACGCCCTCGACGTAGAACGTGCTGAGCTGGTAGATGATCACGTTGTTCGAGCGGCGCAGCAGGGCGATGAACAGCCCCATGATCACGGCGATAACGTAGGCGACGATGGAGACCCAGATCGTCGTCCAGATGCCCTGCTTGACCGCGCCCCAGATGATCGGGTACGGGTGGCGGTCGTTGACGCTGAGCACGAAGAGGATCACCATCAGCACCATCAGCAGCAGCCACCAGGGGGCGCGAGCCAGGCGGCGGATCAGGATATTCTTCTTCTGTGGGTTCGGTCTGGAGGTGGCTGGGGCCGCTTGTACAACCGTCATGGATCACATCCGGGGTGAAGTTGCGCCGACAGGCCGTCGCCCGATCGCGCGGGTGCGCGGGCGCGTCACAGAGAACGCCCACCCGCGCGGGGCGGCGGCATGATGGTAATGATACTTGGCGGGGGGGAGAACGACAACCGCAGACCCGCCGGGCGGGGGTGAGGTCAACCCGCGCAGCCGGGCGTCTTCTGCGGCGCTTGCCCTGTGCTCTCTTAGGTTGAGAAGCTGATGTTACGCACAGCTTCCCCCCTTGTGGGGGAAGGGCCGGGGCTGGGGGACAAAGGCAGGCGCACGACTTCTCAGGGAATTGCGGCGCAGGCGTGGTTCTGCGCTATAATCCGGCACGGTAGAACACTGCAACGCAGGAGCAGCAAGATGACCTTTGATCGCGCGATGGTGGCCCATATTGCCGAGCTGGCCAAGCTCCAGCTCAGCGACGAGGAGAGCGAGCGCTTCGCCGCGCAGCTTTCCGACATCCTGGCTTATGCCGAGCGCCTGCAGGCGCTGGACACCGAGGCGATCCCCCCCACGGCCTCAGTGCTGCCGCTGCGCAACGTGCTGCGCCCGGATGTCGTCGAGCCATCGCTGCCGCGCGGCGAGGCTCTGGCCAACGCGCCCGACTCCGCTGACGGACAGTTCCGCGTGGACGCCATCCTCGACAGCGAGGGAGGGGCGGCCTGAACCTGCGCCTGGCGGCTCACTCCCCGTCAATCAGCGTGCCCACCTTTTTGCCCAGCACGGCGTCCTGCAGACTGTGATCGTCCCAGATGTTGAGCACGATCAGCGGCAGTTTGTGATCCATGCACAGCGTGATCGCCGTCAGGTCCATGACACGCACGCGGTACTCGATGGCCTGGGAATAGGTCAACCGGTCGAAGCGGCGGGCGTCGGGGTTCTTCTTGGGGTCTTCCGTGTACACCCCATCCACCTGGGTGCCCTTGATGATCACGTCGGCGTTGACTTCCATGCCGCGCAGGGCTGCCGCCGTGTCGGTGGTGAAGTAGGGATTGCCGGTGCCGCCGGTGATGATCACGACGCGCCCCTTTTCCATGTGGCGGATGGCGCGCAGGCGGATGTACGGCTCGGCGACCTGGTTCATCATCACCGCCGTCTGCACGCGGGTGGGCACGCCGATCTGCTCCAGGGCGTCTTGCAGGGCCAGCCCGTTCATGACGGTGGCGATCATGCCCATGTGGTCAGCGGTGGACTGCGCCATGCCGCGCTGTACGCCCCGGCTGCCGCGCCACAGGTTGCCCGCGCCGATGACCAGCGCGACCTGCACGCCCAGGTCGGTCACCGCTTTGATCTTGTGGGCGATGACGGTGGCCTGGTCGGGGTCAATGCCGAAGCCTTCCGGTCCGGCCAGCGCCTCACCGCTCAGCTTGAGCACGATGCGCTGGTAACGGGGGGTGGGGGGTTGAGGGGGAATGGTCATAGGTCTTTCCTCGCTCTCTGGTGGACAGGCGTCCCACCTGGGATGGGCGACTCGACTTGGCGGCAGCTTGCTCGCATCTGGCCGGGGAGAGCCAGCGGATACGACTCCCTCAGCCGACAAAAAAGGGGATTAGGTCACGTGCTCCTAATCCCCCGCGTTCAGCATGTCTGCCTCTAGGCCTCTTCGACCTCGGCCCCTTCGCCGATGGCGAAGCGGGCGAAGCGGCGAACAGTGATGTTCTCTCCTAGGTCGGCGATGGCCTGGGTGATCAGCGCGCCGATAGTCACGCTGTCGTCTTTGATGAAGGGCTGCTCGACGAGCACCAGGTCTTCGTAGAACTTGCTCATACGACCATCTACGATGCGCTCGACAACGTTCTCCGGCTTGCCCTCTTCCAGGGCGCGACGGCGCTGCAGGTCGCGCTCGGCCTCGACCAGTGCCTCCGGGACATCCTCGCGCTTGACATAGCGCGCGCCGAGGTTGGCGATCTGCAGGGCGAGGTCGTTGGCCAGCGCGCGGAACAGGTCGGTCTTGGCGACGAAGTCGGTCTCGCAGTTCAGCTCCAGCAAGACGCCCAGGCGGTTGTTGTGGTGAATGTAGGCGTGAACGATGCCCTCGTTGGTGGCGCGGCCTATCTTCTTGGCAGCTTTGGCCAGCCCCTTCTCGCGCAGGAAGTCCGCCGCTTTGTCCATGCTGCCTTCGAACTGTTCCAGCGCCTTTTTGCAGTCCAGGGGGCCGGCGCCTGTCAGCTCGCGCAGCTCTTTGACCATTTGTGCCGTGATGACCATCGGCTACTCTTCCTCGCTCTCTGTGTCTTCCTCGTCCAGGTCCCGCCCATCGTCTTCGAAGTCGAGGACGCCGCTGCGCAGCTTGTCCAGCGTGGCTTCGCCCAGATAGGCTTCGTCTTTGTCTTCGTCGGTCATCACGTCGGCGAAATCCACATCCTCTTCCGACAGTTCCTCGTCGTCCACGCGCGTCTTGCGCAGGGCGATGCCTTCCAGCGCGGCGCTGGCGATGGTGCTTGTCAGCAGTTTGATGGCGCGGATGGCGTCGTCGTTGGCCGGGATGACGTAGTCAATCGAGTCCGGGTCGCAGTTGGTGTCCACCAGGGCGATGACGGGAATCTTGAGGGTGTTTGCTTCTTTGACGGCTGTCTCTTCGCGGCGCGTATCCACCACATAGAGCAGGTCGGGCAGGCGCGACATGGTGCGCAAACCGCCGAAGCGCAGCTCGAGCTTCTCCATCTTGCGGTCGAGCAGCAGGCGCTCTTTTTTGGTGAGCTGGTCGAAGACGCCCTCTTCAAGCTGGCGTTGCAGGCGCTTCATGGTTTCCAGGCGGCTGCGCACGGTGCGCCAGTTGGTGAGCGTGCCGCCCAGCCAGCGCTGGTTGACGTAAGGCATGTGGCTGCGCAGCGCTTCGCTGGCGATGGTTTCCTGGGCCTGGCGCTTGGTGCCCACGAAGAGCACCGAGCCGCCATCGGCGACGGTTTCGCGCACCAGGTTGTAGATTTCGTCGAGGTAGACGATGGTCTGCTGCAGATCAATGATGTGAATACCGTTGCGCTCGGTGAAGATGTAGGGCTTCATCTTCGGGTTCCACTTGCGTGCGCGGTGCCCGAAGTGAACGCCCGTCTCCAACAGCGCTTTCATGGAGACGACGGGCATTGCTGGGTTCCTCCTGAGGTGTGTTTAGACGATCACACCGTTCATCCTCCGCCGCAAATCCGGCGCCGGGCCGGACAACACAGGCGGAGTCCCGGCGTGTGATAGTGGGGTGTGCGCCCGGCGACTCGCCACGCGCAAACCCGGCGCAGCATTGTAGCATAAGCCCCCAGGCGCAACAAGGCTCGATTCGCGGGGAAAGTCCGGGGGAGAAGCGCACCCCCGCCGGGATGCAGAGAAAGAGACTTCCGACGTTTTCAACACCTCGAAAGTCTGGCTCTGTCGGCGTTCGCTGTGCCTCTGCGGTTCAGAGACTCGCTTCCAGGCTCAGGCGCGCCCTGCTCCCTCACCAAATGCCCAGCGCCGCTGCCGCTGCCAGCATCAGCAGCAGCGCTGCCAGCAATAGCACCCAGGCGATCAGGCGTCCGCTGTCTTGCAGCGGCGTCAGGCCGGACTCGTGCGCTTCGACTTCGCCCAGCAGGTCCACGCGCACATCGAGGTTGCGCTTGTCGCGCGTCAGCCGCGCCCACGCCGGGCTGCGATCCAGCACATGCCAGCCGTCGGCCAGGTACGGGGCCAGGGCATCGGCCAGGATCGCCTGCGCTTCGGCGATGCTAATCGGCTCGATTTCGGGCGGCGCAGCCCGTCTGTCGGTGAGTTCGTCCTGATTCTCCGGCAGCATTTCTTCACCTCTGCCCCTGTTGTGCGGTATAGTTTGGGGCTGGCGCGCCGGAAGAGGGACTTCAGCCAGCGGCGGGCCAGCGCATCCGTCGTATGGGAGTAGACCATGCAAAAGTCCAGGAAACGTAGTCAGCGGCGGACAACGCTGCTGGGCGCGGCCATCGGTTCCATGATCATCTTCACCTTCGTGCTCACCCTGATCGCGCCCGATCTGGGGAGCCGCAACCGCTCGAACGCTGACCTCGATCCCTTTGCCACACCCCTGCCCACCAGCCTGGTGATTCCCACGCCCGACCCCGATCCACAGCTAACCGGCAGGCCGCCCTACGTTCACAGCAGCGGGTTGTTCCAGACCTTTCTGCCCGCCGGTGACGATTGGATCGTGGATGAGGGCGAGTCGGTGCAGGCCAGCGCCATGGCGCGCGTCGTCATTTCCAGCTCGCGGCGCCTGGTCGTCATCCATAACTATATCCAACCGGGCGTTGAATACGAAAGTCTGGACTCGCTGAGCGCGAACTTCCTGACCGCACAGCATTTCGCCGGAGCCTGGCAGGATTACGGCAGCTGGGAGGAGACGGCGCGGACAGTTGGCGACGAGAGCGTGGTGGTGGATTTCGCGCTGGCGGCGGAAGGGTACGACTACCTGGGCCGCACCATAACTCGCCTGTGGCAGGACTGGCTGTTCGTGGCGCGCATCGTCGTGCCCGCCAACAACCCGGCGCTGCTCGACCTGCTGCAAACGCTGGTCGTCCCCACTTTCCAGGGATTCCCGGCGCTGCTCGCCCTGCCTTCCGACTGGCGCGCCTATGTGGATCAGAGCGCCGGATTTGTGCTGCGCCATCCCCCCGGCTGGACGGTGGCCGCTGGCAGCCCCGGTCGCCCGGCGACGCTGCGGCTGAGCGGAGCCGACAATAACGAGCGCGTGCGCCTGTGGACGGAGCCGGAGACGCCCATCACCTCAGCAGAGGCGGCGGAAACATGGGTGCGCGCAGCGACGACGGTGGGCGCCGTGCTGAGCGTGGCCACCGTTCAGCGCGAAGAGGGAGTGGGCTACCTGGTGGCCTATCGCACCCTGGACGCGGCGGGCGATACGCATAGCGCCCTGGCTGCCCTGCTCAACGACGAGGCGGGGACGCTGTTCGTCGCCGATCTGCAGATCGAGCCGCCCGATGTCAACCTGTTGGACACGCCGAGCGTGCCGGGCACCTATGCCGACGCGCGCCAGAGCATCGCCGAGGGGTTCATCGTGCTGCCGGTGAGCAATCGCTCAGCCGCGCCCTAGCGCACGTCAGCGGAAGCCTGCGGCGAGTTGCTCGCTGTTGCTCCTGCCCCCAATTCCCCGCAAGGAGGGCGGGGCTTAAGGTCTGCGCGCGTCTCCCTTCTCCCACGAGGAGGGAAGGGTCGGGAATGGGGGTCAATCAGGCCGAACCGTGCGCCTATTTCCGCCCTGAGATGCCGACAACTCCATCGTCCCCGGAACCAGCCCCCAATAAATATCGCCAGCGGACATCATCCGCTGGCGATATTGTTGCTGGCGTGCCTGGAGGGATTCGAACCCCCGGCATCTTGCTCCGTAGGCAAGCGCTCTATCCGCTGAGCTACAGGCACAGATTACTGTGCGTTGAATCATAACATAGGCCGGTAGGCTTGACAAGAGTTTTTTCGGGTGGGCGCCAAACCTGTCAGAGCAGGGCGCTGCGCTGCGGCGCCCTCGTAGGGCGTATTGCACTACGCTCCTACGGAAGCACTTCGTCAACAGTTTCCCTTGTGGAGGAAGGGCCGAGGATGGCGGAGCAGACACGATCCAAGATGTGGGTAATGATTAGCCACACGCGGAGAGGGAACTTGGCCCTGCCCTGCCCCCCCTCTTCGTTTACGGAGAGCGGGCCGGGGGGAGACTCTCAAACGGCTTCTGATGGCTGATGGCTGATAGCTCCTCTTCGTTTACGGAAAGCAGGCCGGGATGAGGCTCTCAAATGATTTTTAACGCGCGTTCCCCTGAGTAACAGCACCTGTGACACCAGGCCCAAGCCCTGCTATACTTCTATGCGGGGATGTAATACAAGGGCATCGTCCTGGACGCCCGTCCAGGCGCAGCCGCCAGGACGGGCGCCGTCCGCGCGGCGAGGGATTGGCTTCCCCTGAGCGAGGGAGCGCAATGACTCAACCACCTGCTGCTGAGTTTCAGGCTGACGTTCTGGTCGTGGACGACAACCAGGCCAATCTTCGTCTGCTGACCGACGTCCTCGCTTCGCGCGATTACCAAGTCTACGAGGCGCTCAACGGCCCCGAAGCCCTGCGCATCGCTCAGTCAAGTCGCCCCGACCTGGTGCTGCTGGACATCTCCATGCCGGGCATGGATGGCTTCCAGGTGTGCGAACGGCTCAAAGCCGACGCCCGCACGCGCGACATTCCCGTCATCTTCATCAGCGCGCTGAGCGACACCGATGATGTCGTGCGAGGGTTCGAGGTGGGCGGCGTGGATTACATCACCAAGCCGTTCAAGTTCCGCGAAGTGCTGGCCCGCATCGCCAACCAGCTCACCCTGGTTCGCCAGCGGCAGGAGATCGAGGCGCTGCGCCGCCAGGATCGCCAGACGTTCGAGTCGCTCAGTCACATGAAGAACGAGTTCATCCGCATGGCCACCCACGACCTGCGCAATCCGCTCAACGTCATCCTGGGCTATGCGTCTATGCTGGAACGGCTGACGGTCACCGAGGAGCACCGGGCGCTGATGGATGAAGCGCTGCAGGCGATCAACGGCAACGTCGCGAAGATGCGCAAGCTGGTGACCGACATGCTCGACCTGGCCCAGGTGGAGACAAGCTGGCAGTTCAAGCCGGCGTCGGTGTCGCTGGGGAGCCTGCTGGAGAAGGTCGCCGGCAACTATCATCTGATCGCCGAGCAGAAGGGAGTCACCCTCACCGTGACGCCGCCCGCCGGCGACAGCACGATTGTCGCGGACGCAAATGCCATCATCCGCGCGGTGGACAACCTGGTCGTCAACGCGCTCAAGTACACGCCGGCGGGCGGGCGCATCGCCGTGCGCGCGAAGCTGCGCGACCAGCACGCGATCATCCAGATCGGCGACAGCGGCATCGGCATCCCGCCGGAAGATGTATCCCGCGTTTTCGATGCCTTCTATCGCGTCAAGCAGGCCAGCAATCCCGATATCGAAGGGACTGGGCTGGGCCTGTCCATCGTCAAGGCGGTTGTTGAGCGGCACGGGGGCCATATTGACGTGCGCAGCAAAGTTGGCGTGGGCAGCGTGTTCAGCATCGTCCTGCCGTGCGGGTTGCGCTCCTGAGCGGGGGCGCGCAAAGGTTGCCAGAGACCGTCTGAGAAGCCCTGACTGACAGGTTTTGCGCGTACCCCCTGAGCGCCGCGCCGCTCACTTCCCGCCGAGCAACGCCGTTTCTGCTGCCTGCAACACTTCGTCCTCGGGCGAGACAACGCTCTCCCACGTGCGCGGCACGCGCACATCGGGCAGCACGCCCGTCCCCTCGATGAGCACCTGGCCGGTGATCGGGTTGATGGGCCGCCCGGTGGGAATCTGCATTTGCAGCTTGCCGGGCAGCAGGTACTGACCGTCGCCCACTTCGCCGGTGAAGCCGCCGCTCGGCGTCTCGCCGACGACCAGCGCGTGCCCCCCGTGTTGCAGCGCATAGACGAACAGATCGCCCGCACTGCCCGTCATCTCGTTGACCAGCACGGCCAGCGGCCCGGTATAGGTCGGCTCGCTGAGCAGCACCTCGATGAAGCCGCGATAGGCGAACGCGCCCGTGCCGTCGGCATAGTAAAGATCGGACAGCCGCTCGTAGTCTCCGGTGAAGTGCCCGGCAATATCCATCGCCAGTTGCACCAGCCCGCCGCTGTTATCGCGCAGATCGAGCACGATCCCCGGCACACCAGCATCCATCAGCTCGCTCAGCGCTTCGCTGAAGCGCGCTCCGACCTGGCTGACGTCCTGCGAGAAGCTGCTGACGCGGATGTAGCCCAGGCCCGACGGCAGGATATACGACTCGACCGGATCGCCGAACACCGTCCCCCCAAACGCAGCCAGAATCGCGTTGATGTCGGCGCTGCGCAGAAGGGTGGCGCCGCGTTGCTGGCCTATGGGTGTGCGCCAGGTCAGCTCCACCGACGAGCCAACCGGCCCCTGGAGCATGGTTGCCGCCTGGAGGTAGCGCCGACCGTGCGGCGTGGAGGCGCTGGTCAGCAGCAGCGGGGTCTCGTCGAGCGCCTGCAGCGCGGGCGAGCCGTCCACTTCCAGCAGCACGTCGCCCGCGCGAATGCCCGCCTCGCCCGCCGCCGACCGTCGTCCCACCTCGACGACCACGACGTCGCCCGCGTCCGTCACCGTCAGCCGGCTGATGCCGACTCCGCCCAGCAGGAAGTTCTGCATCACGGGCAGCGAGACGTAGCCGATATGCGTGTCCGGGATCAGGTTGCCGAAGCGGGTGATGATCAGGTGGAAGTCCAGATCGTTGGCCGCGCGCTTGACCAGCGGCGTGATCTCGGTGTAAATGGCGTCCCAGTCGAGAGCTTTTTCGGCGCTGAAGGGGTAGGTTTCCGCCGTGCGCTGGAAGAGTGTCTGCCAGGCGTCGAGATAGCTCATGCCCGAATAATCGTTCAGGCTGCCGAAGCTCTCCACGATGGGGAAGGTCACGGACGGCTCGCGCAGCAGGGTGAATGGCTCCGTCTCCAGCGAGACCACGCTCCATCCAGCGGGCAGCGTCAGCAGCGGGTCATCGGCGGTGAAGGCCACGCCATCCGCGCCGAATCCGGCGGGGAATTGCTCGCCTTCGCCCGGCGTCCAGACCAGAACGTGACCGCCAACGACCTGGAAGGTCAGCGGTTCCAGCCGGGCGGACAGGTCGAGCGGCATCTCACCGCGATTCATGCGCTCGTCGCCCCGGAACTCGATGAAGGTTGCCGCTGCGAAGATGCGCACGGCGGGCGGGGTGGTCGCGTCGCCGTCGAAGTCGAGCGGCTGGCCCACCGGAATCTCCGGCAGGGTGATGGTGTAGTCGCCGCTGACGATGTCGCCGTCCAGCGCGCCGAGCACCTGCGTCTCGTCCGGCGGCTGGAAGTCGAAATCGCCCAGCACTATCCCGGACAGATCGTAGAGCAGCACGCCGGTCTGCGCGCCGATGGTGGGGTAAATCGGGTTGGTGGTCGTGTAGCTGCCGCTGACCAGACGCGGGCCGGCGGCAGTCTCCTGCGCGCGCGAAGGCGCGCTCGCCGGGCGGGTCAGGCCCAGCGCCACGAACGCAATCACCAGGACAAGCGCTATGCGTTTCATGCCCAGGTTCCTCTCGGTTAATAAAAGGCGCGCTGCCTAGCTTATAACGCAAAGCCGGGGAGATGACCAGTAGGGGCGCAGCAGAACCACGCCCCTACTGGCAACAGACTTCCGAAGTCTGCTGCAGCGCCAGCCCCCTCTCCGCCGATCGCACTCTCACATCGCCAGGGTGAGCAGCAGCCAGTCGTCCGCGCCGCCGAGATCGTGCCCGCTGACCATGCGCACCCGCGTGTGCACGATGCGCAGCCCGGCAGCGAGCGCCGATCCGAACAGGGCGCGCTGCTGGCCGTTGACCGGCAGCACCAGCCCCATCTGCCCCAGGCGCTCGGCGTAGACCTGCATCTCGCTCAGGTAGCGCGGCCAGTGCTCTGCCGCGTGGGGCAGGCAGGCCGCCGCCTCGATGGTGAGGTGCGTCTGCATCCCTTCCAGGCGGCGCGGCTTGTGGCGCAACACAGCGAAAGCGACAGCCTCGCCGTCTCCGCGCCAGACGAGCGTGCGCCCGGCCCCTTCGTCGTCCAGCCAGCGCGCCGCCGGGGTGGGGTCAAGGCCGGGGGCCAGCCGCCCGGCAACTTCGCGCACCACGTCGCCGCCGTCCCACACTTCGAAGTGCACGCTGTTCGCGGCGCGCACTTCGCCCTGGAGCAGGCAGGTCAGAGTGCGCAGTTCCAGGCCCAGCCGCGCGTAGAGCGCGATGTTCTTGCCGCTCTCCGGCATCGTTTCCAGGGCGAGGGTCTGGCAACCAGCCTGGCGCAGCAGGTCCAGCCCGGCGGCGGTCACCGCTCGCCCCAGGCCGAGACCCTGGTTCGCCGGGCTGACGCCCAGCGTGCCCAGCCAGCCGAGCGCTCCCCACACATGGGTGAAACAGTAGCCGACGGCGCGCCCTGGCGGGGACTCGATCACCACACCCGGATACGGGCGGCGCACGGCGGCGTTCAGGTTTTCGGGCGTGCGCAGGCGCAGCGGGCGCACCAGGCGGCGCTGCTGGCGGCGATACAGCTCGAAGGCATCGCGGTCAATCTGCGCCACAGCCTTCAGATCGGCGGGCGTCATGACGCGCGTGCGAAAGGGGGGAAACTCGCGTAGTTCGTCGGGCAGAACGGGCACAGTGCGTGACCTCGCTGGCAGAGGGTGTTGGTTACCAGGGATCAGTTGTCGGTGATCAGTTTTCAGAAGCCGTTCGAGAAGTCACGCGCCGGCCTTTGCCCCCCATCCCCGGCCCTTCCCCCACGAGGGGGGAAGGGAGAAGCGCGCCGGCCTTAAGCCCCTCCCTCCTTGTGGGGGAGGGGTTTGGGGTGGGGGGAAACAGCTTCTCAAATGGTCTCTCGGCGATCAGGCAGGCGCGCTGCCCTGCGATCCCCCTGAGGATCGCTGCCCGCTGATTGTCTTGAGAGTGCACAGCGATCATACCCTGACTACCAACTACCCATAACCAAGACTCGTCCCGCCCCATTGTGAGCCAGGTGCGCCGCTCACGCAAGCGGGCGGACGCGCTCGCGCGCCCAGGCGTAGCGCCGCGCGCGCTGCGCCAGCAGGTCGGGCGGCGGGTCGGCCACGCCGGTCACTTCCAGGGCGAACGAGGCCGCGATCGCGCCGTAGCAGGCCGCCTCGGCCAGGTCGCCGGTTTCGACCCAGCCGGCGAGAAAGGCCCCGCAATAGGTGTTGCCCGCGCCGGTCTGGTCTATCACCTGGGCGACAGGCACGGCGGGCACGTGCAGCAGGGCATCCTCTCCGCGCGCGCCCACCAGCGACCCGTCCGCGCCCAGCCGCAGCGCCGCGATCCGCGCGCCGTCGTCCAGCATGGCCCGCAGCAGCGCCGCCGGATCGTCGAAACCGTAGACGAGCGCCGCTTCCAGGTGATTGGGTGACACGATGTCGGCGTAGGCCAGCGCCGGGCGGAACTCTGCGTCGTAGCCCGGCACCATGATCTGCTGTAGCGGCTCCCACAGCAGCGTCGCCGCCGGGAAGCGCGCTCGCCAGGCGGGAAGCTGGGCCGCGTCGCGCAGCAGGTAGACGCCCCGCGCCTCGCCGTAAACGGGGGGAAGCTGGTCCGGGAGCGGCTCGTAGACGAACGAGTCGAGCGCATCCACGCGCCACACCTCGGCACGCCTGCCGTCCGCCTCGAACAACTGCCAGGCGCGCGCCTGCGGCAGGTCGCGCACGACGAGGCCGCGCGTGTCGAAATCGCGGGCCAGACGGCGACGCGCCTCTGGGGGGAGATCGCGCCCGGCACAGGCGAAGATGCCCGCGCGCTGGCCCCAGATCAGCATTCCGGCGGCGGCGTGCGCGACTCCGCCGCCGAGCACGCCCATCTGCGTGCGGCCATCGGGGTGCACGATGTCGTCAACGATGATCCCGCCCACGCACAGGTAGGCGGGCGCGGTGTTGGGGGTGTGGCTCACCTGGTGTCGCTCCGCGAGAAGAGGTGTCGGTGGTCAGCGATCAGTGGTCAGCGATCAGTGGTCAGCGATCAGCCTAGAGCACGGGAGAGATCACCATCTGATCACCGGCGACCGAAAACTGACTATCTATGCCAACAAGACCAGCCCCGCCCGCGCCTCGTCCAGGCGGCGGGCGTAGTCGCGCGGGTCGGGGGGCGAGGGCGGCAGGCCAATCTGCTCGACCAGGTACGAGGCGACGGCGCTGGCGTGGCAGGCTGCTTCCCCGATCCCCTCGTCCAGCCGGGCCAGCAGCGCCCCGCAGAATGCGTTGCCCGCGCCGACCGTGTCCACGACCGCCGTCCGCACGGCGGGCACGTGCGCGCCGCGCCCTGCCGGCAAATCCCACACGTCCGCGCCGTCCGGCCCGCGTCGCAGCGCCAGCACGCGCCCACCCAGCGCGCGCAGGCGGGCGAGCATGGCGCCCGGCTCCGTCTCGCCGGTGATGCGCGTCGCCTCCTCCCAGGTGGGCGAGAAGACCGCGCACGCCGCCAGCAGCTCGCGCAGCGCGTCATCGCTCAGCGGGCGCTGCGGCGCGCGGAACGGCTCCAGGCTGACAGTGCGCCCCTTGCCGGTCAATTCGGCGGCGAAGGCAGCGACTCCCGGCTCGTCCGGGTGAACTCCCCAGTGGAAGCGGCGCGCGGCCCGGTACGTTTCCGGCAGGACATCCCAGCGCCGCGCAAGCTGCGCGCCGAGCGTCGCCGGCGGCACGCGCCAGACCTGCGTCCGTCGCCCGTCGGACTCGGTCACCTGCCAGGCGCGCGGCGTCGGCAGGCCGCTGACGCGCACGCCGCTCAGATCAACGCCCGCTGCGCGCAGTGGAGCGAGGATCGCCGCGTCCAGGTCGGCCCCCACACCCGCCACGAATCCGACTGCGGCCCCGCAGCCGAGCGCAGCGGCCATGCCCCAGGCAGTCTGCGCGCCGCCCCCGCCGAGCACGCCCATATGCGTCGTGCCGTCGGGCAGCACGATATCATCCACGATGAGGCCGAAGGTCACGCAATCAATCATACTACAAGCTCCAGTTGTCGGGTTAGCTATCAGCCATCAGCGAATAGCTTGCAGAGATCAGGCGGAAACCTCATCCCTGGCCCCCTTCTCGTTTACGGAGAAAGGGAATCGCTGCGCGGCTAAGTCCCCTCTCCGCGTGTGGAGAGGGGATTTAGGGGTGAGGTAAACCTGCCAGCGTCAGCCATCAGCGAATAGCTTGCAGAGATCAGGCGGAAACCTCATCCCTGGCCCCC
>JAHDWP010000017.1:17771-68759 GCA_023382715.1 Anaerolineae bacterium
TTCTCGTTTACGGAGAAAGGGAATCGCTGCGCGGCCAAGTCCCCTCTCCGCGTGTGGAGAGGGGACTTGGGGGTGAGATCAATCGTAACGCAGACCTCTCCGCATGATCTTGCAAAGTTGCTGAGCGCGGACTGCCGCGAACCAAGAGACAGTCCGCTAGCTCTCGCTGACCGCTGACCGCTGACTGCTGATGGCCCTGGCGATCTGCGCCCCGACGCGGGCGTTGTTGACCAGCGCGGCGATGTTGGCCTGCTGCGAGCGCCCGCCGGTCAGCTCCAGCACTTTGGCCAGCACGAAGGGCGTCACCGCCTTGCCGTGCACACCGGCCTGCTCGGCCTGGCGCGTGGCCTCGGCGATGGCCCGCTCCGCTTCGTCGGCGGGCAGCGCGTCCGCCTCCGGCACCGGCACCGTCAGCAGCGTGCCGTGCTCCAGGCCCAGCCACCGGCGCGCGGCGACGATGGCTGCCACCTGCTGCGGCGTGTCCACGCGCTGATCAACGGGCAGCCCGCTGGAGCGACTGTAGAAGGCGGGCAGCGTGTCGGTGCCGTAGCCGAGGACGGGCACGCCCTGCGTCTCCAGCACTTCGAGCGTCAGCGGCAGGTCGAGGATGGACTTGGCCCCGGCGCAGACGACCGTGACCGGCGTGCGCCCCAACTCGATCAGGTCGGCGGACACGTCCTGCGGGTGTCCGCGATGCACCCCGCCGATCCCGCCGGTGGCGAAGACCTCGATGCCGACGCTGTAGGCGACGATCATCGTCCCGGCGACGGTGGTCGCGCCGTGCGCGCCCAGCCCGACGACGATGGGCAGGTCGCGGCGCGAGCACTTGCGCACCCCGGCCTGGCCCAGCCCGGCTAGCATCTCGATCTGCGCGGCGCTCAGCCCGACGGTGATGCGCCCGCCGAGCACGGCGATGGTCGCCGGGACGGCGCCCTCGGCGCGGATGGCTTCCTCCATCGCCAGCGCCGTCTCGACGTTGGCCGGGTAGGGGAAGCCATGCGTGATCAGGGTGGATTCGAGGGCGACGACCGGCAACCCGGCCTGCAGCGCCGCGCCCACTTCATCGGAGAAAACCAGCATATTGTGCATGGTGCAGCCTCTTTCGCAGCGGTGAAGCGGGCGTCAGCGCGCGTCGAACAGCACTGCGTCCGCCCAGAAATATGGGTATAGCGTGCGCGCGATCACCTGGGCGAAGCCCGCCGCGCGCAGATCGCCGCTCCAGCCCTGGGCTGGTCCTTCCCAGTTGGTGCGCGCCGCCGCCCGGTCGAACGCGCCACAGAACACCGGTAGCAGGAAGCCCTGGGCGACCAGCCCGCTGTCGCCATCGTACTCGGCCAGGCCGCGCTCGTAGCGCGCGACGAAATAGCGGACGCGCTCCGGGCTGAGCGTCGCGCCGAAATCCGGCACGTCGAACTCGGCGATTATCGCGCGTTTGCCGTGCGTCCGCAGCCAGCGCAAAGCTGCCAGGCGCTCGTCCGGCGGGATAGATTGCAGACTCCACGTCGCCTGGATCACGTCCCACTGGCCGCGCTGCCCCTCTGCGCTGGCCATGAACTCGGCCAGCGTGACGCCGTGCGCCTGGTACGCGATGCCGCGCGCATCGAGCGCGGCGCGCGTGACAGCGAACAGGGCGGCGGATGGCTCCACCAGGTCGAGGCGGATCACGGCGGGCGTCAGCGCGGGGAGCAGCGCCAGCCCGTCGCCCACACCGATATCCAGCAGGCGCAGCGACTCATACTCCCCGTAGAGCGCGCGCAGCGCCGCGCTGACCGCCGCGTACAGGCCGACGTTGCCGCCGCCGCGAATGAACGCCGCGAAGGCCGCCCCGTCGTCGTAGACGCGCGCTGTGCCCGCCCCGGCGGTGCGCGCCAGGTATGTCGCTGCCTGGGTGTAGACGCGGCTCTGCGGCGCGCGTTCGGCGGCCATAGTTGCCCAGCGCGCGGCACGGTCTGGCTCGCCCTCGGCGAAGGCGATCAGCGCCAGGTAGAAACATTCGCCCGCGTCGGCTGGCGTCGCGTCGCGCACGGCGGCGTAACCGCCCCCGGCGTAGCGCTGCCAGAGCGATTCAAGGGACATCAGCCAGTCTTTCGCTGTCTGCCAGCCAGGGCTTATTATATGCATTGGACGGGGGACAAGGCCAAAAGGGACGAATCGCGTGCGGGGGCTGCTCTGCTGCGCCCGGCCCAGGACTAGAGGTCGCAGTCGCGCCCCCGCAGGGGCGGATTGCAATCCGCCCCTGCGGGCCTCACCCCCGCCTGGCGCAGCCCGCCCGCTCAATCGGGCAGCGTGAACCAGAATGTGGCCCCCTGGCCCGGTGTCGACTCTACGTCAATCCTGCCACCATGCGCCTCCACAACGCGCCGCGTAATGGCCAGCCCCAGCCCGGTGCTGCGCTCTCCGTCAGTGGGGATCGCCGACAGGCGAGCGAATGCCCGGAACAACTGCGCGCGCTCTTCGGGCAGGATGCCCGGCCCCTGGTCGGTGATGCTGAAGCGCCACGCGCTGGCTTCTCGCGCAGCGCTCACCTGGATAGCACTGCCTGGGGGAGAGAACTTCACGGCATTGGAGATCAGGTTGTCTATGACCTGGCGCAGCCGCACAGGGTCGGCGCGCACGGTGCCGTCCGCGCCATTCAAGGACAGGTTCACCTGCGTGCCCTTGGGCCGGGCCAATTGCTGGTGGCGCTCAACCGCTTCTGTCAGGAACGGCCTCAGAACAACCGGGATCGGCTCCAGGTGGAGATGGCCGGATTCGATGGCCGTCATGTCGAGCAGCTCGTCAATCAGGCGCAGCATATGGCGGGCCTGGCGCTGCATGTCGCGCAGCAGGATCAGGCGCTCGTCGTCGCTGATGTCTGCGTGGGGGTCGAGCAGCAGGCTGGTCGCCATCTCAAACAGGCTGAGCGGGCTGCGCAGGTCGTGCGTGGCGATGCCCAGGAACATATTCTTGTGCTCGTTCAGCAGCATCAGCTCGTGGTTCTGGCGTTCGGTGGCGCGTTTCTGCGCGGCCAGCTCGCTCGCCAGCCGCCCCCGCTCGACAATCACCGACAGATGCCCCGCCATGCGCATGAATGTCTCAACATGCGCGTCGCGATAGGCACCCGCCTCGGTGCTGGAGAAGAACAGGAAGCCGATCGGCACGCCATTGGCGATCAACGGGCAGGTCAGCGAGGCGCGCATCCCCTCGGCCACGACCAGGCGCGTGGACTCGGACTCAGGCTTCTGGCGCAGATACTCCGACAGGTCATTGAGGATGCGCGGCTGGCCTGTCTCGATGATCGTTTGCAGGCTGCTGCCCGCCAGTGGTGCGGCGTATCCCCGGCGCAGGTGGATCGGGCCGCCATCCATCTTAGCCCAGCGCGCAGTGAGCGTCTGGCCATCGGGTTCCAGCAGCGCCAGGCCGAGACGATCGTAGGGGATGAGGTCGCGGAAATCGTCGTACACGCTGTCCAGGATGTCATCCAGCAGCAGCCCGGCGTTCACGCGCTGGATCAGGCAGTCGAAGCGCCTGGTTTCGCGCGCGCGCCCGGCGAGGGTGTGGGCCAGCGTCGCCAACGCATGGCCGAGAGGGTCCGCCGTGCCATTGGTGGAGACGAACTGGGTGGCGGCGGCGAAGTCGCCACGTTGCAAACAGCGTAGCGCCTCAAGGTATTGCTCCCGCCGAAGCGATAGGTCAGTTTCTGTCTCGGTCATGGTTTTTCTCCTCTGGCAAGATTTTGCAACGATGACCTGACAGAGCAAGCGCGGAGCGATACTGCGGTCAGGAAGTGCGATGAGTGGTACCACTCTGATCCTACGCAACTAGAAGGTTCACTGCAAAGTCCTATTACGAAAAAGGGCGGCCACAAGTTGTCAGCATCTCGCTGGACGCGGTGCATTGGCTTCACTCCCGGCCTCGCTGCCCCTTCGCCATTCGAACGGAAAAGGAGATTTTAGGGGAAGAGACCTGTAAGGGCATATTGCAATATACCTCTGGGTGCTGCGAGCGGAGCGCGCTGCAGGAGACTTCCGAGGTCTTCGCAGACTTCAGGAGTCTGGTCCCTGGGCCGGGCGCGGCAAAGCATCACCCACCGTAGAATTATACCGAACCAGCGCGAGAAGTGGGCGGATTTGCCTCATCTCCACCACACGTGGAGAGGGGACTTAACTGCACGGTGATGCTCTCTCTCCGTTTCGGGGATGGGGTCGGGGATGAGGTTCGCAAACGGTCTCTGGGCTACGCTCGCCCGGCGAACGCGCGGCTCCGCCAGGCGTTCACCTTCACGCCTAGCGCCCCCGCTGTTCGCGCTGCTCGGCCACGATCGCGCGATAGAGAGCCTCATACTGGCTGGCGACGCGCTGCCAGGTGAAGTGCTCCTCGATCAGTTGCCGCCCGGCCTGGCGCAGCGCCTGGCGCCGCTCTCCCTCTTCGATCAGGTGCAACACGCCGCTCACCAGCTCTTCGTCCGTCTCGCCAAAGAGGACGTGCTTGCCAGGCGCGACCGGGATGCCATCGCAGCTCAGCGGCGTGGCGACGACGGCTACGCCCATCGCCAGCGCCTCCAGCACCTTGTTCTTGATCCCCGCCCCCAGCCGCAGCGGGCTGACGAAGATCAGCGCCTGCTCGAAATAGGGGCGGATGTCCGGCACGCGCCCGGTGACGGTGATCGCCTCCGAGGCGCAGGCCAGCAGCGCGGGGGGCGGGTTGCCGCCCACCAGCAGCAGCCGCGCCGCCGGGACGCGCGCCCGCACGCGCGGGAAGATGTCGCGGGCCAGGCGCAGCGCCGCGTCGAGGTTGGGCGCGTAATCGTAGTTGCCGCTGAAGAGCAGCGCCGGCTCCTTCGGCTCGTAGCCGGTCGGAGTGAAGTAGTCTATGTCCACGCCGTTGGGGATGGTCACCAGGGGCGTATGCGGGTTGAGGGCGCGCAGGGCGTCGGCGTCGCGATCGGTGAGCACCACCGTGCGGTCGAAGCCGTCGAACATCCAGCTTTCGAAGCCGCGCGCCATGCGCCGCCGCAGCCGGACAGCCAGCCGCGCCCCGATGCCGTGCGCTTCGGCGGCGGCGCGCTCCAGCCACAGACTGTAGGACTCGTAGGGGACGATCACGCTGGGCAGGCCGCGCACCAGGTGACGGAATTCGTAGACGTGCACGCCGCCGAAGAGATGCGCCACGTCATAGCCGCGCGTCTCCAGCAGCCGGGCCGCAGCGCGCCACATCTGTGGCGACCAGCTCGCGCCGGCACGCCGGGGATAGCGCGCTGCCGGGCGCGCGTAGCGCCGCAGCAGGCTGGGCAGCGAACGGCGCGGCTCGCGGACGAGCTGCACGCTGCGGAACAGGCGCTCGTAGCGCGGCACGTCGGCCAGGTCTTCCGGCTGCTGATAGTAAGCCAGCAGGTCAATCTGGTGGTAGCGCGCGGCCAGCTCGCGGGCCAGGTGGTAGATGATCAGGCTGTCGCCGCGATAGAGCGGGAAAGGCGGACAGCGCGAGATGAGCAGAATGTCCATAGAAATTGCACCAGGGAACACCAAGCTCTAGCCCGGTGGGGAATGGCGCTTGCCTTCTTTCCGGCATAGCGTGGCGAACGAATGTGTGGTATACTGATGTTGTCGAGTCACACATTGCGAGTTAAGATTGCGGATAGAGCACCCCGCCGGACTCGCGTGACTCGACAACTCGCAATCCCCGGCGGGGTGTTCTGCTTTGAGGCGGCGATGATCCGTACCTACCGCTACCGGCTGTACCCGACGAACGCGCAGACGCGGGCGCTTGACTTCCTGCTGTGGCAGGGGCGCACGCTCTACAACGCCGCGCTCGAACAGCGCATCACCGTCTACAAAGAGACTGGCAAGGGTGTGAGCTATCCGCAACAGTGGGCGCACTTCCGCGACCTGCGCAATGCCAATCCCGACACGCTCGGCTACCTCAACGCGACCAGCGTCCAGCAGATGCTTCGCCGCCTCGACAAAGCCTTCACCGCTTTCTTCCGCCGCCTGAAGGCGGGCGAGAAGCCCGGCTTTCCGCGTTTCAAAGGGCGCGACCGCTTCCACAGCCTGGAATACCGGCACGGTGACGGCTGCAAGCTGCGGCTTGACGAACGCAAGCGCGCCGCGCTCTACGTCCAGAACGTGGGCGAGATCAAGGTCAAGTTCCACCGCCCGCTGCCTGACGACGCAACGATTAAGCACGTGGTCATCAAGCGCCGGGCCAGCAAGTGGCACGTCTGCCTGATGCTCGACCTGCCCGATCCGGTCATCCCAGAGCGCACCGGCCCGGCAGTCGGGATTGACATGGGGCTGGCGCACCTGCTGGCGCTCAGCGACGGAACGCTGGTCGAAAACCCGCGCTGGCTGCGTCAGAGCCTCGCCCAACTGCGCGTCGCGCAGCGCCGCCTGTCCCGGCGGCAGAAGGGCAGTGCGCATCGCCGCAAAGCCGCCGCGCAGGTCGCGCGCCTGCATGAGCGGGTGGCCAACCAGCGCCGCGACTTCTGGCACAAGCTCACCCGCCAGCTGGCGGATACCTACAGCCTGATCGCTCTCGAAAACCTGACGCTCGCCTTCATGACGGCCAATCGCCACCTCGCCCTCAGCGCGCACGACGCGGGGCTGGCGGAGTTCCAACAACTGCTCGCGTACAAAGCGGAAGAAGCTGGTACGCTGGTGGTGACCGTGAACCCCGCCTACACCTCGCAGGCGTGCTCGGCCTGTGGTGTGGTCGTCCAGAAGGAGTTGAGCGTTCGCGTACATGTTTGTCCTGACTGCGGTCTCACGCTTGACCGTGACGTGAATGCCGCTCGGAATATCCTGATGTGTGCGGTCAATCCGGCCCGGACGGGGCCGCCAGGGCGTAACGTGGCCGGTTGCGGCGAGCGTGCTCTGGGAAGCTCCCCGCTTTAGCGGGGAGAGTCGTCACGGCGCGTGTTATACCAGACTCTCGACCAGGTGCGAAAACTGCGCCGCATAGCCCGCCGCCGTGTAGCGATCCAGCACACGCGCCCGCCCTGCCGCGCCCAGGCGCGCGCGCAGCGCCGGGTCGCGCAGCAGCGCGATCACACGCTCGGCCAGGGCGTCGGGCGCGTCCGGCGGGACGAGGAAGCCCGTCTCGCCGTCCACCACCGTCTCGGCGGGGCCTCCGTTGTTCATGCTGACGACCGGGCGGCTCATGGCCATGCTCTCCAGGTGCACCATCCCCAGCGACTCGAAGCGCGACGGGCAGACGATCACATCCGAGGCGGCGACGACCTGGCGCGCGTCCTCCCAAAAGCCGAGATAGGTCAGATGCTCGCGCAGGAGCGGGTCGGATCGGGCCGTGTCGAGGATGGCCCGCTTGTAGGCTTCATCCTTGTCTACGCCGAAGACGTTCTCGCCGGCCACGACGAAGCGCGCCTCCGGCATCTGCGCGGCGACGCGGCGAGCCATCGCCTGAAAGACATCGTGCCCCTTGACGCGCTGGAAGCGGGCGATCATGCCCACCAGGGGGACGTCCGGCCCGATGCCCAGCCGGGCGCGCACCGGCGACCCGTCCACGCCGGGGTGGAAGTGAGCGGGGTCTACGCCGGGCACGAGCACGGGGATGCGCTCTGCCGCCAGGAACGATCCCGACGCAGCCAGCCAGCGGTCGCGCACCGCCTGGGTGATGGCGATGATCTGGGTCACCCGCGTCTCGAAGAAGCGGCGCTGCCAGGGCCGGGCCGGGAACCACCAGCCCATCGCGTTCCAAAGGACGGGGACGCCCGCCGTGCGCGCCGCCGCCGCCGCGAAGGGCAGCGAGTGATAGTCGCTGTGGATAGCGTGAATACCCTGCGCACGAGCCAGGGCCGCCAGCCGCCGCGCGACCGGGAAGCGCGTCCAGATCGCCGGGACGAACCAGGCCGTCGCGCCGCGATAGGGCAGCAGGTGCACCGTCACGCCGAGGGCGCGCGCCGCTTCGGGCAGGCCCCCTTCGCGCGGGCAGACCAGGTGCAGCCGCCAGCGGCGGCGGTCGAGCGCGCCCATCAGGTTAAGCTGGACGCTCTCACCGCCGCCCAGCCCGCTGTAGGCGGAGACGAAGAGCAGGTTGCGCGGGGGGGCGTCGGTCATGGGCCGGGCGACTCTCCGGGGGCGAACGGTCAGGCGCAGCCGTATTGTAGCGCAGATCGGGCGGGAAGGTGGAGGGAGGATGCGCGCGCGAGAGTACGTGTCGGGGGTGTTCTATGGTACTCTATGAGCACACATGAAAATATGGCGAGAACTGACACAATGAGAGCCTGGAACTCATGCATCAGCATCCATTGGCAGAGGTGTTTGGTTTTCCAATTGACAATGGGTCGGAAAGAGCCAATCGCTACCGGAAACACAAGCTCTGTCCCTACAACAACCGGGTTCCGAACTGCACCCAAGATAAGGCCAACAGTCCTTTAGGCGTCTGTAGCATTTTTACAGGCGCGCACAGCATCGCCATTACCTGTCCCATTCGCTTTCGCCAAGACTAGCTGATAGTGGAAGAGGCAGCAGCGTTCTTCTTCCCTCCAGCCGCTAATTGGACATCCCTGGGGAAAATTCGCCTTAATGATCGGGGCGGAAGATCGGCCGGCAATATTGATCTGGTGCTGGCTTCCTACGACGACAGAGGACGGGTGACCGATTTTGGCACGCTGGAAGTTCAGGCGGTCTATGTCTCTGGCAATATCCGCCAGCCGTTTGAGTACTACATGGAGAACCCCGCTAGGCGCTACGACCTGGACTGGGCCAACCGACCCAATTACCCCCGACCCGATTATCTTTCCTCTTCGCGCAAGAGACTTGTGCCGCAGCTCATCACCAAAGGCGGTATTCTCAGGCATTGGGGTATAAAGCAGGCTGTGGCGCTGCACGCTGAGTTCTTCCGAACACTGCCACTGCTACCTGAGGTTGAGCCACAAGAAGCGGATATGATCTGGTTGATCTATGATTTGGCCTACGACTCTAAGGAGAAGCTGTATCATCTGAAGTTGGAGCGCACCGCGCATACTCTGTTCAGGCCGGTTCTGGATCAGATTATGACGGCTGAGCCTGGGCCTGTGGAGGAATTCATAGGTCTTTTGCAGGAGAAGCTGGATAAGAAACTGGAAGGCGAAGAAAATCCGCCCGACGCACCGACATTAGCCGATCTCTTGTAGGCAGAGTTCATGAGCCAACTATACCTCCCAGGGCTGTCGCCGCTGCCGGCTGGGCATGTCGTGAATGTGGCGTCAGTCAAGCACCGCAGTCCTTTCAGGTATCCAGGCGGCAAAACCTGGCTGGTGCCGCGCATCTATCAATGGCTGAATAGCCTTCCTCACAGGCCAGCGCGTTTGGTCGAGCCTTTTGCTGGCGGCGCCATTGTAGGACTCACGGTGGCTGCCGAGCGCCTCACCGATCAGGTGATCCTGGTGGAGATTGACGATCAGGTTGCGGCAGTGTGGGAAACGATCATTAATTGCGGCGAAGGCCTGTGGCTCGCCGAACAGATTGGAGACTTCCAACTCACCGCCGAGAACGTGGAGAGTTTTCTGCGCCAAGACAATCTGACGCCGCAAGAGCGCGCCCTGCAAACCATTGTCAGAAACCGGGTGAACAGGGGTGGAATTCTGGCTGAGGGCGCAGGTAAGCTCAAGTTCGGCGAAAATGGCCGAGGCATTCGCTCGCGCTGGTACCCGGCGACCTTGTGGAAGCGGATCGTCGCTATTGACGCGATCCGTGACCGTCTCAGCTTCATACACGGAGATGGTCTGGAAGTCATGCGCCAGTACGTCGGTGACAGCGGGACAGTCTTCTTCATTGATCCCCCCTATACAGCTTCTGAGAAGAAACCAGGGAGTCGCCTCTACACTCACTGGCAGGTGGACCATGCGGAGTTATTCCGGCTTGCCAGGAGGCTGGAAGGCGACTTCCTGATGACCTGCGATAACGTGTCCGAAGTCCAGGCACTGGCCGATCAGCACGGTTTCGATTCAGAAGCGGTGGCTATGAAGACCACGCATCACGCCCAGCTAACCGAACTGCTCATTGGGCGCGACCTCGACTGGCTCCGGTAGTTCTTTGCTTCATCCCACGCACGCCACACAATCCGCGCCGCTCGAATTTGCCTATTGGTCCTAATTGGCCCTATACGTGGCTCTATGGTCCTGTTACGATAAAAGCATGGAAATCCATTTGCTCGACGTGACGCTCGCCAAGGACTCGCTGGAGCCGATCTACCAGCAGATCGCGCGCCATTTCCGCGCGCAGATCGAAAGCGGGCGCATCGCCCCCGGCGACCGCCTGCCGCCTTCGCGCGACCTGGCTCGCCAGCTTGGCATCGGGCGGATCAGCGTGGTCAGCGCCTACGCCCAGTTGCAGGCCGAGGGGCTGATCGCGGCGCACGCCGGGCGCGGCACCTACGTCAGCGCCGGGCGCGCGCCCGCGCGCGGTCTGGACAGCGCGCCGCATCCCTTCCCCGGCGCGCCGGACATCTCCATGCGCGAGATCACGCGGCTGGCCGAGCGGCCCGGCGTGATCGCCTTCAGCGGCGGCGCACCGCCGGAGGAGTTCCTGCCTGTGGAAGCGCTGCGCCACACGCTCAACCTGGTGCTGGATCGCGACGGCGCGGCGGCAGTCGCCTATGAAGAAGCGGACGGCTACCCGCCCCTGCGTGCCGGCGTGACCGAATACGTGTCGTCGCTGGGCATCCGCTGCCAGCCCGATGACGTGCTGATCACCGGGGGGACGCAGCAAGCGCTCGATCTCGTCGTGCAGACGGTGCTTGGCGAAGGGGACGCGCTGATCACGGCCAACCCGACCTATCTGGGGCTGCTGGATATCGCGCACGTGCGGCGCGTGCGCACGGTCGGCGTGCCGGTGGACGGCGATGGGATGCGCCTGGAGGCCGTCGAAGCCGCTATCCGCGAGCACCGCCCCGGCCTGATCTACGTTGCGCCGACCTTCCACAACCCGACAGGCGCGGTGATGCCTCTGCACCGGCGGCGGCAGCTTCTGGCGCTGGCCGCGCAGTACAACATCCCTGTGCTGGAGGACGCGGTCTATCACGAGCTGGGCTATCGCGGGGCGCCGCCGCCGCCGCTCAAGGCGCTCGACGAGAGCGGCCTGGTGCTGCACACCAGCGGCTTCTCGAAGATTCTGCTGCCGGGCACGCGCATCGGCTACGTGATCGCCAGCGGGCCGCTGCGCGAGCGACTGGCCCGCGTCAAGCAGGCGGCGGACATCTGCACGCCCGGCCTCAACCAGCGCGCGATCCACGTCTTCCTGGCCAACGGGGCGCTGGTGGGGCACCTCAATCGCGTGCGCCATGAGCTGCGCGAACGCTGCGCGGCGGCGTGCGCGGCGGCGACGCGCTACCTGCCGCCGGGGTCGCAGTGGGCCGAGCCACATGGCGGCCTGTACCTGTGGGTGCGCCTGCCCGATGACGGCCCGACCGCCGCCGAACTCTACGTCACCGCTATCCAGCACGGGGTGGCCTACGCCATCGGCACGCTCTTTTACACCGACGGCGGCGGGGGCCGCCACATCCGCCTGAACTTCGCTGCGCACCCGCCCACGCGCATCGAGGAAGGCTTCCGCCGGCTGGGCGCGGCCTGGCAGGACTGGCAGCAGATGTATGCGCCGGCGGTGCGCCGCGCGCCGATTCTGTGAGGGGCGGGCGGGTGTTTTTGTGCAGCAAGAATGACCGGGAATGGAAGGGCATGGCGCTCCGTGCTCAAGCTGTTGGTTGAGAGGAAAAAACTCGTGAAATTGAACTGTGCGCACGGTATCGCGTTGGTGCTGGTTCTGGTGATGGCCTGGCCGGGGCCGGCTCTGGCCCAGCCGCCCGATCCGCAGATGGTCGCCCAGGCGTTGCTTGACAACCTTGTCGCGGGCGAATTCGCGGCGGCCACTGTACACTTCGACGACACCATGTCAGGGGCGCTCCCGCCAGCCGCGCTTGAACAGACGTGGGTCGCTCTCCAGCAGCAGGCGGGCGCTTTCCAGCGACAGCTTGGCACGAGCGCGCAGCTTGTGTCCGGCCACACAGTGGTTCTGATCACGCTCCAGTTCGAGCACATGGTGCTCGATGCCCAGATTGCGGTGAGTGGGGAGGGATTGGTCAGCGGGCTGTACTTCGTGCCGGGAGCGGTGCCTGGATACGCGGACCTTGACGCCTTTATGGAACGGGCGGTCACTGTCGGCAGGGACGAATGGGCGCTGCCCGGCCTGCTAACCTTGCCCGCCGGCGAGGGACCATTCCCCGCAGTGGTGCTGGTGCACGGCTCCGGGCCACAGAACCGTGACGAGGCTATCGGCCCCAACAAGCCATTCCGCGACTTGGCCTGGGGGCTGGCCTCGAAAGGTGTCGCCGTGCTGCGCTATGACAAGCGCACGCTGGTTCATGGCGCGGCCATGGTCGAAGCCGGCGAGTTCACCGTAGACGACGAGACGGTGAACGACGCGCTGGCGGCGGTCGAGCTGTTGCGCGGCGTCGAGGAGATCGATCCGGATAGGATATTTGCCCTGGGGCACAGCCTGGGCGGGCTGCTGGCGCCGCGCATCGCCAGCCGCGATCCGGGCCTGGCCGGGGTGCTCATCCTGGCGGGCAGCACGCGCCCCTTCACCGAGGTATACCAGGCGCAGATCGAGTACCTGCTGGCGCTTGACACCAGCCTGTCCGAAGAAGAGCGTGTGCGTCTGCTGGACGAAACGGCGCGTCTCGTTGAGGCAACCCGCGCCGTCGTTCCATCTACCGACCCGGCGACGCTGCTCTTCGGCGCGCCTCCCAGCTACTGGCTGGACCTGAATGCCTACGATCCTGTGGGCGTCGCCCAGACGATCGCGCGGCCCATGCTCATCCTGCAGGGCGAGCGCGACTATCAGGTGACACTGGCCGACTTCCAGGGCTGGCAGGATGGTCTGGCCGGGCGCGAGGAGGTGACCTTCAAGCTGTATCTGCAGCTCAACCACCTCTTCATCAGCGGCCAAGGCCCCATCACGCCGGCGGAGTACGAGCTGCCCGGCCACGTCGCTGCTGAGGTCATCGAAGACATCGCCCGTTGGATTCTGGCTTACTGAGTCGGTACACTGTTCGCTTCTGGCACGCAGCCAGGCACAAACATCGCAAGGAGAAAAACACATGGCAGACAACACCCCCAACAACGGCGCGCAGAAGGGCACGGCAGCCCTCAAGCGCGGCCTGGCGCAGATGCTCAAGGGCGGCGTGATCATGGACGTGGTCACGCCGGAGCACGCGCAGATCGCCGAGGAAGCCGGCGCAGTCGCCGTCATGGCGCTGGAGCGCGTCCCGGCGGACATCCGCGTGAGCGGTGGCGTGGCCCGCATGAGCGACCCCGGCCTGATCGAGCGGATCATGGCCTCGGTCAGCATCCCGGTCATGGCCAAGTGCCGCATCGGGCACTTCGTCGAGGCGCAGGTGCTCGAAGCGATCGGTGTGGACTACATTGACGAGAGCGAAGTGCTGACGCCCGCCGACGAGCAGTATCACATCAGCAAGCACGACTTTAAGGTGCCGTTTGTCTGCGGCTGCCGCAACCTGGGCGAGGCGCTGCGGCGCATCGGCGAGGGCGCGGCGATGATCCGCACCAAAGGCGAGGCCGGCACCGGCGACGTGGTCGAGGCGGTGCGCCACGCCCGCGCCGTGCTCGGCGAGATTCGCCGCCTGACGACGATGCGCGAAGACGAGCTGATGACCTACGCCAAAGAGATCGGCGCGCCCTACGAGCTGGTCAAGGAGACCGCCGAGCTGGGTCGGCTGCCGGTGGTCAACTTCGCGGCGGGCGGCGTGGCGACCCCCGCTGATGCCGCGCTGATGATGCAGCTTGGCGTGGACGGCGTGTTCGTCGGCTCCGGCATCTTCAAGAGCGGCGACCCGGCCAGGCGGGCCAAGGCCATCGTCGAGGCGGTGACGCACTACACTGACCCGAAGATCATCGCAGAGGTCAGCCGTGACCTGGGCGAGCCAATGGTCGGCATCGGCGTGACGACCCTGCCGGTTGAGGAGCGCATCGCCGGGCGCGGGTGGTAAGCGAGATCAGGGGCGGGGCGCGTTCCTCAGGGGAATGTGCCCCTCCTTTTCAGCACGACTATCGCGTAGACTACCCACTCCGTTTTCCGCAACCTAAAGAACCGCCCCGCCGCAGACTTCAAGCGCCTCGTTTCCCCCTTTGCCCCCAACCGCCTTTTGTGGCACGATCAGCGCCAGCACGCTGGCCTGACTGTTATTCTTGCCCCAGGAGAGATTTATGCCCGACACAACGCTCGATCTTTTCTTTCGTCCGCATGGCGTCGCCGTGATCGGTGCCTCGCGCGACTCGCAGAAGCTCGGTCACGGCGTAGTCCGCAACCTGGTCAAGTATGGCTACACCGGGCCGATCTACCCGATCAATCCCCACGCCGCCGACATCTACGACCGGCGCGCCTATCCCTCCGTGCTCGAAGCGCCCGACCCGCTCGATCTGGTCGTCCTCGCTGTCCCGGCGCGGAACGTCCCCGCCGAGCTGGAACTGTGCGGGCAGCGCGGGATCAAGGCGGCCATCGTCATCAGCGGCGGCTTCCGCGAAGTGGGGCCAGAGGG
This sequence comes from Anaerolineae bacterium, assembly GCA_023382715.1. Taxonomy (GTDB): domain Bacteria; phylum Chloroflexota; class Anaerolineae; order Aggregatilineales; family Aggregatilineaceae; genus UBA2029. The sequence goes on from JAHDWP010000017.1 coordinate 32,304, forward strand.
CGCTGCGCGCGAGCGCGAAGTCGTGCGGATCGCCCGCCAGTACGGGATGCGTCTGCTCGGCCCGAACGGGATCGGCATCATTGACACGCACACCCCGCTCAACACGACCTTCGTCAGGGGGGCGCCGCTCCCCGGCGACATCGCCTTCCTGTCGCAGTCAGGCGCGATCTGCGCGCTGGTGCTGGACTGGGCGCCGGGGGCGGGCATCGGTTTCAGTCGTCTGGTCAGCCTGGGCAACCAGGCCGATATTGACGAGGCGGAGATGCTCAGCGCCATCGGGCGCGACGAGGAGACGCGGGTGATCACCGCCTATATCGAGGGCGTGTCCGATGGTCGGGCCTTCGTTGAGGCGGCCAGCGAGGTGGCGCGCCGGCTGCCGATCATCGCCCTGAAGGCCGGGCGCAAGTCCGGCGGGGCGGCGGCGGTCGCCAGCCACACCGGGGCGCTGGCCGGGCGGGAGGAAGCATATGACGCCGCCTTCCGGCGGGCGGGCGTGCTGCGCGCCGGCACCATGGAGGAGCTGTTCGACTGGGGCCGGGCGCTGGCCTGGCAGCCTCTCCCCCGGGGCAACCGCGTGGCCATCCTCACCAATTCCGGCGGGCCGGGCATCCTGGCGGTGGACGCTATCGAAGCGGCGGGGATGCAGCTCGCCCCGCTCGCCGAGGAGACGAAGGCGTTCATGCGCAAGCGCGTCCCGGCGGCGGCCAGCGTCAACAACCCGGTAGACATCCTGGCCGGGCCAGGGCCGGCCACTTACGCGCTATGCCTCGACGCCCTGCTGAGCGATCCCGCGGTGGATGCGGTGGTCGTCATCACTCCGCCGCAGGACTGGTTTGCGCCGCTCAGCCTGGCCGAAGTGATCGCTGAGTTCAACGGGCGGGGTAAGCCGGTGCTGACCGTCATCATGGGGTTGGACCCGGCCAGCGATGCGACCGCCACGCTGCACCGCCGCCGCGTGCCCAATTTCGCCTTTCCGGAGCGCGTGGGCAGCGCTCTGGCGGCGATGTGGCAGCGCCAGCAGTGGCTCGATGCCCACAGCGAGCCGCTCCAGTCGCCGCCGCCAGGCTGCGACCGCCTGGCGGCGCGCGCGGCCCTGGAGTCCGCGCCGGCGGATGGGTGGCTGCCCCCGGAGGCGCTCGATGCGCTGCTCGAAGCCTACGGCATTCGCGTGCCGGGCGCGGGGCTGGTCGCCGACGCCGACGCTGCTGCGGCGCTGGCCGGGCAGATCGGCTACCCGGTCGCGCTCAAGCTGGCGGCAGCGGACGTGGTACACAAGAGCGAGATCGGCGGCGTGGCCCTCAACCTGGACGGGCCGGAAGCGGTGCGCGCTGCCTTCGCCGACCTGCTGGCCCGCGCTCGCGCGCACGGCGTGCCGGAGACGGCCCTCAAGGGCGCGTTCGTGCAGAAGATGATCCCGCCGGGCGTGGACCTGATCGTGGGCATCGTGCGCGATGCGCAGTTCGGGCCGCTGATCATGGCCGGCGTGGGCGGCACGCAGGTCGAATTGCTGCGCGACGTGGCCTTCGAGCTGGCCCCACTGACGCCCCGGCAAGCCGGTGAGCTGCTCGACCGCACCGGCGCGGGCAGGCTGCTGGCGGGCTTCCGCGGCGCGCCGCCCGCCGACCGCGCGGCGGCGATTGAAGTCATCGTGCGCCTGGCCCAGCTTGCCTACGATCACCCAGAGGTGGCCGAAATTGAGATCAACCCGCTGATGGTCATGCGCGGCGAGGCGGGCGCGTGGGCCGTAGACGCGCGGGCGCGCGTGGAGCGCGGCCAGGCCTAGACCTATTCAGAAAGGGACTATTCAAGGGGATCGCAATGCCTCAAGCCAACGGAATCACCCCAGGGCCGTTCTTTCTCTCCGGCGGGCCGGTGGGCGTGCTGCTCATTCACGGCTTCACCGGCTCCCCGCCGGAGATGCGCCGGCTCGGCGATTTCCTGTATGGCGAGGGGCTGACTGTCTCCGCGCCGCTGCTGCCCGGCCACGGCACCACAGTGGCCGACTGCAACAGCGTGCGCTGGCAGCAGTGGACTGCGCACGTGGAGGGCGCGCTGGACGACTTGCGGGCGCGCTGCGCCACCGTCTTCGTGGGCGGGCTTTCGATGGGCGGCGTGCTGGCCCTGCATCTGGCCGCTCAGCACCCCGACCTGGCCGGAGCGCTGCTCTACGCGCCGGCGATCCAGCTTTCGAACGGCTGGGGCCGATGGATCGCGCCCCTGCTCAAACACGTGCGGCGCACGATGCCCAAAGACAAGGATAGCTGGGCAGACCCGGACGCCCGCGCCCTGGGATGGAGCTACCGCGAGTATCCGGTGGCGGGCGCGCACCAGCTTTTCAGGCTGATCGCCCACGTCCGGCGCGCGCTGCCGCGCGTGACCGTCCCCTTGCTGATCGTCACCAGCCAGGCCGACCGCACTGTGCCGCCAGCCGTCGCCGACCTGATCGCGCGCAGCGTGGCGACGCAGAACATCACCCGCCTCAACCTGGAACGGTCGAGCCACGTGGTGACGCTCGATGCGGACTGGCAGCTCGTGGCGGAGCAGTCAGTGGCGTTTATCCGCGCTCAGTTGCCCGCAGATTCCGAGGCAGAGACCTGAGCGTGGGCTGATGACTGCACGTAGGGGTAGTAGCGCAGGCTGGCCAGCACCAGCCCCAGACCAATGCCCAGGTAGAGGATGGCCAGCAGGTGGCGTGGCAGCGCCGAACGGCGCAGGACAATGCCCAGGCTCATCATGAAGGCGATCAGCAGGTAGGTGGGCGGCGACTGGAAGGCCAGCGGGTGAGCGCGCCCGGCCAGGCGGCCGATGCGCCGGATATTTTTATCGGCCACTCGCGAGAACTTGAAGCGATAGATCAGCGTGCCACAGACCGCGCCAATGCTCAGGTGCAGCAGCGCGTGCGCTGTGTCTTCGGACGCCAGCCAACCGCAGGCGCGGGCGCAGAGCATCGCCCCTGCCGCGCCCCACAGCACTCCCGCCGCCAGGTACAGCCATCGCCGCCCGATGGTGGGCATTTTTGACCGCAGTGCGCCCATGATCGCTCTCCACAGACTGGTACGGGTGTTTCAGGATGATCCTACACTCATTCTAGCGTGTTCTCTGTCTGGGGTCATTGACTTTCGTCAAGTGGGGGCGCGCAAGGTTGTTGCCGGATCGCTTGCCGTGCGGATTTTGGCCTCACCCCCGCTCAGCGCCGAGCGGGGGCGAGACAAGACTTCGGAAGCAGCGTTCAGCTCAGAACGTCAGGATCGTCCGCGTGCCGTAGACGAACAGCAACACGCCGGCGACGGCGCCGGCCCAGGCCAGCGCCCGTTTATAGACGCTGAAGCGCTGCACGTCGGTGATGACCATATACGCGCCGGTCAGCGCGTGAGTCAGCACGGCGACCAGAAAGGCGATGTCTATCGCTTTCCACAGCGGGTCGTCCAGCCGCTCCAGCACGCGATCCACGTCAATGTGGCCCGGCGGATAGTGCACCACCACCATATGGAGCGTCAGGAAGACGAGCAGCGCCACCGCGCTCCAGCGTTGCATCAGGAAGATTCGCATGGTCGCCCCCTCTCAGCCTTCCAGCGCGAACAGCAGGATCGGCACCCCGCCAGCGATGACGAGGATGCCGGACACGACGATCACGGCGTAGAACAGCCCGCGCCGGTACTCGGTCACCTGGAAGTAGTGGCCGATCAGCAGGCGGATGCCGTCCACGCCGTGATAGACCACCGCCGCCAGCAGCCCGATCTCCAGCAGGCGAAAGAAGGGCTTGCCCAGAAATTCCATGCGATCGTTGAACGTCTCCGCGCCGCTGTTGATGCCGCCGATGACCCACATATGCAGCAGCAGGTAGATCACCAGGGCCACCCCCGTCAGGCGGCGCAGGACGAAGGCGATGAAGCCAGTGCTGCGATACATGCTCACTCACCTCCTGAAAGCGCCGGGGCCTCGCCCACGACCTCGATGGGCTGGTCGAGCCGGCGCTGGCGCTCGGCGCGCGCAGCCTCAAATGCCCCACGCTTGATGACCAGCTTGCGCAGCGTCTCGATGGCCTCGGTCGGGTTCAGACCTTTGGGGCAGGCGTCTATGCAGTTGAAGATGGTGTGACAGCGGTACACCCCGTCGCCGCGATCCAGGTCGGCCAGGCGCTCGGCGGGCGCGCTGTCGCGCGGGTCGAGCACGCGCAAGAACGCTTTGAGCAGCGCGTGCGGCCCGATGTACTGCTTGGTCAGGGCGATGACCTGGCACGATGAGTAGCACGCGCCGCACATGATGCAGTGCTCAGCGTCGCGCAGCGCGGCGACTTCCTCCGCGCTCATGCGGAACTCCTTTTCGGGGATGTTCTCCGGCGGGATCAGCCAGGGCTTGACGCGCTGGTACTGCTCCCAGAAGCTGGTGCGGTCTACGACCAGGTCCTTGATGATCGGCAGGTAGGCCAGCGGGCGCAGGGTGAGCACCCCATGGCGATCCACGTGCTCGCGCAGCGGCGCGTCGCAGACGAGCATGTGCCTGCCGTTGACGTTCATCGCGCAGCTTCCGCAGATGGCGTGGCGGCACGAGCGCCGAAAGGTCAGGCTGCCATCCTGCTCCTCTTTGATCTCGTGCAGAGCGTCGAGGATGGTCTTGCCCGGCGGGGCCTTGACCTGGAACGCTTGCAGATACGGTTTCTTATCGGCATCCGGGTTGAAGCGCTGGATGCGAATGGTTACGGTGGGGACAGAGCCATTTGTCGCCATACACAATGCCTCCGGCGAAAAATTTTTCAGTGATCGGTGCAGTGGCCAGCTCACTTCCGGCCTGCCTGCCAGCGCTATGCCACGCGCAGGGGTTCAATGACTGGCGGCTGATAACTGAAAACTGGTGACTGACAACTCTCTCAATACTTTCGTTCCTGCGGCGGGTACTTCTCCCAGTCAATGGTCACGCCCTTGTAGCTCAGCGCGGGGCCGTCGGGTGTCTTGTGGGCCAGGGTGTGCCTGAGCCAGTTCTCGTCGTCGCGCTTGGGGTAGTCGGTGCGGGCGTGCGCGCCCCGGCTCTCGGTGCGCTCCAGCGCGCTGACGGCGATCACCTCGCTGAAGATGAGCAGGTTCTCCGTCTCGATGGCCCCCAGCACGTCGGTGTTGAAGCGCCGGCTGCGATCCATGACGCGCGCGCGCTCGAAGCGTTCTTGCAGGGCGCGGATGTCGGCCAGGGCGGTCTTCAGCCGTGCTTCGTCGCGGAAGATGCCGGCATTGACGGTCATCGTCTCCTTGAGCGCGCGGGCAAGCGCCGCCCAGGACTCGCCCTTGCCGCCCGGCGGATCGCTCATCAGGTGGGCGATGCGCCGCTGAGCGGGTGCTGCCGGGTCGCCCTCGACCGGCTGGAGCGCCGCGCCACCCTTGACGAACTCGGCGATGGCGTAGCCGGCCCGCCGCCCGAAGACAGACGCATCGAGCAGGCTGTTGGTGCCCAGGCGGTTGGCCCCGTGCACGCTGATACAGGCGCATTCTCCGGCGGCGTACAGGCCGATGACGGGCGTCCCTTCGGCATCGGCGATCACCTGGCCGTCCGCGTTGGCCGGGATGCCGCCCATGCTGTAGTGGGCGGTCGGCTGGATGGGGCACAGCCCGTCTATGATGTCCACGCCGACGAACTTGAGGGCGATGTCGCGCACCTGGGGCAGCCGCTCCATGATCTTGTCGCGGCCCAGGTGACGCAGGTCCAGGTAGATGCCCTGGCCGTCCTCCTCCACGCCGCGCCCTTCGTCAATCTCGCGCTGCTCAGAGCGGCTGACCAGGTCGCGCGGGGCCAGCTCCATCTTGTCCGGCGCATAGCGTTCCATGAAGCGCTCGCCAGCCTTGTTGAGCAGGTAGCCGCCCTCGCCGCGACAGGCTTCGCTCATCAGGATGCCGTGCCGATAGAGGCCCGTCGGGTGGAACTGCACGAACTCCATGTCCATCAGCGGGATGCCGGCGTTGTAGGCGATAGCCACGCCGTCGCCCGTGTTGGCGGTGGCGTTGGAGGTGATCTTCCAGGCGCGCCCATAGCCGCCTGTGCCGAACATGACCGCCTTGGCGCGCATGGGGATGATCGCGCCCGTCTGAATGTTCATGGCGACCACGCCCTTGCAGACGCGGTCTTCCACGATCAGGTCGAGGGCGAACCACTCGCTGTAGAACTTGACGCCGTGCTTGAGCGCCTGCTCGTGGATGGTGTGCAGCAGGACGTGACCCGTCCAGTCGGCGGCGTAGTTGGCGCGGGGTGTGCTGTGCCCGCCAAAGCGCCGCTGAGCGATGCGCCCGTCGGGCGTGCGGCTGAAGACACAGCCCATGTGCTCGTAGGCGTAAACGATGTCAATGGCGTCCTTGACCATGATCTCGATCGCGTCCTGGTCGCCCAGCCAGTCCGACCCCTTGATGGTGTCGAACATGTGCAGCTCCCAGCTATCAATCGGCTCGGCGTCGGGGGGAATCTGCTCCAGGGGGCCGCGCGGGCCAGTGCCCGCAACGGGGCGAACGTTGTTCAGCGCGGCGGCGATGCCACCCTGGGCCGCCCCGCTGTGCGAGCGCAGCGGGTGCAGCTTGGACAGCACGCCGACATCGCGCACGCCCGCTTCCATCGCGGACATGGCCGCCCAGGTGCCGGCCAGCCCCGCCCCGACGACGATCACATCGTGCGTGATGACGTCTGATGGTGCCATAAGCGAATCCTCTGAAAACTCCTTATGCCTAATACTCTCTTGTGTGCCAGCAGTCCCGGCGCGCCCGTCAGCCTGTTGACTGGCGGCCCGCCAGCGCCTGGAAAGGTGTGTAGTGGATCGCGGTCTGGGCACCTCCTGCTACATCGGCAGCGTGGCTTTTGTACATTCGCTTTTTCAGTGTAGCACTGCTGCCCGCCGCGCCGATAGTTACAATGCTCCTAAAGGCGCGACCCATTTGAACACGCCGGATCGCAGAGTAGCCTCGCAATAGACTTCCGAAGTTTTCGGAAACTTCGGAAGTCTGGCGTGCGAGCGCCCCTGCCCGGCAGGTTTTCCCCACCCCCCGCCCGCTCTTTTTGCCCGCGCCGCCAAGCGGAGTAAGATTAGGCTCTGTGCCCGCTGCGCCGCGCCGTCGAAGGGGGAATCGCACCATGCCTGCTGCGCTGTCTGTGCGCCGGGTCGAGAGCAAGGCCGACCTGCGCACCTTCATCACTTTTCCCTGGACGGTCTACAAGGGCGATCCCTACTGGGTGCCGCCCCTGCTTTCCATGCAGAAGCACCGCCTCGACTACGCCCACGCCGCCGTCTGGGAGTACATGGAAGGCGACAGCTTCATCGCCTGGCGCGGCCAACAGCCCGTCGGCACGATCACTGCCTTCATCAACCACCGCCACGACGAGTATTGGAACGAGCGCATAGGCTTCTTCGGCATGTTCGAGGCGCTCGACGATCAGGAAGCGGTCAGCGCCCTGCTGGAGACGGCGGCGGAGTACGTCGCGGCGAAAGGGGCGACCGCCCTGCGCGGCCCGGCCAGCTTCTCCACCAACGCCGAGTGCGGCCTGCTCATTGATGGCTTCGATGACCCGCCGGTGCTGCTCTACCCGTACAATCCGCCCTACTACCAGCGCCTGATCGAGAACGCGCCCGGCTTCGCCAAAGTGATGGATCAGACCAGCTACCACATTACGCTGGAGAACGCTGGCCAGGCGCCCAAGCTGCAAAAGCTCTTTCGCATCACCGACCAGAACAACGCGCGGCGCGGCATCGTCGTGCGCACGGCGGACCCCACGCACCTGGCCGAAGAGTTCACGCTGCTCAAGGATATCTACAACCGGGCGTGGGAGAAGAACTGGGGCTTTGTGCCATTCTCGCCGCGCGAGCTGGACGAGATGGTGGACGAGATCGGCAAGTTCTTCGTCCCGGAGATGGCCTTTTTCGCCGAAATTGACGGCAAGCCGATCGCCTTTCTGCTCGGCCTGCCGGACATGAACCAGGCCCTGCACCGCGCCTACCCCCGCCCTGGCAAGCCAGAGCTGATCACGCTGCTCCAACTGCTGTGGCACTGGAAGGTGCGCTCCAAGATCACCCGTGTGCGGGTCATGCTGATGGGTGTGCAGGAAGGTTACCGGGGCATCGGCGTGGAAGCAGCCATGTTCATCCGGGCGTATCAGGCGGGCGCAACTTTGGGCTGGCACGACGCCGACGGTGGCTGGGTGCTGGAGACGAACACGGCCATGAGCCGCCTGGTGGAGGCGCTCAACGGGCAGGTGTACAAGCAATGGCGCTGGTACGAGCGCAAGCTGTAATTGGTGAGTGGTGGTTGGTGGTCGGCAGGGGCGCTGCTGCGCTGCACCCGGAAGGGGCCAGGCTCCCTGCCTGCTGAACCGCTCTGGCTGATAGCTGACGGCTGGTAGCTGTATTCAAGGAGTTGCGCCCATGCCTGTGCCGGTGACCGTGCACAAGGTTCAGAGCAAGACCGATTTCGATACTTTCCTCACCTTCCCCTGGATGCTCTACAAAGACGACCCGATCTGGGTGCCGCCGCTGCTCTCGATGCAGCGCCACAAGTTCGACAAGAGCAAGAACCCCACCTGGCAGCACCTGGAGGGCGACTACTTCATCGCCCGGCGTGGCGAGCAGGTGGTGGGCACCATCGCCGCCTTCATCAATCACCGCCACAACAAGTTCCAGGGCGAGCAGATCGGCTTCTTCGGCGCGTTCGAGGTGACCGATGACCAGGAGGCCGCCGATGCCCTGTTGCAAACGGCGGCGGACTATGTCGCAGCGAAAGGGGCAACCGCCCTGCGCGGCCCGGCGACTTTCTCCACCAACGAGGAATGCGGCGTGCTGATCGAGGGCTTCGATGACCCGCCGCTGGTGCTCTACCCCTACAATCCGCCCTACTACCAGCGCCTGATCGAGAACGCGCCCGGCTTCGCCAAAGTGATGGACCTGTGGAGCTACCACTTCACGCTGCAAAACGTTGGCCAGTCGGAGCGGGTGCAGCAAATGCTGCGCATCATCCGCAAGAACAACGAGCGGCGCAGCATCACCGTCCGCCCGCCAGACAGCCGCCGCCTCAAGCAGGAATTCGCCATCCTCAAGGATATTTATAACCAGGCGTGGGAGAGGAACTGGGGCTTCGTGCCCTTCTCCGACGCCGAGCTGGACGACCTAGTGGCCAACCTGGGCACGTTCTACGACAAGCGCGTCGCCGTCTTCGCCGAGGTCAAGGGTCAGCCGGCGGGTTTTCTGCTGGGCATACCGGACATGAACCAGGTGCTGCACCTGGCCTATCCCCGCCCCGGCAAGCCGGAGCTGCTGACCAAGCTGCAAATCCTGTGGCACTGGAAAGCGCGCTCCAAGATCAGGCGGCTGCGCATCCCGCTGATGGGCGTGCGCGCCGAGTTTCGCGGCATCGGCGTGGAAGCGGCCCTGTTCAGCGAGCTTTACGAGCGAGCGCTCAGCTTCGCGCCCCAGACAGGCTGGTATTCCGCCGATGGCGGCTGGGTGCTGGAGACGAACGAGCCGATGCAGCGCCTGTGCGACATTCATAACGGGACGGTCTACAAGCGGTTTCGCTTTTACGAGCGGGCGCGCTGAGCGAGCCGCGTAGCGCCAGACCGGCGACGGTGTTACTTCATTGTAGTGCTGGAGAGATTCAAACGCCCTCCAACCTGCCTATCGGATAGCTATGCGTCTAGCAGACTATACAAGGAGCACCGAATATGGCACTCGTAGACTTCCTGGCAAGCTCGATGGGGCGCTGGCTGCGCATCGTCGTAGGGATCGCGCTGATCCTGATCGGCCTGCTGGTGCTCGAGGGCACTGGCGGGGTCGTGGTGGCCATCATCGGGCTGGTGCCGCTGGCAGCGGGCGTCTTCGATTTCTGCATTCTGGCGCCGCTGCTCGGCCTGGCGTTCTGGGGCCGGGAGATCCGCCAGCGCAAATAGCCTCTGGGCAAAGCTGTTCTGAACGCGCGCGGGTCGCTCGTAGCTGAGCGGCCCGCCGTCTTTGGCGTGCCTCGCCATCCCCGGCCCTTCTTCCACGAGAGATATTGTTGGCGAAATGCTTCCGTAGGGGCGTATGGCAATACGCCTCTACGGGGCCGCAGCAGAGCAGCGCCCCGACGAAACCAGCGCGTGCTTCGTTCGCCAAAATACCACACGGGAGAAGGCGAAGAGAGCGGCGGGCCTGCTCCCTTCTCCCACACTGCGCGCAGGGACGGAACTGGGAGATACAGGCACTTATGGACAATGTTTGGCCGTCAACGAAGAGGGGACGTAAGTGCAGAGCCAAGTCCCCTCTCCGCGTGTGGAGAGGGGATTTAGGGGGGAGGTAAACCCGCCCGCCAGGGTCTTTCAAACGGTCTCTGTTAATTTTTGCACGCATCCGCCGCCCGACTCCGTTTGCCAAGCGGTCGTGCGATCTTGTACAATTTCCCTATCGCCACAACGCTATTTCGTTCGCTTCACCATGGGCGTTACCCTGAACGCCCATTTTCACGCTGGCTGGGGGAGTCTGTAGATGGCCAAACCGAACAAAGAAACGCTGCTTGACTGGTATCGGCAGATGGTGCTCATCCGCCGTTTTGAAGAACGCTGCGCCGAGCTGTACCAGCAAGGGCTGATTGGCGGCTTTCTGCACCTGTACATTGGGCAGGAAGCGACCGGCGTCGGCGCGGTGGCCGCGCTGGGGCCGAACGATCACGTGATCACCGCCTACCGCGATCATGGCATCGCCCTGGCGCGCGGCGTTGACCCCAACCGCGCCATGGCCGAAATGATGGGCAAGCGCACTGGCGTCAGCGGCGGCAAGGGCGGCTCGATGCACCTGGCCGACCGCGCGCTGCATATGTGGGGCGGCTACGGCATCGTCGGCGGGCATCTGCCCCTGGCGGCGGGCATTGCCCTCAAGATGAAGTACCTGGAAGAGGATGGCGTCGTGCTGGCCCTGATGGGCGATGGCTCGACGAATATCGGCTATTTCCACGAGTCGCTCAATCTCAGCGCCGTGTGGGATCTGCCCGTCGTCTGGCTGATCGAGAACAACCAGTACGGCATGGGCACCGCCGTCGAGCGCGCCAGCGGCGCCAAGGAGCTTATCCGCCGCGCCATGGCCTACAGCAGCGAAGACGGCAGCGGCATGAAGATGGGGCCGCGCGTGGACGGCATGGATGTGCTGGCCGTCTATGACGCGGTCAGCGAGGCCGCCGAATACGCCCGCAAGCACGGCCCTGTCCTCGTCGAGTCGCTCACCTATCGCCTGGAAGGGCACAGCATGGGCGATCCGCAGCGTTATCGCACCAAAGAAGAGGTCGAGTCCTTCGTAGTCAGCGGCCCCATTGGGCGCTTCCGCCACTACCTGACCGAGACCTATAAGGGCGTGGAGAAGGCGCTCGACAAGCTCGACGCCGAGGCGCTGCAAACCATTGATGACGCTGTTGAGTTCGCCAAGAGCAGCGACAACCCGACCTACGAAGACCTGATCAGCCACGTGTACGTTGACTAGAGGGGGCTATGGCCGATAGACCAATTACCTACCGCGAGGCGCTGAGCAGCGCCCTGCGTGAAGAGATGCAGCGCGACGAGCGCGTGTTCATCATGGGCGAAGAAGTGGGCGTGTGGGGCGGCACCTACGCCGTGACGCGCGGCTTCCTCGACGAGTTCGGCGCCAGGCGCGTGCGCGATACGCCGATCTCCGAGATGGTCATCGCTGGCGCGGCGGTCGGGGCGGCGATGGCCGGCCTGCGCCCCATCGCCGAGATCATGACGATCAACTTCGCCTTCCTGGCCCTGGACGCCATCATCAACCACGCGGCCAAAGTGCGCTACATGTTCAACGGGCAGTTCACCGTCCCGCTGGTCATCCGCACGACGACCGGCGGCGGCAAGCAGCTTGGCGCGACGCACTCTCACGCCCCGGAAGTGATCTTCGCTCATTTCCCCGGCCTGTATGTGGCCGTGCCCGGCACCGCCTACGACGCCAAGGGGATGCTCAAAGCGTCCATCCGCGACGATAACCCGGTGCTCTTCGTCGAGCACAGCACCATGCTCCAGCGGCGCAGCCCCGTCCCCGACGACCCCGACTTCCTGCTGCCCATCGGCAAGAGCGACATCAAGCGCAAAGGCTCGGACGTGACCATCGTCACCTACCAGAAGGGGCTGGAGCATTCGCTGGTCGCCGCCGAGGAGCTGGCCAAAGAAGGCATCGAGGCGGAGATCGTTGATCTGCGCTGGCTGCGCCCCCTCGACCTGGAGCCGGTCTTCGAGAGCTTCAAGAAGACCAATCGCTGCGTGGTCGTCGAAGAAAGCCTGCCCATGTTCAACGTGGGGGCCGAGGTCGCCGCGCAGATTCACGACGTGTGTTTTGACTGGATGGACGCGCCGGTCAAGCGCGTGGCGGCGATGGACATCCCGCTGCCCTATTCGCACGAGATCGAGCTGATGGCGCTGCCCAGCCCAGAGAAAATTATTCGGGCGGTTAAGGAGGTAGTCTGATGGCCGAACCCATCATCATGCCCAAGCTCGGCTTCGACATGGCCGAGGGCACGCTCGTCAACTGGACGGTACAAACCGGCCAGGCGATCAAGAAAGGCGACGTGATCGCCGAGATCGAGACGGACAAGGCGACCATCGAGATCGAGACGACGGTCGAGGGCACCGTGCTGCAACTGCTGGCCGAGCCGGGCGATGTGGTCGCGGTTGGCGCGCCCATTGGCTATGTCGGCGCGGAAGGCGAGGCCCCGCCAGAGGGCGCCGCCCCCGCCAAAGCAGCGCCCGCCGCCGCTGCGGAAGACGCCGAGGAACCCGCTCCCGCCGCGCCGGTGCAGGCCGCCGAAGTCGCGCCCGTCGAAGCCGCCGAGACAGGCGGTGATGGCGTTCTCAAGATCAGCCCCATCGCCCGCCGCCTGGCCGACGAGCGAGGCATTGATCCGCGCCACGTGCAGGGCACCGGCCCCGGCGGGCGCATCACCAAGAAGGACATCGAGGGCTTCGTGGTCGCGAAAGCGAAAGCGCCAGCGGCCCCTGTCGCGCCGAAGACGGCCCCCGCGGTCCCGGCGACCCCGCCCATCCCGCCCGAAGCGCCGCGCCCGACTATGCCCACCTTCACCGAGATTCCCAGCGGGCCAGATGTCGAGGTCATCCCGCTCAGCCGCATCCGGGCGCGCATCGGCCAGCGGCTGGTCGAAAGCAAACAGTTCGTGCCGCACTTCTACGTCACCAGCGAGATTGACATGGCGGCGGCCCTGGGGCTGCGCCAGCAGATCAACGCCAGCATCGCCGACGAGGCGGGCAGAATCACGGTCAACGACTTCATCGTCAAGGCGACGGCCCTGGCCCTGCGCCGCTTCCCCAACCTCAACTCGCATTACTACGGCGACAAGCTGGTGCGCCACGCACGGATCAACATCGGCATCGCCGTGTCGCTCGACAGCGGGCTGGTCAATGTCACTTCCTACGACGCCGACAAGGTGTCGCTGGGCACGATGGCCTACAATCACCGCGACATGATCACCCGCGCCCGCGAAGGCAAAGTCAAGCCGCACGAGATCGAGGGCAGCACCTTCACGGTGAGCAACCTCGGCCTGTTCGATGTGGATCATTTCATCGCCATCATCAACCCGCCAGAAGCGGGCATCCTGGCCATCGGCTCGGCCAAGAAGGTGCCCGTTGTGCTCGAAGACGGCACGCTTGGCGTCGGGACGCGGATGAAGGTCACGATCAGCGTGGATCACCGCGTCAGCGACGGGGTCGAGGCGGCGAGCTTCCTGCAGGTGTTCAAGGAGCTGCTCGAAAACCCGATGCGCCTGCTGATCTAGCGGGGCGCACGCCGGGTCTTCCTGGTGCGATACAACAACCGCAAAAGGTACCGTTTGTAGGGGCGGGTTGGCCGATCTGCCCCTACATGGCTTTATCCTGCGCAGCGAGGCTGCGGGTGGAGTCGGCAAGACGATCATCCCAGGTCGGAGGTCCCATGCAGCCGCGTGAACGCTTCATCGCCGCCCTCGAACGCCGTCCGCTGACCGGGCGCGTGCCCCACTTCGAGCTGGTTTTCTTCCTGACGATGGAAGCCTTCGGCAAGGTCCACCCGGAGCATCGCAGCTATCACCAGTGGCTGCAAATGGAGGAGCGCGAGCGCCAGCTTCACCGGGCGGACATGGCCGACCTGTACATCGCCACCGCCGAGCGCTTCGAGCACAGCGCCATCTTTCTGCACCTCAACCCGGACACGCTCGACGAAACCTGCCGCCTGATTGACCTGGTGCGTGAGCGCAGCGGCGACCGCTACTTCCTCATGCTGCACGGCGACGCCACGCTGGGCATCCCCGACGGGCACCAGATGGCCGAGTTCTGCCGCCGCCTGTACGAAGAACCCGCCGCGATCAAGGCCGAGGCCGAGGCGCGGCTGGCGGCGGCGTTGGAGCGGGCTGAGGGCCTGGCCCGGCATGGCGGTCTGGACGGCTTCGCCCTGTGCACCGACTACTGCTTCAACCGGGGGCCATTTCTCAGCCCGGCCCTCTTCAGCGAGTTCGTCACCCCCTACCTGGCCCGGCTGATCGCCGCCTACCGCGCGCTGGGCTTCTACACGATCAAGCACACCGACGGCAACATCATGCCTATCCTCGATCAGCTACTGCAGGCGAATCCGCACGCCCTGCACTCGCTCGACCCGCAGGCGGGCGTGGACATCGCCGAGGTCAAGCGGCGCTGTGGGGCGCAGGTCTGCCTGATCGGCAACGTCAACTGCGGGCTGCTGGACACGGGCACCGACGCCGAAGTGATCGCCTCGACCAGCTATGCGCTGGAACACGGGATGCCCGGCGGCGGCTACATCTTCTCCACGAGCAACTGTATTTACACCGGGATGCGCCTCAGCCGCTATGAGCTGATGCTCGACGTGTGGCGGCGCCAGGGGAACTATCCATCAGTATTTTGATATTTAATCACTATATTATTAAATTTATACAGATTTTCACGGAATCTTTGGCATTGCTTGTGAAATAATATACGATCTCACTGTGCGTTGAATCAGGGCTACGCCGCAATGCTCACCATGATCGCCCTGGCGAGGACGTTTGCGGCGCAGGTTTCACAGGACAAGGAGCAAACATCATGACTCACAACGGAAAAGGTCTCCACGGTCTGCAAGATAAAGTGGCCATCGTCACCGGCGCAAGCTCCGGCATTGG
This sequence comes from Anaerolineae bacterium, assembly GCA_023382715.1. GTDB lineage: Bacteria > Chloroflexota > Anaerolineae > Aggregatilineales > Aggregatilineaceae > UBA2029. The sequence continues at coordinate 47,447 of JAHDWP010000017.1, forward strand.
CCGGGCGGTGGCGCTGGCGTTCGCCCGCGAGGGCGTCAAAGTTGCGGTGAGCGACGTGAACGTTGAGGGCGGCCAGGAAACCGTCCACCTGATCAAGGAGCAGGGCGGCGAAGCCGTCTTCATCAAGTGTGATGTGTCCAGCGCTGCCGAGGTCAAGGCGTTGGTGGATGGGACGGTGGCGGCCTTCGGGCGGCTGGACTTCGCCTGCAACAACGCCGGCATCGGCGGCGAGGCCAACCTGACCGCCGACTACTCCATCGAGGGATGGAACAAGGTTATTGGCGTCAACCTGACCGGCGTCTTCCTGGGCATGAAGTACCAGATTCCCGAAATGATCAAGCAGGGCGGCGGGGCCATCGTCAACATGGCCTCCATCCTGGGGCATGTCGGCTTCGCCACCGCGCCCGCCTACGTGAGCGCCAAGCACGGCGTGCTCGGCCTGACCAAGAACGCGGCCATCGAATACGCCAAGCAGAACATCCGCGTGACGGCGGTTTGCCCGGCCTTCATTCACACGCCGATGGTGGACGACGGCCTGCCCGCCGAAGTCAAGGCGCAGCTTGAGTTGGCTCATCCCATCGGGCGCATGGGCAGCCCGGAAGAGATCGCTGAGCTGGTCGTCTTCCTGTGCTCGGACGGCGGGACGTTCATGACCGGCAACCCGATCCTGGTAGACGGCGGCTACGTCGCGCAGTAGGGGATGCTTAGAGCAGACTTCCGAAGTTTCCGAAAACTTCGGAAGTCTGTCCTTCGAGCGCTCGCACATCACACGCGGGGGCGTATTGCGCAATACGCCCCCGCGTGACAGATCGCGCACGTACCCTGCATCACCGGCGCAGCTACAGCCCGCCCACCGCGGCGTGCGCGGCTGTGCCCGCCCGCAGCGGCGGCGTGTAGCGATCCACCGTCAGGCCGTAGGCCAGCGCCACCAGCTCAACCGGGTGGACGGTTTTCGCCCCGGTCAGCGAGGTGATCTGCCAGCGGCACGTCTCGGTGTCGCAGACGACCAGCCTGGCCCCTGCCGCGCTCACCTGCTCGGCGATGGGCCGGCCCACCGCCTCGGCGATCTCGCGCTTCTCCGCCTTGTAGCCATACGTCCCGGCGATGCCGCAGCAGTCGGCGTCAATCTCCCAGCAGCGCAAGCCCGGAATCAGGTCGAGCACGTCCAGCGCCGGGCGGCCCATGCCGTGCGCCTTGAGCTGGCACGGCGCGTGATAGGGCAGCTCCGCCTCAATCGGCTGGAAGTCGCGCGGCAGGCGGCCTTCGTGATCCAGCCGGGCCAGGAACTCCATGAAGTCATAGGTGTTGGCCGCGACCAGCAGCGCGTCCTCGTCGTCCAGGCCCAGCACGTGCTGATAGTCGCCCTTGATCGCGGTGATGCAACTGGCTGACGTGCCGACGATGGGGATGCCCCGCCGCGCGTACTCGACCAGCGACTCGATGTTGGTGCGCGCGTAGCGCCGCGCCGCCTTGAAGTCACCGTTGGACTGGGCGGGCAGCCCGCAGCACGTCTGCGGCGGGATCTCCACGTGCAGCCCGATGTGCTCCAGCACGGCCACGGCCAGCTTGCCGATATGCGGCTCGTAGGTGTTGGTCGAGCAGCCGTGGAAGTAGACCACGCGCTGCGCGTCGGGGGCGGACTGCGGGCGCGGGCGGCGCTTGATCTCGCGCTTCCACCAGCCGCGGAAGGTGTAGCCGGCCCAGCCGGGCAGCGGCCCGCGCGCCGAGACCTTGAACGTCTTCTCGACGATCAGGCGCAGCCAGCGATTGCCCACGCCGAAGTTGGCCAGCGGCGCGAAGGGCGTCCCCAGGCGGCCCCAAAGTTCGTTGCGGCTGAGGAACCAGTTGCGCGGCGACATGCCGTGCGTCTGGGTCATGACCGCCTTGGCCTGCGTGTTGATCTCCATGACTCGCACGCCGTGCGGGCAGACCTGTGTGCAGATGCCGCAGCCGGAGCAGTAGTCAATCGAGTGATCGGGCGACGGCTCGCCGGGCAGCCGCAGGCGCTGCGCCTGTGGCCCGACCGTCTTGGGGCCGGGGAAGAGCGGCGTCACCGGCGCGACGGGACAGGCCGACGTGCAGATATTACATTTCAGGCAGTGATCCGCCGTGAAGGGAGTCAGGTCAATGAGGGTGGTTGAATGGTCAGTCATGATGATCCGTACTCAACACAGTCGCTTGAAAACAGGATATAGGTGAAGTCACCGCCTCAAGTGTGCGTTTCGCCTAAGACTTCCGAAGTCTGCCAGACTTCGGAAGTCTCCCCTCTCTCACGCCCGCGCCGCCAGCGCCGCGCTCACGGCCTTGTAGGCCGTCGCCAGGGCCACACCTTCGGCGCAGCCATCGGTCAGCGGGTTGAAGCCCGCCAGCAGGTGCCCGGCGGCGAAGACGTTTTCCAGCACCGGCGCGCCGTCTCCGTCCAGCGGCTGCATCTGCGCGTTGACGCGCAGCCCCGTCTGCCCGTGGATGGCGTGCCCGCCCTCGGCGAGCAGTCGCCCCTGATACCAGTCTGCGCGCCCTTCGCTCGGCGGCCCGCTGACGGGGAAGCCGAAGATCGGCTCCCACAGGCGGCCCGCCTCATCGCTCTGGATGCCGCCATTGTACAGCCCGCCCGTCGCCAGGATGAAGGTGTCGGCGTAGAAGGGGTTAGCGTGACCCAGCGCGCCGACCTCAACCCCAGTGCAGCGCCCGTTCTCGACGTTGCCGCGCAACACCGCGTGCCCGATCTGCACCCGCGCTCGCTGGCGCAGCAGCCAGCGGCGGATGCCATTGCTCAGCCGCGCCCCCGCTGGGCTGGGCGGCAGGGTGGGAATCTCGAAGACTGGGCAGCCGAGGCCCGCCTCGAACTCGCGCCGCACCTCGGCATGTCTCGCCATGCCCAGCACCGCCGGGAAGCCGACCCTGGCTGCGCCTTTGACCTGCGGCTGAACCTGGCGCAGCACCGCGCTGCGGAAAGCAGAGTCGTCGAAGCGGCGAGCGAGATCGGCGGGCCAGTCGTCCCACGATCCACGCTCGGCGGGCAGGCTCACCGTCAGCGGGCGCGCAGCGATGCCCTGCGCGCTCAGGTTGCCGGCGACCAGCGCCGGATAGAAGTCGCGCCAGCCGGCAAAGCCGACGATCAGCAGCGGCTCTTCAACCTCGGTGAGGTCGCCGGCGGCAATGCCCGCCGGGGCGAGCAGCGGCGTCTGAAGCGCGCCGAGCATGGTCGGCAGGCGCAGGTTGTGCCCATCCCTGGGGCGCATGGCGACCGGCTCGCCGATCTCTTCAGCAATGTCCTGCAGCAAGTCCAGCGCGCAGACCAGCGCATCCAGCCCGGCCAGAGCGTAAGGATGCTCCGGGTGCAGGGCCGCGTAGCCGCGCACTTCGGCAATCACGTCGTCGTCGGCGCGGTCGCATACGCTGATCCAGCCGGGGCTGACGATTTGCTGGCCCCAACCGGTGGCGATGAGGCGAACGCGCGCCCCGGCTTTGACCGCATAGACTGCCGCCAGCAGCCCGGACAGGCCCGCCCCGATGACGATCACATCGCTGCCCCGGCCCTGGGTGGCGGCAATGGTGCAGCGGTTCACTTTGCGTTTCTCAGCCATGGGCGGCCTCCTCGCCCGGCGCAGCGGTCGTCGCCTGGGACACGCCTTCATCGGGCAGCCGGTCAAGGCCGAGCGTGCGCCGGTAGATCAACTCGTCAAGGTAAAGCTGGCGCAGTTGGTGGCCCCACAGCAAAGGCCGCACCCCGCGAAAGCGCTCGTCCACAAAAGCGCCCAGGGCCGCCGTCGCCTCGGCGCTAGCCTGGCCCCTGACCGCCTGCAGAATGCCCGCCGCGCGCACGCCGCAAAAACCCGCCTGGCACGGTCCCATGCCCAGGCGCAGATCGCGGCGCAGGTCGTCCAGGGCCACCGGTTGCCCGCCATAGGCGGCGATGGCCGCCTCGAGCTGCGGGCGGGTGATCATCTCGCATTCGCAGATCAGGTCGCCGGGCATCTCGCCGTGCTCCAGCTTGTGCAGGCGGTGATCCAGCCGGTGATAGCGCCCGGCTGTGGCGGCGGGGATGGGCAGCGCTTCGTCGGCAGTGCTGCAGGGCGCGCTGATGCCAAGCTGCGCGCAAACGGCGTCCGCCGCTTTTTCGGCCATCAGGCGGCAGGTGGTCAGCTTGCCGCCGGTGACGGTCACCAGGCCGCGCACGCCATCCAGCACGGCGTGATCGAGCACGGAAAAGGTGCGCGCCACCTCGCGGCCCTGCGCCTCGTCGTGACCGGCCTGGGGTGGCTCGTAGAGCGGGCGCACGCCCGCCCAGGCGCGCAGCGCTCGCCCGTTGCGGATGCCCGGCACGACGACATCGGCCTCGGCCAGAATCTTGCTCACCTCCCACGCTTCGACGCGGTAATCGTCCGGCGCGCTGGTGTGGACGGACGTGGTGCCCAGCACGCAGACTGTGCCCACCGGCACCAGGATGTCGCCGTCAGCAGCGGGGCGCAGCCGGTTGACGATGGTGTTGACCCAGCGCGTGTTCATGGCGATCATCGCGCCCCGGTCGAATTTCACGCTCACGTTCAGCCCGGCCAACTGCGCCACGGCGCCTGCCCAGGGGCCGGTCGCGTTGAGCACGCAGGCCGCGTGAACCGTGCGCGCCTCGCCGCTGCGCGTGTCTCGCAGCGTCGCGCCGACCACGGCGTCGCCTTCGCGCAGCAGCGCGGTCACCTGCTGATAAATCCAGGCGTCGCCGCCCAGATCGCGCGCTGCCGCGACGAAGCCGTGGATCATGTCGAAGGAGTCCACCGATCCGTCCGGCACGCGGTAGACGGCGGTGATGTCGTGAGTCAGCGCGGGTTCTGCGGCGCGAGCCTGGGCCGCGCTCAGCGGCTCGGCGGGGATGCCCGCTTTGGCGCAGCCGTCCAGCCAGCGGGCGGGGAAGTCGGCGGGATCGGCGGGCGTGGCGACGAACAGCCCGCCCGTATCCTCCACAGCGAAGGGGACGATACGGCGCAGCACCCGGTTCTCGACGATGCACTCGCGGGCGGTCTCCAGGTCGCGCCCGGCGTAGCGCCCGCCGGAATGGAGCAGGCCGTGATAGCGCCCCGATGTCCCGGTCGTGAAGTCGAGCTGATCTACCAGCAGGGCGCGCACGCCGCGCCGCGCCAGGTCGTAGAGCGCCGCCGCGCCGGTCGCGCCGCCGCCGATGATCAGCACATCCACAGAGGTCGTGGTCAAGGCAATTCTCCTACCCTGACAAAAAATAAAACGCAGTCTGGTCGAAAGCTTAGCACGCCAGGCTGCGCTCTGTCAGTAACAACTATCACATTTTGCCGCGCAGAACGGGCCGAACAGGGGGGCGCGGCGCGGTTGAGTGGGGATGGCGCGGAATGCTCCGGGGCGCAGCAGCGCAGCGCCCCGATGTGTGGCGTGCGAGCGCCCGAAGGGCAGACTTCCGAAGTTTGCGCAAACTTCGGAAGTCTAACGCAGCGCCAGGCCCCGCCCCCTAAGCATCCTCTCCGCAAGTCAGGGGAGGGGTCAGAATGAAGGGTCTGGCGCCCAGCGAGTCGCCGTCAGGCGCCGTCATCCCTCGCCCGCGTCGCTGCCCGCCTCGGCCAGCTCGCGGTGCAGCACCCATTTGATCGTCCAGAAACCATCCACATAGTCCAGGCAAGCCGTGCTGCTCGTCGCAAACCACACCGGCGGCTGAGCCGCGTCCGCGCGCAGCAGCGCGGCGGCCAGCCGCTCCATGAAGGGGTTGTGCCCGACGAGCAGCACCGGCTCCGTCTCCAGCGCCAGTTCGCGGGCCAGCTCGTCCACCGGATCGTCGAAGAGCAGGCCGCGCACGGCGACCACCCCGCCCGCCGGCTTGATCTGCCTGGCGAAGATGTCGGCGGTTTGCTGGGCGCGTAACAGTCCGCTGTGGCGAATCTGGTGAACGGTGATGCCGGCGCGGGCCAGCCATTGGGCCAGCACCGCCACCTCGGATTCGCCGCGTCCGGTCAGCGGACGATCCTCATCGCGAGCGTACTTCGGGTCTTTCGACGCCTTGCCATGCCGAACCAGGATCACGCGCATCGGACTCTCCCTCCCGTCTCAGCGATCTTTATCGTCCGGTTCCCCTGCTTGCCTGCGCCGCCGGAGATAGTCCAGCGGTTCGCCTGCCGCGTCCGCCGTATCGCTCAGCGCCGCCCAGAACTCGCCCAGGCTCAGCGGCTCGAAGCCGCGCCACGTCACGCGGAAAGCCCGCGCCCGCATGAACAGGAACAACCGCTCGCCGCGCTCGGTGCGCAGGTGGTTGGCGACGTTGGGCAGCAGCAGGTCGTCGCGCGCCTCAAAGCGCCCCTTGACCTCCACCCAGCATTTGAGATCGGGCAGATAGAAGTCCACCAGGTAGCGCCCGCCCCCGATGCGCTCCGGCTCGTACTGCCAGACGATGCCGCGCCGGTCGAGTTCCTGGGCGAACGCCACCTCCAGGCGCGAGCGCATGAACGCGCCGCGGTAGACGCTCTCGGTCGCCTCGCCGCGCCGCGGGCCGCGCGTCACGCGCGGCTTGCCGGATGAGAACTCGTCGGGGGACATGGGCTGCTCCACCTGAAGGACGATCAGCTTTCAGCGAGCCGTGATCCGTAACGCCTGGTCTTGGTATGATCTCTCTTCTCATCAGCCAGCCGCCGATTGCTGGTGGCTGAGAATTGGCTGCTGATCACTGGCGACTCCGTCTCTGCCGCAGCACTTCAAAGGCGATCACCGCCGTCGCTGCCGCCGTGCCCAGCGACTGGTCGAAGGCGCTGCCATAGGGAATGGCCAGGCGCAGGTCGGCCCCATCGCGGAAGGAGCGCGTGATGCCACGCTTCTCCCCGCCGATGATCAGGAACAGCGGGCCGGTCAGGTCGGCGTCGTAGAGGGGCACGGCGCGCTCCTCATCGGCGACGGTCACGCGCAGCCCGCGCGCCCGGAAATGCTCCGCCGCCGCCTCTACCGTCTCGGCGATGGCGACGGGCAGCCACTCCGACGCGCCCGCCGAGGCCCGCGCCACCACCCCCGCCGCCGTTAACCAGTTGCGCGGGCGCAGCACCAGCCCGTCGCAGCCCGCCGCGTAGAGCGCGCGCACCGCCTGCCCGAAGTTGAACGGGTCTTCCACGCCGTCAATCATGGCCACGAAGGGCGCCGAGCTATCCGCCGCCAGGTCGTCGAGCGTCACGAAGCGGCGCGGCCCGGCCAGCGCGACGACTCCGCCGTGCGTGCGACCCCCGGCGTGCGCGTCAATCTCGTCCGCCGCGACACGCCGCACAGGAATCGCGGCGGCGGCGGCGGCGCGCTCCAGCCAGGCGATGCCCCGGTCGCGCCTGTCGTGGCGCAGATAGATCGCCTGGATCGGGCGGCTGCCTGCCTTCAGCGCCGCGCGCACCGAGATGAAGCCTTCCAGAACTGTCTGCTCGCTCACCGGCGTCTCTTCTGCGGCGCGTTTTGCGGCGCGATCACAGTCGCTCGCGCACATCCTCCGGCGCGTCCACCCCGCCCAACTGCGTGATCACCGCGCGGAAGGACTCTTCCAGCCACGTCTGCGCTCGCACGGCGAATCCGCGCTGGCCCAGCAGCGTCTCCAGGTGATCGAAGACGGCGCGCGCTTCGGAGATGTCGAGGTTGAAATGCCCGGCTCCGTCGCTTGCCGCGTGTGAGGCGTCGAACGTTGTGCCGTGCCGCCGGTTGATGGTGGCGCCGCGCTCGAAGTGCGGGCCGGCGACGATGTAGAGACGCCAGCCGCGCCCCCGCGCCAGCCCGATCACGGTGTCAATGCCGTCGCCCCACACCACCTGGGCATAGCCGCAGCCGCGCTGGTACCTGCTGGCCAGCGCCACCAGCGCCTCGTCGTCCAGGTGATCGGCCCGATACTCGCCCAGGTTGTCGTCCAGGTGAAAGGCGCACTTCAGCCCGGCCCGCAGCGAAGCTCGCTCCGCCATCTCAAAAGCCTGCTCGCGCGGCAGACCGGCCAGCTCCTCCAGCGCGTGCACGAACAGCAGCGTCGCGCCGGGGAACTGCGGCCCCAGGTCGCGCCAGGCTTCTGGGCCGCGCTGTGTCACCACCCAGCGATCCCCGACCCGCTCCAGAATCGCGGCGACGGGCCGGCCATCCACGCAGCGCGGATAGCGGCTGTTCTGAGGAATCCAGTAGTTTTCAAAATGCATCGGGTAGTTTCATCTCCTCACGGGTGATTTGAATGGCGCAGCCAGCAACGAGAACTCGCCGCGCGCACGCAGTGCGCCCTGGATACGGGGCTGATCGTAATCTGTTCACCTCGGTGCCCAGGCTGAAAGTCCTGTCCCGCCGCCCCCCATCCCCGACCCTTCCCCCACCAGGAGGGAAGGGAGAAAAGCGGCTTTCAACCCCCCCCTCTTCATAGGGGAGGAGTTTGGAGTGGGGGAGGCGCTTAGCTACCGCTGATCTGACCGCCGAAGACTGATCGCTGAAAACGGCTCATCCCCCATTCTCCCAATGTTTCGCCCGCTCGACGGCCCGCCGCCAGCCCGCCAGCAACGCCTCGCGCTGGGCGGCGGCCAGGCGCGGCTCGAAGGTGCGCTCCACCGACCAGGCCGCTTCCAGCGCTTCCACGCCCGGCCAGAAGCCGGCTGCCAGCCCGGCCAGGTAAGCCGCGCCGACCGCCGTCGTCTCGGTGACGGCGGGGCGCTGCACCGGCACGCCGAGCACATCCGCCTGAATCTGCATCAGCAGGTCATTGGCCGCCGCGCCGCCGTCCACGCGCAGCGCGCTGAGCGTGATGCCGGAATCCTGGTGCATGGCGTCGAGCACGTCCTTCGACTGCAAAGCGATGGCGTTGAGCGCCGCCCGCGCGATGTGGGCGCGCGTCGTGCCGCGCGTGATGCCGACCAGCGTGCCGCGCGCATAGGGGTCCCAGTGCGGCGCGCCCAGCCCCACGAAGGCCGGGACGAAATACACCCCGTCGGTGCTCTCGACGCCCGCCGCCAGCGTCTCGATCTCCGGCGCGCTGCGGATGATCTGCAGGCCGTCGCGCAGCCATTGCACCGCTGCCCCGGCGATGAACACGCTGCCCTCCAGCGCGTAGATGACCGGCTCGCCGCTCAGTTGCCAGGCGATGGTCGTCAGCAGGCCAGAGCTGGACGGCACGCCCTCACCCCCTGTGTTGAGCAGCACAAAGCTGCCCGTCCCGTAGGTATTCTTGGCCATGCCCGGCCTGAGGCACGCCTGGCCGAACGTGGCCGCCTGCTGGTCGCCGGCGATGCCGGCCAGGGTGATGGCCGTGCCGAAGACGTTGGGCACCGTCTCGCCATAGACTTCGCTGGACGGGCGCACCTGCGGCAGCAGGCCCCGCGGAATCTTGAGGTAGGCGAGGATTTCGTCGTCCCAGTCGCCCGCGTAAATGTTGTAGAGCAGGGTGCGGCTGGCGTTGCTCACATCGGTGACGTGCAGCGCCCCGCCGCTCAGGTTCCACAGCAGCCAGGAGTCTACCGTGCCAAAGGCCAGCTCGCCCGCTTCGGCCCGCGCGCGGACGCCCGGCACATTGTCCAGCAGCCAGGCGACCTTCGTGCCGGAGAAATAGGCGTCGGTCACCAGGCCGGTCTTGGCGCGCAGCGTCGCGTCGAAGCCGTCCGCTTTGATCGCGTCGCAGAGGGCCGCCGTGCGCCGGCACTGCCAGACGATGGCGTTGTACACCGGCTCGCCCGTCCGACGATCCCAGATGACGGTCGTCTCGCGCTGGTTGGTGATGCCGATGGCGGCCACGTCGGACGGTGCGACGCGCGCCCGTTCGAGCACGGCGTGCGCCGTGTCGCGCTGCGAGCGCCAGATGTCGTGCGGGTCGTGCTCGACCCATCCCGGTTTGGGGAAATGCTGCGGAAATTCCTGCTGGGCGACGGAGACCGGCTTGCCGGCGTCGTTGAAGAGGATGGCGCGGGAGCTGGTCGTGCCCTGGTCCAGCGCCAAAATGAATCTGGCCATGATCGCTGAGCACCTTTCGCAAGAGCATTATTTCGGCGGAACTGCGCCCCATTATAGCAGGCTCGCGCTGTTTCGCGCCGGGCGTGGACCTCGCCGCGCAACTCTCCAGGTGTTCGCCGCGTACTTACCTAGAGATGAAAGGCTGCTTGGGAACTTGTCCCCTGCCCCGGACCCTTCCCCGCACGGGCTTAGCAGGGGCGTTTTTCTCCCTTTGCCCCTTGTGGGAATGAGGGCCGGGGAGGGAGACAGCGACGGGCGCGCGGCTTCTCAAGCGGCCTCAGAGCAAGGAGGAGATGTCATGAATGCGCAAGTCATCACCGACCAGGATCGCGAAATGGCCCAGAAATGCGCTGAATGCGCCATATGCTCGCGCGCTCGCCGCAAGGGGCGCGGGCTGGCGTTCTGGTTCGTCAAGTATGTCGAGGGCGGCATGTGCCCCTACTGCCAGGCTTATGAGCGCGTCTACGGGCGCAAAGCCCACGAGTCGGTGCGGTAAGGCGCTGCTCCGCTGTCCCCGGCCTAGGAATCAGACTTCCGAAGTTCACCAAACTTCGGAAGTCTTGTGTTTGCGCCGCGCTCTCCGGCGCTCACCTGTCGCGCTGAGAGAGCGTCCCCTCCCCGTTCGCCAGATGCCGCGCGAACCAGCTCACCACCCGCTGATTGTACTCGTCCGGGTGCCGTTTGTTCGCCTCGCGGTGACCGCAGTCCGCCAGCGACCAGACCTCGGCTGGCCCGGCCACGCGCGCGGCCAGCGCGCGCACCTCGTCCGTGCGGACGAAGGGATCGCGCTCGCCGTGAACGAACAGCGTCGGCGCGCTGATGCGATCCGCCAGGGTGATGGGGTCGGCGTGGTGAATCTCGTACTGCGCTCGCAGCGCTGCCACCCACAGCACGATCTGCGCGAACCCGCCCGCCAGCGGCCCCGGCACGCCGCGCAGGCGCAGATAGCTCTGGAGAAGGCCCGCCAGCCGGGGAAAGGCCCCGTCCACGACCAGCACGGCCACGCGCGCATCCTGCGCGGCGACCAGCAAGGCCACGCCCGCGCCCATGCTGAAGCCGAGCACGCCCGCCTGCCCCACGCCGCGCTCCCTTTCCAGGTAATCGAGCGCGCCGAAGAGGTCGGCCTGTTCCAGCGCGCCGAGCGTCACCAGGCTGCCCTGCGAGCGCCCGTGCGCGCGAAAGTCGAAGAGCAGGACGTTGAAGCCCGCCCGCTGCAGCGGCACCGCCTGGGGGATGTCTTTGTCCAGGCTGCCATTCTGACCGGGGCACAGCACCACCGTGCCGCGCGCATCGCCGGCGGCGGGAATCCACCAGCCGCCGAGCCACAGCCCATCGCGGCTGGTGAACTGCACCTCTTCGCCGGGCAGATCGTGGTTGGCGGGTGTATCGGGCGGGTCTGGCTCGCGGCGGCGCATGAGGGGCACCGTCGCGGCGTAGGCCAGCGCCAGGACGGACAGCGCCAGCGTCCCGCCGATCCACAGCGCAGCGAGAAAGACGATCATGAGACCCTCTCGTCGCGCAAAGCCGCCAGGGGACGGCGCGCGCCCACGACGCTAATCGCCCAGGCAGGTGCCGATGCGCCGCGCGCTCTCAAGCCAGGGATGATCGAGCGGGACGACCTTGCGCTGCCCGGCGACTTCGGCCAGCGGCACCGGCTCGGTGCCATCCCCGCGCGCGGCGACCAGCACGCCGCTGACGCCCTGCGCAATCAGGCCGGCGCAGGCTGTGCCGAGGCGCGTCGCCAGCAGCCGGTCGGCGGCGGAGGGCGTGCCGCCGCGCTGCAGGTGTCCCAGGATGGTCACCCGCGATTCCAGGCGAGTGAGCTGCTCAAGCTGCTGGGTGAGGCGGACTGTATTGCCCACCCGACTTGCTTCCACCTCGGCCAGGTGTGTTTCGGCCATGGCGAGCTTGTCTTCATTGTCTTTCTTTTTCGCTTTGGCCACTGCTTTGTTGGCCTCGTCCAGGGCGACGGCGGTCTCTCGCGACATGGCCCCTTCCGACACGGCCACGATGGAGAACGCCTTGCCGCCCCGGTAGCGTTCCAGGATGGCTTCGGCCACCTTGTCCACGTCGTAGGGAATCTCCGGGATCAGGATCACGTCCGCGCCGCCAGCGACCCCCGCGCCGAGCGCCAGCCAGCCGGTGTTGTGGCCCATGACCTCGACGACGATGATGCGGTGATGGCTGTGCGCTGTGCTGTGCAGGCGATCAATGGCCTCGGTGGCGATGCCCAGCGCCGTGTCATAGCCGAAGGTGACGTCTGTTCGCGCCACATCGTTGTCAATCGTCTTGGGCAGCGTCATGACGTTGAGGCCGTGCTGCATCAGGCGAAAGGCGTTCTTCTGCGTGCCGCCCCCGCCCACACACACCAGCATGTCCAGGTTGTGCTTGTGGTAGTTGGCGACGATGACATCGGTCATGTCCATGTCCTGGTCGCCCATTGGCATACGGTGTGGCTTGTCGCGGCTGGTGCCCAGGATGGTGCCGCCGATGGTCAGGATGCCGGACAGCGCCGCGCGATCCAGGCGCATGGTACGGTTCTCCATCAACCCACGAAAGCCGTCACGGAAGCCGATCACGTTCATGCCATACGCGCCCAACGCTGCTTTGCCCACGCCGCGCAAGGCCGCATTGAGGCCGGGGCCGTCGCCGCCCGCTGTCAGAATACCGATATGCTTGGCCATAGGGTCCGTCCTCGCGCCAGAACTCAGAAAGAGGGTGTTGTCAGTTGTGCGCAACGCTCTCCATGCTACCCACGAAAGGCCCGTGTGCGCAACCTTGCCCTGGCTGAGGGACGGATGAGGCGCTGTTCTGCTGCGGCCCCTGTGGAAATATCTCGCCAACAGCATCTCTCGTGGAAGAAGGGCCGGGGATGGGGGCAAAGGCAGGCGCGCGGCTTCTCAAACCATCCCGCCGCGGCAAACAAAACCGCCGGCCCTGAGGCCGGCGGCGCGTTCCTGTGTGAGAGGGGCGCGACCGCCCCGCGCTCACTTGCCCGCGACTTTGGCGTAGGCGTTGCGCACCATTGTCAGCAGCTCGTCGAAGGCTTCGTCGCCGACCGGCGCGCCTTCTTCGGCGGCGATGGCGTCAATCTCGACGACGATGGTTGCTTCCTGGAACAGGGCGTAGCGCACCAGCGCCGTCTGGCCGACGGTCGCCGTCGCTTTCTGCGGGGCGCGATCGCGGTCGAGCGCCACGCCGTCGAGCCGCAGCTCGCGCTCGCGGGTGACCAGCGCGACTTCGGCGGCGTCCACGCCGGGATGCGCCTCCACGACGACGTAGGCCAGCGCGTCATCCGGCCCTTCATAGACCAGCGTCACGTGGCCTTTGCTGGCGACCGTGTTCGCCAGCAGGCGGACCGTCTCCTTGTCATTGCGCTCCCAGTCGCCCACTTCCGCCGGCAGGTAGACGACGAACTCGTCGGCGCGGGCGCGCGGGCTGCTGCCGCAGGCGGTCAGCAGGGCGCCGGACAGCGCGATCAGGGCGATCAGGAGGATGGCGCTCGCTCGTTTCACCGGTTCTCGCTCCTGAGGGAGGCTGCCCCCTCATGCTCGCCCAGGTAGGCGGCCCGCACCATCTCGTTCTCGCGCAGCGTTGTCGCCTCGTCGGACAGGATGATCTTGCCCGTCTGCAACACGTAGCCGCGATGGGCGACCGCCAGCGCCATGAGCGCGTTCTGCTCGACGAGCAGGATGGTCGTGCCCTGCTCGTTGAGATACTTGACGATACGGAAGATGTCGCGCACCAGCAGCGGAGCCAGCCCCATCGAAGGCTCGTCCAGCAGCAGGATGCGCGGGTGGCCCATCAGCGCGCGGCCAATGGCCAGCATTTGCTGCTCGCCGCCGGAGAGCGTGCCGCCAAGCTGTTTCTGACGCTCCTTGAGCCGGGGGAACGTCTCGAAGACGAATTCCAGGTCGCTGGCGATGCCGTGCACGTCGTTGCGGCTGTAGGCGCCCATCTCCAGGTTCTCCATCACCGTCAGGCGCTGAAAAATCTTGCGACCTTCCGGCGACTGTACCACGCCGCGACTCATGATGACGTGCGGCGGCAGAAGGGTGATGTCCTCGTCGCGCAGCAGCACGCGCCCTTCGGCGGCGCGCACGATGCCGCAGATGGTGTTGAGCGTGGTCGTCTTGCCTGCGCCGTTGCCGCCGATCAGCGTGACGATCTCCCCTTCCTCAACCGAGAGCGAGATGCCCTTCAAGGCGTGAATCTTGCCGTAGTAGGTGTGCAGGTTCTCGACTTCCAACAGCGCCATGTTCGCGCTCCTTTGGGCAGTTGTCGCTACGTCGCCAGCAGGTTAACGTCCACTTCGTCGGCTGCGGTGCCCAGGTAAGCCTCGATCACCAGCGGGTCGCGCTGCACGTACTCTGGCGTGCCCTCGGAGATTTTGCGCCCGTAATCGAGCACGGTCACCTGGTCGGAGATGTTCATCACCACGTTCATGTCATGCTCGATCAGCAGCACGGTCAGGTCGCGCTCATCGCGCAGGCGGCGGATGAAATGCATCGTCTCCTCGGTCTCCTGCGGGTTCATGCCAGCAGCCGGCTCATCGAGCAGCAGCAGGTGGGGATCGCTGGCCAGGGCGCGGGCGATCTCCAGGCGGCGCTGGCTGCCGTAGGGCAGGTTCGTCGCCAGCACATCGGACACGTCGGCCAGGCCCATGAAATCGAGCAGCTCATAGGCATGAGTCAGCGTCGCGTCTTCCTCAATGTTGTTGAGCGGCAGCCGCAGCAGCGCCCCCAACGGCGTGCTGCGCAGGCTGGGGTGCACGCCGACCATCACGTTTTCGAGCACGGTCATGCCCTTGAACAGGTGGATGTTCTGGTAGGTGCGGGCGATGCCGCGCGCCGTCACCTGGTCGGGGCGCAACCCCTGGATGGGGTGGCCGAGGAAGCGCATCTCGCCTTCTTCGGGCGTGTAAAAGCCGCTGATGCAGTTGAAGAAGGTCGTCTTGCCAGCGCCGTTGGGGCCGATCACGCTGGCGATCTGGTTGGGCATGATCGTCAGGTCAAGGTCGCCCACCGCCACCAGGCCGCCGAACCGCTTGGTGACGCCGGTGGCTTGCAGGACAGGCTGTGTCTCGCGCGCATGGCTGCGGTCCGTCATACTTCGCCTCCTTCTCGCCGGTAGTGGCTCTGTGCGAGGGAACGCGCTCGCTCGCGAAGCTGGACGACGGGCGCCGGCAGCAACCCTTCGGGCCGCAGGATGACCATCGCCACCAGCAGCGCGCCAAAGACCATGATGCGGTACGTCTCAAGCTGGCGCAGCACTTCCGGCACGCCGATCAGGGCGATGGCCCCCATGATCACGCCCGGCACGCTGCCCATGCCGCCAATGATGACCAGGCTGAGCACTTCAATAGACACGTCCAGCCGGAAGTCGTTGGGATAGATGTTGCGCTGACGGGCGGCGAACAGCACGCCGCCAATACCCGCGAACGCCGCGCCGATGGCGAACGCCGTCAGCTTGGACTGCACCAGGTGAATGCCCACAGACTGGGCGATGGCCTCGTCGCTCTTCATCGCGCTCCAGGCGCGACCCGTGCGCGAACCCTTCAGGCGCAGCGAGAAGAAGGCGATCACTCCCACCCCGATCAGCACCAGGTACACCATCGAAAGGTAGCCCACGCCGCCCGTCGCCCCGGCGGGCAGGGGCCGGGGAATCTCCAGCACGCCCTGCGGCCCGCCGGTGTAGTCGCGCAGGTTGGTGAACAGCAGGCGGATGATCTCCCCGAAGCCGAGCGTGACGATGGCCAGGTAATCGCCGCGCAGGCGCAGCACGGGAATGCCCAGCGCGATGCCGGACAGCAGCGACATGATAGTGCCGATGATGATGCCCACCAGGAACGGGGAAGCCTTGGAGAACAGCCGATCGTAGAGGCCCGTCCCTTCGAACAGCGAGGCCACCAGCGCGCTGAGCAGGATGGCTGTCACCGTGATCAGCGCGGTCATGCTGCCACCCGGACGCCCCGAATAGGCCACCA
The DNA here is from genome assembly GCA_023382715.1 of Anaerolineae bacterium. Classification (GTDB taxonomy): domain Bacteria; phylum Chloroflexota; class Anaerolineae; order Aggregatilineales; family Aggregatilineaceae; genus UBA2029. Next base: position 63,378 of record JAHDWP010000017.1, read on the forward strand.
GCGGGCGCTGGCGCTCCCAGGGCCGGCGCACTGCCGGCGGGCGGCGCCGCCAGATGCGAATCCCCAGGTAGGCGACCACCAGGGTGACGATCATCGTGGTCGGCACCCACCCGGCCAGCTTGATCACCATCTCGTCGTTGCCGGCGAACTTCAGCCCGGTGGGCTTGCCGTCCGCGCCCAGCGCCATCTGGTTGGACGAGAGGAAGGCATACGAGTACGCGCCGAGGGCGAAGAAGGCCACATAGCCCAGGTCCAGCAGGCCGGCGTAGCCCACCACGATGTTCAGCCCCAGGCCGAGCATGACGTTGATGCCCACGATGGTCATCACGTCGTTCTGGCCCTGGTTGAGGTAGAGCGGCATCAGCAGCACGGCCAGGATCGCCCCCGTGCCGGCGAGTTGCGTCTCGAAGCGACCGGGCGTGCGCAGCCCGACGATGTTCTGCACAGCCAGCAGCGCGCCAACGGCCAGCGTGAGCACGATGCTGATCGTCTCGCTGCCGCCCAGCGCCTTAGAGGTCGCCAGGAAGTAGGTGCGGCTGCCGATAATCCGCCACAGCCCCAGGCCGATCATCACGGCGATGATCCCCAGGCAGAGCGCCAGCCGCGCCCGGTAGCTCAGGCCGACATCGGTGGGCCGCGCGGCGCGCACGGCGACCAGCCCGAACAGGATGATGGCGAAGCCGATCAGCAGTTGGACTTCCTGGGCGCTCCCGCCCAGGTTGATGATGGGGTTGATCGTGCTGTACGTGCCGGTCGCCGCCCGGTACGTGCCGTGGCCGACGGTCAGCCACAGCAGCGCGAAGAAGACGGGCGGCAGCAGCAGCAGCCCGCTGTGCGCCTGGGGGCTGGTCGCCAGATAGGCCCGCGTCCGCTTCCAGGTGTCTCCCAGCCGGGCCACGCTGAACCCCCAGACCAGCAGCACCCCCAGCAGCCCGGCGAGGATCAGCACGATCAGGAAGCCGTAGAAGCCGCCGATCACCAGGTTGATGTCCACCAGCTCCAGGCCCGTCTCCGAGTCGAAGGTCAGGCGCATGGGGTTGGTGCGCAGCGGCTTGCCTTCCGGGTACGCGCCGGTGAGCGGATCGCGCGCGGGGTTGGCGAACAGCTCGCTGGCGGGCACGCCAGAGAGCACGGTCATGGTCTGGGGCGACACCGAGTAGAAGTAGTCGTTGACCTTGATGTTGCGCTCCTGCCAGCGATTGATCAGCGCCATGAACAGGAACACCAGCAGCGCCGCAGCCAGGCCCAGGGCCAGGGCGTTGCCCAGCAGATGCCCGATGCCGTGCTCGCGCAGGCGGCGCGCCAGGCGCACCCCGAAGATCAGCGCGACCAGCAGGAACAACGGCAGGGCGATGCTGGTCAGGTTGACCGGGACGCCCAGCAGGATCAGGAAGATGATGATCAGCCCGACGGTGAAGCCGGAAAGAGTCCCTTCGCGCGCCGAGGCGACGAACTGTCGGGTGCGTGTCTGAAGCATGGCCTACACCTTCTTTTCCGCCAGCACTTCGCCGAAGATGCCCGTGGGTCGGAAGACGAGCACCAGCACCAGCAGGCTGAAGGCGATCACGTCTTTGTATTCGGCGTTGATGCCGAGCATGGTCGGCCCCAGCGCCTCGACCAGCCCCAGGAAGAACCCGCCGAACATCGCGCCGGGGATGTTGCCAATGCCGCCCAGCACCGCCGCCGTGAAGGCCTTCAGGCCGGGGATGAAGCCCGCCCGAAAGTTGAACGACTGGTTGTGGAAGCCCATCATGACGCCCGCCGCGCCCGCCAGCAGCGCGCCGATGGCGAAGGTGATGACGATGACCTGGTTCACGTCCACGCCCATCAGCGCCGACGTGGGCTTGTCTTCGGCCACGGCGCGCATGGCGCGCCCGGTCTTGGATCGCTGCACGAACGTATAGAGCAGCACCATCAGCACCAGGGAGACGACGACGACGATGATGCCCGTCTTGGTGACGGGGATGGTGCCCAGGTCGCCAATGCGCACATTGATGGTGCCATCAATCAGCTTGGGGCGGCTGTAGGCCCGCTTTGAAGGGCCGAAGACGTTGAGCATGGCCTGCTGCAGGAAGAAAGAAGCGCCAATGGCGCTGATCAGCGGGGTCAGGCGGGGCGCTCCGCGCAGCGGGCGATAGGCGATGCGCTCCACAGTGATCGCCACCAGCATGGAGACGATCATGCCCACCGCCACCACGAACAGCAGCGCCACAATGGTGGTGATCGCTTCGTAGACGTGCGGGGCGAAGCCGCCCAACGCCTGCAGCAGCCCGTAGCCGATCAGCGCGCCGACCAGAAAGCGCACGGGCAGGCTGAACAGGGTGAGGACCCAGGTGGGGTCTGGCTCGGCGGCGCGGGCGGTGCGTTTGCGCCCGGCGCGCGCGGCCAGAGTCTCCAGTGGCAAGAACAGCACGGCGAACAGCAGGGGGAGCAGCACCGCCGCGACGCTGGCCGCGCCGACTTCGAACGTGCCGTCGCCCAGGTTCAGCACATAGGTCAGGGCGAACCACCCGCCGAACGTGCCCATGACCAGCACTTCGCCATGCGCGAAATTGATCATGAACAGGATGCCATAAACCAGCGTATAGCCCAGCGCGACGAGGGCGTAGACGCCGCCGAGCACCAGGCCGTTGACCAGTTGCAGGCCCCACAGCGTGATCGGGTAGCGCGCCGGGTCGGCCTGCACCACGCTGGCCACGCGCGCCGACAGCGCCAGGAAGAAAATGACGCCCAGATAATTGATGAACAGCCGTGTGGACGAGACAGGCTCTTCGCCGCGCGACCGGCTGTATAGCGTGGCCAGCAGCGCGACCAGCCCCACCGCGGCATAGGCCCACAGGAAGCTGCCCAGCGCATCGCTCACCGTCCGATAGAGATCATCGGCTGGCGTGCCAAACAGGCCGGAGGTGAGGGCGATGACCCAGAAGATACGTACCGTGGCGATCAAAGCCCCCCAGCCGAAATACTGGCTGCTGAGCCGATCAGCATCGAGTGTGATGCGCCCTAACCGGCGAGTCTGGGTGACCTGCGCCATGATGATCCTCCATCTGCAGGCGTGCCGCAGCCCGCGCTGCCTGTGAGACTAGGGGATGGGTGAGAGTGCGCCGTAGGACCCGTAATACCTAATGCGTGCGCGTCTTGGGTGAAAAATTGTACCAGCGCCATAACAGAATCCGCAATTATGGCGCTGGCCTGATTCATTAGGTTATGGGGTAGGCGCGGTGGGCGTATGCAAAGATTCGCAGCGACTCGCCTGAGACCGAGCGAAGGGCTGTCCTGGAGGGGCGTATCGCGATACGCCCCTCCAGACGCCCCTATCTGACGGGTTTTGCATGCACCCGGCACCATCCCCCCGGCTCGCCGGAGACTACTCTACTTCCATCTCCAGCAGGTCTTCGGGCACTTCAATCTGGATGAACTCGCCGTCTTCGACCACGTAAATGGCGAAGATGGTCGCGCCGCAGTCACCGTTCTCGGTGCAGGTCAGCGTGCCGGTCAGCCCTTCGTAGTCCGTAGTATTGCGCAGGGTCTCGATCAGCGCCTCGCGGTCAATGACCAGGTTGCCCTCGCCGTCAACCGTTGATACGGCGTCAATGGCGGCGAAGACCATGCCCGCTGCGTCGGCGGTATGGTAGTGGAACGGCCCCAGGTCTGTCGGCTTGACGCCAAACAGCTCTTCGTACTTAGCGTCAAAATCTTCATAGACCAGTTCGGGCGGGAAGCTGGCATAGACGCCTTCCGCAGCATTGCCAGCGCCCCTGATGGTCGCCTCGCCCTTGATGCCATCCGGGCCGAAGAAGATCACGTCCCCCAGGCCCACGTCGTTCTTCTGCGGGATGAGCAGCACAGCCTGCTGCTCGTAGCCACCGAAGAAGATCACTTCCGGCCCCAGCGCCACCAGCGGGGTGAGCACCGGGCGGTAGTCCTGGTCATCCACATTGATGCCTTCGAAGGCCACCACTTCGCCGCCCAGCCGCTCGAACTCATCGGCGACGGCGCGGGCCAGGCCCAGGCCATAGGTATCGTTGTCGTGCAGCGCGGCCAGCTTGCGCGCGCCCAGAATCTTGTAGATGTAGTTGGCGTCGTACACGCCCTGCACGCTGTCCAGCGGGGCGGTGCGGTTGATGACGGTCAGCCCGCGCGAGGTCACTTCGACCGCGGTGGCGCTGGGCGACATCATGGCGATGCGCGCTTCTTCGTACACGTTGGAGGCGGCGATGGTCGCGCCAGAGCAGATGTGCCCGATCACGGCTACCACCTGCGGGTCGGAAGCGATGCGGTTGGCCACCGTCGTCGCGTCATCGCCGGAGCAGCGATCGTCCTCGACGAACGTCTCGACTTCGAAGCCCTTGATGCCGCCGGCATCGTTGAGGAACCAGGTGGCTGTCTGGGCTGCCTGTGCAATGTCCAACCCAAATTCGGGGATCACGTTGGTCAGATCAGTGGCGATGGCGATCTTGATTTTCTCGCCAGGCTTGACGACGACCTGGCCGCCATCCTGGGCCTGCACGGGCAGCGCGCTCACGACGAGCAGGGCGCTGACCAGCAGGAACAGGAACCGTAGGGACTTGCTCTTGTGCATGGTGTGCTCTCTCCTCAAACTAAACGAACTCAGCGAACTGCAGGACGGTGTGTGACGTCAGTTTTGCAAGCGAAAGGCTGTCGAGCCATGCGGCTGCCTGGTAGGGTGGTGTTCTCGCCAGCACAGATACAGGGGCACCTCCTTCCGCAGCATTGCCAGGTCAGCGCGACGAATACAGACTACCGGTGCCGGTCCCAACGCGGGCGCGCCAGGGCAGCCCGCCGCGGACCTGTAGGGAGTAACATTTAAGAGTGGATGGCTATGGTACCCACACTGCTCAATTTTCGCCAAACCCAAGCTGTTACAGTGTTACGCTGTCCTGAGCATTGCCAGATTGTGATGCAACAAGGGCAATTGTACGGTATGCCGCCAGCGGGCATTTGTTGAAATTGCACAAGGGGGTTCCTCCCTCCTGCCTCACTGTGCCCGGCCTGTTTTCCATGCGCGCTTCAGATTCGCTGAGGGGCACCGGTGCCCGGCGAGGGCGAGTGGCCGTTTGAGAAGCCGTGCGTCTGCGCCCCGGCTGACCTCACCCCCGCTCGGAGAGGGGGCAGGGGGTGAGGTAAACCGGTGTGCAAGGCCAGCCGCGCGCCCCTTCCTGCGCCGGGTATCTGTTCACTTGGTTGCCCAAACTGAAAGACCTGTGCCCGCCGCCCCCCATCCCCGACCCTTCCCCCACGAGGGGGGAAGGGAGAAAAGCGGCTTGCAAGCCCCTTCCTCTTCATGGGGGAGGTGAACAGGTGTTGTGTAGTGGACCCCAAAAACTGGACATGGAGCTAAGAGGGAACTAGAGTCCAGAA
>JAHDWP010000018.1 GCA_023382715.1 Anaerolineae bacterium
CACATCCCCCTTAACCATGCGATAATTGTGTCCAGCTTTATGGGTCCACTACATATGCCTCCCCCCATCCCCGGCCCTTCTCCCACGAGGGGGGAAGGGAGCAAAGCGGCGAGTCTGCTCCCCTTCCCTCCGCGCAGCGTGGGGGAAGGGGCTGGGGGATGGGGGGCCATGCCCGTGTGACGAGTTTCAATTGCAAAGGGCGCGTGCAAAACCTGTCAGGGCGGGGTCACTGCCCGGCGCCCGGCGCGTCGCTGTCAACCTTTGCACGCACCCATCGCAAAGAATACAGTACCCAAATGCGCCCGCTGGGGTAAAATATTCTTAGAGCCTGTTATGAACTCCACACACCCGGCGCAGCGTGCCGGGCACGGTGCACCGTAAGAGACCATGTGAGAAGCTGTTTCCCCCCACCCCAAACCCCTCCCCCACAAGGAGGAAGGGGCTTAGTGGGCGCGCTCTTCTCCCTTCCCCTCTCGTGGGGGAAGGGCCGGGGATGGGGGGCAAAGGCAGGCGCACGATTTCTCGAACGGCCTCTAACAGCCTGATCCCGCCCTGCAATCTTTCTCGGCCAGCGGAAAGGGATGGGGGTCTTCCCCTTCTCCTGCTCGCGAGGAAAAGGGCCGGGGGACAGCGGTTGAGAAGCGCATAACGCGCTCTGGCGGAGAGGCTATTGGTTGCGGCATGGGGGTCCCGGACCACAGATTGACCACAGAAAATTCGCGCGCAGAACGGCTGACCCTGGTCGGCGTGCCGGTGGACGCGGCCACGTTTGAGAGTATGCTGGCGCAGATCGCCGGCTGGATCGCGCGGGGCGACCGCGCTTACCAGATATGCACGGTCAGCCCGGAATTCGTCATGATCGCCCAGGACGATCCCGCTTTCATGCGCGCCCTGCACGGGGCCGACCTGTGCGTGGCCGACGGCGTGGGGCTGCTGCTGGCTGCGCGGCTGCTGGGCCGCCGCCTGCCGGAGCGCGTCACCGGCTCGGACGGCGTGCCGCTGATCGCCCGGCGGGCCGCCGAGCGCGGCTGGAAGCTCTTTCTGCTGGGGGCTGCGCCTGGCGTCGCCGAGCAGGCCGCCGCCCGGCTGGTGGCCGAAAACCCTGGCCTGCGCATCGCCGGCACCTACGCGGGCAGCCCGTCTCCCGATGAGGAAGAGGATATTGTCGCCCGCGTCAATGCCAGCGGCGCGGACATCCTGTTCGTGGCCTACGGTGCGCCGCGCCAGGACTTGTGGATCGCCCGCAACCGCGACCGGCTGTCGGTTTCGGTGGCGATGGGCGTCGGCGGCACGTTCGACTTCATCGCCGGCGTGGTGCCGCGCGCCCCGCGCTGGATGCGTCGTCTGGCGCTTGAATGGCTGTACCGGCTGCTGCGCCAGCCCTGGCGCTGGCGGCGGATGCTGCGGCTGCCTTGTTTCGTCTGGGCCGTGCTCATCCACCGCGAGCGCCCACTTCACCCCGCCCAAGGAGACGCTGACCGGTGACCATCACCCTGGATGTTTCGGCGGCGGTCAACAGCCGCGCCGGGCTGGGGCGTTACGCCCACTCGCTGACCAACGCGCTCATCGCCGAGCTGGATGCGCCCCCCGCCCTGTTCTTCAACCGCACCGCCGAGGCGCGCACCTTTTCCGAGTGGGAAGCAATCCCGCAGCGATCCGTCGGGCTGGGCTACAAGCCCTGGCGGATGCTGGTCTGGCTGGGCCAGTTGGGGCGTCTGTCGTTCCGCCGCATGGTGCCGGACGCGACGCTGTTTCACGCCACCGAGCACCTGCTGCTGCCGCTGCGCGGCGTGCCCACCGTGCTGACCGTGCACGACCTGATCTTCAAGCTGTTCCCGCAGCATCACAAGCGGCTGAACTACTGGTATCTCAACGCGGCCATGCCGCTCTTCGTGCGCCGGGCGGACGCGATCATCGCCATCTCGCAGGCGACCAAGAACGATCTCATCCGCCACTACCACACGCCCGACCACAAAATCACCGTCGTCCACGAAGCGGCTGCGCCCCTTTTTCGCGTGGTGCCCGACAGCGAGGTGACCCGCGTGCGCGCCAAGTACGGGCTGCCGGAGCGATTTCTGCTGGCGGTGGGCACCATCGAGCCGCGCAAGAACCTGGCACGCCTGGTCGAGGCGCTCAGCCGCCTGCGCCGCGACGATCCGCGCCTGGGGCTGGTCGTCGTCGGGGCGAAGGGCTGGCTGTACGAGCAGTTCTTCGCCCGCGTGGAGGAGCTTGGTCTGCGAGAGGCCGTGCTGCTGCCCGGCTATGTGCCCGACGAAGACCTGCCCGCCGTCTTCCGCGCGGCGACCGTCTACGTGATGGCCTCGCTCTACGAGGGGGCCGGGCTGCCCGTGCTGGAAGCGATGGCCTGCGGCGTGCCAGTCGTCAGCAGCCGCGAATCGAGTATGCCAGAGCTGGGCGCGGACGTGGCCCGCTACTTCAACCCGTATGACGTCCAGCAGATGACCGACGTGATCGGCCTGGTGCTGAATGATGACAGGCTGCGCGCGCAGATGGCCGCCGCCGGCCCGGAACGCGCTGCCCGCTTCTCGTGGCAGCGCGCCGCCCGCGAGACCCTGGCCGTCTACCGGCGCGTGATGCACTAGCGTGCTGCCCCGTGCTGAGTCCAGGACAGGAGCGCCCCATGAACGCCTACCCCGCTTTCTACCATCCCGACACAGTGGGCACGCTGGCCCCGCCAGACACCGCCGCCGCCATCGCCGCCGGGCTGAATGCCGGGCTGCCGCCCGCCGAAAGCGACGCCCGCCGCGCCATCCTGCTGCTGGTGGACCCCCAGGTGGATTTTATCCATCCCGACGGCGCGCTGAGCGTGCCGGGGGCTGTGGACGACACGCGGCGCACGATCGCCTGGGTTTATCGTCACGCAGCGCAGATCACGGCGATCAGCGCATCGCTGGACAGCCACCTGCCCACGCAGATTTTTTTCGCCACCTGGTGGCGTGACCCGGCGGGGCAGCATCCGACCCCTTTCACCGCCATCAGCGCCGCCGACGTGGAGGCCGGGCGCTGGCTGCCTCTCTACGAGCCGGCCTGGTCGCGCGAGTACGTGCATGCGCTGGAAGCCAGCGCCAAGAAGCTGCTCATGATCTGGCCCTACCACACGCTGATCGGCACGCCCGGCCACGCCATCACCCCGGCGCTGTACGAGGCCATCGCTTACCACAGCGCCGCGCGGAGGGCGCAGCCGCACTTCGTGCCCAAAGGCTCGCTCCCCAGGACGGAGCATTACTCGCTGCTGGAGCCGGAGGTCAAGGTGCCCGATCACCCGCAGGGTGGGCTGAACACGGCTTTCCTGGAGACGCTGGCGACCTACGACCTGGTGTATGTGGCAGGGCAGGCCAAGAGCCATTGCGTGCTGGAGACGCTGGCCTCAGTCATGCGCGCTTACCAGGATCGCCCCGCAGAGATCGCCAGGTGGCGCGTGCTGACCGACTGCATGTCCTCGGTCGCCCACCCGGCGATTGACTTCGACGCGCTGGCAGAGGCCAGGCTGGCAGAATATGCCGCGCAAGGGCTGCGCCTGGTGAAGTCCACCGATCCCATCGGGTGAAATGCCTGTCCCCCCTGAGTCGCGCCCAGAGAGGGCCTTTCAATCCGAATTTCGCAATCCGAAATCCGAAATCTCTCCCCCGGTCTTCTCGACGATGACCAGGTGCGACAGCGCCAGGACGCGCAGGGGGGTGCGTTCCAGCAGGTAGAGCGTGTCGCGCAGCCAGCGGCCCAGGTGCGGATGGCGGTGGATGATGTTGTCGTAGCCGCCGAAGATGCGCCCATGATGGACGATGCGCACCGGCAGCCCGTCGAACAGGCGGCGCACGCCGCGCGCGCTGTAGGTGCGCACGTGCGGGGCCAGCCGGTTGCGCCAGCGGTCGGGCAGGTAGTTGATCAGCGGCGTGTTGCCGAAGTGATATTTGCCGCGCCAGAAGTGCCCGTGCTGCTCGACCGGGTACCAGCGGTTGGGGCAGAAGAGCACGATGCGCCCACCCGGCCTGAGCACGCGCACCATCTCGGCAACGGCCAGGCGGTCGTCGGCCACGTGCTCGATCACCTCGTTGGAGAGCACGATGTCGAACAGGTCAGCGCGGTACGGCAGGCGCTCGGCAGCGGCGACGAGCGCGTGCGGGGTGTCGGCGCGCGCCTGGCGCACGCGCTCAATTTCCAGGTCGAACGCTTCGACGAACAGCGAATAGCGACGGCGAATCTGGCTGCTATACGCGCCGACGCCGCAACCAGCCTCCAGCACCCACGCACCAGGCAGCTTTGTCCAGTGGCCGATCATGCGCAGACGGCGTTCCTGGCCGTCGCGCCAGACGTAGCTCGGCTCGCCGCGCGCTGCGGCCAGGCTGGAGGGATGGTGTGCGCTCACGGGCTGCGCCTGCTTTTTCGCGGGAGAAGTGCCATCTGTGTCATTCGCGCACGCGGGCCATCAGGTAGGAGTCCACATACTGTCCGTCGCGCAGGGCATACTCGCGCAGTGTGCCCTCAACCTCAAAGCCGAACTTCTTGTACAGCGCAATCCCGGCAGTGTTGTCGGTATACACTTCCAGCTCCAGCCGGGTGATGCCCATCCAGCGCTCGGCCAGCTCGACCGCTGCTTCCATCAGCGCCGTGCCCACGCCGCGAAGCTGGTAGTCGCCGTGCACCATCATGCCCAGCGCGGCAGTGTGCGCGCGCCGGCCTGCATTCAGATGCAGGCCAAGCTGCCCGATCACGATCCCGCCGACCACAGCTACCAGCCCGACCATATCGGCTGGCGGGTTCTCCAGGCGGTCGCGGATTTTGTCACGAGAGAAGTAGGGAAGCTGGAGTGTGTGGAAAACAACGTTGCCGCTCTCGCGGATGGCGGCGATGTCCTCCCAGTCGTCGGCCTCAATGCCCCGCACCAGGATGTCCAGCCGAAGGGCTTTGCGCGTCATACGCCCCCCTCCCTCGCCGCCGGAGTATGCGCACTGGCGGGTCGCAGCCGGGCCAGCAGCCAGCCATCCACCACTTCGCCGGCGCGGACTGCGTAGCGGCGCATCACGGCTTCCTGGGCGAAGCCATGCCGGGCGAGCATCTCAGCGCGAGCCTCGTCGCCAGCGAAAAGCCGCATCTCTACGCGGCGCAGGGCCAGCCAGTTGTCGGCCAGGTCGAGCGCGGCGCGCAGAAGCGCCTCCTCGATCTCACCTGCGCGATAGTCCGCGTGGACGACGATCTGCAGGGTTGCTGTGTGCCGCCGGCGGGGCGCAGCGAGCACGCGCAGCCAGGCCAGCCCGACCACCCGCTCGCGCCCGCTGGGCAGCATCATCTCGGCCACCAGCGTATGCATGCCAGCGGGCGGGCTGGCCAGGCGCTCGCGGAACGCTTCTTCGCTGACGTAGGGCACGTCCAGCGCATCGTGCAGCCCGGTCTCGCTGGCGAAGAGCGGCTGCAGAGCCATCCAGTCGTCGGCACGCAGGCCGCGCAGGGTTAGAGTCGGGAAATCGGTCACCGGGCTATCTCCGCAAACGGTGCGGGCTGTATTAGCATCCAGAACGCTGCCAGGACGCTGCGCGCCAATAGCTTACCCCGCCGCCGGGCCTGCGCCAAGTGGGGGAGTCTATGGCGACCCGGCCAGACTTCGGAAGACTGGAGCTATGACATCCACCTGCCAGGGAATCACCGGGCCAAGGGTCCACGAACAACCTGTCTTCAGGGGGAAATTCGGAAATGCTCGCTGAACGCCTCTTCCCTCAATCCCCCCCTAGCTTCGCTGGAGGGGGGACGCAAGCCGCTCACCCCTTCCCCTGGCTTTGCTGAGGGAAGGGGCCGGGGGATGGGGACCTGCGACCACTGCCTGACAACTCGTTCGTGAACCCCTGGGCCAACACACGGTTGATTCAAGCGGTCGCGCCCGCTATAATCGCGGCGCGCAGGGCGAGCGAGCTATGCTGAGGAGACCATCGTGAGCGTCAAGCTATCCGTCATCATCCCCTGCTACAACGAGGTAGGCACCGTCGCCGAAGTCGTGCGCCGCGTGCGCGCGGTCGAGCTTGCTCATGAGATCATCGTCGTGGACGACGGCTCGACCGACGGCACGCGCGACGTGCTCGACCAGATCGAACCGGGCGACGATCTCAGGATCATCCACCACGAGCGCAACATGGGCAAAGGCGCAGCCGTGCGCACCGGCTTCAAGAACGCGACAGGCGAGGTCTTCCTGATCCAGGACGCCGACCTGGAATACGACCCGCGCGAGTACCCTGTGCTGCTGCGCCCCCTCGAGGAAGGGATCGTCAAGGTCGTCTATGGCTCGCGCTTCCTGGGCGGCCCGCGCAAGGCGATGTTCTTCTGGAACATGATCGCCAACCGCTCGCTGACCTTCATCACCAACCTGCTCTACAACGCCATCCTCAGCGACATGGAGACGTGCTACAAGGTTTTCCGCGCCGAGGTCATCCGCGATATTCCGCTGCGCTCGCGCCGCTTCGACTTCGAGCCGGAAGTAACAGCCAAAGTGCTCAAGCGCGGCTATCGTATCTACGAGGTGCCCATCTCCTACAACGGGCGCGAGTGGGAAGAGGGCAAGAAGATCACCTGGAAGGACGGCGTCATCGCTCTGTGGACGCTGATCCTGTACCGCTTCACGGACTGACCCTCACCCAGCGCGAACGGCGAGCGCCGCTCATCCTGCCGGCGCTCGTCTTGTTTCTGGCGCTGGCGCTGCGGATTCTGACTCTGGGCATTGACGCCCGCTTCCACCCGGACGAAGCCCTGTTCGCGGCCCAGGCCCGGCTGGTCAGTCACGCGGGGGACTGGCTGCTGCGCTCCACCGACCTGGACAAGCCCCCGCTCACCCTCTACGCCACCGCTCTCAGCTTCCGACTGCTCGGCCCGACGGAGTTCGCCGCCCGCCTGCCCAACGTCCTGTTCAGCGGGCTGAGCGTGGCCCTCGCCTACCGTCTGGCACAGACGCTCTACCGCGATCGGGCGGTGAGCCTGCTGGCCGCGCTGCTGTGCGCGCTCTCGCCGTATCTGTTGGCCTTCACCCCGACCGCCTTCACCGACGGCCAGGCGACCTTCTGGGCGCTGCTGGCCGCGCTGCTGGCCGCCCGCGATCGCTGGGGATGGGCCGGCGGCGCGACTGCCCTGGCCTTCGCCGCCAAGACGACCGCGCTGTGGGCCGTGCCGCTGATCGTCGCGCTCGGCCTGGCGCGCACGGCTCACCCCGCCTGGCGCGGGCACGACGCGCTGGCGCGGCTGGCGCGCTACGCGCTGCCGCTGCTGGCCGGGATCGCCCTGCTCGTCCTGTGGGACCTGGGCCGCGCGCCGCGCAGCTTCTTCAGCCTGGGCTATGCGCGCAACAATCCGGGCCGCCTGATCCGCTCCGACGAGCTGGGGCCGCGCCTGGAAGCGTGGGGGCACTGGCTCAGTTTCGCCACAGGGTCGCCCGCGCTGAACGCGCTGCTGGCCGCGCTCGTCCCGGCGTGGCTGGTGACGCGCCTCTTCTCCACCGATGCTCCCACTGCGCCTCTGCGACTCAAGCGCCCCTCGCCCACCCGCCAGGCGGCGCTGGACTGGGTCATCGCCGCCTATACGGTCGCGCTGCTGGGCGGATTGTGGCTGATCGCCTTCAACACCTACGACCGCTACCTGCACACACTGGTGCCGTTCGGCCTGCTGCTCGCCGCGCGCGCGCTCGTGGGCGCGCTCCGCCGCATCAGCGCGCGCCCCGCCCTGCGCCTGGCGACGGGCGCGGCCCTGATCGCCGCCATGCTGCCCGGCACGCTGACCGCGCTGCGCGGCCAGGCCCCCCTCGCCGGCGACCAGGGTGCGCACAGCGGCATTGACGCCCTGGCCGATTTCCTGAACACTGAGCTTCCCGGCGAGATCGTTTACGATCACTGGCTCGGCTGGGAACTGGCTTTCTATCTCGGCGCGACGCCGCGCGTCACCGTCATCTATCAGCCGCGACCAGACGCGCTTGCCGGGGAACTGGTCGGCTGCGGCTGTCGCCGTCACCTGGTCGCGCCGCAGGAGGCGCAGCTTGCACCCTGGCTGGCGGCGCTGACCCGCGCGGGGGTGACGGCGACAGCCGTCTACCGAGATGTTGCCGGGCATTTCGCTGTCTACCGGATGGACGCGCCCGCTCAGCATTAGGCAGCGGAAGCCAGGACAGTTATATTCGGAGCAACACCTCGCAGCGAGAGGAGCGCATAACAATGAGCCAACCTGATGCCCCACTGCCGACCACACTGGTCATTTTCGGCGCGTCCGGCGACCTGACCGAGCGCAAGTTGATCCCCGCCCTGTTCAGCCTGCACCAGCGCGGGCGTCTGCCGGGGCGCTTACAGATTGTCGGCTCGGCGCGCAGCCCGTTCAGCGACGAGGACTTCCGCGCTCATCTGCGCAATGGAGTACAGCAATACGCCACGGAAAGCTTCAACGCTGCGGCCTGGGACCGCTTTGCAGCAGCGATCTCGTATCTGCGCGGTGATTCGAATGTGGCCGACGATTATGCGAAGCTGGCCGCGTTTCTGCGCGAAAAAGAGAACGGCCCGGCCAACCGGCTTTATTATCTGGCAGTCGCCCCGTCGCTCTACGCGCCCATCGTCGAGCACCTCGGCGCGGCGGATATGGTGCACGAAACGGACGGCTGGCGGCGCATCGTCGTCGAGAAGCCTTTCGGGCGCGATCTGGCCTCCGCCCACGCCCTGAACGACACCATTCACCGCGTGTTCGCCGAGCACCAGGTCTATCGCATTGATCACTACCTGGGCAAAGAGACCGCGCAGAATGTCCTGTTCTTCCGCTTTGCCAACACCATCTTTGAGCCGGTCTGGAACCGCAATTACGTGGATCACGTGCAGATCACCGTCGCCGAGACGGTGGACGTGGGGCACCGCGCCTCCTACTACGACCACGCCGGGGTGCTGCGCGACATGTTCCAGAACCACCTGCTGCAACTGCTGGCGCTGGTGGCCATGGAACCACCCGCCTCGTTCAACGCCGACGCCTTGCGCAACGAAAAGGTGAAGGTGCTCCGCGCCCTGCGCCCGGTAGAGCCGGGCAACCTCACCCTGGCCCAGTACGAGGGCTACCGCGATCTGAAGGGCGTCGCGCCCGGATCGAGCACGCCGACCTTCGCCGCGCTCAAGCTCTACGTGGATAACTGGCGCTGGCAGGGCGTGCCCTTCTACCTGCGTTCCGGCAAGGCCCTGGCGCGCAAAGTGAGCGAGATCGTCGTCGAGTTCAAGTGCCCGCCACACGTCATGTTCGACCGCCCCACCGGCGACTGCTTCCCGCCCAACGTGCTCTCGCTGTGCATTCAGCCCGACGAGGGTATTCACCTGCAATTTCAGGCCAAGGTGCCCAGCTCGCAGCAGGACACGCGCTCGGTGGATATGGAGTTCCATTACCGCTCGTCGTTCGGGAACGGCAAGCTGCCCGACGCCTACGAGCGCCTGCTGCTCGACGCGCTGCTCGGCGACGCTTCGCTGTTCACGCGCAGCGACGAGATCGAGTCGGCCTGGCGGCTGATTGACCCGATTCTGGACGGGCGAGAAGGTACGGAAGCGCTCATCGTGGCTCCGTATGCGCCGGGCAGCATGGGGCCGGTGGAAAGCGACGATTTCCTGGCGCGCGATGGGCGTCTGTGGCGGCAGGGTTGTGATGACTAGAGCGAAGAGAGTGATCAGCGGTCAGCTATCAGCAGTCAGCTATCAGTGAGAGCGACACGGCAACCGTGCTCCTGATCGCTGAAGGCTGATGACTGTTAACTGATGGCTGTTCTCACAGGAGGGACTGTGGACGAGCACGATCTCGAAGTCGTCGCTGACGGCGAGACTCTGGCCCGCAAGGCCGCCGGATACGTCGTGCGCCTCGCCGGAGAAGCCATCGCCGCGCGCGGACGGTTCAGCATCGGGCTGTCGGGCGGCTCAACGCCGCGCGCCCTGTTCAGGCGGCTGGCAAGCCCCGCCTGGGCGTCGCGCATAGACTGGGCGCGCGTGCACGTCTTCTGGGGCGACGAGCGCTGCGTCCCGCCCGATGACGCCGCGAGCAATTACCGGCTGGCGCGCGAGACGCTGCTCAGCCGCGTGCCGCTGCCGCCGGAGCACAGCCATCGCATCGCGGGCGAGCTGGCCCCCGCCGAAGCCGCCCGGCGCTACGAGGCGGAACTGCGCGCCTTCTTTAGCAGCGGCGAGTCAGCGACGCCGCAGCCGCGCTTCGACCTGCTGCTGTTGGGCATGGGCGACGACGGGCACACCGCCTCGCTGTTCCCCGGCACGGCGGCGCTGCACGAGACGGAGCGCTGGGCGATCGAGAACTATGTCCCCCGGCTGGACTCCTGGCGGATCACGCTGACCGTCCCGGCCATCAACGCGGCGGCGCACGCCATCTTTCTGGTGAGCGGCGCAGCCAAAGCCGAGACGCTGCGGGCAGTGCTGCACGGCCCGCGCCAGCCGGAAATCTATCCCGCGCAGCTTGTGCAGCCCCAGGCGGGCCGCCTGCTGTGGCTGGTGGATCGGGCGGCGACCACGCGCCTGTGAGCGGCGGGGTGTATATCATTTCTGGGGCAGAAGATCACCGCTGAGGCGCAGAGAGCGCAGAGAAAAGATAGTGTGGAGAGGGTGTTAGCTCTTCTCCGCGTCCTCTGCGGTTCAGGCATTGCGCCCCGTCGCGGAAAACACTCGTACGGCGCGTGTTCTTGCACTACGCCCCGTCCGGCACTACACTTAAGGCACCTATAAATACACGTGTGCGCCTGGTATACCCGGTAGAGGAGAGAATACAGATGTTTCGGAAAGCGACCTTCGCAGGACTGATCCTGATCGCCATGCTCGCCGTCTCGTTTCTGCCGGCGGGCGCGGCAGGGCCAGTGTACCCGGACCTGCCCGATCTGGGCGGTCAGGAGATCGTGATCGCCGTCGAGAACCTGTACACGCCCTTCCAGTTCGAGAACCCCCAGACGGGCGAGATCATGGGCTATGAGTACGACCTGGTCGAGGAAATCTGCCAGCGCATCAACTGCACGCCGGTCTATGAATTCGTCTCCTGGGATGTGATGGTCACCTCCGTCGGCGAGGGCCAGTTCGACATGGGCATGACCGGCATCAGCATCATCGAGGAACGCAAGGAGATAGTGGACTTCTCCGATCCCTACATCAACCTCCAGCAGTTCCTGCTCGTCCGCGCCGACGAAGACCGCTTTGCCAATATGGACGAGTTCGCCGCCGATGACAGCCTGCTGCTCGGCGTGCAGGCCGGCACCGCTGGCTTCTTCGTCACCCTCGACGCCGTGCCCGACGAAGCTCGCCGCGTCGTCTACACCGAGTTCGGCGCGCTCGTCCAGGCGCTCATCGTCGGCGACGTGGACGCCATCCCTGTGGATGCTGCCTCCGCGCGCGGCTTCATCAGCACCACCGGCGGCGCGGTCAAGACCGCCGGCGACGCCATCTCCGACGACGAGATGGGCTTCATCTTCCCCAAGGACAGCGACCTGGTTGAGCCGCTGAACGCCGCCATCGCCAGCCTCAAGCAGGACGGCTTTCTCGATTTCCTGATGAACAAGTGGTTCTTCGACTACAACCCGGAGACGGGCGAACTCTACGCCGACCTGCCCGACCTGGGCGGTCAGACGATCACGATTGCCGTCGAGAACCTGTACACGCCCTTCCAGTTCGAAGAAGCCACCACCGGCGAGGTCATGGGCTATGAGTACGACCTGGTTGAGGAAATCTGCTGGCGCATCAACTGCACGGTAGATTACCAGATCGTCTCCTGGGACGTGATGATCGCCTCGGTCGGCGAAGGCCAGTTCGACATGGGCATGACCGGCATCAGCATCATCGAGGAACGCAAGGAGATAGTGGACTTCTCCGATCCCTACATCAACCTCCAGCAGTTCCTGCTCGTCCGCGCCGACGAAGACCGCTTTGCCAATATGGACGAGTTCGCCGCCGATGACAGCCTGCTGCTCGGCGTGCAGGCCGGCACCGCTGGCTTCTTCGTCACCCTCGACGCCGTGCCCGACGAAGCTCGCCGCGTCGTCTACACCGAGTTCGGCGCGCTCGTCCAGGCGCTCATCGTCGGCGACGTGGACGCCATCCCTGTGGATGCTGCCTCCGCGCGCGGCTTCATCAGCACCACCGGCGGCGCGGTCAAGACCGTCGGCGATGCCATCTCCGACGACGAGATGGGCTTCATCTTCCCCAAGGACAGCGACCTGGTCGCCCCGTTGAACGCCGCCATCGCCAGCGTCAAGCAGGACGGCTTTCTCGATTTCCTGATGAACAAGTGGTTCTTCGACTACCAACCGCCCGCGTAGGGACGGCTGCGCGCTGAGTTCCGGGGCGGGTGCATTCGGTGCGCCCGCCCCGGCTGCTATCCGAGATCGTGTCGTGAGCGCCCCACTCCCCGATCATCCATCCTTTGCCCGCACCCGGCGAACCCTCTACAATCACGAGTAGAGATGTGCTATGCTGCACAGCAGGCACAATGAGCCAACCAGGCGCGGGAGCGTGCGGGATGAACCTCAGCGAGCGGACTACTAACGGCGTGGTCGTCATCATCCTCAACGGGCGTATTGACACGGACGGCGCAGTGGCGCTGGATGAAGCATTGCGCGCCAGGCTGGAAGCAGATCAGTACCAGATGGTGCTCGACATGGCGGGGGTGCAGTACGTCAACAGCGCGGCTCTGCGCAGCCTGGCCGAGGCGATTCTCACCTGCCGCGAGCACGGGGGCGATCTGAAGCTGGTAGCGCTGCAACCCAGGGTGCGGCGTGTGCTACAGATCGTGGGCTTCGACCGCTATTCGGCCATCTACGAGACGCAGCAGGCAGCGCTGGCCGCTTTCTGACCCGCAGAGCAGCGCCGCAGAGCGTCACCGCAGAGACGCAGAGGGCGCAGAGAAGAACATAAGATTCAGAAAGTACAAGAATGTACTTACCCGTCTTTCCACTGCTTTCTCTGCGCCTCTGCGGTTCCAGGAACCCTCCCCAACGTAAGGGGCGCGTGCACAACCTGTCAGGCGGTAGGGGTGTATTGCCATACGCCCCTACGGGACCTCACCTCGCTGGGTGTCGAGCGAGTCACTGACAACCTTTGCACACACCCGCGCGAGAGGGTGCGTGCAAAACCTGTCAGGCAGGGGCGCAGCAGAGCAGCGCCCTGGTTTACCTCACCCCCGCTCGGCGCTAACGCGCCTCGCCGCCCCCTCTCCATTCGAATGGAGAGGGGGCAAGCCGAGCGTAGCGAGGCTGGGGGTGAGGTCAATGCCCTGCGTCCAGCGAGTCACTGACAACCTTTGCACACACCCGCGTGAGACGCCCCCGACGTGTCACGCGAAAAGATGTTACAATCAAAATGTCCCACCTACAACGCAGCAGCAGTACGGCAGGCGTGCAGACTGGCAGCGCGCGGGTTTAAGGAACCTTTAACAGGGTTTAACGAAACTGCCATGACAGCTACCGGCAACGCGCTATGATCGGGCCGCGCTCAGCCGTTCGGTAGGGAGAACGCCCTGATGAAGAAAATTCTGCTGGTCGAAGACGATGACACGCTGCGCAAGACGCTGGCCTACAACCTCTCCCAGGAAGGGTACAAGGTCCTCCAGAGCGGTGACGGGGCCGAGGCGCTCGACCTGGCGCGCGGTCACTCGCCCGACCTGATCGTGCTGGACGTGATGCTGCCCTCGCTCGACGGTCTGTCGGTTTGTCGCATTCTTCGCAACGAATCGGATGTCCCCATCATCATGCTGACCGCGCGCAGCGGTGAAGTCGATCGCATCGTCGGCCTGGAGATTGGCGCTGACGACTACATCGTCAAGCCGTTCAGCCTGGGCGAGTTCCTGGCCCGCGTGCGCGCCATCCTGCGCCGTGCTCCCTCAGCACGCGCCGTTGCCGACCGCCTAGAGAGCGGCGACCTGGTGCTGGACCTGATCGCCCGCAAAGCCACGCGCGGCGGCGCAGAATTACGCATGACGCACAAAGAGTTCGACCTGCTGGCCACCCTGATGCGCAACCAGGGAGCCGTGCTCTCGCGCGACCTGCTGCTGGACCGCGTGTGGGGCTATGACATCAGCGGGCAGACAAAGACCGTAGACGTGCACGTGCGCTGGCTGCGCGAGAAGATCGAAGACGAGCCATCGCACCCGCGCCGAATTGTCACGGTGCGCGGCATTGGCTACCGCTTCGAAGGATAGACGCCCTCGATGCTCCCCTGGATGATCGCTGCGCTTGCGCTGCTGACCGCTTTCGCCCTGGCCGTCCTGGTGATCCGTCTGCGCGCCGACCAGCGCGTGGCAACAGCGGATCGCGCCCATCAACGGCAGGCGCACGTCCAGGCTTCGGCGCAGGCCGAAGTGCTGAAGGCCGCGATCATGAAGGGCGTTGAGGACGCCCTGCTCATCCTCGACGCCGATCTGACCATCGTCGAGACCAACGAGTCCGCGCGGCGGTTGTTCGGCCAGCACCTGGCCGGCAAGACGCTCATGAGCGCGCTGCGCCAGCCCGACCTGGAAGTCCTGTTCCACGACGCGCGCCGCGTGCGCAACGAGACGGTCGAGCGGCGTATCGAGCTGGACCATCGCATTTTTCACGCGCGCGCCCTGGCGCTGTCCGCCCCCGACTCTGAGTTCGAGGTCATGACCCTGCGCGACGTGACGCAGCTCCAACGGCTGGAGCGCGCCCGCCGTGAGATGGTGTCGAACATCTCGCACGAGCTTGGCACGCCCATCACGTCCATCGGCCTGCTGGCCGAAACCCTGCTCAACGTCGCCGAGCGCGAAAAGCCCAAACGCCTGCGCAAGATGGCCAAAGACATCCGCCGCGAGACGGATACGCTGAGGCACCTGGTTCAGGAGATGCGCGACCTCTCGCTGATCGAGTCCGGCCAGATGCCCATCCGCCTGACGCCCACGCCTCTGCTGCCCATCGTCACCCACACCCTGCAGCAGCTTGAGTCGCTGGCCGAGAACAAAGAACAGGTGGTCACCGTTGATGTGCCCGCCGATACCGCTGTGCTGGCCGACGATGTCCAGATTCAGCGCGCGCTGAAGAACATCGTCCACAACGCCATCAAGTTCACGCCCAGGGGCGGGCACATCCGCATCAGCGCCCGGCGCAGCGACACCGAGGCGGTGCTCGCCGTGTCCGACGACGGCCCCGGCATCCCTGCCGAAGACCTGTCGCGGATTTTCGAGCGCTTCTTTCAGGTGGATCGGGCGCGGCGCGAGGGCACCGGGCTGGGGTTGGCCATCGTGCGCCACATCGTGCGTGCGCACGGCGGGCGGGCGTGGGCAGAGAGCGCGGAAGGGCAAGGCGCTACCTTCTACATCACCCTTCCCCTGGTCGGCGCGGAGACCGAAGACGCCCCGGATACGCCAGATTGGTGATTGATGGTGATTGGTTGTTGGTGATTGGTCAGGGCAGGTTCGTGTACCGCCCGCGTTCTACCAACAACCAATCACCCATCACCCGCTCCGTCACAGCCAGGGCAGCGACTCACGCCCCTGGCTGGGCAGGCTGCCCGGCGCGGACTCGCGCACCAGGGCCGACCGCCCGATGGCCCCTTCCCAGGCCACCAGGCCGTAGCCGCGCGCGTAATAGTAACGCTCGAAGGGCGTCGGCTGGGGCTTGCCGCCCACGTCCTCATAGGCAGCCAGCACTGCCACGTCGTCCAGGATGACGCCGCTGGACAGGGTGAATGTCTTGTACACCGCCTCCAGCGCGACCCATGTGACGTGGACAAACGTCTTGCCCGGCACGGCAGCGCCGTCGCTCTTGCGCCGGAACACGACCTGCGGCATCCGCTGGAACGGCACCCCAACCGTCATCTTGCGCGGAATCCAGGGGCTGCCATACTGCCCGTTTTCAGTCAGCGTGTAGACCTCGCCGCCGCCGGGCGACGTGTCGGTGCCCCGGTAGATGAAGTGCTCATCTGCCCACAGCTCTTCCCACTCGCCGTGTTTGACATGGTAGAATCTGGCCCCTTCGGTCTGCGTCTGCACGCGCTGGCGCGCGCCGCCGATCCAGTCGCAGGCCAGCTCATAGACGCGCCCGTCGCCGCGCAGAAACTCCACCATGTCATACGTCTGGCTGGGGTCTATCACGTCAATCAGCACGAACAGGTCATAGTCGAAGAAACGCCCCTGTGGATCGCGGCCCTTCCACGTGCTCCTGTGCGGGCCAGGGGCCTGGGGGGCGGTCAGCAGCAGCGATAGCTCGGCCACATCGCCCGGCTTGATGGGCGGCAGGGGCACGCTGTCCGGCCCGTCCAGTTTGTCGTCGCTGAAGAAGGCCAACGCGAACCCCGGCCCCCAGGTCGTCGTGCCGGTGTTGCGCACGCGCCACGTCTTGACAAAGGCTTCGCCAGGATGCAGCGCCGCTCCATCGGGGATGGTGACATCGGCCACGTAGCTCAGCTCGCTTAACTGTGGCGATGGCTGCGCCGGATCGCTGACCTGGATGAGCGCGTACAGATCGAACTCGAAGAAGCCGCCCTGCGGGTTGCGCGGCTTCCACGTGCTGCGCTGCAAGCCGGGCGTGTCCGGCGCGACCAGCGGGACGGACACTTCCACCACATCGCCCGGCGCAGCGGGTGGCAGCGGCACGCTCTGCGGGCCGCCCATGCGCTCATCGCCGAAGAAAGCCAGGGTGTAGCCCGGCCCCCAGGTCGTCTCACCGGAGTTGCGCACGCGCCAGGTTTTGACGAATGGCTCGCCCGCTTCCATCGCCGTCTCGTCGAAGACCGTGACATCGGCCAGCCAGCGCAGCTCGTCCAGCTTCTGGGCGCGGGCGACCGTGCGCGGCACCTGAATCTCGGCGTACTGCTCGTGCTCGAAGAGCTTGCCGGCGGCGTTCGCCAGCTTCCACGTGCTGCGGTGCCGCCCCGCCTCTTTCGGCGCGCACAGCCGCACCGTCAACTCCACGATCTCGCCCGGCTTGACCGCGCGCGGCAGCGGGACGCTCTCTGGACCGCCCATCGGGTTGTCGGCGACGAAACGCAGCGTGTAATCGGTCGTCCAGGTCGTTGTGCCAGTGTTGCGCACGCGCCAGGTCTTAACGAACGTCGCGCCCGGCTTGATCACGGTGCCATCGGGCACGGTCAGGTCGGCCACGTAGGACGCCTCGTCGAAAGCTGCGACAGCCTTGACCGCGATCTCGGCGTAGAACGTGTTGGGGAACGGCTGGCCGTCTGGCCCGCGAAGCTGCCAGGTGCTGCGCTGGCGGCCCGCCTCGGCGGGGGCGGTCAGCTTGACGCTGACGTTCACCGCCTGGCCGGGCAGGACGGGGACGGCGGCCAGCGTGATCTGATCCGGAGCGCCCATCTGCGCCCCGCCGGCGAAGACAAGCTCGGTGCCCGTGCCCCAGGTCGTGTTGCCCGTGTTGCGCAGCCGCCACGTCTTGAGAAACGTCTGGCCCGGCTGCATCTTCGTCCCATCGGGGATGGTCACGTCGGCCACGAAGGACGCCTCGCTGAACGAAGGGACTGTTCCGGAGCGGAGAAACGGCTCTGGGTCCACCACGTCGTCCACCGTGTAATCGGCCAGCCCGTGTCCGATATGCTGTAGCGTGAGGTGCAGGTGAATGCCGGTCGAGAAGCCGGTCGTGCCCGCCACGCCGATCTTCTGCCCGGCCAGGACGAACTGCCCCTCGCGCACGCTGGTCGCCGACAGGTGGCCGTACCAGGTCACATAAACCTGATCGCCCCAGTCGTGCGCAATGCGCACGTAGTGGCCGTACCCGTGCGGGCTGAAGGCCACCCGATCCACAACCCCGCGCTGGGCGGCCAGCACGGCCACCGGGCTGCCCTGGGCGTCAAGGGCCATCAGGTCTACGCCCTCGTGAAGCTGCTTCTTGGTGGGGGCGAAGGTGTACGTGCGCGGCGCGTTGAAGCGATCGGTGATGACCAGGCTGCGCGCGCACGGATTGACAAGGAAGAAGGGTGGTAAGCCGGACATGGCAGCGACTCCTCGCCCTCACGGGCCTGGCCGCGAGACAACATGCAGGGATCGTCGTATGACTTGATACTAAGGGAAATCTTGTGACCATGCAATCGCCCGGCGCATCTGGCGGCGCGGAGCACGTCCTCGCCCAGGTAGCGGCCTGTTGGCCGGCGATGTGAGGGGTTGCGCCTTCGCGTTCTTTGCCCCGGCCAGGAGATCGTGTAAAGTGGGCAGGAAAGCTGCCGCCCCGTCCACAAGGAGCGCTCCGTCATGGCGCGAAACGCCCTGCTTCTGCTGACCGTCTGCCTGCTCGCGTGCGCAGGGCTGATGCCGGCGCGCGCTCAGGCTAACCCCGACGCCTGGACCGCTTACGAGCTGAACCTGCGCGCCGGGCCGGGCAGCGCCCAGCCAGTGCTGGCTGTCCTGCCGCCGGGCACTGCTGTGCTGGCGGAGGCACGCAGCGCGGACTCGGCCTGGCTGCTGGTGCGGACTATAGATGACGCCTGGCGGGGCTGGGTCGCGGCGGCGTACCTGGAATACGCGCCCGGTGTGCTTGTGGCGCGCCTGCCGGAAAGCAGCGAGATCGTAGGGGGTGTGACACCAGCCGGCGACGAGACTGCTCCAGAAGTCTCTCCTGGGAGCGACCCGGCCATCCCACCCAGCGGCACGCTGGTGAGCCAGGAGCTGATCTACGACTCCGGGCACTCACAGTACTACCGGATCACCTATTGGAGCGACGGCCTGCGTGTTGCGGGCTTCCTGGGCCGTCCCGCTGGCGA
Organism: Anaerolineae bacterium; assembly: GCA_023382715.1. Taxonomy (GTDB): domain Bacteria; phylum Chloroflexota; class Anaerolineae; order Aggregatilineales; family Aggregatilineaceae; genus UBA2029. The sequence goes on from JAHDWP010000018.1 coordinate 18,705, forward strand.
CGGCCCGTTCCCCGCCATCATCTACAACCGGGGCGGCGTGTGGGACCAGGGGGCGCTCAGCGGGCGCGAGCTGGTCCCGCTGGTGGAGGCGGGCTACGTGGCGGTTGGCTCTCAGTATCGCGGTAACGCGGGCAGCGAAGGCGCGGAGACGTTCGGCTCTGGCGACGTGAGCGATGTGCTCAACCTGATTGCCCTGGTGCAGCAGATGCCCATTGTTGATCCGGGCCGGATCGGCATGTTTGGCGCTTCGCGCGGCGGCATGGTCACCTACCTGGTGCTCAAGGAAGAGACGCTGCGCGGGACACGCGCGATCAGGGCTGCGGCGACGGTCGGCGGGCTGACCGATCTGTTTATGTGGCGCGACGACAACCCCGATGTCGCGTATGTGGCTTTCTCACCCGTCGGCGCCTACCCTGAGACAGCGCCCGATCAGTTCGTCGCCCGATCGGCGGTCTTCTGGCCGGAGCTGATCAACACGCCGCTGCTGTTGCTGCACGGCGGGGCAGATGCCATCGTCTCGCCGCAGCAGTCGCGCGTGCTGGCCGAACGCTTGCAGCAGGCGGGCAAACAGGTTCAGCTTGTAATCTTCGAGGGCGACAACCATGCGCTGGAAGGCCAGCTAGGGGGATTGCTGCCAGCGCTGGGCTGGTTCCAGCAGTTCTTCGGCGGTGATGGCGCCGACCGCACCTTCGACGCGCACTGGGACGACATCCTGGCGACCAACCAGTGGTTCTGGGAGCACGGCTACCACTAGAGCGCGTCGGCGGGAGTTCGCCGATAGGCGTTCGCTGGCGCCCCCCACCCCAGACCCCTTCCCCGCAAGGAGGAAGAGGCTGAAGGCCTGCGCTATGTTCCCTTCCCCCCTCGTGGGGGAAGGGCCGGGGATGGGGGGCTGGACCAGGCCAAACCGTATCCCTATTTCCGCCTCGATGCACTAGCACAGGCTAGTGGAAGTCCGCCGGCAGTTGCTCGCTATCCTTCCCCGCCCCAAGCCCCTCCCCCACAAGGAGGAAGGGGCTTAAAGCCTGCGCTCTTCTCCCTTCCCCTCTCGCAGGGAAAGGGGAGCAGCCTCGCCCTCAGGCGCTCATGTTGTTGATCAGCGCGGTGGCGAACTCGCTCGTCCTGACCTCAGTCGCCCCATCCATCTGGCGGGCGAAATCGTAAGTGACCGTCTTCTGCTGGATCGTGCGCTCGTAGGCCGCCTTGATCAGGTCAGCCGCTTCCCACCACCCCAGGAACTCCAGCATCATCACCCCGCTGAGCAGCAGCGAGCCGGGGTTGACTCGATCCTGGCCGGCGTACTTGGGCGCAGTGCCGTGTGTCGCCTCGAAGAGCATCACCTGGTCGCCGATGTTGGCCCCCGGCGCGATGCCCACCCCGCCCACCTGCGCCGCCAGCGCGTCCGACAAATAGTCGCCGTTCAGGTTCGGCGCGACGATCACATCGAACTCCGCCGGGCGCAGCAGCACGTGCTGGAAGATGATGTCGGCGATGCGGTCTTTGACGACGATCTTGCCCTCCGGCTGCACCCCGCCGTACTTATCCCACAGCTCATCCTCGGTGAGGGTGTGCTCGCCGAACTCGTCGCGGGCCACTTCGTAGCACCAGGTGCGGAACGCGCCCTCGGTGTACTTCATGATGTTGCCCTTGTGCATGATGGTCACGCTCTGGCGCTGGCGCTCGATGGCGTAGCGCAGGGCGAAGCGCATCAGGCGCTTGGTGGCGAAGGCGCTGATCGGCTTGACGCCCAGGCCGCTGCCCTCGAAGAACTCCGTGCCCATTTCCTGGCGCAGGAAGCGGGCCAGCTTCTCATTCTCCGGCGTCCCGGCCTGGTACTCGATCCCCGCGTAGACATCTTCCGTGTTCTCGCGGAAGATGACCATATCCACGTGCTGCGGCTCGCGCATCGGCCCCGGCACGCCCTCGTAATACTTGACCGGGCGCACGCAGGCATACAGGTCGAGCACCTGGCGCAGCGTCACGTTCAGGCTGCGAAAGCCACCGCCGACCGGCGTCGTCAGCGGCCCCTTGATCCCGACCAGGAATTCGCGCAGCGCGTCGAAAGTCTCGGCGGGCAGGTAGTCGCCGGCGTAGAGCTGGGCGGCCTTCTCGCCGGCGTAGATCTCCATCCAGGCGATCTGCCGCCTGCCGCCGTAAGCTTTCTCGACGGCGGCATCCCACACTCGCCGCGAGGCGATCATGATATCGCGGCCAATCCCATCTCCTTCGATAAAAGCAATGATCGGGCGGTCGGGAATGCAGCCCGGCCCGGACAGGCACGCAATCTTCTCTCCCTGCGGGGGAACCACAATGTGCTGGTAGGCCATGCGCTCGGTGCTCCTCGTGGATGATAATCTCTGTCTGCGGCGCAATCACTTACGGGCAATCCGGGTACGAGCCTGGCGAAACCTGCGGATCAGAACTCAACCCGCCTATTTCCACTTGATAGTGCAGCCGACCGCATCGGTGACCGCGATCTTGGGTGCCTGGCCGGCCAGCACCGCGTCCAGCGTATCGCGCAGATACGGGAACTCGACCGAGCCGGGGTCTTCATAGCTGTCGTCAATCGCGCCCTGGTAACGGAGCACGCCCCCGGCGTCGAGCACAAAGACGTGCGGCGTGTGCGTCGCGCCGTAGGCGCGGGCGATCTCCTGCGTTTCGTCGCGCAGGTAGGGGAAGTTGAAGCCCTGCTCTGCCGCGCGCTTTTTCATGGAGTCGAAATCATCGTCTGGATAACGCCTGGCGTCGTTGGCATTGATGGCGACCAGGGCCGCCCCGCGCGAACCGTAATCGCGCTGGATGGCGATCATACGGTCTTCCCAGGCGCGCACGTAGGGGCAGTGATTGCAACTGAAGATGACGGCGACCGCCTTGTGGCCGGCCAGCAACGTCGCCAGCGAGTGCGTGGCGCCGTCCACGCCGGGCAGTGTGAAGTCGGGGGCTTTCTGTCCAATCTCAAGCATCGTCAGTTTCCTTTCTACGGCAGGTGTTCTCGCGCCTGGGCAGCGGCCAGGGCGCGGCGGATCATGCTTTCGGGCGGCAGCGGAGACGGGCGGCCATCGTCGCGATAGTACAACCGGCAGGTCAGGCGCGCTGGCAGATTCTCCGCCGCCGGGTCAATATCTTGGCCATCAATCAGAATGGTCGGCGAGCCAGGAAAACGCCAGCGCGCCGCCGCCTCGTCCGTGGCGATCTCGACGCGGCGAATCTCCGCTTCGATGGCCAGCGCGTCAAGCGCGTCTTGCAGGCGTTGCCACGCCTGGGGGTGCGAAGGGCACTCGGCCCAGTACAGGAAGTCTATCTGCATAGAGTTGCTCGCTATGGGTTTGATGCGCCTATGCCATGCCAGGGTGCAGCAGCATCGCGTCGAATATACCGTGTTCTCCCCGCCCTCACCAGGGTCGCGTAGAACTGGGCGCGTCCGGGGCGCTGCGCTGCTGCGCCCCGACTTACCTCACCCCCGCTCGGCGCTGACGCGCCTCGCCGCCCCCTCTCCATCTGCGTGGAGAGGGGACAAGCCGAGCGCCGCGAGGCTGGGGGTGAAGTCCCTGCCCCTACTCGGCGAGTCGCCGTCAGTCTTTGCACGCACTCGTGGAACTCTGCCGCAGAAACGACTATACTTGGCCCGACGAGATCGCCCGCCAACTCGCGCGACTCGCAGGTGGGAAGAGCGCGACAGAGCGGGCCTTGTGGTGGAATCATTGATGATCGCGCTGACCCTCTACTACCTGGCGCTGATTGGCGGACTGGCCACGATGCTCGTCGGCGGGCTGGGCTGGATCGCCTGGGGCACCTACTTCATCGGGATGCCGCTCGGCGCGGTCGCCTTGCGCCGGGGTCAGCGCGCCGGACGTCCCGCCCAGGACCTGGCCCTCAGCGGCCCGATTCTGGCTCGCGCCGGGCTGGGCGCGGCGGCGGCGGCGCTCATTGTGCTCGGCCTGTTCGCGCTGCTGCTCGGCGCGGGCTGGGCACAGGCCGACAGCCCGCGCGTCAGCGCGCGCACCCTTCTGGTGAGCGTGCTGGCCCCGCAACTCCTCGTCGCCCTCTGGGAGGAGCTGGCTTTTCGCGGCGCAATCCAGCGCATCGCCGCGCACCGCTATGGCGCAGCGCGCGGCCTGGCCGCCGCGTCCACCCTGTTCGGCGCGTTCCACCTGCCCAATATCCTCTATCAGGACGTGCCGCCGCGCCTGATCCCGCTCACCGTCCTGACCCTGACGCTGATGGGCCTTGTGTTCGGCTGGGCGTACCAGCGCAGCGGCGGGCTGGCCCTGCCCGTCGCCCTGCACTTCGGCTGGAACAGCGCCTGCTTCGCCATCGAAGAAAGCGCCGCCTACCGCCTGACCGGGCCGGCAGCGCTCACCGGCACGACCGCCTGGTTCCCGGAATCGGGACTGCTCGGCGCGGCGGCATTGGCGGTGCTGGCGGGCGTTGTCTGGCGGCTGACGGAGCGGGAGAGCCTTGCGAGCGTGACACCCAGCGAGGAAGTCCATGGCTGAACATATTTCGGCGGCGACGCTGCTGCACGCCCAACACGCGCTCGCCATCGCCCTCAGCGCAGAGACCCGCCTCGACCGCGCGCTGGCTCTGGTCGTCGAGGCGGCGATCAGGCTGGCCGGAATGGACTGCGGCAGCATTTACCTGATTGACCCTCGCACGGGCGCGCTGCACCTGCGCTACCACAGCGGCCTGCCGGCTGAGTTCGTCCGTGCAATGACCTACCTCCCGCCGGACAGCAGCCAGGCCCACCTGGTGCGTGCCGGGCAGCCGATTTACACCCGCTATGATGAGCTTGTTGCTCCTCTGGACGATGTACGGCGCAGCAGTGGCATCATCACGCTGGCCGTCATCCCCATCGCTCACGCCGGGGAGATCATCGGAAGCCTGAACATTGGCTCGTCCCGTCCGGAGTTGCTGTCAACCGAGATCCGCCACGCGCTGGAGACGCTCGCCGCGCAGACGGGCAGCGCCATTGCCCGCACCCGCGCTGAAGACGCGCTGCGACTCAGCGAGAGCGCCGCCCGCACGCTGCTCGAAGGAGTGTCGCGCGCCACGAGCCGGCTGCTGGCCATCCACGACCTGGACGCGGCGATCAACGAGGCGCTGGCCCTGGTGGGAGAGGTCATTGAGGCCTCGCGCGTGTTCATCTTCAGGGCACATCCGCACCCTTCATCAGGCGCGGCGGCGGCCAGCCTCACCCACGAATGGGACAGGCCGGGACTGACTCCGGGCCTGGGCCTGCCTGAATACCAGAATCTGAGCTTTCAGGCATTCGGCATCGAGGACATCCACGAGCGCCTGAGCGCCGGCCAGATCATAGACAGCCGCGATCCGACTCTGCGCACAATCCTGGCAAAGCTGTCTCTGGCGGAGCTGTTCCCGTCCTTCCTGGTGATGCCCATCTTCGCGCAGGACGAATTCTGGGGATCGATCGGTTTCGAGCACCGCGACCCCGGCTGGCGGTGGCAGGAAGAACATCGCAGCGCACTCCAAACGCTGGCCAACAGCCTGGGCGCGGCCATCGCGCGACACCAGGCTGAGGCGCGGCTGCGCCAGGAGCGTGACTTCGCCGAGCTGCTGCGCGATACGGCCCTGGCCCTCACCTCCACGCTGGAGCTGGACGACGTACTGGCCCGGCTGCTCGATCAGGTTGGGCGCATCATCCCCTATGAGGTCGCCAACGTCTTTCTGATCGAGGGGGGCGTCGCGCATCTGGTGCGCCGCCAGGCCACCGACCCGGCCCGGCGCGATGCGCCGGAAGGCGAGCGCTATATACTCCTGGCGGATTTCCCCTTGCTGCAACACGTAGTAGACCAGCAGCAGCCGTGTGTCATCGCCGATGTGCGCCGCAGCCCGGACTGGCGCACGATCTCCGGCACCGAGCACATCTGCTCATGGCTGGCCGTGCCGATCGTCAACCGGGGGCGTGTCCTGGGGCTTTTCGCGCTGGATTCGACGCAGCCCGGCTTCTACGGGCCGGAGCACGTGCGTCTGATCAGCCCCATCGCCACGCAAGCCGGGATCGCCCTGGCCAACGCCCGCCTCTTCGCCGATGTGCAAAGCCTGGAACAGATCAAGTCGCAGATGATCCGCCTGGCCTCGCACGACCTGCGCGGCCCCCTGACGCGCATCACCCTGTTGGTTGAGCGCCTGCTCGCCCGCCCTGGCACGACGACCGACCCGCGAGACGCCAGAGACCTGCTGCGCATCCGCGACGCGACTCAAAGCATGGAGCGCCTGGTTGACCAGGTTCTGTCCCTGGAGAAGATCGAGGCGCGCCGCCGCACCCTGGAGACAGTGGACTGGTGCCACCTGACGCAGCAGGCCATAGACGCGCTGCGCCCCGAACTTGAGGCGAAGACTCAGCATCTGAAGCTGGACTGTCCCGATGAGTTGCCAACCATCCGGGGCGACCGGGTGCAGTTGTACCACGCGGCCTATAACCTGCTGCACAACGCCATCAAGTACACGCCAGTCGGGGGCAGCATCGAGGTGCGCGCGCGGCTGCAACGTTTCAGCGGGCAGCAGGCGCTGGTCTTCGAAGTCGAGGACAACGGCATCGGCATCCCTGTCGAGCAGCAGCGCGGCCTGTTCGAGCCGTTCTTCCGCGCCGCCAACGCCGGGATGGAGCAGGCATCGGGGGTCGGGCTGGGCCTGACGGTCGTCAAGGCTGCCATCGAGTATCATGGCGGGCGCGTTTACTTCGAGAGCACGCCCGACAAAGGCAGCCTGTTCGGGTTCTGGGTGCCGTGCGGGGAATGAGGCAGGGCCTGCGGATAACCTGCCGGGACTGGTTCTTCATCACCCCCCATCCCCCGACCCCTTCCCCCGCGCTGCGCGAATGGAAGAGGAGCAGCCGGATACGTGCAAAACCTGTCAGGGCGGGGCACTGCGCTGACGCGCCGCCCCTTCCCCATTCGAATGGAGAGAGGGGGCAGGATGGGCCGGCAATTTGCTCGCAGCCCCAATGAGCCGCGCCCCGGCGAGTGTCAGCCGGCCCCCTGGGCGAGCAGCACGTCGAGCGTGTCGAAAGCGTGGCGCAGGTGGGGGATGACAATCGAGCCGCCGACGATCAGCCCCACGTTGAGGACCTCCACCAGCTCGGCCTCCGTCGCGCCAAGATTGACACACTGGATCAGGTGATAGTCCACGCAGGCATCGCAGCGCAGCACGAGCGACGCCACCAGCCCCAGCATCTCCTTCGTTTTGGCGTCCAGCGCCCCGCCCCGGTATGCGGCCTCGTCCAGGTTGAAGAAGCGCCGGATGCCCAGGTGATCCGCCGCCAGGATGCGCGCGTTCTGGCGCTGGCGCTCAGCGGTGAAGCGCTCAAGGCGCTCGCGTATCTCCTCGCTCATGGCACGTCCCCTCTTCATCCGCCGGCGACATACGGGAAGATGGCCACCTGATCGCCGGAGCGCAGCGGTGCATCCGGCTCGGCATGGGCCTGGTTGATGGCGAAATGCCACGACTCCTGGTAGCCGTTCAGCGCCGGGTGACGCGCCACCAGGTGCGCGATCAGGTCGCTGAGGCGCGCGCCGGCGGGCAGCGCCAGCTCGCACTGCGCTTCGCCCATCACGTCGCGCAGGCTGGCGAAAAAGCGCACCGTCACAGTCATCATGAGTCTCCTCCTGCTCGCTCGGCACGCGCCCCGCGCCGGCGGGCCGCGACCTCGGCCTTCAACTGGCCGCAGCCGGCCTGAATGTCAATGCCGCGCCGCACGCGCACCGTGCTGCCCACGTGATAGGCGCGCAGCACGGCCTGGAACGCCTCGACACGCGCCGGGTCAGAAGGCTTCCCCGCGTACCCGCCCGTGGGATTGAGCGGGATCAGGTTGACGTGGCATTTCAGGCCGCTCAGCAGCCTGCCCAGCGTCTCGGCCTGGGTCACTGTGTCGTTTTCGCCGGCGATCAGCGCCCACTCGAAGGTGATGCGGCGGCCCACGCGCTCCACGTAATAGCGGGCAGCGTCCAGCAGAGCCGCCAGCGGCCAGCGCCGGTTGACCGGCAGCAGCTTATTCCGCTCCTCGTCTGTCGCTGCGTGCAGGCTGATCGCCAGCCCCACCTGCAAGCCCTCGTCGGCGAAGCGGCGAAGCTGGGGCACCAGACCAACCGTGCTCAGGGTGATGTGGCGCTGGCCGATGGCCAGCCCGCGCTCGTCATTGAGGCGGCGGATGGCAGCCAGCGAAGCCTCGTAGTTGTGCAGCGGCTCGCCCATGCCCATCAGCACAACGTTGCTCAGCCGCTCGCCTTCCGCCTCCAGCAGGCGCGCGAACTGCACCGCCTGGATGACGATCTCCCCGGCGGTCAGGTGCCGGGCGAAGCCCATCTGCCCGGTCGCGCAGAAGACGCAGCCCATCGCGCAGCCCGCCTGCGTGCTGATGCAAGCCGTGCGCCGCTCGTCGTCATAGGCCATCAGCACGCTCTCGATCATCTGCCCGTCCGGCAGCCGCCACAAACGCTTGACCGTCTGCCCGTCGCTGGAGCGCTGCTCAGCTTCCAGCGCCAGGCCGTGCAGCCGAAATTCAGCGGCCAGCCGCTCGCGCAGCGCCTGGGGCAGGTTCAGCATGACGGCGAAGTCGTCCACCTTGTGCTGGTACAGCCACTCCCAGGCCTGGCGGGCGCGATAGGCCGGCTCGCCCCAGCCACGCAGCGTCGCGGTCAGCTCGTCCAGGCTCAGATCGTAGATCAGGGGTTGGGTCACAGTGCTCTCAGTTCTCCCCGGCTCAGGTGCGCCGCCGACCGGCCAAGAGAGTCGCGGCCAGCAGCAAAACCAGCACGGCGATAGCGACAACAATACCCACCACTACCGGGTCAAGACCCTTGCTGCCCTCCTCACCCGCCGGCTGGCGTGGGGCAGCCGGGGGCAGGCTGCCTGGCGGGAGGGGCGTGTTGGTCGGCGCAAGGCGGGCCGTCGGCGAAATCTGCAGGACGACGACCGTCTGCGGCACCACGCCAGGCACGCGCTCCGTCGGCGTGAGGGTCGGCGTGCGCGTCACGGTCGGCGTGCGCGTCGGGGGGACGGGCGAGGCGGTCGGCGTCGCCGTAGGGACGGGCATCTGCGGCATGTAAGGCGTCCACCCGGCGACGCGCAGCGCATCTTCCGTGAACAACCAGCGCTGCCAGCGATCGAACAACGCCTGCTGATCGCCGCCCGTCAGCGCGCTGAGAGCGCCCGCGAACCCGGCAGGCTGCTCGCCGGCGGCGCGGGCCAGGTCGAAGGGAGCATCCGCCCCGTAGCGGTCGGCGAGCATCAGCACCAGCGTGTAACCCTGCGCTGTCCACAAGGCGCGGCTGGCATAAGTCGCCGACTCTGGCAGCGAAGCCTGCAATGCATCGAGCGGGAAGAGTCCCCCAGTGCGCGCGGCGCTGCGCGCCAGCTCCAGCGCAGCGGTGCCGGGACGCAGCCGGTAGAGCGCGGCCAGCCCGCTCTCGAACCAGGTTGGCACGCCCGCCCCCGCCCACAGATCGCCGTAGGTCTGGCCGACCATCGCCGCGATCAGCGTATCCTCAAGCTCGGCCAGGCCGAAAGTGGGCCGCTGCACGAAGGTGATGCCGGAACGGGCGTACACCCGCTCGTACAGATCAGCCGAGCACGGATACTCCACCAGGTCGTCGCGCGCCTGCACCACCTCGCGCATTTCGCCGGTCACCTCGTCGCGCACGGATTCGCACAGGCGCGCGTCCGGGTCGTAGATGGCGAACTCGAAGGCCGGGGGGCCGTCCGTCTGGCGATCCAGCAGCCCATAGGCTGCCATGACCTCGCCCCACACGATCTGCCCGGCCAGGCTGGGATTGAGCCAGCGCAGCAGCACCGGCGGACGCCCTGCCACCTGCCAGAAGCCTGCCCGCCTGTCCACGGCCAGAAAGAAGCCCTCGGCTTCCGCGAGCGGCTGGCCGCGCACCGCGACTTCCCAGCGATAGTCCACTGCCTCAAACAGCGCAGGAGTCAGCTCGCCGTCGAGATACCACTCGAAGACGAACTGGTTGGCCACGCCGCCGCTGTGTTCCGGCACCAGGGCTGCTTCAGGGTCAATGGCGAAGGTGTGATCCAGGCCGCTTTCCTGGCTGACGACGAGGGAGATCGACTCAATGTCGTCCAGCACGGAGTTCACGCCCACCATGCAGCGAATCACCGCCGGGAAGATAACCTCGGCCTGGTGCCCGAAGATGATCGGGTATTCTTCGTCCCCTTCGCCTTCGCCGTCCTGGGCAGATGCCGGGCCGCGCACGCCCCACGCTGCCAGCAAGCCGAGCGCCAGCGCCGCGATCAGCGCCCAGCGCGCCCTGCGACTACCCTGCTGCCTGCTCATAGGCCCCTCCCCTCACCGACCGCCGGACACTCCAATCCTAGCATCAGTCCGCCAAGAGTGCAGCAGAGCAGCGCATCGGGCAACGCCCAGAAGACGGCAAGCGGCGAGTCCCCTGGCTGCTGCTCTCACCAACCACCAGCCGTCACTTCCCGACCACGTGGGGTGTGGGCGATGGCAGGAAGAAGAAGGCCGGCGTTGGGACCAGCGTAGGGGCGATGGGCGATGCGCCCAGCCAGACTCGCCAGCGGCGCTCAACCTCGGCGGTAGTCAGCCCGGTGACCTGCTCGATAGCGTCGTTGCGCCCGACGCCCTCTTTGATCAGCGTGATGAGCTGGCGATGCCCTTCCAGGCCATAATTATCCGTCAGCCAGACCCAGAACGTATAGCCGATGTCGTAACCCCGGCGCGCGTCGCGACCGCTCACGCCCGGCCCTGTGCCGTCGAGCAGGGCGGGCAGTTGCCCCGCCGCCGCCAGCACCCGCACCGCTGCTTCGTAGTCGTAATACTGCTGTAGCTCGAAGAAGGTGGCGTTGCCCTCGATAAACCAGGTGCCCGCCGGCATGAAGGTGAAGGCGTCCTGGTACAGGTGCGCGATCTCGTGGAGGACCGTGCCATAGGCGATGTCACCCACGCCCGCCCCCGTCACGCGCTGGACGGTGCCGCCCCACTCGCTGCGCGTCAGCCCGGCGATGCTGGCGCTCATCTGGCCGATCTGCCATTCCCGCCAGGCGTCCAGGTCGCCGAAGAGGATGGCGCGCGGACGATAGGGGAGCAGATCGCCCCAGGCGGCGCGATACGTCTCACGCTGTTCGGCCATCGCCTTCAGCGTCAGGTCGTTGACCTCTGCGGGAAGCCCCTGGCTGAACACGATGATGTCTTCGCTCTCGCTGCGCAGCCATTGGCGGCTGGTGTCGGCATACTCGGCATAGCGCGGCTCGGTCTCCAGCGAGTTGCCCGCCGCATCGCCCACCGCCCAGGTGTAGGTCAGCCCCAACCAGGGCGGCGTCGAATCGCCGGGGCCGGGCTGCCACTCAGCCACCAGGTGGCCAGTGTGCGGGTCAATCTCGAAGGGCGCGCTGCGCTGCATGCCCGGCGCGAGCGACCAGGTGACGCGCCCGCGCACAATCGGCCCGGCACTGCTGCTGATCTCTGCCGTGAACACAAACCCATCCGGGTAGCGGCTCTCAAAAGTCAGCTCGCCGACCGTCCATTCGCCGGATGAGCCAGCCGGAACCGGAGTCACAATCAACGGGCCGGCCCCAGGCTCTGCTGCGCGCGCTGCTGACGCTGCGCTCACCGCAAGAGCCAGGGCTGCCAGCGCGAATGCGGCCAATATGCCCACCGCGCCACTTATGGCCAGCGCCCATCTGAACGTCCTGTGCTCCATCTTGCCACCTCCCTGTCCCATTATCACTCGCCCGCTTCGGCCCGGCTGCCTCAGCGGAGCACTGCTTTCCACGCAGCGCCTAGCGTCGCCAGCGACTCGAAGACCGCATCAGCGTGGCCATCGGCAGCAGCCTGCTCTGCTGTAGCCACGCCGGTCAGCACCAGGGCCGCCCGCCAGCCGGCGCGCTGCGCGCCCACGATGTCCGTCTCGATGCGATCACCGACCATCAGCGTGCGCTCCGGCGCTGTCCCCAGGCGCTCCAGCGCCACGTCGAACATGACGCGCTCCGGCTTGCCGATGACCACCGGCGCGACATCGGTCGCCGTCTCCAGGAGCGCCAGCAGCGCCCCGTTGCCGGGGATCAGCCCCTCCGGCGTGGGGAAGGTGCGATCGCCATTGGTGCCGATGAAGTCTGCCCCGGCGCGGATGCGCAGCGTCGCCAACCTGAAATTGTCGAACGTCGCGGCAGTATCCAACCCCACGACCACGACCTGCGCATTCGGCGGGTCTTCGCGGAAGCCGCGCCCGGCCAGGGCACTGCGAATACCGTTGTCGCCGATGATGTAGAGCGGTGTGCTGGCGGGGTAATGACGGCTCATGTAGTCCGCCGTCGCCACCGCCGAAGTGACGACCTGCTCCGGGCGGGCTGGAATGTCCAGGGCGCGCAGGCGCTCGACATAGGCCGCCACGCTGGTCGTGCTGTTATTGGTGACGAAAGCAAAAGCGATGCTGCGCTGCCGCAAGAACTCGAAAAAGTCCGCAATACCCGGCAGAACCAGCGACGAGCGCCACAGCACGCCGTCCATGTCCAGAGCAACCGCGTCAATAGACGCCAGATCGAGAGTCATCAAGCCGCCGCTTCCTGGTGCACCGCGCCAAGCCAACCGCGCATAGTATAGCAGCATCCGCGCCTCACCTGCACCCGCCGAGCGCGGCCCGGGTGCGCGCAAAACCTGTCAGGCAGTAGGGGCGCTGCTCTGCTGCGCCCTGGCTGACCTCACCCCCGCCCGGCAAGTCGCTGTCAGCCTTCGCACGTACCCCGCTCTTTGTTGCCACTGGCGCGGCAGCCTATCCAGTGCTATCATGGGAGCAGAATACCAATCGTATACCTGGAAACACTCTTATCCAGAGCGGCAGAGGGACCGGCCCCATGAAGCCGCGGCAACCTCTTCGGCTGGCTCAGGCAAGTTGCCCACCGAAGAACGGTGCCAATTCCGTCAGGTTTTCTGGAAGATGAGAGCGTTGTCTGGTGACCTCATGCGCCTGATCATTGAGGCCTCCTGAGCGTGATGACGCCCCCTGACAGAGTGTGACAGGGGGCGTCTTTCGTTCCTGCCGGGCCAGGTACTAACCGTAAAGGAGTCACCGTGAACAATAATAGCGGCACCACCTTCATGTCGTCTCCTCAGTTGTTCTACACGTCGGAATCGGTCACCGAAGGGCACCCGGACAAGATTTGTGACCAGATCTCCGATGCCGTGCTCGACGCGATTCTGGCCGGCGATCCCCAGGCGCGCGTGGCCTGCGAAACCGCCGTCACCACCGGGCTGGTCGTGGTGATGGGCGAGATCACTACGTCCGTTTATGTGGACATCGGCACCATCGCCCGCGATGTCGTGCGCGAGATCGGCTACACGCGCGGCAAGTTCGGCTTCGACGCGGACACCTGTGGGGTGATCGTGTCCATCAAAGAGCAGTCTGGCGATATTGCTCAGGGCGTGGACAGCGCGCTGGAACGGCGGACGGGCGAGCTGAACGAAGAGCAGCTCAACGCGCTGGGCGCGGGCGACCAGGGGATGATGATCGGCTTCGCCTGCGACGAGACGCCAGAACTGATGCCGCTCTCCATCGTGCTCGCCCACAAGCTGACCCGGCGGCTGGCCGAAGTCCGGCGCAACGGCGTGATGCCGTACCTGCGCCCGGACGGCAAGAGCCAGGTCACGGTCGAATACTCCTATGGCAAGCCCAAGCGCGTGGACACCGTGCTCGTCTCGACGCAGCACGCGCCCGAAGCGACCAGCGAACAGATCCGCGAGGATGTGCTGGAGCACGTCGTCCGCGCAGTCGTCCCGGCCCACCTGCTGGACGAAAAAACCCGCTATTTCGTCAACCCCACCGGGCGCTTTGTCGTGGGCGGACCGCTCGGCGACGCCGGCTTGACCGGGCGCAAGATCATTGTGGACACTTACGGCGGCATCGCCCGGCACGGCGGCGGGGCGTTCTCCGGCAAGGACGCGACCAAAGTGGATCGTTCCGGTGCGTACATGGCCCGCTACATCGCCAAGAACATCGTCGCGGCGGGCCTGGCCGCGCGCTTCGAACTACAGGTCTCCTACGCCATCGGCGTGGCGCATCCGCTATCCATCGCCATTGAGACCTTCGGCACCGGCACCATCCCCGACGAGCAGATCATCGCCCTGATCAACAAGCACTTCGATATGCGCCCGGCGGCGATCATCCGCGACCTTGACCTGCGCAAGCCGCAGTATCGCCAGGTGGCCGCCTACGGGCACTTTGGCCGCGACGATCTCGACGTGGCCTGGGAGCGAACCGACAAAGCCGCGCTGCTGCGCCAGGAGGCGGGCCTGCCGCTCGCCGCGCAGCCAGCGCGCTGATCAAGAGGCGGCACCTTGACCCCACCCTGTGGCCCCTCTCCTTGCGGGGAGGGGCCGGGGGATAGGGGTTAGGGCATAACACACTCTAGGGCAATACATCAGCGCAGAGGCGCGGCGAGCGCGCAGAAAAGCAGGGGGAGCGCTGTGGTTCTTCTCTGCGCCCTCTGCACCTCTGCGGTCCAGGCACCTTCGTCCCCGCCGCGAAACACTCCCTTGCCGGGCCGCGTTGACCGCCTCTCGCCGCCGGTGTTATGATGGGCGCGTGATGGCAGGACTGGCGCATCAGCCCAAGACCCGGCGCTCCCTGAAGGAAGGCCCCTGTGAACGACACGCCCCCCGTCTGCGATTACGAAGGATCGGGCTATCGCACCGACTTCTGGGAGGGTCGCGGGCGCGAATACGAAGACCTGAGCGAACGCTCGGCGCTGCGCCGGCTGCTGCCAGCGGGTGGACGGCGCTGCGCTCACCTCGGCGCGGGGTTCGGGCGCATGACCGGCGAATTGAGCGCGTTCGACCAGGTGATCGTCCTCGACTACTCGCGCACCATGCTGCGCGAAGCTCAGGCCCATCTGGGAAGCGGGGGGCGCTACGTATACGTCGCCGCCGACATCTACCGCCTGCCGCTGGCTGAAGGAAGCTGCGACGCGGCGGTGATGGAGCGCGTCATCCACCACATGGCCGACGTGCCCGCCGCGCTGCGCCAGGTGCGGGCGATTCTGGCCCCCGGCGCGTCCTTCATCCTCGAATATGCGAACAAGCGCAACCTCAAAGCCATCCTGCGCTACGCGCTGCGCCGCCAGACCTGGAACCCGTTCGACCAGGAGCCGGTCGAGTTCGTCGCGCTCAACTTCGACTTTCACCCGGCGTATATGGCGCGCTGCCTGGCTGAAGCGGGCTTCTGCACCGGGCGGCGGCTGGCGCTGTCGTACTTCCGGTTGGGCCTGCTCAAGGAGCGCCTTCCACTGCGGCTGCTGGTGATGCTCGACCGGCTGCTGCAACCCACCGGCCAGCTCGCGCCGTTCTCGCCGAGCGTCTTCACGCGCAATGTGGCGGTGGGCGCTCATCCGCCGGCGGCGCTCGACGGCCCGCTGTTCAAGTGTGTACACTGCGGCGCGCCCCTGCGCGATGAGGGGGAGGCGGTCATTTGCCCGCGCGGTCACGGGCGCTGGGCGCTGCGCGACGGTATCTACGACTTCAAAGAGCCGCTGAGCGGGTGATGGGGCGAAGTTTCGCCACAGCGCCCCATGCGCTACAATCGCCACTGGTTTATTTTCCCCAATTATTGCGGGCACTGTGACAGGTCAGCTTGACAAGGCAGGAGCACATGGCAGAGCAGAAACGCGCGCCGCGCGGCCTCTACTTCGAAGACTTCAGCGAGGGGATGAGCCTGGAGACAAATGGCCGGACGATTGCCGAAAGCGACATCACCGGCTTCGCGGGCCTTTCCGGTGACTTCAACCCGATGCACACCGACGAAACCTACGCCCAGGGCACGCAGTTCGGCAGGCGCGTCGCGCACGGGCTGCTGGGGCTGTCCATCGCCAGCGGTCTGGCCTACCAGATGGGCTTCCTGGACGGCACCGTGATCGCTTTCACCAGCCTGGAATGGAAGTTCCGCGCGCCGGTGTTCATCGGCGACACGCTGCGCGCCCAGGTGAAGGTGACCGGTCGGCGCGAGATGAAGCAGGCCGGCGGCGGCTTCGTGACCTTCGACGTGAAGATCGTCAACCAGGATGGCGCCGTCACTCAGAAGGGCGAGTGGACGGTGCTGGTCGCCAGCCGGCCCCAGCCCGTCACAAGCTGAGAGGCCGTTCGAGGGGTCTCTGAACCGCAGAGGCGCAGGGAGCGCAGAGAAAAGCGAGGGGGGCTTAAGGTTCTGCTCTGTGCCTCGGCAGTGATCCTGTGGCAGCTCGCCGAATGTACATTGCCCGGCGATGGTGGTAAGATCGAGAGGAGCGGGGCAAGCGCGGTCGTCACAGCAGGCCTTGCACGACTGACGAGCGACGGGCCTGTTCTTGCTGACCGCTGACGCCTGTTGGCTATTTTCGAGGGAGCGGGATTGTGGATCACCCTGAAGACAGGCCGGTAGTGCCGCCAGAAGACGCAGCCAGGCCCGACCCGACGCCGCCCGGCACGGCACCTGCTTCCGGCCAGGAAAAAGGCGCGCAGCCCGGCGACCTGTGGCACGAGCCGCCGGTCGAGGAGGGATCGTCGCGCCCGGTCGTGGTCGAAACCTGGTTCACGCCCCAGCCCCCTCTCAAACCGGAGCCGGAACGGGCGACACCCCCGGCGACGAGCGAGACAGCAGCTCCGCAAGAGGAAGTCTCGCCACGCGAGCGCGGCGACTGGTTCACGCCGCTTGAGGCAAAAGTTGACGCGCTGCTGGACGGGGCCGACAAGACCATCCCGGAGATTCACGCCTCTGACGAAGCTCAGCCGGAAGAGGCGGGCGCAGAGGCGGTCCCAGGGCCGGCTGACGCGGGCGCGGCAGGCGATGCGACCGCCGCCGCCAGCAGCGCGCCGCTGCCCGAAGACACGCCGCTGCCCACGGACACCCCCAGCGAGTCGCCTGTCGAAGAGCAAAAAGCGCCCGCCCCAGACCCGTCACGTTTCGAGCAGGTCGAGCAGCAGGTCAGGGCGCTGCGCGAGCGTTACCAGGCCGGAGAGATCACCCGCGAAGCGTTGCAGGACGAGCTGCGCGGGCTGATGATCCTCGGCGAAGACGGGCAATGGTGGATGCTCGGCCTGGAATCCGATCGCTGGTACCACTACGACGGGCAGGCATGGGTCCCGGCCAACCCGCCCGGCTACGAGCAGCGCGTGCGCGGCAGCGCCGTGCGCACGGAAACGGGCATGCAACAAGTCGTCGTCGAGTCCGCCGCCGGGCTGGCCGACGACCAGGTCACGCTGGAGTCTGTGGAAGGCGGGCCGGGCGACGAGAGCGCCCCCCTGCCCCTGCGCGTCCCGCAGGACGACCCCGGCGCGACGCTCGTCTCGCCCCACACGCCATTCCTGGAGCCGGTGCGCCGCTCCGACGCGCCCACTCTGCAAAAAGGGCAGGAGGTAGACGCGGCAGCGGCGAACCTGATCACCATGCCGCACGGCCTCAGCGGCCCGCAGCCCGACCAGCAGACGATCCGCTCGGTGGCCGTCGCTGCCAGGGAGACGATGACGCACGGAGAGCTGCGCGCCGTGCCTGCCGAGCCGCCGCATCCGCCCAAGCCGCCCATCGGCGCGTTCCCTCAGCCGGACTACAGCGCGGCGCTCGGCGCGGCGCACAACCGCAACACCTATGTCAAGTGGGGCATCCGCTTCAGCATCTTCGGCATCATCGGCGGCATGGCGCTCACGCTGCTCGTGCTGCTGCTGATGATTGGCTACTACCTGTACAAGGTGGACCAGTACGCCGAGGCTGTCGCGTCCTTGCACGAGAGCGCGTCGGGCTTTGAGACCACGCTCATCCTCAACGCGCAAGGGGCGACGCTGGCCGAGTTTAACAACCCGGACACCGGCCAGCGCAAAGTGGTGCCGCTCAACCAGATTTCGCCCTGGCTGATCCACGCCACCGTGTCCACCGAGAACGAGACATTCTACCAGGACCCTGGTTTCAGCGTGCTCGCCATCGTGCGCGCGGCATATAACAACCTGCGCGCCGGAGATGTGCTCTCTGGCCCCGGTGCCAGCACGATCACCCAGCAGCTTGCGCGCGCCCTGGTGCTGGAGACGGAGTTCGCCTCGCAGCGCACCGCCGAGCGCAAGATCGTCGAGATCATCGTCGCCTCGGAGATCAAGCGCAAGTACACCAAGAACGAGATACTCGAGATCTACCTGAATGAGATCTTCTACGGCAACTTCGCCTATGGCATTGAGGCAGCCGCGCAGACCTATTTCGACAAGCCGGCGAGCGAACTCAACCCCATCGAGGCGGCGTTCCTGGCCGGGCTGCCCCAGTCGCCGGCCACCTACGACCCGGTGGTCAACCGCGAAGCGGCCATCCAGCGGATGCGCACCGTCCTGCGCCTGATGGCGGAGGCCAACGGCACCGGCTGCATCGCCATCCAGCACGACGACACGACGCAATGGGGCGTGCCCAGCGGCGGATCGCTGTGCATCATCGCCCGCCCGCAGCCCAACGGCACCACGCTCTACTACTACACCACGCCCAACACGCCCGAACCCCAGGAAATGTCCCTGGAGCTGGCCCTGGTGGAGACCAAGACGTTCACGCCGCCGGCCAACCAGTTCATTCACCCCCATTTCGTGAACTACGTCTGGCAGCAGCTTGAAGACACCTATGGCCCACAGGCGATCTACAGCGCCGGTTACCGCGTCTATACGACTCTGGACGAGGCCATTCAGACTGCGTCGGAGCGCGCCATCGCCAGCCAACTGGGCGCGCTTCAGGCGCGCGGCATCAACGCACGCAACGCCTCGGCAGTGGTCATGAATCCCAGGAATGGGGCGGTGCTGGCCATGGTGGGCAGCGCCGACTACAACAACAAAGATATTGACGGGCAGGTCAACATCGCCTTCACCGCCCAGCAGCCCGGCTCGGCGATCAAGCCCTTCGTCTACCTGACGGCCTTCATGCCCGACGAGCAGGGCCGCTACCTGACCCCGGCCAGCGTGCTGTGGGACGTGCGCACAGATTTCAACGGCTATGTCCCCACCAACTACGACAACCAGTATCACGGCCCCAAGACCGCCCGCGAAGCCCTGGGCAACTCGCTGAACGTCCCTGCCGTCAAGGTGCTGCAACAGGCCGGCTTGCTGCGCTTCACCGAGCTGGCGACGCGCTTCGGCATCCGCTTCCCGCTCGGCAACCCGGTTGAGCGCAATGCCGGGCTGCCCACTGCGTTGGGCGCCGTTGAGGTGCGGCTGTTCGACATGGTGGCTGCCTTCGCCGCGCTGGGCAACAACGGCGTGGGCGTGGAGCCATTCTCCATCGTCTATATCGAAGACAGCAAAGGCAATGAGATTTACCGCGCCGGCGGGCAGGCCGGCCAGCAAATCGTGCCGCCTGAGTACGCCTACCTGATCACCAACATCCTCTCCGACGGAGCAGCGCGCGCCGAAGAGTTCGGGCGCGGCTGGCCGCTGGAGCTGCAAGGGGGCCGCACGGTGGCGGTCAAGACCGGCACCAGCAACGATAGCCGCGACGTGTGGACCATCGGCTATACGCCGCAGTATGCCGTCGGCGTGTGGGTCGGCAACTCCGACAACAGCCCGATGACCGGCCTGAGCGGCTACTTCGGCGCGGCACCCATCTGGAACGAGATCATGGAAGCGGCGCACGCCGGGCTGGCCGTCGAGTCCTTCCAGCCGCCGCCCGGTGTCGTTCAGGCCGAAGTCTGCCGCGATTCCGGCACAGTGCCCTCGCCGCAATGCGCCGGGCGCACTTATGTGGAGCTTTTCGTCAGCAACGCGCCGCCGCCCGGCCCTGATCAGGACATTTATCGCTCGCTCTACGTGGACACCTTCACGCAGAAGCTGGCCAACGATTCCTGCGCGGGCGAGGCGGAGTATCGCACCTTCCTGGCGATCAGCGATTCGTCCGCCTACAACTGGCTGAACAACGACCCGGCGGGCAACGCCTGGCTGGCGCAGCGCGGCCTGCAAGTGCCGATCATGCCGCCGCCGACTGAGTACTGCAATCCGGCAGAGCCGCGCCCCTACGTGGTGCTTTCTGCTCCAGCCCAGGACGCCCCCGTTGAGGGCGTGATCCAGGTGATGGGCACCATCACCATGCCCAACTTTAGCCGCTACGAAATCCGCTACGGCATCGGGCACAGCCCGACCGCCTTCAGCGAGCCGCTGATCGTAGACCCGCAAGAGCGCCGCGAGCCGAACGCTCTGCTGGGGCAGCTTGACACGCGCGTGCTGCAAAACGGGCCGTACACGCTGCGGCTGATTGCCATTGACCAGTACGGGCGCTTCGTCCGGCGCGATGTGCGCATCAATGTCAATAACCAGGCTGCGCCACCGCCCATGCCTACGCCCGCGCCCACGCTGACGCTGCCTTTCGCCGAGGGCAGCTTCCCCGACGCGGCGCTGATCCCAACCCTGACGCCCACCTGGACCTTGACACCGACGCCTGGCTAGGCGGGGGTGAAGTCAGTTGTCGGTCGTTGGGCACTCAGCGGCGTTCAGATCAGGAGAATGGCCGTTCGCGCAGACTTCGCAGCCGCTGAGCGAGAGGGCGTTGGGGAGGTCGTGACCCCCGGCCCAAGCCCCTCTCCTACAAGGAGGGAGGGGCTTGGCGGGCGCGCTTTTCTCCCTTCCCCCCTCGCGGGGGAAGGGCCGGAGATGGGGGGCAACGGCAGGCGCACGACTTCTGAAACGGTCTCTGAAAACTGACAACTGATAACCAACCAAAACCAATCACCAACAACCCTTTATCACTTGCGCGACCGAGAGACCTCATGAGCCTGACCTGGCAGGGACGCTACCAGCCCAGCCGCGAGCCGGATCGCGTGCTGCGCCGCATGACCCTGGACGACATCCCCGGCGCGCTCGCCCTCACCGGGCGCGTCGGCTGGCAGAAAGACGCCGCCCACTGGGCGCGGCTGCTGCACTGGTCGCCGGACGGCTGCTTCGTGCTGGATGAAGAGGAAAGCGGCATCGTCGGCACGGTGAGCACCACTTCCTACGGCACCGCCCTGGCCTGGGTCGGCATGGTTCTGGTCGCGCCGGAGCGCCAGCGGCTGGGCCTGGGCCGGCAATTGATGCGCGCCGCGCTCGATCACCTGATCGCCAGGGGTACCGAGCGGATCATGCTCGATGCGACCGAGGCAGGCCGCCGACTCTACCGGAGCATGGATTTTCGCCCGGTGGGCAAGATCGAGCGGTGGGAGGGGCGAGCCAGCACCTACCTGGGGCCGCGCGCCCAGCGGATGGCTCCGGCGGATCGCGAGGCCGTCTTCGCCTTCGATCGGACAGCGTTCGGGCTGGATCGCAGCCACATCCTGGGCCGCCTGATGGACGAGTTCCCCGACACGGCCTGGGTGGACTATCAGAGCGGCGCGCTGGAGGGATACCTGCTCGCGCACCGGCACGGCGACAGCACCTTACTCGGCCCCTGGATGAGCCGGACTATCGCCTCGGCGAAGCGGCTGCTGCTGGTCGCCCTGGAACAGCTTCAGGGCCAGCCCATCATCGTCAACATCCCCGACAACAACGGGCGCAGCCTGATCCTGGCCAGCGACCACAACCTGGGCCGCGTGCGCCAGTGCACGCGCATGATCTACGGGGACGCTGAGCCGGTGCAGGGGGAGCCGCTCACTGAGCTGGCGGTCGGCATGCTGGCGACCGGCTGAGCTGCCGGCGACGGCTCAGTCGCGCTGCAAATCCTGGAGCGAAACCAGCCCCCGCTGAAGCGCGATCAGCCCCGTCTCCACGCGCGAGCGCGCGCCAAGCTGGGCGATAAGCTGGGCAAGCTGCTGATCCACGATCTGCGGGTCGAGGCCCAGTCGCTCGGCGATCTGGTCGTTGGTCTTGCCGGCCGCTACGCCGGTCAGGATGGCCCGGTCCAGCGCGCCCGGCTGATCGTCCTCAGCAGCCGGGCGCGCGGTGTAGCCTTCGACGACGCGCTCGGCCACGCCCTGCCCCAGCACCAGCCGCCCTGCCGCGACATCGTGCACCGCGTGGATCAGTTCCTCTTCGGCGGTGGTTTTCAGCACGTAGCCGTGCGCCCCGGCGCGCAGCGCGTGCATGATGTACTGGTCTTCGGCGCGCCCGGTCAGCACCAGCACCTTGATGCCCGGCCAGGTCTGGCGAATCTGGGGCAGAATGTCCAGGCCGCTGACTTTGGGCATGTTCAGGTCGAGCAGCAGCACGTCCGGCTGGGCGGTGCGCACCAGCTCAAGCGCCTGCTCGCCGTCGTCCGCCTCGCCCACAACCTCGAACTCATCGGTCGCCGCGAGCATCATCGCCAACCCCATGCGCAGCACGCGGTGATCGTCGGCCAGGGCCACGCGCACCTTGCCGCGCGCGCTGGGGGCCGGGCTGGCGGAGGCGTCTTCCTGCGACTCCAGCCCCTCAGCCGTCACCGCCGCCGCGTTGAGCGTCCGATCTCCGTGAGACCCCGCCTCTGCCAGCGCGTCGGCCATCGCCCGCGCGCTCTCAAAGCGCTGTTCGGGCTGCTTGGCCAGCGCCTTGAGGATGGCCGCGTCCAGGGCGGGACTGAGCGCCGGATTCAGCTCGCGGGGCGGCCTGGGGGTCTTCTTGACCTGCTGGATCAGCAGCAGACCGATGTCGTCCGCGTCAAAGGGCAGCACCCCCGTCGCCAGCTCGTAGAGCACCACGCCGGTCGAGTAAATGTCGGTGTGAAACGTCAGGGCGAGGCCCTGCGCCTGTTCGGGTGACAGATATGCAGGCGTGCCGACGATGCGCCCCAGCGCGGTCAGCCGCTTGGATTCGCCGGAGATGGCCAGCCCGAAGTCCATGATCTTCACCACATTGTCCGGCGTGATGTGAATGTTCGCCGGCTTGATGTCGCGGTGGATCAGGCCGCGCCGGTGCGCGTAGTCCAGCGCCAGGCAGATCTGCCGCCCATACTCGGCTGCCACGTCCGGCGGCGAGGGGATGAAGTCAGACAGCGGGCGGCCCTCGACATACTCGACGACCAGGTAGGGCCGGTCGCCTTCCTGATTCACGTCATAGATGGCCATGATGCCGGGATGGTTGAGCTGGGCGGCGGCCAGCGCCTCGCGCTCGAAACGCCGGCGTGTCGTGCTGTCCACGTGCGCCAGCAGCATTTTGATCGCCACCGTGCGTTGCAGGCGCGTATCCAGCCCGCGATAGACGACGGCGGTCGCGCCCTCGCCGATGCGCTCTTGAATCTCATAACGGTTGCCCAGGGATTGCCCGATCATGCGTCGCTCGCTTCCTCCCCTGACCAGTCGGGGACAGTGTACAAACCTGCGGGCATCTCCGCAACTTGACTTCCGGGGCGGGGTCCACGAACGAGTTGTCAGGCAGTGGTCGCAGGCCCCTCCCCCTGGCCCCGCACCGCGATTAAAGTCCCCCCTCTGGCTCGGCTGGGGAGGAGGATTTAGGGGGTGAGGCGTCCAGCGGGCATTCCCCAACTTCCCCTGGCGACAGGTTGTTCGCGGATCTTCCGGGGTGCCCTACCCCGGAATTTGTCAAGCGGCGGCTGGGACTATACAGTTACACGGGCAACGCACATGCGACGGAAAGGATACGGCGGATGAGCTTCTCTGCGCGGATTGGGTTGGCGGGCGCGCTGCTGGCGCTTTCTCTGGCAGCGTGCGCCAGCTTCGACGAGGCGCGCGAGACGACGGACACGGTGGACGACGCGGTGGCGCTGATGCAGGCCGTGGACGAGCGCGGAGCCGTCGGGCGCGCCAACCAGGGCGTGGACGACCTCGGCGCGGCGGGCGTGGGCTACGAAGCAACGGTCGTCGTGCGCCAGGGCCGCCTCACTGCGGACGGCGCGCCGGACGATAACACCGCGAGCGAGCAGCATTACACGCTGCGGGTTGATGCAGAGGGCGACTTACAGGCTGCGCTCGGCGAAGGGGGAACGCCCGTCATGTATGTGGTGCCCGGCGACCAGCCAGCGCCCGCGCCGGTCTACCGCGTCACGGGCAACAGCTACGCCTGCGCCAGCGCTGATCCGGCTGCGGCAGGGCTGGGCGACGGCCTCGCCGGGCTGATCGCCGCCCAGGACGCGCTCGCCGCCGCCCCGCTGACGCTCGCCGTCATCGCCAAGCCAGAAGAGGCGACGGTCGCCGGGCGAGAAGCGACGCGGCATATCCTCGCCTCGCGGGTTGAAGACGCCCTGCGTATCCTGAACACTTATGGGAGCAGCGAAATGCTGGAGCAGGCAATCGCGGCGGCGGAGACGGTGACGCTGTCCGGCGAAGTGGCCTTCGACGACGGGACGGGCGCGCTGCTGCGCCTGCGCGCGATCACTACCTGGCGCGACCAGGATCGGTGGGCCGAGTTCCGCTTCGAGCTGACCCAGTGGGGCAGCGTGCCGGACGTCCCACGCCCGGACGCCGCTCAGATCGCGCTGCCCTGCGGCTAACTCACGACACGCGCGCGCTCAGCGCGTAGATCGGCCCTATCTCGTCCAGCACGAAGATCGTGCGTCCATCGCCCGGCCAGGCGATGTCGTAGAACGACACGCCGTCGGGCAGACCCATCCCCCGGCGGTCGGCGCGCTGAAGCACCGGTTTTCCGCCCGGCTGGCTCTCATGCAGGCTGGTGAGATTCCACAGGAACAGATCGCGCCCCGGCGAAGACAGCGTCAGCAGCAGTGCGCTATCGGGAGAGAAGATAGCATTGCGGCAGTTCTGCTCTGGCAGCGGCAGCAGCGCGACCTGTTCCCGCGTCGCCACGTCCCACAGGCCCAGGGTCGGCTGCGCGCCGCAGCCAAGCAGCCAGCGCCCGTCGGGTGAGAAGGCGAGCTGGTGAGACGCCTGGTGCCGCGCGAGCGGGATGGACGCGAATGGTTCGCCCGCTGGCAGCGTCCACACCTGAAGGTCGCGGTCCGTGGCCACAGCCACCAGGCGGGAGTCCGGCGAAAAGGCCGCCCGCGTGGCGACCGCTTCCACCTCGACGCGATCCGCGTCAATCACGGCGCGCAGCAGATCGCCCGACGGCACCGACCACACGCGCACGCCACGCTCAGCGCCGACGGTGACCAGGTAGCGCCCGTCCGGGGAGAACGCCAGGAAGCCGACAGCTTCCCGGTGCGCCTGAAAGTTGGCGATCCTCTCTCCCTGCGGCACGCGCCACAGCGTGATGTCGCCGTTCTCCGACCCGAAGGCCAGCAGCGTCCTGTCCGGTGACTGGGCGACCGGCCCTGCTGTCGCCGTCTGGTGCCCGCTGAACTCGGCCAGTGGCTCGTCATCCGCGGGAGGCGGGATGACCGCCAGCGACCACACTCGCGCCAGGCCGTCGCGATCCACCGTGATCAGCGTCTCGTCGCCAGGGCCGAAGAACACATGGCGCGCGGGCAGGTTTTCGCGGAAGAATAGCGTTTCTCCGTCGGCGAGATTCCACACTCCCACCACCTTGTCAGCGGCAGTGGTCGCCAGGCGCGCGCCGCTGGCCGAGAGCGCCAGGTCATTGACGGTGCCCTGGTGCAGCCGCAAGACGCCGCTCACGGCCACGATGGGGTTATCCGCAGTGATGGCGGCCTGGGCCGGCTGCCAGGCCATGATCAGCGGTACAGGGGTATTGGTCGGCTGGCTCGTGTCGCGCGGCGCAGCACCGCCGCAAGCGGCCAGAGTCGCCGCCAGCACGAGCGCCAGCCCGCCCCAACCCCGCGCGAGATGTATTCGCCGCATCCGCACAAGCCTTTCTCCACGCCCGACTCGACACCGGTGTATCTCGCCCAATTGACTTCGGGGCCGCGCTTGTGTACGCTACACAGGTGTATTGTATCCGACTTTGCGCGCGCCGGTATCGAGTGCACGAGAGCACCGATCAGCCAGCGCCGCCCACAGGGAACGTCGCCATGACTGACGCCGAACTCGCTGTCCTGAGCATCATCGCCGAAGGCCCCATCTACGGCTACGATTTGCAGACCGTCATCGCTCAGCGTGGGCTACGCGCCTGGACGCAGATCGGCGTGTCGTCCATGTACTACGTGCTGGAGAAACTGGCGCGCCAGGGCCTGGTCGAGACCAGCAGCATGCCGGGCGCTGACGAGACCGCGCGCCGCCAGTACCGCATCACCGCAGCGGGATTCGGCGTGTTGCAAACCGCCGTCGCCGACCTGATCAGCACGCCGCGCGAGCACGCCGACGAGTTCGAGCTGGGACTGGCTAACCTGCACGTCCTGCGCCCGGATCAGATTCGCGCGGCTTTCGCCGCCTACCGGCAGGAACTCGCCTCGCGGCTGGCCCAGGTCCGCGAACGGCAGGACACGCTCCAAAATGGCGGCGCGCCCTTTCACGTCACGGCCATGCTCGCTCACCGCGCGGCGATGCTCACCGCTGAAATCGCCTGGATGAGCGAGTTCGTGGCCGCCTGGGAAGCGCAGGCTCCGCCGGACGAAGCCCCGCCTGCCCCGCCCGAACCCGCCGACATCCCGCGCATGAAGCAGGTGGTGCTGCCCCAAGACCCGGATTCGCCGCACCGCCGTGCCACGCGCCGCGTGCGAGGCACACCGCCCTCTGCGCCGACGAAGATCAGCGCCGAGACGCCCACCGACCAGATGCGCTCCCCGGCAGAAGACCAGGAGTCCGCCGCGCCACCCGATCCGTCCGACGAAGCGCGTTGAGCGTCAGCGGATGCGCTGCGATCAGAGCAAGGGCCTCACCGCAGAGGCGCAGAGTGCGCAGAGAGAGCGCAGAGAGAGCGAAGAGTCTCAGCGCTCTGCTCTGCGCCCTCGGCATCTCTGCGATTCGCGGAAGACACCCTCGGACGCCCCGCGCCGCCGCCAACCAGATTCCGCGAAAGATGCTATCGCTGTACAATAAGCGGGTGCGTGTTCCTCACACACTCTGAGGCCGCCCATGACTCGACCGCCAGGCATTCTCTACATTGACCGCGACGACGCGCGCCGGAGCCGTATCTGGCACGCGCTGTCGCGCGCCGGGTATCAGGTCGCGCTCGCCGTCACTGCGCTTGACGGAATGGAGCAGGCTCAGCGCGCGCGCCCCGACCTGATCCTGGTCGAAGGCGATCTGCGCGATGCGCGTGCGCACCATCTCGCCGCGCGGCTGAGCACAGCCCCCGGCCTGAGCGGCGTGCCCATCGTCGCGCTGACCGCCCCCGGACGCACCCCGCCCCACCAGGCCGCTTCCGCCGCCGGGCTGGACGGCTGGATCGCCGACTCGAACGAGGACCGGATACTCGTGGAGCGCGTTGAAGGATTCCTGGACGACTTCTACGGCAACGCAGTCACCGGCACCGCGCCGCACGCGCCCCAGGACACGCTGACCCGCCTGGAAACCAGCCTGCGCGAGCTGGAGGCCAGCAACCGCGCGCTGCGCCGCCTGGATCGCATCAAAGAGGACTTCATCCAACTAACCGCTCACGAGCTGCGCACACCGCTGACGACCGTTTACGGCTACAGCCGCCTGGTGCAGACTCTGCCCGCCGTCCAGGAACTCATGGCCCGCGACCCCGAAGTGCACGCCTGCCTCAGCGGGTTGATCGACTCCATCGAGCGCTTTCACCGCGCCGTTGACGAGATCATCGTCGTCTCGCGCATCGCCTCCGACCATCTCGACCTCAAGCGCAGCCCGACCTCGCTGCCGGCGCTCGTCGAGCGCGTCCTGCACGACTACACCGGAGTCGCTGAACAGCGACAGCTCGCGCTGCGCGCCCGCCTGGATCGCAACGTCGCGCTCTTTTTCGCCGACACCGACCTGCTGGAACTGGCTCTCAGCAACGTGCTGGGCAACGCCATCAAGTACACGCCCGATGGCGGGACGATCACCATTTACGGCGACATCCATGACGACACCGTGATCCTCAGCGTGCAGGATACCGGCATCGGCATTGACCCGGACGAGCAGGAACAGATCTTCGACCGCTTCTACACCGCCGGCGACACGCAGCTTCACACGACCAGCAAAACGGCTTTTCGCGGCGGGGGGCTGGGGCTGGGGCTGGCCATCTGTCGCGGAATCGTCGAGGCGCACGGGGGGCACATCTGGGTGGAGAGCGAGGGCTGCGACCCGGAGCGGCTGCCCGGCAGCACCTTCGTCATCCAGCTACCCCTGGAGCGCACGCCGCCAGACGCGCGCCGCTGAGCGGCGCCGGGCGCACCTCATTTCTGGAGCGTATTATGCACTTCTGCCGGGTAGACGCCCCCATCCCCCGACCCCTTCTCCCACGCAAGCGGAGAGAAGGGGCCAGGACGGGCTTCTTCCTTCCCCCCGTGCGGGGGAAGGACCGAGGATGGGGGGCAAGCACGGGAGCTGCCCGCCTGCCAAAGTTCATAACACGTTCTAGGGAGAAAAAAGCACCGCTGAGATGCAGAGAGCGCAGAGGAAAGATGGAGAGGCCGTGAGTTCTTCTCCGCGCCCTCTGCGCCTCTGCGGTTTGGGCATTCGCTCCCATCGTGAGATACATCCCAGCACACCCTCGCGTGCGCCGATGGCAGCATTGCGCTAGAATGGGACGCTGACGCCCGGCAATAAGCAACCATATCGGAATACGCGCCATGAGTCGTTCTGCCATTCAGGTTCTCTTCATCGCCGGCTTCATCCTCTTTGGCAATGTGATCGCCGCCGTCGCCCAGTTCTTTGAGGAGCCGGTCAGCGACGGGCGCAGCCTGCGTTGGGATCGCTACGATGTCGCCATCGAGAACATGGATACGGCGGCCAACCGCTTCCAGGTCACCGAGTTCTACACGATCACCGTCGAAGTCGGCCCGTTCCGCTATGGCTTCGCCGAGATTCCCCGGGATCGCCTGGAAAGCATCTCTGGCGTGCTGGTCTATGAGAACCGGTCGCTGCTCACGTCCTCGTGCAGCGGCTCCCCTGGCACCTATTGCGCCCGCGACGAGGGAGATGCCTACAGCATCGAGTATCACTTCACTCGCCAGGCCCAGAGCGGGGAGAGCCGCGAAATCGCCATCCGCTACACCGTGCATGGGGCGTTACGCTCCTACAGCGGCGGCGACCAGCTTTACTGGGTGGCTGTGCCCGGCGACCGCGCCTTCCCCGTGCTGTCCTCTAAGGTGACGGTGATCCTGCCCGAAGACCGCCCGCCCCAGGTGACGGCGAGCTACCCCGACACGTGGCGGGAGACCATTCAGGGCAATATCATCACCTGGCAGTCGCCCGGCAGGATGGGCCGCGGCGATGCGGTCGAGGTGCGCGTGCAGTACCCGCACGACGCGCGCATGGCCAAACCCTCGTGGCAGGCCGCCTTTGACCGCGAGCGAGCCTACCTGGAGGACTGGCAACCGATCGTGTCGCTCGTGCTGCTGGCGCTCACCGTCCTGTTCACGGTGGGTGGCGTGCTGTTTGTGCTCACCCGCTACCTGAAACACGGGCGCGATCCGCAGGCGCTGGTCGTGCCCGAATATCTCAGCGAGCCGCCCTCGGACGAGCGGCCCGGCGTGGTCGGCCTGCTGCTCGACGAAAAGGCGGACATGCAGGACGTCATGGCCACGCTGCTGGACCTGGCGCGGCGCGGCCTGCTGGTTATCGAGCAGGAGGAGAAGAGCGGTGTCGCCGGCCTGTTCAGCAGCACAGAGTTCACGTTCCATCGCACCGATGCCACCGACGCGGACCCGCGCCCCTACGAGCGCACGCTGCTGAAGGGCCTCTTCCCCAAAGGGCGCGACACGACGACGCTCTCCCAACTACGCACCAAGTTCTACACGCACATCCCGGTCATCAAGCGCGAACTGTACGACGACCTGATCAAGCAGGGTTACTTCACGCACTCGCCAGAGACGACGCGCCGCCTGTGGACGTGGGGTGGCGTGGCCGTGATGGTGCTGGCGTCGGTGGCGTTCTGGTTATTGCAGCAGGCCACGCTGATCTCGCCGCTGATCATCGTCCCGCCCATCGGTCTGGGTATCGTCGGCCTGGTCTCGGCCATTGCCGGTGAGTTCATGCCGGCCAAGACTGCGAAAGGCGCGCAGGATGCGGCCCGCTGGCGCGCCTACAAGCGTTACCTGGCCAATATCGAGCACTACGGGGATGTTGCCGAGGCAGCGGCGAAGTTTGAAGAGGCCCTGCCCTACGCCATCGCCTTTGGCCTGGAGAAAGAGCTGGCGCGCCAGGTGACGTCCGCCATGACTGCCATGCCTGGCTGGTACTTCCCGACGTACCTGGGCGGCCCCTGGCATGGCGGCTACCGGCGCGGGCAGCCCGTGCGCCCCGTGTCCATGAGCGGGCCGAGCGGGATGGGCGACTTCTCGCTCGGCGGGCCGGGCGGACTCAATGACATGAGTCGCTCGCTGACCGAAGGGCTGAACGCCATGAACAGCGGCCTGACGCGGATGCTCAACGATGCGTCGAAAGCGATGACCAGCCGCCCGCAGAGTTCTGGTCGCAGCGGTGGCGGGTTCAGCGGCGGCGGAGGCGGCGGCGGAGGAGGTTCCGGCGGCGGGAGTCGCGGCTTTGGCTAATCTCGGCAGGCGAAAGGACAGACTATGAATCTCAACCGCTTGGCGGGCGTGATGCTGATCGTGGTGGGGCTGGTCGTCGGCGCGCTGGCTGCCGCCTGGCTGTTCAGCAACGAAGACCTGGAAGGGCCGGCGCGCATCCTGGGGCTGGCCATCGCCCTGCTGGTGCTGGTGGCCCCGCTGGTCGGCGGCGGCGTGTACATGCTGGCTTTCGGCGGGCAGCAGGCGCGCCAAGAGGCTGAGGCGGCGCGGCAGCGCAAGCTATTGAACGTAGTGCAGACGCGCGGCCAGGTGCGGCTGGACGAGCTGGCCGTCGAGCTTCAGCTCCCGCGCGACCGCATCAAGGACATGGTGCACGACCTGGTGGGGCTGGGCGTCTTCAGCGGCTACGTGAAGTGGGACGAAGGGGTGCTCTATTCGAGCGACGCGCAGCAACTCCGCGACCTGCAGCAATGCCCCAACTGCGGGGGAGCGATCACGCTCAGCGGCAAGGGCATCGCCACCTGCCAGTTCTGCGGCACGGAGTTCTTCCTGTCATAAGCGGGCCTCACGCGCCCGGCACGATCTCGTCGGCGCGCTGCATGGCGATTGCCACCACGCTGATATTGTCTTCGCCGCCGCGCTCGTTGGCCAGGGCCACCAGACGGCGCGCCACTTCGTCGGGCGTGGCGCCCGTCTGTACAGCGCCAACCATCTCCGCGCCTGTGACGTGACGGGTCAGGCCATCGGAGCAGAGCATCAGCCAGTCCCCTGCGCTGAGCGGGCGCACATAAAGATCGGCCTCTGTATCGTCCACCTGGCCCAGCGCGCGATAGAGCACGTTGCGCATCGGGTGAACAGCGGCCTGCTCCGGCGTGATATGCCCGGCGGCCATGAGCGCCTCGACGAAGCTGTGATCGTCGGTGATCTGGCTGATCCAGCCCCCGCTGCCGCTGATCATATAGGCGCGGCTGTCGCCAATATGGGCGACCAGCACCTGCGCGCCGCGCACAAAAGCCAGCGTCACCGTCGTGCCCATGCCCTGAAACTCTCGATTCCCCGCCGCGCGCCGCATGACGACGCGATTGGCGCGGCGAATGGATCGGCGCAGCTTGCCAGCCACCTCGTTATCGGACAGCGTATGCAGTCCCTCGCTGCCGTGCGCCTCGCCCACAAAATCGGCGTGGATGGTCTCCAGCGTCAGCCGGCTGGCTTCTTCGCCGGCGAGCGCGCCGCCCATGCCATCGGCGACGAGCGCCAGGATGACACCCTGCCGCGCCCACAGCCCAATGCGATCCTCGTTATTGCTGCGCACCCGGCCAACGCTGCTCCGGGCCGCAGCGCGCGGGACCAGATCGGCGGGAGCAGCGTCGCGCGGCAGGGTGAGCGCCGCGCCGCAGCCAGCACAGGAGTCTGCCGGGGGGACATTGCGCGTGCCACAGCGCAGACAGATGATCGGGATGCCCTCGAGAGCGGGGGGGGAGTCAGATCGGGCAGCGCGCAAGCGTTGACTCAGCGCTGAGTCCGGCGCGTCTTCGGGATGATTCAGGGATTGCACGGCCTCTTCGACCGGGCGGTGACGGCGGTGAATGCCGTGCTGAGCCGGTGAGCTATCGAGGCTGGCGCCGCACTGAAAGCAGAACACAGCCCGCCTGACGTTCTCGTACCCGCACTGCGGGCACGTGCGCTTGTCCATCATCTCGCCTCTTGTCGTTCGTCATCCTGCCCAGATTGTACTGCTCCGAGGCAGAGGCGCAAACCGGCGGAGGCCGGAAAGGTGCCTACGGAGGTTGTCAGCGGCGCGCCAGGCGCAGGGCAGTGACGTCACCCCCAGCCTCGCTGTGCCTGACGGGGATGAAGGTGCCCGATCACACTCGGGCGACGCCGCTGATGTGGGGCCGGACAATGGCCGGGTACGGGGCGTCGAACTCGCGCAGCTCCACCACGCGGAAGCCGGCGGCGTAGATGGCCGCGCCCGTCCGCCGGGTGAGCTGGCAGCCGTCGCCGACCATGCTCCACGCCGGGTTGATCGCCCGTTGCGCGCGCAGCGTCGCCGAGCGCGGGGACGCTGCCACGTGCTCCAGGAACAGGAACTGCCCGCCGGGGCGCAGCACACGCTGAATCTCAGCCAGCACCGCTTCCTGATCGTGCACCGAGCACAGCACGTGCATGGTCACCACCGTGTCGAAGCTGCCCGCTCCGAAAGGCAGGCGCTCGCCCCGTCCACACACCGCGCCCGTCACCGCGCAGGGCGCGCGCGCCGTGCCATCGCCCATATAGCGGAGCAGGTAGCGATTCGGTTCCAGCAGCGTCACGCGCACGCCAGCCGGATACAGCGCCAGGTTCACCCCATCGCCCGCCCCAATCTCCAGCACGTCGCCCTGGGCGCGCTTCAGCAGCGGGGCGCGCTCGTTGCGCGTGAGCGCGTCGGAGAAGTCCGGCATGCCCCGCCGACTGAGCAGCGTATGGTACATCCAGGCGAAGAGTCGCTTGCGCAGAGTCATGGTGTTGTCCCGTGATGAATCGGAAGGCATGGGCTGGTGCACTGGCTCGCGCCTCGGCGGCCTGGCAGACCGATCAATCTATATAAGAACAGGCTTAGAAAACTTGACAAGAGCGGACTAAACATCTTACAATGCCAGCACATCGGGCGCGTGCGCCGGATGCCAGCGACACACGAAACGCAAGGGCATCCTGCACGGCGCCCCTGCGCAACCTCACCTGGCCCGGCGCCCGGCGAGTCGCTGGCAGCCTCTCCATGCGCCCCGCTGACCCTGCCAATGGTGATTATCGGCATGGTAGTGTACATTCTACAACAACGAGGCTCTGAGGGCGTATGGATTACCCTGACTACTACCAAGTTCTAGGCGTGGATCGCAGCGCTTCGACGAAGGACATCCGCAAGGCATATCGCCGCCTGGCTCGCCAGTATCATCCAGACGTGAATCCCGGCGACAAGCAGGCCGAAACCAAGTTCAAGCAGATCAACGAAGCCCACGAAGTGCTGTCCGACGAAGAAAAGCGGCGCAAATACGACGAGCTGAGCCAGAGCTACCGCCAGTGGCAGCACATGGGCGGGCAGCCCGGCGGCTTCGACTGGGGAAGCTGGTCCAGCGGGCGGCCTGGCGGCTTTCGCGTCGAGTTCACCGACACTGACACCGGGGCGGGCGACCCGTTCTCGGACTTCTTCCGCAGCATCTTCGGCGGCATGGGCCAGCCGCAGGCCGGGCAGGGCCGCGCTTCGCGCGCTGCCTCGCGCGGTCAGGACCTGGAAGTGGTGGCCCACGTCTCCCTGGAAGACGCCTATCGCGGCACCGAGCGCCTGGTGCAGATGGGCCGCCGCCAGCTTAATGTGAAGATTCCGCGCGGCGCGCGCGACGGGACGCGCGTCCGTTTGCGCGGACAGGGCGAGCGCGGTTATGCTGGCGGGCAGGCGGGCGACCTAGATGTGATCGTGCGCGTGGCCAGCCATCCGGTCTTCAAGCGCGATGGCGATGATCTGTTCGCAGACCTCAAAGTGCCGCTGCTGACGGCGGTGCTCGGCGGGACGGTTCACGCCCCAACGCTGGATGGCGGCGTCACGCTGACCATCAAGCCGGGCACGCAGTCCGGCCAGACAATCCGGCTGCGCGGCAAAGGGATGCCGCGTCTGCGCCAGAGCGGCGAGGCCGGCGATCTGTTCGCCCGCGTGCTGGTGCAGGTGCCCGCGCACCTGACCGACGATGAACGCGCGCTGTTCGAGCGGCTGCGCGCCTTGCAGCCGCGCTGACGCCGCGCCAGTTACCTTACCCCGCCCAGTTGAGACAACGGGCAGGGCCTATGGGAAGGATGGGGAGCAATGGGCTGGATTCACGACGATTTCGACTTCGATCCAGACGACGAGTACGGTGCGCCGAGCAGCATGCGCGAACGCCTGACGGGCTTCTTCATAGGGCTGGCGGTGGGCGTGCTGACGCTGGTGCTCGTCGCCGCGCTGATCGTGACCACGGTGGGCACCTACTTTCTGAACAGCCGAGTCGAGACGGCGCGCCCCGCCCTGCGCAGCGCCGCGCCCCCGACAGAGGCCGACCTGCGCGCGGCGAACTACCGGCCCAGCGAGTGGATCGAGGTGGACACGCGCCAGGCGATCATCCCCACCCCCCTTCCCCCGGAGATCATCAGCCAAGCCGATATCGAGCACGCCCTGCTGATCAACCTCTACCTGCGGGTCAATCCTTCGGTGGTCAATATCGAGATCGTCTCCAGCATTCACACCACAGTGGATGTCGTTGACAGCAGCGGCTCTGGTTTTGTCTATGATACCGCTGGCCACATCGTGACCAACGCGCACGTCGTGCGCGGTGCCAGGGAGATTCTGGTCACATTCTCGGACGGGTATGTGCTGAATGCCGAGCTGGTCGCTGTGGACGACTACAGCGACCTGGCCGTGATCCGCGTAGACCCTGCGCGTGCCCCGCTGGTGCCCGTGCTCCTGGGCGACAGCAACCAGTTGCAGGTCGGCCAGCGCGTCATCGCCATCGGCAACCCCTTCGGGCTGGATGGCAGTATGACGGTGGGCATTGTCAGCGCCCTGGGCCGCACGCTGCCCTCGGCGCGGCTGCTCGATCCGGTCTACGATCAGTACAGCAACCCTTCGATCATCCAGGTGGATGCAGCGGTCAACCCCGGCAACTCCGGCGGCCCACTGCTGGACTCGTATGGGCAGGTCATCGGCATCAACACGGCCATCCGCACCGAAAACGGCGGCTTTCAGGGCATCGCGTTCGCTGTGCCGGTCAACACCATGAAGCGCATCGTGCCCCAGTTGATCACGAAGGGCAGCGTCCAGTATTCGTGGCTGGGCATCACTAGCCCGGCAGCCGATGGCGGTTACAGCGTGGCGGCGCTGGCCGACGAGCTGAATCTTCCTGTCCGCAATGGCATCCTGGTCAGCGACGTGACGCCCAGCTCGCCCGCCGCCCGCGCCGGGCTGCGCGCCGGGACGCAGACAACGACCATACGCGGCATGCCCATCCCGACGGACGCCGACATCATCGTGGCCGTCAACGGGCAGATGGTCCGCGACATTGACAGCCTGGTCGCCTACCTGGTGGAGAACACCTCGCCGGGCGACACCATCACGCTGACCATCGTGCGCGGCGGCCAGATGCTCGACCTGGACGTGACGCTGGGAATCCGGCCCTGACGGGAGGAGGTGCAGCATTGACCATCCCCTCTGACGAACCGTGCTATTCCATCAGCGTAGTCGCCCAGATGGTGGACCTGCACCCGCAGACGTTGCGCAATTACGAGCAGCTTG
The DNA here is from genome assembly GCA_023382715.1 of Anaerolineae bacterium. Lineage (GTDB taxonomy): Bacteria > Chloroflexota > Anaerolineae > Aggregatilineales > Aggregatilineaceae > UBA2029. The sequence goes on from JAHDWP010000018.1 coordinate 54,360, forward strand.
GCCTGGTAGTCCCGCAGCGCAGCGAGGGCAATCGCCGCCTGTACTCCGCCGCCGAGGTCGAGCGACTGCGCAAAATCAGCCGCCTGACGCAGGAGTTAGGCGTCAACCTGGCCGGGGTGGAGGTCATCCTGCACATGGCCGAGCAGATCGAAAGCCTGCAAATGCAGATCGCCACCCTGGAGACGCGGCTGTCCACCGTGGCTGAGGACGCTGAACGTCTCTCTCAATCCCCGCTCCAGCCGAGCTAGAGGAGGACGATCTGACAGGCAGCTCTCCTCTTCCCCTGGCTTAGCCGGGGGAAAGGATGGACAGGTTTTTAGGCTGGCCTGGGGCGGCTCTTCACTTGACCTCACCCCCGCTTGGCGCTGGCACGCCTCGCCGCCCCCTCTCTGTCTACGGAGAGGGGGCAAGCCGAGCGCAGCGAGGCTGGGGGTGAGGTAAACAAGCCGCCATCTTCATGCTTCCCGCGTCGCTGTCCGCCCCTGAATTGGCCGGGGAAAGGGGCGTTGCGACAACTGCCTGACAACCGGATTCGTGAACCGCGCGAAAGGACTGCCCATGCCGCCCACGCACATCCTGCCCCGCCTGGCGATCAACACCGACCTGGCGCATATCATCCTGGTCAAGTTCCTGCGCGACGCTGTGCACAAGGTCGGCTTCGAGCGCGCGGTGATCGCCCTCAGCGGCGGCCTCGACTCGGCGCTGGTCGCTTACCTGATCGCCGAGGCAATTGGGCCACAGAACGTCCTGGCGCTGCGGATGCCCTACAAAACCTCCTCCCCGGACAGCCTGGCCGACGCCCAGGCCGTGGTGGACGCCCTGGGCGTGCGCTGCGACACGGTGGACATCACGCCGATGGTAGACCCGCTGCTGGCCCGCTTCCCAGACGCGAGCGCGCTGCGCCGGGGCAACATCATGGCGCGGATGCGCATGGTGGTGCTCTACGATCAGTCGGCGGCCTTCGGCGGGCTGGTGATCGGCACGAGCAACAAGACCGAGACGCTGCTCGGCTATTCCACCATCTACGGCGACAACGCCGCCGCTGTACAGCCCATCGCCGACCTGTATAAAGCGCAGGTGCGCCAGCTTGCGGCGGCGCTCGATCTGCCGCCCCCCATCCTGACCAAGCCCCCTTCGGCAGACCTGTGGGCAGGCCAGACCGATGAAGGCGAGCTAGGCTTCACCTACGACCTGGCCGACCAGGTGCTCTACCTGCTGGTGGATGAGCGCTACGCAGTGGACGAGGTGGCCGCCGAGGGGTTCGAGCGCGATTTCGTGGCGCGCATCTGGCGACAGGTGCGCCTCAATCACTACAAGCGCACCATGCCCAACGTGGCCAAGCTGAGCACGCGCAGCGTCGGCCACGACTTCCTCTACCTGCGCGACTGGAGCGGCTGAGCGGCGGGCTAACTGATGCGCGTCGCCTGCTGATGTATTTCAGCGGCGATAGCCCACACGGCGTCGAGCGGCCCGAACTGGCGCACGGCGGCGGCCCGGCGCGCCAGGCCCGGCGCGCCCTCGGCCAGCCAGGCCGCGACGGTGTCTGCCACAGCAGCAGGGCCAGGCGCATAAGCGCCCAACTGGTGGCGCAGCACGAAAGCCACGTTCCCCTCTTCCTGGCCGGGCACCGCCCCGCTGAGCACGACCGGCAGCCCCACCGCGCACGCCTCGCCGATGGTCGCCGGGCCGGCCTTCGTCACCAGGATGTCGGCGGCAGCCATCAGCTCCGGCATGGTGTGCACGAACGACGTGATCAGCGTCGGCTGGCACCAGGGCACCTTCTCCAGCCGCCGCCGCAGCGCGCGGTTGCGCCCGGCCACGACGACGAACTGCATATCCAGGCGGCGCGCGTTGAGCGCCCTGGCGATGCGATAGACCGGCCCCATGCCCTCGCCCCCGCCCACCAACACAACCGCCGGCAGCCGGGGATGCAAGCCCAGCATCCGCCGCGCCTCGTCCTTGCCCGGCAGCCCATTGAGGAAGCGCGGGTGCACGAGCGGGCCGGTCAGGCGCAACTGCGCGGGCGAAAGGCCGTAGACCAGCCCGCGCGCGTAGGCGTCCGGCGTGGGCACCAGGCAGCGATCAACTTCCGGCTCGAACCACCAGGCGTGCGTCGTCACCAGGTCGGTGACCACCGTCACGAAAGGCGGGCGCGGCCCGGGCTGTGCCCGCAGCGCACGCATGGTCGGGTACGAGAACAGCGCGTGCACGCACACAAAGACATCGCCCGGATGTTCCGCGAGCATCCGCCGCAGCCCTCGGCCCCACAGATGGTTCAGGACGTCCATCACCAGCCGCGATCGATCCGGCGCATCGGTCAGGCGAAAGCTCAGCCCCCAACTGCGCCGCGCCCGATTGACCCAGCGAGGATATAGTTCCGGCAGGTACTTGAAGGGGAACGGCGTATAGCGCCGGGGGACATCTACCAGTTCGCACAGGTACTCGCCAGGATAGCGCTCTTGCAGCCCGGCGCGGATGGCGCTGGCCGCCGCGCGGTGGCCCGCGCCGGTATCGGACATCAGGAAGACGACGCGCTTAGGGCGCATGGCCCGCGCCTCTCCAGATCACCGGCGCAATCGAGCGGCCCGCCATCACCCACCTCCCGCCTCGTCACCGCGCAGGATGGCCTTCACCGCGCGCTCGAACTTGCGCCGGGGCAGCATGATCCGCCGGTCGCAACTCAGACAGCGCAGGCCAATGTCGGCTCCCACGCGATAGACGCGCCAGCGGTCGCCGCCGCAGGCGTGCGGTTTGCGCGTGCGCACGATGTCCCCGATCTGAACGTCCAGCGGCATGAGGTCTTTCCCGGCGCTCGCCCGCAGCTTCCAGCACCGCATGGCGCAGCGCGCGCATGCGCCCTATTATACCCGCTTGGGCAAACAAACTTGAAGACCGCGAGCGTCCGCGCTTATAATCCATCTGCCAACGAAGAAACCTGGCGCAGGAGAGAGACGGATGGGCGATTTTCAGTTCGGAATGGTGGGGCTGGGTGTGATGGGCGCCAACCTGGCGCGCAACCTAGCCGCGCACGGCTACCGCGTGGCCGGCTACGATCTGGACGCCGGGCAGCGCGCTGCCTTCGGCAGGGGTGCAGCGGACGACGCGCTCCAGAGCTTCGCCGAAGTCGCTTCCTTCCTCGCCGCGCTGGAAGCTCCGCGCCGCGTCATCCTGCTCGTGCCGTCGAGCGCCGTAGATAGCGCCGTCGCCGCGCTGACCCCGCACCTGGCGCGCGGCGACCTGCTGCTGGACCTGGGCAACAGCTTCTTCCTCGACACGGAGCGGCGCTCGGCAGGGCTGGAGCGAGCCGGATTCCTGTTCCTGGGCAGCGGCGTCTCCGGCGGGGAGCAGGGCGCGCTGCATGGTCCCTCGCTGATGCCGGGCGGCCAGCGCGAAGCCTACGCCCTGGTGCAGGAAGCGTTCGAGGCCATCGCCGCGCAGGTGAACGGCGAGCCGTGCGCAGCGTATATCGGGCCGCGCGGGGCCGGGCACTATGTCAAGATGGTGCACAACGGCATTGAGTATGGAGTGATGCAGGTCATCGCCGAAGCCTACGACCTGCTGCGCCGGGGCGCAGGCGCGGCGGCGGACGAGCTGCACAGCCTGTTCGCTGCGTGGAATCGCGCCGAACTGAACGCCTACCTGATCGAGATCACGGCGGCCATCTTCGCCCGGCACGACGCCGAGACCGGTCAGCCGCTGGTTGAGCTGATCCTCGATGAAGCGCGGCAGAAGGGCACCGGCAAATGGACGAGCCAGAACGCGCTCGACCTGGGCGTGCCCACGCCCACGATCAACGCCGCCGTCGAAGCGCGCATCCTGTCCGCCCTGAAAGAGGAACGCCTCGCCGCCGAGCGCGCCTTCTCCGGCCCCGATCCCGTCTATCGGGGCGACCGGGCCGCGCTGATCGAGGGCGTGCGCGCGGCGCTCTACGCCTCCATCCTGACCGCCTACGCGCAGGGACTCGCCCTGATGCAGGAAGCCAGCCGGGAGTACGACTACGACCTGAACCTGGAGACCATCGCCCGCATCTGGCGCGGCGGGTGCATCATCCGCGCCGCCCTGCTCGAGGACATCCGCCGGGCGTACACGGCCCGTCCAGACCTGCCCAACATGCTGCTGGCCGAGCCGTTTCGGACGCAGATCGTTGAGCGGCAGGCGGCCTGGCGGCAGGTCGTGGCGACGGCGACGGGGCTGGGCATTCCCGTGCCGGGCATGGCGGCGGCGCTGGCCTACTTCGACGCCTACCGCAGCGGGCGGCTGCCCGCCAACCTGACCCAGGCGCAGCGCGACTACTTCGGCGCGCACACCTACCGCCGCATAGATCGGGCGGGCACGTTTCACACCGAGTGGGAAGCGTGAGCCGAACGGCTGGCTCGCGCACTGCACCGCACTCTTGAGGAGGCAGCAGTCTGATGGCACGTGTCGGATACATTGGCCTGGGCTTGATGGGATCGGGCATGGCCCGCAACCTGCTCAAAGCGGGGCACACGCTCGTCGTTCACAACCGCAGCCGGGCCATTGTCGAGCAGCTTGCCAGCGAGGGCGCCATCGCCGCGACCTCACCGCGCGAGGTGGCCGCGCAGAGCGACTTCGTCTGCACCAACCTGCCGGACTCGCCCGATGTCGAGCAGGTCGCCCTGGGGCCGAACGGCATCATCGAGGGCGCGCGCCCCGGCCTGATCTTCATGGATCACAGCACGATCAAGCCGGAGACGGCGCGCCACATCGCTGCTGAGTTCGCCACAGCGGGCGTGCTGGCGCTCGATGCGCCGGTCAGCGGCGGGGATGTTGGCGCGCGCGCCGGCACGCTGAGCATCATGGTCGGCGGCCCGCGCGAAGCCTTCGAGCGCGCCCTGCCCCTGCTGGAGGCGATGGGCAAGACGATCATCTGGGTGGGCGAGAGCGGCGCCGGCCAGATCGCCAAAGTCGCCAACCAGACCGTCGTCGCCGGGACGATGGTGGCCATGGCCGAGGCACTGGTGCTCGCCCAGAAAGCCGGAGTCGATCCGGAGCGCGTCGTCCAGGCGATCAGTCGCGGCGCGGCGCAGTGCTGGGCGCTGGACACCAAGCCGCCCAAGCTGTTCAGGCGCGACCTGTCGCCCGGCTTCAAAGCCTACATGCAGGCCAAAGACCTCAAGATCGTCATAGACACAGGCCGGGCCTACCACGTCGCCATGCCGCTGACCGCCGTCGCCCACCAGTTGTACGAAGCGCTGGTCGGCATGGGCAACGGCGATCTGGACAACAGCGCCGTGATCACCGTGCTGGAGGCGCTGGCGGGCGTCGTCGTGGGGCAGGCGTCCGATGGAGCGGCTTCCTCGTGACGGCGCGCGCGGCACAGCGCCGAGCCGGAAGACAGGAGAGCGCCGGTGAATTTCTTCTCGCCTGAAGTGCTGATCGGGCGCGTGATCGGCCTGGTGATCGGCTTCACGCTGCACGAGTGGGCGCACGCCTGGACGGCCTACCGCCTGGGCGACAACACCGCCTACACCCAGGGACGGCTGACGCTCAGCCCGCGCGCGCACATCGAGCCGATGGGCATCATCCTGGCGCTGATCGCCGGCTTCGGCTGGGCCAGGCCGGTGCCGGTCAACCCGCGCGCCTTCTACCCCCACGAAAAGCGCGGGTTGGTCATTGTCTCGCTGGCCGGGCCGCTGATGAACCTGTTGGTCGCGCTAGCCGCCGGCGTGCTGATCCGGCTGCTGACCGTCGGGGGGCTGTTCGAGGGGGCGCGCATCCTGGTCGGCAGCGGGGAGATTATTCAGCGAGGCGTGGGGACGGCAGGCGCGCTCACCTTCGTCTATAACGTGCTCGGCACGATAGTGCTGTTCAACCTGGTGCTGTGCCTGTTCAACCTGATCCCGCTGGCCCCGCTCGATGGCTACAAGATCGCGGTGGGCACGCTGCCCCGCGAGCAGGCCAGCGCGCTGATCCGCTACGAGCGCGAGACGACGCTGGCCCTGATGCTGCTCATCCTGCTCGGCGCGATGTCCAGCGGGGGGTTCAGCCCGCTGTGGGCGATTCTCGGCCCGCCGCTGCGCTTCCTGTACGAGCTGTTCGCCGGGTTCTACCCCGTGTTCTAGCCGGATGAGCGCCGCGTATCGCTTCCGGCAGGGCGTGCGGGCACTGGTTGCTTGGGCGCGCCCAGTAGACGACGCGCTGGCCCGCGCGCACCTGACTCCGCCGCTCTATACGCTCTACCGGCGGATGCGCCGGTCGGAGCGGCAGCACAGCCTGCGCGTGCTGCGCGATCTGCTGGCCGCCGGGCACACCCACCCGGACCTGCTGGCGGCGGCTTTGCTGCACGACGTGGGCAAGAGCGGCGTGCGCTTCTCGCTGCCGGAGAAGGTGCTCGTCGTGCTGGTCAAGGCGCTCGCACCGCGCCGCTATCGCGCCTGGAGCAGCGGCCCGGCGACGGGCTGGCGGCTACCTTTTGCCGTCAGCGGGCAGCACCCGGCCTGGGGCGCAGACATGGCCAGGCAGGCGGGGGCGTCCCCGCTGACCGTCGCGCTGATTCGCCGCCACGCCGAGCCGCCGCCCGATCCGCCGCGCGGCGAGACGGAGCGGCTGCTGCTGGCGCTGCGAGCCGTTGATGACCGGAATTGATCGCGCCCTGGCCAGTAGAGGTTATTGGTGATGTGATTGGTTGTTGGTGAGAGCGGCCCAACGCCGCGTATGCACCCTCACGACCAATAACCAGTCACCGGAAACCCTTCCACCCAGAGACTATCGAGGATATTGCCATGCACGTCACCCTCAGCATTATCGGACTCGACCGCATCAGCACGTCGTTTGCGCTGGCGCTCAAGCGCTACCAGGGCCAGCCGAAGGCCCAGCACACCTTCACCGTCACCGGCAGCGACGCCAGCCCCCAGGTGATGAAAGCTGCCGAGAAGGTGGGCGCCATTGACAAATCCGACCGCAAGCCGTCCAAAGCCGTGGCCAACGCCGAGCTGATCATCGTCCGGTGTCCGCCCGGCAGCCTGGCGGAGACTTACGAGGAGTTCGGGCCGGCGCTGAAGCCGGGCGCGGTGGTGCTCGACCTGGGCGACCTGAAAGAGCCGGTCATCGCCCAGGCGCGGCAGCATTTCCCGGCTAACGAGCGCGGGGAAAGCCTGGCCTACATCGTCGGCGTGACGCCTATTGTCAACGTGAGCGGGCTGTACACCGGCGGGATCGGCCCGGAAGCGGCGAGCGCCGATCTGCTGGACGAGGCGGAGTGCCTGGTTATGCCGGACACGCAGTGCCCCAGCGAAGCGATCCGGCTGACCGAAGACGTGATCCGGCTGGCGGGGGGTGTGCCGCGCTTCATGGACCCCGCCGAGCACGATGCGCTGGCCGCGGCGACGGAGCAGCTACCCGCGCTGCTGGGCGCGGCGCTGTTCTACACGCTTCAGCAGTCCGGGGGCTGGCCCGACCTGCGGCGCATGGTCAACCCGACGCTTGCCCTGGCCTTCCAGTCGCTGCGCACGCAGACGCCCAACGACCTGCACATGGCTTTCTCCCACAACCGTGCCAACCTGGCCCGCCACCTGGAAGGAATGATCAACGTGCTGAACGAGCTGCGGGCGGCGCTTGCCGCCGGCGACAGCGACAAGCTCGCCGCCTTCCTGGCGCTGGTCGGTCAGGAATGGGAGAAGTGGGACGGCAGACGGTATAGTGGCAAGTGGGAAGAGAATCCCCAGATCGAGAAGATGCCTGGCCTGTTCACCTCAATGGGCGGCTTCCTGACCATGCCGCGCAGAAAGCCGACCGGCGACGAGGACTGAGCGCCATTGCCTGCCGTAAGGTTAGGGGCGAGTTTTCAAACCCGTCCCTGCAAACACCTTGCGCGCTCATCGGGGGAAGGAGAGCGGGAGTGTATGGGAGTCGAACCCACCGCGGCCCGCACCGAGCGGCCCGCCGCCGATTTTGAAGACCGGGAAGCCCACCGGGACTCATACACCCCCGCCAAGACTATACCGCAGGGGCAGGCCATTGGCCAGGCCAATTCAATTGAACCGCTGAGGCGCAGAGCAGAGCTTGAGGGATTCCCCGCCTTTCCGCGGCGCTCTTCGCGCCTCGGCGGTGAATCGTGTCCCTGTCCCGGCTAGAGCAGCCGCTCCCACTGCCCCGACCCCAACACGCGCTCATCGCCCGCGCGCCGGGTGATGCCCAGCGCGTCCAGCCGCTCCAGAAAGTCGAGCGCGTAGCGGCGCGTCGTCTGAAAGCGGTCGCGCAGCACGGCCACGGTCAGCGTCTCGCCGCGCGCCAGCGTCTCGCGGGCGAAGGCGATCCACTCGCGCAGTACATCGGGCGTCAGCAGCACGTCATCGCTGATGCGCACCAGATCACCGCGCTCCACCAGGCTGGCCAGCACGTCATTGGTCACGAACTCAAGCGCCTGGCCCGCCGTCGGCGGCAGGTACGGCGCGCGGGCGAACTCGCGCAGCAGCCGGGCAATCCCCTCTTGCTGCGCCGCCGAGTAACGCACCTCGTGGCCGGGCAGGCGGACCGACCCATTGGCCGCCAGCGTCACCGCCCCCTCGGCGACCATCTCCGCCAGCGCGCTCTCGAACACGTCCAGACCCAGGCGCATCTGGCCGCGCAGGGCGTCGCGCGGCAGCCCGGCGCGCAACGGTTCGGCGCTGTGCAGGCGTGCCAGCGCGCGCTGTGCCCGCTCCACCAGGCGCTCCCAGCTTGCCGCGTGGATCACCCATCCCTCACCCAGCACGCGCACCGCACCCACTGCCTGCGCGCTTTCCAGTTGGGCGGGGGTGAGCGCGGACTCCTTCAGCGGCACCGGCCCCGCCTGCCGAGCGAGCGCCACCAGCGCGATCTGCAGCGGATCGCCGCCGCGCAGCGCCTCCAGCCGGGCGAGCACTTCCGGACGGAAGCGCTTCCAGCGGCGACCGGGCGCAACATCCAGCACCGCCCCGCCGCCGACCGTCTCGGCTGGCGAGGCGCGGCGCAGGATGAAACGGTCGCCGCGCGCAGCAACTACCGGGGACTCCAGGCGCACCTGAATCCACGCCTCTTCGCCGGGCAGGACGCGCTCCTTGTCCAGCAGGCGGACGCGGCCCAGCACTTCTGCCGCGCCGACGAAGAACTTGACCGGATCGTCGTGCTCCAGCGGCAGGTGTGCGTCCGGCAGGTAGCGCAGCCGCGCGTCGAGCAGCGTTGTCGGCTGCCAGGCACCGGGCAATCCCAGCACATCGCCGCGCCGGAGCGTGTCCCTGTCTACGCCGCGCAGGTTGATCGCCAGGCGTCGGCCCGGCGTCGCTCGCTCGATGCTCTCCTCGTGCGACTGCATCCCGCGCACGCGCGCCCGCACGCCCGCCGGCTGAATCTCGACCTCCTGCCCGACTATCAGCGCCCCGTCGAGCAACGTGCCCGTCACCACGACGCCAAACCCGCTGATGGTGAACACGCGGTCAATGGGCAGGCGCGGGTTGCCCAGGTCGGCGCGCGGCGGCTGGTGCGCCAGCACGTCTGCCAGCGCCGCGACCAGATCGCCCAGTCCCTCGCCCGTGTGTGCGGAGACGGGGATGATCGGCTGGCCATCGAGCACCGTGCCGTGCACCGTCTCCATGATGTCAAGCTGCACCAGCTCCAGCCAGTCCGGGTCGCGGACCAGGTCCATCTTGGTCAGAGCGATCAGCCCGGTGGGGACGGCCAGCAGGTCGAGGATGGCCAGGTGCTCGCGCGTCTGCGGCATCACGCCCTCGTCGGCGGCGATGACCAGCAGGGCCGCGTCTATGCCTCCCACCCCGGCCAGCATGTTCTCGATGAAGTCGCGGTGCCCCGGCACATCCACGATGCCCACGCGCTCGCCGGTCGGCAGGTCGAGCCAGGCGAAGCCGATGTCAATGGTCATCTCGCGGCGCTGTTCTTCGGCCAGGCGATCGGGGTTGATGCCGGTCAGGGCCTGGGTGAGCGTGGATTTGCCGTGATCTACGTGTCCGGCGGTGCCGATGACGTGCATGGGTTAGTGCTCTTTCAGGGCTGCGATGACGAGGGCATCCTGCTCCGGCAGGACGGTACGCGGGTCGAGCAGCAGGCGATCCCCGCTGACGCGAGCGATGATCGGCGGATCGCCGGCGCGCAGGCGCGCCGCTGTCACGTTGGGCTGGGTCACACGGGGCGCAAACGCCCAGGTCGGCAGCGTGTCGCCCGGCAGGCTCCCCCCGCCGACGGTTGACTCGGCGGGCACAACTTCGCCGCTCACCTGCGCCGCCCACGCTTCGGCGCGCGCGCGAATGGCGTCCGGCCTCATGCTGATCATCCGCCAGACGGGGACCTTCTCCAGGGCTTCGCCGCGCCGGTAGTGTTCCAGCGTCGCGGCCAACGCCGCCAGCGCCAGCTTGTCGGCGCGGATGGCGCGGGCCAGCGGGTGGCGTTTGAGCGCCTCGATCAGGTCGGCGCGGCCAATGATGATCCCCGCCTGCGGCCCGCCGAGGAGCTTGTCGCCGCTGAACATGACGAGATCGGCGCCGGCGGCCAGGCTTTCCTGGGCGGTCGGCTCGTGCGAAAGCCCGAACTGCACCGTGTCGAGCAGCGCCCCGCTGCCGATGTCGTCCAGCAGCAGCAGCCCGCGCTCGTGGGCGAGCGCGGCGAGATCGGCCAGCGGCACGGATTCGGTGAAGCCGACGACCCTGAAGTTGGAAGCGTGAGCGCGCACGATGCAGGCCGCCCGCTCGTCAATGGCGGCGGCGTAGTCGCGCAGGTGCGTGCGGTTGGTCGTGCCCACCTCGACCATGATCGCCCCGCTCTGGGCCATCACGTCGGGCACGCGGAACGCCCCGCCGATCTCAACAAGCTGCCCCCGGCTGATGATCGCCGCGCGGCCCCCGGCCAGCGCCGTCAGCGCGAGCAGCACACCGCCGGCGTTGTTGTTGACGACCAGCCCGGCCTCGGCGCCGGTGACCGCCGTGAGGATGCGCTCGATGTGCCGGTCACGCTTGCCGCGCGCCCCCGGCTCCAGGTCGTATTCGAGTGTGCTGTAGCCGCCGCCGATCCCGGCCAGCGCCGCCAGCGCCTCGTCCGAGAGCGGGGCGCGCCCCAGGTTGGTGTGCAGAATCACGCCCGTCGCGTTGATCACCGGGCGCAGCGTGGGCCGCGCCGCGCGCGCCAGCGCCTCTGCCGCGCGCGCCACCAACTCAGCTTCAGGCGGGACAGGCGCGCCTTGCAGCGCAGCCTCGCGCGCCTCTTCGACCGCGCGGCGCAGCGCCTCAGTCGTCTGGGCGTGGCCGTAGCGATCCACCAGGGCGGTGCTGGCGCGCAGCAGCGCGTCAATGCTGGGCAGGTCGCGCAGCGAGGTCATGGGCCATCCTGGGCGAGAGAGTCCGGCAGTCCGTCGCTCCGATTATAGAGCGGGCGGGCGCAAAAAGCACAGCAGGAAGCAGATGCATCCTTGAACCGTAGAGGCGCAGAGGGCACAGAGCCTTGACCTCACCCCCCCGCCGCGCGGCGCTTGGCGTGCCCGGCGGTGAGGCGCGTCAGCGCCGAGCGGGGGTGAGGTCAACCCGGGCGCAGCAGAGCTTTACCTCACCCCCAGCCGCGCGGCGCTCGGCTTGCCCGGCGGCGAGGCGCGTCAGCGCC
>JAHDWP010000019.1 GCA_023382715.1 Anaerolineae bacterium
AGCGCCGCGCGGGGGTGAGGTCAGCCAGGGCGCAGCAGAGCTTTACCTCACCCCCCGCCGCGCGGCGCTCGGCTTGCCCGGCGGCGAGGCGCGTCAGCGCCGAGCGGGGGTGAGGTAAACCAGGGCGCGGCAGAGCAGCGCCCCACCCTGACAGGTTTTGCACGCACGCGACTCTCCCCCGCGCTAGTCGCGCGCGGCGATCTGCGGTATGGTTAGCGCAGCGCCGCCACACCGGAGAGACCCGCATGACCCAGCCCGCCCCGCGCGATGCCCGTATCCATCACTGGCCCGCCGCTGACTGGCCGTCCGCCGCGCCCGCCGCTGCCGGGCTGGACGCCGCCCGCCTGGAAGCCGCGCAGCGCTACCTGCTGGACGAGGTGCCCCATATAGACAGCCTGCTGGTGATTCGCGGCGGCGCGCTGGTCTTCGAGCGGTACATGCGCGGCATGATGCCCGGCAGGCTGCACAATCTCAAGTCGGCCACCAAGAGCGTCACCTCGCTGCTGACCGGCGTCGCCCTCACCACCGGCGATCTGGCGGACCTCGACGAGCCGCTCGGCTATATCATGCCGGAAATCTTTGCCACCGCCGGCGACCAGGACAAGCGGGCCATCACCATCCGCCACCTGCTGACCATGCGCTCCGGCCTGGAATGGGACGAGTATGGCGCGAGCGCCGTCGCCATGACCGCCAGCCCGGACTGGGTGCGCTACGTGCTCGACCGCCCGCTGAGGCACCCGCCCGGCGCGCACTTCAACTACAGCACCGGCGACACGCAGCTTCTGGCCGCCGCCCTGCAGACGCTCAGCGGCATGTCGCTCTACGATTACGCGCGGCTGTATCTGTTCGAGCCGCTGCACATCACGCGCCACGCCTGGCCCGCCGACCCGCAGGGCGTGACCATCGGCGGGGCGGAGCTGGCCCTCACCCCGCGCGACCTGGCGCGCATCGGCTACCTGGCCCTGCGCGGGGGTGCGTGGAATGACACAGCCATCATCCCGCCCGCGTGGATCGCCGACTCGCACGCCGCCCACACGCTGCTGACCCCCCAGGCGGACGGCGAATGCGAGCGCCTGGCCTACGGCTACCTGTGGTGGCTGCGCCCGCAGGCCGGGTACGACAGCGCCCTGGCGGTGGGCTATGGCGGGCAGTTCGCCATCGTTGTCCCGGCGCTCGACCTGGTCGTGGTCATGACCGGCGACATTGCCGCCGCGCCGGAACCCTTCCGCAGCAACCGGATGCTGTGCCAGTTCAATCTGGTCGAGGAGTTCATCGTCCCCGCCGTGCTGGATCACCCCTGAGCACCGTTCGCGCCCGCACCTGGGGGACGTAGTTCAAGGAGCCTGCACCATGAGCGCAATCACCAGCAAAGCTGCCCTGTGGGACACCATGCACAGCGCCCGCGCCGCGCTGGAGGGCGCGCTGGCCCGCTTTGACGAAGGGGCGCTCGTCACGGCAGAAGTCACCGGTGACTGGACGCCCAAAGACACGATGGCCCATATCGCCGACTGGGAGCAGCGCTTCCTGCGCTGGTATCGGGCCGGGCAGCGCGGCGAAGTCGTGGAGCGCCCGGAGACGGGTATGACCTGGGACGATCTCGACCGGCTCAACCGCGAGGTCGTCGAGCGCAGCCGGGCGCGCTCGCTGGATGAAGTGCGCGCCGAGTTCGCCGCGTCCTACCGCGCCATCCTCGACGCGGTGACGGCGATGGACGAGGATGAGCTTTTCACGGTGGGCCGCTACGCCTGGACAAAGAAGCACCCGCTGCTGCCCTACCTGCGCAGCAACACCGACGAGCACTACGCCGAGCACACCGCCGAGCTAGAGGCCTGGCTGCGCGCGCAGGGCAGCGGATAGAAAGAAGACTTCCGAAGCCTCCAAAGACTTCGGAAGTCTGCCCTTCCTGCTTTTCTTTTTCGCCGCGCCCTCTGCGCCTCGGCGGTGAAGCTCTGGCGCGATCGCCGGCGCCCGGCCCTACTCCATCCGCTCCAGCACGTGGGCGACCGCCGTGCCGCCCAGCCCGCCCAGGTTGAGCGCCAGGCCGAGCCGCGCCCCGCTCACCTGGTTGTCGCCCGCCTCGCCGCGCAGTTGCAGCGCCACTTCCACCGCCTGGTAGACGCCCGTCGCGCCCAGCGGGTTGCCGCGCGCCTTCAGCCCGCCGAACGTGCTGATCGGCAGCTTGCCCCCGCGCCCAATCACGCCCTCAACGGCGGGCTTCCACCCCTCGCCGCGCCGGGCGAAGCCGATCGCCTCCAGTTGCAGCGCGGCCAGCACGGTGAAGCTGTCATGAAGCTCGGCCAGGTGCAGGTCGCCGGGGGCGATGCCCGCCGCCTCGTAAGCCCGGCCCGCCGCCAGGTTCGCCGCGCGCAGAAACAGCAGGTCGGCCCGGTTGTGCAGGGCCAGCGTATCGGTCGCCGCCGCGCTGCCAGAGATGCGCACCGGGCGCGGGGCCAGGTCGAGGGCGCGCGCCGCGCTGGTCAGCACGACCGCCGCCGCGCCGTCGCCCTCCGGCGCGCTGTCGAACAGGTTGACCGGGTCGGCCACGACCGGCGCTTTGGCGAACGCGCCGGGGCGCAGCTTGTTGCGGTACATGGCGTTGGCGTTCAGCGCGCCGTTGGCGTGCGCGTTGATGCTGAACGGCTCGAGCTGCTCCAGCGCGACGCCGTGCTCGTGCATGTAGCGGCGCATCAGCAGCCCGGCCAGCGCCGCCGGGGTCGCGCCGGGCGTCGCTTCGTAATCCGCGTCGAGCGTCGTCGCCAGGCCGGTGTCGCGCTCCGGGCCGGTGCGGTCGGTCGCCTTCTCCACGCCGACGACGAGCACCGTCTCGGCCAGGCCGCTGGCCACCAGCAGATACCCCTGGCGCAGGGCCATCCCGCCCGATGCGTCCGCCGCCTCGACGCGCGCTGCCTCGACGCCGGACAGCCCGGCAAAGTCGGCGATCAGCGCGCCCAGGTGATTCTGCCCGCTCAGGTTGCCGCCCAGCGCGTTGCCGACGACGAGCGCGTCCACATGGTCGAGCCGGGCGTCTTGCAGCGCGGCGCGGATCGCGCCCAGAGCGAGCTGGCGCAGGCCCATGTCCCAGTGCTCGCCCACAGGCACCTGCCCCACGCCGATGATGGCTACGTCTCGCATGATGTCTCCTCGGTGGTCAGTGATCGGTTGTCAGTGATCAGTTATCGGTGGTCAGTGGTCAGCGATCAGCGATCAGTGGTCAGTTATCGGCAAGGCCGGACGCCTGCATACAACCGCGGCACGTGACCGGAAACTGAAAACCGATCCACCGGTAACCCGTCCCTACTCTGCCAGCTTGCCGCGATAGCGCGTGTACAGCGCGTAGTCAATCTCCGTCCGCCGCGCCACGTAGTCGTGCACTCTGGGCGCGCGCTCGCGCCGCTCAGCGATGCGCTCGGACACCAGGATGTCGAAGGCGTCCGATCCCGCGCCGCTGCCATAGCTGACCATCAGGATGCGGTCGCCTGGCGCGGCGACATCAAGCGTTGCCGCCAGGCCAAGCAGCGACGACCCGGCGTAGACATTGCCCACCACGCCGGACAGCAGCCCTGGCTCCAGTTTTTCCGGCGCGAAGCCGAGCATCTGCCCGGCGCGCATGGGGAACTTGACGTTCGGCTGGTGAAAGATCGCCCAGCGATAATCATCCGCTGTCGTGCCCATCAGCTCCATCAGGCGCTGCCCGGCGCTGACCGAGTGGGCGAAGTAGGCCGGCTCGCCGGTGAAGCGGTCGCCGTGGCTGGGGTATATCTGGTGGGCGCGCCGCCAGAAGTCCGGCGTATCGGTCACGTAAGAGTAGCTGCCCTGAAAGAGGGCGACGCTTTCCGCCGCCGGGCCGATGATGAAGGCCGCGCCGCCCGCCGCCGCGGTGTATTCGAGCGCGTCACCGGGGCGGGCCTGGGCCGTGTCCATGCCGATGGTCAGCGCGTAGCCGCCCATGCCGCTGCCCACAAAGCCGATACCGGCCTGCATCGCCTCGGAGCCGGCCTTGCAGGCGAACTCCCAGTCCGCCGCCTGGACGTTGGGGGCTGCGCCGATGCTCTCGGCGACGACCGTCGAAGTCGGCTTGACGGCGTAGGGATGGCTCTCGCTGCCCACCCACACCGCGCGGATCAGGCGCGGGTCAATGGCGGCGCGGGCCAGCGCGTTCTGCGCCGCCTCGATGGACATGGTGATCACGTCCTCGTCCAGCCCGGCGACGGCTTTTTCCTGCACGGGCGAACCGCCCAGGCCGCCCGTCCACACGCGCGCCACTTCGCGGCCCGGCAGCCGGTAGCGCGGCACGTAGGCCCCATAGCCGACAATGCCGACCGGACGATCGGGCTTCAAGACGCTCTGCCCCACGTGCAGGGGGGGCTTTCCATCTGTCATCATACTGTGTCTCCCTGGTGCTCTCCGGCCCGCTCACACGCGCAATGGGCCAGCACGGGCCTAGTGTAGCAGCGTCCGGCTCTCAAAAGCTATCAGAAGCTCTCGACTTTGTGGAGAGATTCGGCCAGAGCCGCGCTGTGCCTGCTATCGCAAGACACGCAAAGGCCGGGAATTGCTCCCCGGCCCTCCAGACCCCGCCTGATCACCGGCACCCGATCACCGGCACCTGATCACCAACCACCAACCACCAACCACCAACCACCACTTAGTACGGCTCCAGCCAGTACGTCCAGCCCTGACCTTCCATCGTCCAGCCGACCACACCGTTGTAGTTCACCTGGAACCACGCCGAATTGTCGCTGCACACCGGCCCGCCCATCACATGGAACGGGGCGCCGCCCGGTATCTGCCCGATCCACGCCGCGCTCAGGCTGGGCTGCGCGCGCAGGTTGTTGGGCAGGCCCGGCGTCACCCGCCCCCACATGCCCGGCGTCAGGCGCGACGGCAGGAAGCCGGGACACTGGCCGTAGCCGTAGTTCACCGTGGGCGTGGGGATGGGCGTGGGCGTGGAGACGGATCCGCCGCCCTGGACGATCTCAACCCACGCGCCGCTCACCCAGCCGGGCGTGCCGTTGACGTTGATCTGCCACCACGAGCTGTCGGCGTTGCGCCCCACCACCGGGTAAGTCTCGCCGCGATTGATCTTGGCGATCACGTTGCCGGTCACCGGCGCATCGCGCACGTTGAGCATCCAGGCCGTCACGCGGGCATACGATCCGCCGGGCAGCGGCGTGGCCGTCACCGGGCCGGCGCTGCCCCCCGGCTCGCGCACCATCGTGAAGGTAATATGCGCCAGCCCGGTCTCCTCCAGGTACTCGACGATGATGCTGTGCTGGCCAGCCGCCAGGTCGAGCGTCTGGCGGTAGGTCTGCCCGGTCGCGCCGTGCCACTCGTCAATGATCACCCGCCCGTCCACGTTGACGCGCACGCCATCGTCGGCGGTGACGCTGATCGTGTAGCGCCCCGCCTCCAGATGCTGCACGACGATCCAGCGCGCCGAGAAGTGATCGGCCACAATGCCCGGCGCGGGCGCGTCCGTGCCCCAGGTATGGGTCGGGCCGGATTCCGAGCGGACCACGTTGGGCGTGCCGCCCAGAAAGTTGTTGTTGAAATACTGCGCCGTCCACTGCACGTTGAACTGCACCGGGATGGGGAAGCTCGGCCCGCTGACGCCGTCGGCCAGGTTGTCCCAGTAGACGTACAGATAGGCGTCGCCGGTCACTTCGCGGTAGTCAACCTGGACGTGATGATAGCCCGCGCTGAGCGGGACATCGGCGGTGAGCAGGGTGCCGGGCTGAGGTGCGTCGTAGGTATTGAGCGTCGGGCGCTTGTCCGCCGGAAAGTCCACCCACAGCTTGACTCCATCGTCGGCCAGGATGTAGAAGCGGTAGGTGCCCGCGCTGAAGTACGTGTCAGTCGCAAAGCGGGCGCTGAAGTTGTCGGCGGGCACGCTGCCCGCCGGCGAGCCGCCGCCCCAGTTGAAGGACAGCCCGCTCTCATTGCGCACTTCTTTGGCCGTGCCGAGCAGGTACGCATTGTCGTAGTATTCCGCCGTCCAGGTCACTCCGCTCTGCGCCTGCGCCACCCGGCCCCCCAGCGCCGGCCCTGCCCCCATGATCGCCAGAACGACGATCAGAAGCACCGCGATCGTCCCTTGCCGCCGCAGCACGTTCATTCTCAATTCCTCCGCGTCAACTAGCCTGCTGCTCATTTCAGGGGTCAGGCGGCACGCCGCCCGACTCGCCTGGCGTCCTCCCACCAGGGCACTTCCCTGCCGCCCTCGCAGAAGATCGCCGCGTATTCATCGTTACCCTGATTGTACACCGGACTCGGCCCCCTTGAATCCATCGCACGCTCGACGCGCAGCATTCGCCTGGCCAGCGATTGGGCGGCGGGGGGTCATCCGGTCTCGCCGCGCAGCTCGCGCAGCAGCTCTTCTGCGCGCGCCGTGCTGATCTGCCCCTCGGTCACCATGCGCCGCGCGATCTCGGCCACCTCACCTTCGGCGGCCCCGGCAGCCAGCGCCATCTGCCTGGCGTGCAGACTCATATGCCCGCGCTGAATGCCCTCCGCCGCCAGCGCGCGCAGCGCGGCGAAATTCTGCGCCAGCCCCACGGCAGCCATCACCTGAGCCAGTTCGCGCGCCGTCTTGACGCCGAGGATTTTGAGCGCCACCTGGGCGGTGGGGTGGACGCGCGTCGCCCCGCCGATGGTGCCCACCGCCACCGGCAGCTCGATCCGCCCGCGCAGATTGCCCTCTTCGTCGCGCCGCCATTCCGTCAGCGATGTGTAGCGCCCGGAGCGCGCAGCCCAGGCGTGCGCGCCTGCTTCCAGGGCGCGCCAGTCGTTGCCAGTGGCCAGGGCCACCGCGTCCATGCCATTCATCACGCCCTTGTTGTGCGTGGCCGCCCGGTACGGGTCCACCTGGGCCAGCGCCGCCGCCTCGATAATGCCGCGCACGACCTCCGCACCGCGCATCTCCGCCGAGCCGAGAGCTTCCGCCGGGATCAGGCAGCTTGCCGTCGCCGTGCGCCGGTCGGCCAGGTTGCTGAGAATGCGCAGAGTCACGCGCCCGCCGGTGATCTCCTCGATCAGCGGGGCGAGCCGCTCGCATGTTGTGTTGACGGCGTTGGCGCCCATCGCGTCGCGCACGTCGAAGAGGATATGCACGACGAGCATCGGGCCGGCGGGTGTGTCAGTGAAAGGGCGCAGCTCAAGGCCGCGCGCCCCGCCGCCGAGCGCGACCAGCACGCGGTCGCAGCAGTCGGCTTCGGCCAGCAGGCGGGCGCGCGCGTCCCAGACGCGCCCGGCGGCAGCGTAGACGTTGTCCACGTCGAGCACCTGGACCTGGCCGATCATCACCGGCTCGTCGGCGGTGGTGATGAAGCCGCCGCCGCCCCGCGCCAGCTTCGCCGCATAGCTGACGCCCGCCACGATGCTCGGCTCCTCCACGACCATCGGCACCAGCACGTCCTGGCCGTTGACCAGGAAATTGGTGGCGATGCCCAGCGGCAGGGCATAGACGCCGACCACGTTCTCGATCATGTGCTCGGCCTGGGCCGGGCCAAGCCCTCCCGCCCCCAGCAGCGCCGCCTGCTCGCCGAGCGTCAGCCCGGCCCACTCGGCCACGGTCGCCGCGCGCTCGGCCAGCGGTTGCTGGTAGAAGCCCGGCAGGCGCGAGGAACGCCGCTTGTGTGTCTCGTCAGTCATCGCTCACCGCCCCGCTCCAGTCGCGCCGCGCTGGATAGCAGGGTGCGGCGCGCGCAGACTTTCACAACTCTTTTGGACTCTTTTTATCGCGCTTTGATCGCGTCCCGCAATAATGAAGAAAGGATTAACTATACATTTATCTATGCATTCGCCTTGATGCAAGGGGAGAGGAGGTGAGAATGCCATGAATGATCAGACGGGTCTGCACCGCGAGCGCTTCACGCTCGAAGTCTGGCAGGACGGCATCTGCCAGGTGAAGCCCCACATCACGCTGACGCCGGCGCTCATCGAGGAGATAGCCCGCGCAGCGCTGCGCCTGATCCGGGACAGGCACGGTGTACGCGGCATTGTGCTCGACGTGCG
This sequence comes from Anaerolineae bacterium, assembly GCA_023382715.1. Taxonomy (GTDB): domain Bacteria; phylum Chloroflexota; class Anaerolineae; order Aggregatilineales; family Aggregatilineaceae; genus UBA2029. The sequence continues at coordinate 8,014 of JAHDWP010000019.1, forward strand.
CGAGCACTCCCCGCTGAGCATCGTCCGCCTTAGCAACCTGGTGGATCGTCTGGGCGAGATGGGGCTACCCCTGGTCGTCCTGTTCAGCGAGACGCGCTACCAGCGCGTTGCCACCCTGCTGCACAACACTCTGGCCCACAAAGAGCACGTGGCCTATGCCACTGACCCCGCCCAGGCCCGTGCCCTCATCAACGCCACGTCCAGCAGTTCTTCCTCACAGCTCACCGGCTACCTCTACCGTTAACTGCGCTCTCCCCCCACCAGCGACCGCACCAGCGCCACGCCCTGCGCCACCGTCAGCGCCAGAATCGCCATCCACACGGCCTGCTGGCTGCGCGACGCCTGCTCCAGCGCGGGCGACGACGGCGTGATGATCTCCACAACCTGCGCGCGGTCGTCCCCGAACAGGTCGCTGCCGGTGGCGCGAACCAGCGCCGCCTCGCCAGGCGAGAGCGCCTCCGGGCGATAGACCTCGGTCGTCACCCGGCGGTACTGCGTGCCATCTGGGCGGGACAGCGTCTGGACGCGCGCCGCCTGCGCGTTGAGGATGTCGTGCACGTACACTTCGCGCACCAGCACCAGCACGACAATGGCCAGCGGCAGCGCCAGCAGCACGCCCAGGAAGCCGAACAGCGCCGCGCCGATGATCTGGGCGATGAGGATGCTCGCCGCCGGAATCTGAATCTGGCGGGCCATGATGCGCGGCATGATGATGTTGCTCTGTATCTGCTGGGTGAGCAGGTAGGCCAGGATGGTGAACGGCACCAGAATCGGGTCTTCGGCCAGGGCGATGATCACCGCCGGGATGACGGCGATGATCGACCCGAAGTTGGGCACGAATTCCATGATGCCGGAGATGACACCGAGCGCCGCCGCATTGGGCAGCCGCAGGATCACCCCGGTGACGAAGGCAATCGCCAGGCCGCTCATGGTCATCGAGATCAACTGCCCGATGAACCAGCGTTGCAGCATGGCGGCAAGCTGCTCAAAGACCTCCAGCGCGCGCGGACGGTACTCGCGCGGGAACAGCGTGAGCAGCGTCTCCAGGTAGCTGGCCGGCTCGGTGATGAAAAAGACGGTGATGAAGAAGACGAAGACCGTGCTGGTGATCGCACCGCCGATACCGCTGAGAAAAGGGAACACGCTGCGCGTCAGCTTGCCGGCCTGCTCGATCAGGAAATCCGAAGCGTTGCCCTCGGTGACGCTGTCCCATTGGATGTCCGGCAGCCAGTCCTGCTTGGCGGCCTGCTCGTCATAAGTGGCCTGTGCCTCGTCAATGAAGTCGGGCAGATCGTCTACCAGCGACCGCACCTGGACGGCGAACACGGGCACGATCAGCACCAGCAGCAGGGCCACCGCCAGGATCGATCCGGCCAGCGAGACGAAGACGCTCAGCCCCCGCTTGAGACCCAGGCGTTGCAGGCGTTGGACGGGGATATGCAGGACGATGGCCAGGATGATAGCCAGAAAGGTCATCAGGAAGATCTCACGCAGCGCCCACACGCCGACAAACAGCGAAATGAGCAGCAGCGTGACGAACACGCGCTGCGTCCACGCGCCGAGCGACAGGGCAGATCCCCCGGTGGTCATCGCCCCTCCTGCTCTAGAGCGCAATCTTGTCCATCACCAGGAGAAGCAGGAACCCGCCCAGGCTGGTCAGGATGAAGCAGCCAATCGAGACAAACATGCGCTCGGCGGCGGTCATGCCGAACATTTTGTCGGAGCTGATCTCCCCTGTCATGTGGGCTTCGAACGGGTCAATTGTGATTTCTTCTTCCAGTGCCGAGCGGCGCAGGGCGTCCAGATCATCGGCCATCGCTCGCCTCCCATGTTCCCTCAATGTCGTGAGGGGCCTCTTCGCAACGAGCGCGCTCCACGCCGGGGCGCGCATATGCTTAGCATACTTGAAAACGGGCATCGCGCCAACAGATGGCCGGGGTATGTACAAAACCTGTCAGGCGGTAGGCGCGCTGCTCCGCTGCGCCCTCACCTCGCCGGGTGTCAAGCGCGTCACCGACAACCTTTGCACGCACCCGGCGGACAGGTGAGCAGCGACCAGGTGCCCTTGCTCACCACCACAACGCCTCTTCGGCTGCGGGCACGAACCAGGCCACGAACGCGCGCTTGTCGCGGGCCAGCGCCCGGCTGCGGACGAAGTGCATCGGCGGGAAGCGCTCCGCGTCGTCGGCGACGCGCCCCAGCGCCGCCGGCAGCCAGCCGCGCTCCGTCCCCGTCGAGACGCGGCGCACCACCCCCACCGCCCCGATCTTATCCAGCTTGTCGGCATCGTTGAGGAGGCGCGCCAGGGCATCGTCACCCTGCTTGCGAATGGCCGCCTGAATCGCATTGATCTGCGCGCCGGGCAGGTGCCCGCGCAGAACGTCTGCGGCGAAGTCCGCGCCCTCCTCCTCGTGCGGCAGGCTGGTGCGCAGCTCGTCGAGCTTGGCGACATCGTGGCAGATGCCCGTCAGGTAAGCCAGGGCTGGGTCCTGCCCGGTGTCCTCGGCCAGCGCGACCGCCAGCCCGGTCACGCGCAGCACGTGCGCCCACAGGTGCGGCCAGCCGGGGTGCCAGGCTGCTATGCGCGCCCGCGCCTGCTCCGTCACCTGGGCACACAGCCGGTCGGGGGGCCAGGCGTCATGCCACTCGGCGTCAAGCTGGTCAATGAAGCGCGTGGTCAGTGGTGATGGCGCGTCGCCGCCCAGCCGCTCGGCCCAGTCGCCCGGCGATTCCATGAGCTGTCCCGCCCCGACCAGCAGCCCGTCGAGCAGGGCGAGCAGCCCATCGCGATCGGCTTCATAAGCAGCCATGCACTCCCTCCAGGGCCGAACGCACGGCCCAGGACAATCATAGCGCAGATGACGCGGCGCTCAAGGGCCGAGCAGCAGAGAGAGGGAATGCGGCCAATTTAACCTCTCAGCGCCCCGTTTCTGTTATACTCGAAGTTCAAAAGGCGACCGTTCGTCGCGATGAGAAGGTTGCCGGTTATTGGTTGCTGGTAGAATACACTCACCAGCGGGCCGCTTTCACCCATAACCAAGAACCAACCACCAAGAACCAATCACAGATTGGGAGGGGCTAGCATGGCCTTCGACTTGACCGACACCGAGCGCGCGGCGCTGATCGCTTTGGGCGCTGGCGAAGTGCCCTCTATCGCGCGGCGAGCGGCCATCATCCTGCTCAGCAGCGACGGCCAGGGTGCGCCGGCCATCGCCCGCCAGGTGGGGCTGAGCGTCAGCACGGTCTACCACTGGCGGCATGAGTGGTCGCAGCGGCGCATGGACATCTTCCACCAGGCGGCTTCGCCCGCCGCCGAGGACGCCGAAGCGCTGCCCGGCGTCGGCGCACCGCGCCTGCCGCTGCAACTGCGCGAGACGGTCGGCATGTTGCCCGACGACTCGATGGCCGAGGCCGGGCGCAAGGCGCTGCATTTCCATTTCGAGCGGATGCTGTTCCACGAGCCGGTCGCCCGGCTGGGCGCGGACATCGAAGGCGTGCACGACATGCGCGTGGCGACGCGCCGGATGCGCAGTGCCTTCCGGCTGTTCGGCCCCTTCTTCGATCCGCAGGCCATCAGGCCACTGCTGCGCGGGCTGCGCCGGACAGCGGCGGCGCTCGGCGAAGTGCGCGATCTCGACGTGTTCCGCGAGAAGGCCGAGCGCTTCGCCAGCAAGAACTCCGGCGCTGACCTTTCCCCGCTGTTCACGACGTGGCAGGCGGACTACGGCGCCGCGCGCGCCGCGCTGATCGAGGCGCTGGACGCGCTGCGCTTCGCCCGCTTCGTCGAGCGGCTGCACGGCTTCGTCACCACGCCGGGCGCGGGCGCGCTGCCCCTCCAGCGCGGCGACGGCATCCAGGCTTACCAGGTGCGGCACGTTGCCCCGCGCCTGATCTACGAGCACTACGAGCGCGTGCGCGCCTACGAGGCCCTGCTGGACAGCGCGCCCATCGCCACGCTGCACGCCCTGCGCATTGACTTCAAGCGGCTGCGCTATGCGCTGGAGTTCTTCGAGGAAGTGCTGGGGCCGGAAGTCAGGCTGGTCATCAGGGAGATCAAGACCATGCAGGATCATCTGGGCGATCTCAACGACACCTCCGTCGCTGCCCAGGTGCTCAGCGACTTCATCACCGCCCAGCACAACGCCCACAGCGGCGTCCCCCACTTCCTGCGCCCGGACATCAGCGGCGTGCTGGCCTACGCCGACTTCCAGGTTGCTGAGCAGCAGCGGCTGCTGGACAGCTTCCCAGAGGCGTGGGCGAGCTTCAACCGCGAGGAAGTGCGGCGCAGCCTGGCCCTGGCCGTCTCCGTGTTGTAACGCGCGAGACGGCCCTCAGCGCACTACGATGCGCGTCTCGATGGTCAGGCCGTCGCCCGCCGGGGCACCGCCAACCGTCACCGGCAGCCGCTCGTGGGTCAGCGGGTCATACAGGCCGATGCGCAGGATCGCCGGGCCGGGCGGGATGTCCTCCGGCACGCGCAGGATACGATAATCGAGCAGCGATTCGCCGGGCCGCCAGAAGCGCGTCGGGTAAGTGTCTCCCGCCGGCTCCCCATCGAAAGCCCGCAGCAGCGTCCCATCCGGCGTCAGCAGGTGCACGTAGACGCTGTAATCACGCGGCGGGGGGGCGGCGGCGGTCGGCTGCCAGTACAGCGTGAGCACAATCCGCTGGCCGCGCTGCCACTTCAGGTTGCCCAGGTCGTGCCCCACCAGGCGCGCCCAGTCGCCGAATAGCACCTCTTCCGGCTGCGCCGCGCCCGGCGTCATGGGGGCGAAACGCGCCTCTGGGTGCACGGTGAAAGCGGTATAGCGGAAGTTGCCATCGTCCACCGGCAGCGACCCGTCCGGGCTGAGCGGGATCGGCTCCAGGACGGTCGGCCAGGGTGTGCCATCCGGCCCGCGCACGTCCAGTTGGTGGTAGAGCGCGGCCAGGTCAGCGTCGGCCTGCAGCGAATTGGGCCACTGCCCGGACCACTGCATCAGGAACACGCCGACGGACGTGTTGACGAATACGTCCACGCCCTCCAGGTCTTCCAGGCGCAGCGGCAAATCGGCGGGATCGCGACTGTTGCGAATCTCCCAGGCGGGGAAGAAGAAGGGCAGCCGGTCTTCGCCGGGGATAGCCACGACCAGATCGCCACGCCCGGCGGCGATCTGCTCCAGCGCGCGCACGACGACCATCAGCGCCGGGTTGCCCCGATCGTACTTGGCCGCATCGTCCGGCAGGCCGCCGTCACGCCACGCCTCGACGGTGTGCTGCACGCCCGCCCAGGCAGCGACCGCGATTAGCGTCCCTGTCGCCAGCGCCCCCAGCGTCCGCCGGATGCGCCGCGCCGCCAGCCAGTCCCACAGCCAGCCATCCACCAGCGCGGCGACCTGCACGGCCAGCAGCGGCACAATGGCGAAGCTCAGCCGGTAGTGGTAAGAGAAATCCAGGAACCACACGGCGGCGTAGGGCAGCAGCAGCGCCCACAGCAGCAGGACGGTCGAGCGGCGCTCGCCTGGCAAGGCCCGCCAGCGCACCCGGCCCGCCCAGGCCAGCAGCGCGACCCCGGCGGCGACCAGCGCCCACGCCGGCGCGCCCATACGCCCGCCGGCGTTGATGTCGCCGCGCAGCCACAGCCAGACATCCCCGGCGTCGCGGATGCGATCCGCGTTCCAGGCGGTCGGCAGCGTCCCCGCCAGCAGAAGCAGCATAGCGATGAGCGGCACCAACCGCGTCACCCCCCCACCCCCCGCGTTCCTGGCGGTCAGCGCCCCCGCCACCAGCCCGGCGATCAGCAGCAGCCAGCCGAATTCCTGCCCGGAACGCTGGGCGAAGTCATGCCAGTACGCGGCAGGGAAGTCCACAGCCGTGTGACCCAGCAGCAGGTTGCGGGCGTACCACATGCCGCCCAACGGTGCGCAGGCCAGCCCCACGATCAGCGCGACGCGCAGCTTCGGCCAGAGCGCCGCAGGCCGCCCGCGCGCCGCCAGCAGCGCCCCCGCGAGAGCCAACAGCACGCCCAGGATCAGCGCCCCGCCGGTTGGCTTGGTCCACAGCGCGCCCGCCAGCAGCAGTCCGCTGACCAGCGCCGGGCGCGCGCGCTCCGTCCGCCACGCCTCGACGAAGTAGGCTGCCGCGCCGGTCGCGTACAGGGTCAGCACGATCTCCAGGTCGCCCGCGCCAGCCCAGGCCGCCACGTGCGGATAGAGCGCCCAGGCCGCCGCCGTCAGCAGGGCGACGCGCCGCCCGCCGAACGCCCGGCGACCGAGCGTGTAGGCCATGAGCACCATCGCCGCGTTGAGCCAGGGGATGACCGCGCGCGCCGCATGATCGTTGAGCGCGTCCCCGCCCAGCGCCGCCCACGCCTGCTGCATCGTCGCGTAGAGCAGCGGCACGAGCTGCGGGTAGTAGCCCATATCGTCGGGGATGCGCTCCTCCAGCACGAAGACGCGCGCGTTGTAGCCGTAAACCCACTGCGTGTCGTAGGCGATGAACGGCCAGTAGGCCGTGACCAGCACGTTGAGCGCCAAGAGGAGCGCGATCCCGGCGATCAGCAGGCGTTCGCCGCTGCTGTGGGGCGCTGGGGGCGCGGAACGCGCCCTCGCCGGCGGCGCGGGGGAACGCTCGACTCCGGCGCGCCACCCCCGCCGCGCCGCCAGCGCCGCGCCCAGCGCGGCCAGCGCCCCACTCCCGATCAGCGACGGCGCGAGCGTCAGCGCGCCGAGCGTGCCCAGCGCGAACAGCCACGCCGTATGCAGCAGCGGCCCCAGGGCCATGCCTACCGCCAGCACCGTGCCGCGCTCACCCCAGTGCGCGCGCGGCAGGACGGCCAGCGCCCAGGGAACGCCTACGCCGAGGAAGACCCACGCCGCGTAGGGCAGCAGGGCGACGGTTGGCTGGAGCCAGTCAGGCATGAGCTTCCTTTCAGCGGTGGTGCACGCGGTAGGCGGTATAAGGGCCGAACGTCGCCAGCGGTGTCACGTCGCCCGGCTGAATCACGCGCAGCAGCGGCGACTCCGTGCGCACGACCAGGTAATCGTAGCGGGCCAGCGCCGCGCGATCGGGCAGCCCGCCGACGATCACCCGCAGCCGCCCTTCTTCGGCGGCGAGAAACGGCAGCAGATTGTTATCGCTGAGGGCCGTTCCTGCGGCGGGCAGCGCGCGCAGATAGCGCGCCAGGTCGTAGATCGGCCCCAGGGCGACGCGATGGCGCTCCTCGTCGCTCATCAGCGGCGCGCGGATCAGCTCCGCCTTGAAGTCGAGCGCCTTGCGCGCGGCGGGCAGCGCCAGCAGCAGCACCAGCGCGAGCAGCCCTGCCTGGATCGCCGGCTGGAACGAAGCGCGCTCGCGGCGCAGGGCGTCCCACGCGCCGAGCAGCGCCCGCGCGCCCATCACGCACAGCAGGGGATAGATCGCCTGCAGGAAGCGCGTCTCGTAGGAGGCAACCCACCACCACGCCGCCGCGAATGGCCCGGCCATGAGCCACAGCAGCCGCGCCCGATCCGCGAAGGGGCGCACCCCGCGCAGCGCCTCGACTGCGCTCGACGCCATGCCCGCCGTGACGATCAGCCCCGGCGCGGAATAAGCGGACAGTTCGCCCAGGAACGGGGCGAACATCCCTACTGTGTGCCGCGCCTGCTCGCTCCACACGGTCGGCGGCACCAGCCGCCCGAACTCCAGCAGATTGCGCGCGTACCAGGGGCCAGCCGTCAGCGCGAGTCCCCCTGCCAGCGCCAGCCCGTGCCGCCAGCCGATCCAGCCGCGCCAGCGGGCATAGACCAGCCACAGCCCCGCCGACAGCGCAAAGGCCAGGGCGCTGTTCTTCGTCCAGGCGGCCAGCCCGGCCAGCGCGCCCAGCAGCCACGCCGCCCGCAGCGAGCGGTCTTCGGCCAGCCACCAGGCGGCCAGCGCCGCCAGCGCCGCGAAGAACCCGGCGGGAATGTCGGTGTAGCCAGCGGGTGCCCAGCGCGCGAATTCCGGCGTCAGCGCCAGCAGCGCCGCCGCGCCCAATCCCACACGCCAACCGTACAGCGCGCGCCCCAGCGCATACGTCGCGCCGAGCGCCCCCAGCGCCAGCGCCGCGACCGCGACCTTAGCCGCGTACTCGTTCAGCGCGCCCGCCGCCAGATATGCGTAGGCGTGGCTGAGCGGCAGCAGCATCGGGTACGCTTCGTACAGCCCCTCGCCCCCCGGCAGCGCCTGCGCCTGGTAGATGATCCGGCTCTGGTCGGCGTAGATGGACACGGCATCGGGGGCGTAGAACGGCCAGTAGAGCGCGTTGAACACCACCAGCGCGGTGAGTCCCACCAGCACCGCGAGGGTGCCTGCCGCCAGCGGATGCCGCCGGATGACCCCGCCGATCCCGCCGGCTTTTCTCCGGGGCCGCGCCAGGCGCGCACCCGCCCGCCAGCAGGCCGCCATCCCTGCCCCAAACACTGCCAGCGTCCCGGCGCGCACCGCGCCCAGGCTCAACGCCCCGGCCAGCGTCAGGGCCAGCATCCACAGCGTCAGCGCGCCCAGGCTCAGCGCCAGCGTCAGCAGCGCCAGCGCGATCCCCGCCCGGCGGCGCGGCGGCAGCAGCCACCATGCCCAGGGCACGGCGAAAGCCAGCCCCCACAGGGCTTGCAGCAGGTCACCCGGTGCGATCAGGATCACGGAATCCCCTCGCGTCGCCAGCGGCGCGGCGCGCCATGACCATCGCCAGCGCCGCCACGCCACACCCGCTCATCACCGCCAGCGGCGGGCGCAGCGGCAGATAGTAACGCTGCCATTCGAGCGGCGTGGCAATGAACAAGGCCACAGCGGTGATCCCAGTCCACAGGAGAATGGTCCAGGCCGCCCCCTCGCGCCAGCGCCGCCCCAATCGCCACATCCCGATGACCAGCGCGCCTCCCAGGGCCAACGTCCAGAGCAGCCCGGTGCCGCGCCCGGCCAGCCAGGAATCCTCATAGTGCGCGATCTCATCCGCGATCCACTCATCCCATCCCTGCGCTTCATAATACTGCCGCCCAACGCCGAGCGTCTGCCGCGCCAGCCCTGCCAGGCGCTCCCCCCACCCATCGTACCCGCCGAATCCGGCCACCTGCTGGCTGAGTAATGTGCTGCGCATGTCCAGCACACGGCCCGGCATGGGCAGCGGATCCGACCACCAGGCGGGGTTGAGCAGCAGAAATACCAGCAGGGCCAGGACGCCCGCCCCTGTCCAGCGCAGGATGTGCTGCCGGCTCAGCGGTGATGGCGTGCGCCGGATGAGCGGCTCCGAGGCAATCGCCGCAAAGCCCACCCCCACGACGATCAGCGCCGGATGCTTGCTGGCCACAGCCACGCCACTCAGGATGCCGAAGAGCGCCGTCAGGCCCACCAGCCTGCGCCGGCGCGGCATGGGGCGGCGTCCCTGCTCGCGCACCACCAACAGCGCCGCCAGCATCGCCAGCGTGGCAAAGGCCAGGTGTGCCCCTTCCATCATCGCCCGCCGCCCGTTGAGCAGCACCACCGGATCGCTGGCGTAGATCAGGGCTGCCGCCCACGCCGCCGGACGCCCGCCCGCGATCCAGGCGATGGCGAACACGGCGGCCACGCTGATCGCAGTCAGCACCGCCGAAGACAGGCGAGCGGTGTGCAGCAGGCGCGCACCGGGCACGTGCCCTGTGCTGGCGTTGTACTCCCAGTCCGCGCCCCACAGCCACGGCTCGTTGAGATCGGCTTCCGTCAGCCCGGCCATATCCCAGGCGAAGCCCATCGCCATCTTGCCCACCGTCCCGTTGATCAGGCGTAGCTCCTGAACCATCGGGTCCGCCGGATCAGGGTCATAGAGCACCGGCTCGATGTCGCGTCTCTGCACCAGGTGATAGTAGTCGCGGCTCATGGTGATCAGGCTGGACTCGTCGCCATGAAACGGCACCTCGTCCACCCCGGCCAGCACATAGACGGCCAGCACCGCCAGCCAGAGCGCATCCAGCGCGCGCCACAGCGCGCGGCGAGGGTTGCTCATCGCTCCCTTCCAGGCAACAAAAACCCCGGTCGCCCTGCCCCCGGCGACCGGGACCTGCGCGCCGGGCACTGGACGCCCTACGCGCTCGATTATACCGTCGTGCGCGGCGCTGTGCCGCGCGCTTGCCCTACGCGATGGTGACCAGCACCTTGTTCTGCTCGACGTTTTCGCCAGCCCTGGCGTGGACGTGGTGCACCGTGCCGTCACGCGGCGACTTCAACTCGTTCTCCATCTTCATGGATTCGAGGATGATCACCGTCTGACCCTTGCTCACCGGCTCGCCTTCGCTCACCGGCACGCGCACGATCAGCCCCGGCATGGGCGCGCGGATGGACACCTCGCCGCCCGTATCGCCGAAGGCCATGAATGCGCTGGCCAGGCGGCGGCTGCGCTCGTCGGTCACCTGCACTTCGTACATGTCACCGGCCAGCAGCACGTGATAGAGATCGTCGCGCTCGTCCACGACTGCCTCATAGCTGCGGTGATCGAGCAGGATGGAGTACAACTCGCCCTGGCGCAGCGCGCGGAAGTCAATGGCGCGCGCCTCACCATTAACCAAGACTCGCCCATCCTCGTTGATCTCAATATCGAACGTCTGGCCGTTGACAATCGTCTGGTACTTCATGCGCGCCTCGCCTCCCCTTCCCCGTTGACGGAGAGAGGCTCTCAATCCGCAATTCGCAATCCACCATTCAGCGCCCGGCAGCGCCCACCGTCATCCGGCCAGGTCCGCGTTACCGCGATCCAGGGTGCCGCTCAGCGTGCCAAACAGCAGGTCTTCCAGCACGAAAATCAGGTATTGGGCGGCTGTCGGCGCTGTCGTCGGGCCGATGAACGCATCATCCAGCGTCAGCTCGATGACCAGGACGTAGCGCCCATAGGGGAACTCCAGCCGGTAGGCCGTGCCGCTTGCGCCACACCCGGTGCCCTCGGCCAGCTTGCGGCTGAAGACGCGCGCAGGCATGTCGGTGGGGTCAATGTACCCGTCAATCGCGCCCGCCCCGGCCAGCATGGAGCCACGCGCCTCGTCGAAGACCACCGCCTGCGCGCTCTCCGCGTCGCCGAACTCCAGCACGCGCGCACCCACGCCCCAGATCGGCAGCGACGCCGGGTCGTCTGGGCATTCGTCCAGCGCGGTGATGATGGCTGCCGCGCCCACGAAGCCCATTTCGCCCAGGTAGTCGCGCATGGTCGCTTCCAGGCCCTCGCCCTGGCTGCCCCAGAAAGCGGCCTCGGCCTCCAGGTCGTGCTCCTGCGACAGGTCGGCGTCAACGACGAACTGCTCATTGAGCGTCAGCGGCACCGCCAGCGAAAGAACTGCCTGAAAGTGCGCGATGGCCGGCGGGCCGTCGGACGTGGCGGCGACGCTGGCCGGGTCTTCGACAATGACCACGGTTTGCAGGGCCGCGCCTTCATAGTCTGGCAGATATTGCGGGTCGCGCGGGGTGAGCAGCTCAACGCGCTCGATGCCCTCGTACACGCGCCCGAAGATGGTGTGGTTGCCGTCCAGCCAGGTGGTCGGCGCGGTCGTGATGAAGAACTGGCTGCCGTTGGTATTCGCCCCGGCGTTGGCCATCGCCAGCAGCCCATAGGTGTCGAAGACCAGCCCGTTGGCCGTCTCGTCCGCGAAGGTGTAGCCTGGCCCGCCGCTGCCCGTGCCGGTCGGGTCGCCGCCCTGGGCCATGAAGCCCGGCAGCACGCGGTGGAACGTCGTGTTGTTGTAGTAGCCCTGCTCGGCCAGGAAGACGAAGTTGTTGACCGTCAGCGGCGACTCGGCTTCGTACAGGTCCAGGTAAATCGGCCCCGCGTCGGTGCAGAGCACCGCCCAGTAATCTACGCCGTCTTGCAGCACGTCCTCAGCAGCGGCGAACTCGCGCGTTTCCGGCTCGGCCACGCTCGCGACCGCCGCCGCGCAGATCTCGGCGGGCGTCTGAGCGTCCTGCGCGGACGCCATCCTCCCCGGCGCCAGCGCGCCCAGCATAGCGAGCACAACCAGTGCGGCCACCACCCTGCGAATTGTACGACTCATCAGCTTCTCCAGACTCTCACACTTGCGTCAATAAAGGCTGGCGTCGTCAGGCGCGCGCTTCCGGCAGCAAGAAGAACGCCAGCGCGACAATAACATAGACCGCCAGCAACATCAACCCCTCGAACCAGTTGGACTCGCCGTCCTCGGCCACCAGCGCCGCCACATAAGACGCCGCCGCCAGCGCGATGATCTCCGGCAGAGAAAAAGCCAGGATCAGCTTGTTCTCAAAGAGCAGGCTGATGAAAACCAGCACCGGCGCGACAAACAGCGCGATCTGCAGGCTCGATCCCAGGGCGATGGTCATGCTCAGCTCCATGCGGTTCTTGAGCGCCACCTGCACAGCCACCAGGTGCTCGGCCACGTTGCCGATGATCGGCACGATGATCACGCCGACGAACAGCTCGCTCCAGCCCAGCTCCTCAACCACCGGCTCAACTGTCCCCACCAGGAACTCGGACATGACGACGATGCCCAGCGTGGCGAAGGCCAGTACGCCCAGCGCGCGCGGCAGCGGCCACTGCGGCTCGTGATGGTGCCCGTCGTCGGCAGCCTCGCCCGCCAGCAGCGAGTAGGCGATGTTGGCCGCGTAGAGCGCGATCAGGATCAGGGCGATGCCCTCGCTGAGCAGCAGTTCCGACGCGAACTCCTCGGTCTCGACAAAGGTGTGGTCGAACAACGAGGGGATGGCCAGCGCCATGAAGGCCAGGATGAGCAGCGTGGCGCTCATCGCCGCCTGGCGACGGTCGAAGGTCTGGATGCCGTGCCGCAGCCCGCCCAGGAAGATGGCCAGGCCCATCACCAGCAGCAGGTTGCCAAGCACCGAACCGATGATCGAAGCGCGCACCAATTCCACCAACCCCTCTTTGAGGGCGAAGATGGTGATGATCAGCTCGGCGGCGTTGCCCAGCGTGGCGTTGAGCAGCCCGCCAATGCGCGAGCCGACGCGCGCGGCGATCTCCTCGGTCGCCTGGCCGATCAACCCCGCCAGGGGGATGATGGCCAGCGCGGACGTGGCGAAGATGGCTATCTCATCCCCGCCGGATGCGCGCAGCAGCACGGCGACTACGCCGAACAGCAGCAGAGTGTTGAGACTCGCCAGGTTCTTGAGGTTGAATGTCCGTCCCATACTCCCCCGATTCTGTAAGGGCGGATTTGCAAACCCGCCCCCGCTTACCGAACAGGATCGTTAGCCCGTATCAGAAGCGCCGCTCTGCCCGTCTCACCCCGCTCGTGACCACTGAGAGGCCGCTTGCGAAGTCGCGCGCCCGCCTTTGCCCCCCATCCCCGGCCCTTCCCCCTCAAGGGGAGAAGGGAGAAACCAATACCCCGCACCCTCGTCCTACCGCCGCCCGCCCCACTTCCAGTTGGACGCGCGGCGATTGGGTTGCTGGGCGAACTGGAGCGCGCTCTGGCGCTGCTGGTGCTCGACGAGCGTCGCCACAATCGCCGCCGCCTCCGCCCGACCGCCGCCCATCTCGTCGCCGCGCAGCTCCATGTGCTGTTCGACGAACTGCGTATTGTAACGCCCGGCCAGGAAATTGGTGCTGTCCAGCAGTTTCTGGTGGAAAGGCAGGTTCGTCTTCAGCCCCATGATCTTGTATTCGGCCAGCGCCCGCCTCATGCGCAGCAGCGCCTCGCCGCGCGTCTCGCCCCAGGCGATCAGCTTGGCCAGCATCGAGTCGTAGTAGGGCGTCACCTCGTAGCCGGCGTAGATGCCGCTGTCCAGGCGGACGCCCGGCCCGGTCGGCGAGACGTGCACCGTCACCCGGCCAATCGAGGGCAGGAAGTTGTTGTACGGGTCTTCGGCGTTGATGCGGCACTCGACCGCCCAGCCGGAGATGCTCACGCCGTCCACCAGCCCCATGCGCCGCCCGCGCGCGATGCGAATCTGCTCCTTGACCAGGTCCGCGCCGGTCACCAGCTCGGTGACCGGGTGCTCGACCTGCAGGCGCGTGTTCATCTCCAGAAAGTAGAAGTTCTTCGCGGCGTCCACCAGGAACTCGATCGTCCCGGCGTTGACGTAGCTGACGGCCTGGGCCGCCGCGACCGCTGCCGCGCCCATGCGCTGGCGCAGATCGGGGTCCATGAAGGGACTGGGCGCTTCCTCGAAGAGCTTCTGGTGCCGCCGCTGGATGCTGCACTCGCGCTCGCCCAGGGAGATCGTGTTGCCGTGCATGTCGGCCAGAATCTGGAACTCGATGTGGCGCGCGCCCTCCAGCAGTTTCTCCAGGTACACCGTGCCGTCGCCGAAAGCGGCCTCGGCCTCACGGTGCGCCGAGGCCAGCGCCGCGTCCAACTGCGCCTCTTCGCGGACAATGCGCATCCCCTTGCCGCCACCGCCCGCTGCCGCCTTGACCATCAGGGGGAAGCCGATGCGGCTGGCTTCGTGGCGCAGCGCCCCATTGTTCAGGCCGGGCTGCGTCCCCGGCACAATCGGCACGCCGGCGCGCTCCATCAGCTCGCGCGCGGCCAGCTTGTCGCCCATCCGGCTGATCGCGTCCGGCGACGGCCCGATCCACACCAGTCCCGCGTCAATGACCGCCTGGGCGAAGTCTGCGCGCTCGCTGAGGAAGCCGTAACCGGGATGCACCGCGTCCGCGCCGGAGCGCCGGGCCACGTCAATCAGCTTGCCGATGTTCAGGTAGCTTTCGCGCGGGCTGGGCGCGCCGATGTTGTACGCTTCCTCGGCGTAGCGCACGTGCAGCGCCTCGCGGTCGGCGTCCGAGTAGACGGCCACGGCCTGGATGCCGCCCAGCTCGCGACAGGCGCGGATGATGCGCACGGCGATCTCGCCCCGGTTGGCGACCAGTATCTTGCGGATGGGAGTCGTCTCACCCGTCCGCCGGCGGCTCGCCAGCCTGGTTCTTCGTTGGCGGCCTTGTGTTTCGCTCATGGTCTCCCTGCCTCATCCGGCGACCACGCAACCGCCGGACGCTCAACGCGATGGGCCTGGTGGATGTCCCCGCAGGCCGACCGCACGCGAAATTCGATGGTGAAATCCGGCCCCGCCGCGCGCAGCGCCTCGACCGCCGCAGCCCACGCTGCGTCGGGCGCGTCGTCCTGGGGCGGGATCGCGCCGCGCAGCACAGCGTGACTCAGGATGCGGTAGAAGTCCCACACCCAGGCCACCTGCACATGACGGGCCGGGTCATAACCGCTCCAGACAACCTGGCGCTTGTCCTGCTGGTGCAGCACTAGGTCGAGGTCCAGGAAGGCCAGCGCCACTTCGCCCGCCGGGTCGCGCAGCAGCGCCTCGACGCACAGCGTGGCCCGGCCCTCGGGGGGCGCGCTCGTCAGCGGGTGCGGGTAGCGCGGCACGCCCGCCCGCCCGTAGCAGGCGTAGTTGGCCGTCGCCACCGATTGCAGCAAGGCCGTTGCCTGGACGACCAGCCAGGTCTCTGGCGCGGCTCCTCCCTTGATGGGCCGGGCAGGCAGCCGCTTGCCCTGGTGTGTGAGACTCACAACCTCGTCCCTTCCCGGCAGCGCGCCCGCCCTACAGCGGGATATTCCCGTGTTTCCTGGGCGGGTTGCTGTCGCGCTTGTTCTGCAGCATCCCCAGCGCGTTGATCAGGTGGGGGCGCGTCTCGGAAGGCACGATCACGTCGTCAATGTAGCCGCGCGCCGCCGCCACATACGGGTTAGCGAAGCGTTCGCGGTAATCCTCCACCAGCTCTGCCTTGCGCGCCGCCGGGTCGTCGGCCTCCATCAGCTCGCGGCGAAAGATGATGCTCACCGCGCCGTCCGGCCCCATGACGGCCAGCTCCGCCGTCGGCCAGGCCAGGTTGAGGTCGCTGCGGATGTGCTTGCTGTTCATGACGCAGTAAGCCCCGCCATACGCCTTGCGCGTGACGACGGTGATCTTGGGCACGGTCGCCTCGCAGTACGCATAGAGCAGCTTGGCCCCGGCGCGGATGATCCCGCCGTGCTCCTGATCTGTGCCGGGCATGAAGCCGGGCACGTCCTCGAAGGTGATGATCGGGATGTTGAAACAGTCGCAGAAGCGGATGAAGCGCGCCGCCTTCTCGCTGGCTTTGATGTCCAGCACGCCGGCCAGCACCGCCGGCTGGTTGGCGACGATGCCCACGCTGAAGCCGCCCAGCCGGGCAAAGCCGACGACGATGTTCTGCGCGTAGTGCTCGTGAATCTCAAAAAAGCGCCCCTCGTCGGCCACCAGCCGGATCACATCCTTGATGTTGTAGGGCTTGCTGGGATCGTCGGGGACGATGTCGTTCAGCGCGTCCTCAGTGCGCAGCGGATCGTCCTTGCTCGGCTCGAAGGGTGGGTCTTCCATGTTGTTCTGCGGCATGTAGCCCAGAATCTCGCGGATGAGGAAGAGCGCGTCCTCTTCGCTGTTGGCCGCCACGTGGCTCACCCCGCTGAGCGTGTTGTGAGTCATGGCCCCGCCCAGCTCCTCGAAGGTGACATCTTCGTGCGTCACTGCGCGCACCACGTCCGGCCCGGTGACAAACATGTACGACGTGTCTTTGACCATGAACACGAAATCGGTCAGGGCCGGGCTGTAGACCGCGCCCCCTGCGCACGGCCCCATGATCACGCTGATCTGCGGGATCACGCCGCTGGCCAGCGTGTTGCGCAGGAAGATGTCGGCGTAGCCGCCCAGGCTGACCACGCCCTCCTGAATGCGCGCCCCGCCGGAGTCGTTGAGGCCGATGACCGGCGCGCCGTTTTTCATGGCCATTTCCATGATCTTGCAGATTTTCTCGGCGTGCACTTCGCTCAGCGAGCCGCCCATCACCGTGAAGTCCTGCGAGAAGACGTAGATCAGCCGCCCGTTGATCGTCCCCCAGCCGGTGACGACGCTGTCGCCGAGAAACTGCTTGTCCGGCTCGTCCATGCCGAAGTTGCGCTCGCGGTGTACGACAAACGCATCCGTCTCGCGGAAGCTGCCCGGATCGAGCAGCAGGTCGAGCCGCTCGCGGGCGGTCAGCTTGCCGGACTTGTGCTGCTTCTCCACGCGATCCGGGCCACCGCCCGCCGCGCTTTGCAGTCGCATCTGGTTGAGTTGTTCAATTCTGGGATTCGTTGTCGCCATCAGGCTCACTCTCCGCGATTCGTCCGCCTTGCCCGCCGCCAGGCACAACGCCCGGCACCTCGAACGCGGCGCGCACGCGCCGCCAGCGCATCACCCAGGCCACCGCCCCAACCAGCAGCGCGACCAGCGCCGCCTGAAAGACGATGCGCTGCCGGGCGAAGTCAGCGCGGGCAAAGCCAATAGTCCATAACACGCCAAACGCGCCGTAGTTGCTCAGCGCGAGCACGAGCCAGCGGCGCGCCCAGCGCTGGCGCCGGGCCAATCCCACGCCCAACGCCAGCAGCAACGCGGCCCAGCCCAGCGCCAGGGCCGCGCGCAGCAATGGCGGGTAGGAAACCCCCAGCGCGCGGTAGTGCCCGGCGTGCCAGGCGTGGTCGAGCGCCAGCGCCAGGTTCGCGACTCCGACGAGGATCACAACCAGGCTGAGCGCCCACAGAGTCCAGGGCCGGCGCGGGCGGTGCGTTCCATCAGACATGTGCGGGCATTATAGCCCAGGCCCAGGTCGCGATCCAACCGGCGGCGGCGATCTGCGCGCCTGCACTCAGACTTCCGAAGTTCTGGAAACTTCGGAAGTCCGCTGCGGCGCCCCACCCCTCTCTGATTCCGCCGGTGTACGTAGGTCTCCCGCTTGCTGCTATAATAGAGTCAGGCCGCCAAGCTGAGCGGCACACCGGCGTGGTGCATGAGTAGCCACACGGCGGGGTACGCGCTATCCCGCCCTCACCCTGGTATCGAAGGCAGACCTTGCACAGAGATAGAAGGGAGCGAGACATGTCCACACGAGGCATTTACAGCCGGGATGGCGAAGTCTTCGGATACGTGGAAGGCACGCGCCTCTATGACCTCAACGGCAACCTGACCGGGGTCATACGCGGGCGCACCGTTTACGACCTGCACGGCAACCGGCACTGGATCATCAATCGCGACGCTCTGCTAGACGTGCGCGGCAGAGTGATCGGCTACCTGGGCGAGTCCGTTTCCCAGGCGCACCGCTGATCCTTCGCAGAGGGAGAACATTCATGACAGCACCAGAGATCAAGAAGCTCAACTCGATGCGCTTCCTGGAGGCGCATGACGTCGCCTACGAAACCCACACCTACAACGAGAGCATCAGCGACGGGATCGGCGCGGCCCAGGCGATGGGCTTCCCCCCGTCCCAGGTCTACAAGACGCTCGTCGTGCAGCTCAAAGACAACGAACACGCCCTGGTGATGATCGCCGCCGACCAGGAGCTTGATCTCAAACGCTTCGCCAAGTCCATCGGGCAGAAGAAAGCGACCATGCCCACCAAACGCGGCGCCGAGATGGTCACCGGCCTGCGCACCGGCGGCATCGGCGCGCTGGCCCTCACCCACAAGCGGTGGGGTGTCTACCTGGATGAGGCCGCTAAACAGCACGAGTCCATCCTGGTCAACGCCGGGCAGCGCGGGGTCAACGTGCAGGTGAAGGTGGACGACCTGGTGCGCGCACTCAACGCCAGGCTGCTGGCGCTCACCGCGCCGGATGCCGCAGCCGAGGCGAGCGAGTAGGGGGACTCTGGCCGCGCCCCGTGCAATCCGCTCTCAGACAGAGACTTCCGAAGCCTGTGCAGACTTCGGAAGTCTTGTTCATGCGCTCGTGCTCCCTGGCAGCATACCATCTGCCGGGGCAAGAAATGATTTCCGGCGCTGCTTCGCCGCGCCCCGGTCAACTCTTCGCCATGTACCCGCGCAGCTTGCTGGCCAGGTTGCTCAGCGGCATGGTTTGCAGCCAGACCTTGCCCGGCCCGGTGATCGTCGCCAGGAACAGCCCCTCGCCGCCGCCCAGCCAGTTCATCACCCCCTTGATCATGGTGATGTCGTAGTCGCAGGTCGGCTCGTACATGGCAATATGGCCGGGATCGATCTTCAGCCGCTCGCCCGCCTTCAGGTCATAGAGCTGCACTTCACCCGCGATCTCGACGAAGGCTGTGCCCGGCCCGGTCAGCTTCTGCAGGATGAAGCCCTCGCCGCCAAACAGCCCCGTGCCCAGCCGCTTGCGGAAGTGCATCGCCAGGTCAACCTCGTCCTCGGCGCACATGAAGGCGTCTTTCTGGCAGATGATGCTGTGCCCGGCTTTCAGGGTGAGCGGGATCACTTTGCCGGGACTCTCCGGCGTAAAGGTGATCACACCCTGCGGTGCGGTACAGGTGTAGGTGGTCATGAACAGGCTCTCGCCGGAGAGCATCCGCCCCAGCGACTTGCCAATTCCGCCGCGCCCGCTGGTCTTCATGTCAATGCCGTCACTCATCCAGGCCATGCCGCCGGACTCGGTGTAGATCGCCTCGCCCTGGCTGAGCCGGATCTCAAGCGCCTGCATGACCGTGCCGTGAATGGTGTACTCCATCGTTCAGCCTCCTCGGGGTTCCGATGCCTCGCCCGGTGCAACGGGCGAGCGCATCACTTGAACATGTCCAGCACGTCGCCCGTATTGCCGAGCGTGCGCGAGCTTTTGTTCTGCGTGCCCATTGACGCGGCCAGCTTGCGGGCCAGGTTGCTCAGCGGCAGGGTTTGCAGCCAGACCTTGCCCGGCCCGGTGATCGTCGCCAGGAACAGCCCCTCGCCGCCGCCCAGCCAGTTCATCACCCCCTTGATCATGGTGATGTCGTAGTCGCAGGTCGGCTCGTACATGGCAATATGGCCGGGATCGATCTTCAGCCGCTCGCCCGCCTTCAGGTCATAGAGCTGCACTTCACCCGCGATCTCGACGAAGGCTGTGCCCGGCCCGGTCAGCTTCTGCAGGATGAAGCCCTCGCCGCCAAACAGCCCCGTGCCCAGCCGCTTGCGGAAGTGCATCGCCAGGTCAACCTCGTCCTCGGCGCACATAAAGGCGTCTCTCTGGCAGATCATCGAGTAGCCCGCCCGCAGTTGCAGCGGGATGATCTTGCCCGGCGCTTCGGGCGTGAAGGTGATCACGCCCTGCGGCGCGGTGCAGGTGTAGGTGGTCATGAACAGGCTCTCGCCGGAGAGCATCCGCCCCAGCGATTTGCCGATCCCGCCGCGCCCGCTGGTCTTCATGTCAATGCCGTCGCTCATCCAGGCCATGCCGCCAGACTCAGTGAAGATCGCCTCGCCCTGCTGCAGGCGGATTTCAAGCGACTGCATGACTGTCCCATTGATGGTGTATTCCATGCTGTGCCGCCCCCGGTGTCTATTCTGACTGATAGTCGGAATTGTATCCTGTTCCGGGGCAGCGCAATAGTCGGCGCTGCCTCAAGACATACAGTCGCCACCCCCGCACAAAGAAGAGGGCGGCCCAGGCCGCCCTCTCTCGTCGTTCATCGTCGCCGCCACTACATCAGGAACATGGGCATGCCGAAGACGTGACGCACCTTCGGGCGGTACTGCTCCACATCGTACAGCTCGGCCACGTTGACGCGCTTGACGCCCTGCATGATCGTGCTCATGTTGATGTCGGTGTACAGGCCGCGCTGCAGCGCCACCATGCGCCCAAAGCGCCCCTGCTCCACCAGGCTCATGGCCATCTGCGCGTAGTTGGCCGCCACCATCAGGTCGAGTGAATCCGGCGCGCCAGAGCGCATCAGGTAAGCCACCTGCTGGTAGATGATATTCTGGCCGGTGATGTCCTTGAGCAGCGCGCCGGTGATCTGGCCAATGCCGCCCAGCTTCTTATGACCATAGGCGTCGGCCTCGCCAGTCTCGATGACCTCACCCTCAACCATGCGCGCGCCCTCGGAGATGGTCAGCATGGCGTAATTGCTGGGGTTGGCTTTTTTGTCTTCGACGAGCAGCTCGGCCAGACGATGCACATCGCACGGCACCTCGGAGATGATCGCGCGGTCTACACCGGCCAGGTAAGCCGCGATCAGCGATGTCTCGCCGGAGTTGCGCCCGAACAGCTCGACGACAGCGATGCGCTCGTGCGACCCGGCGCTCGTGCGCAGGTTGTGGATGAACTCCACCGAGCGCGTCACGGCGGTGCTGAAGCCGATGCAGTAGTCCGTGCCATACACATCGTTATCCATCGTCTTGGGGATGGCCACCACCTTCATACCTTCGCGGTGCATCCGCTCGCCATAGCCGAGCGTGTCGTCGCCGCCGATGGGGATCAGCACGTCAATGCCCAGGTGCTCCAGCACTTTCAGCACGTGCTCCGTGTAGTCGTAGACTTCGCGCCCGCGCCTGTCCGTGTGGATAGGCGCATCCACGCCCTGCAGGTGCGCGGGGACGCTGTCGGCGAGCACGTTGCCGGGGTTAGTGCGCGAGGTGTGCAGGAACGTGCCGCCGGTGCGGTCCACCGTGCGCACGCGCTGCTTGTTGAGCGGCATCACCCACTTCTCGCGCCGCTCCTTGTCCTTCTCGTCAATGTCGTAATCCAACAGGCCGGCCCAGCCGCGCCGGATGCCGACAATCTCATGACCGGCATCTTCCGCGCGGTACACGATCTGCTTGATGCACGGGTTCAGGCCAGGGACATCGCCGCCACCCGTGAGCACACCAATGCGCAACATAGCTCTCCTCCAGTCCTTGCTGCTTAACCGGTTCAGGCACCCATGGGGAGTACGGGACCTGGTATCCATGACAAAAGGGGCGTGCGGGTCACACACCCCCCTGATTATAACCAGTCAGCGGGCGCTGCGCGTTTGACAAAACTCACGAATCAGGGCGCAGGTGCGCCACAATGAGCACGACCGGGCAGCAGCGCATCATTTGGCCAGTATCTCGGCCATCGAGATGTATTCCTCCGAGACAGAGCGCTGCTTGGTCGTGGCATCGGCCAGGCTGACCGTGCCGATCTCGCGCCCGTGCAGCCCAACCATGATCCCCGACTCCCCGGCGAGCAGCAGCTCGACCGCCTTCACACCCAGGCGCGTCGCCAGCAGGCGGTCGAACGCGCCCGGCCCGCCGCCGCGCACCACATGCCCCAGCACAGTGATGCGCACCTCGAAACCGACCTCGTGCTGCGAGAGATACTCGGCCACCTCGTGAATCTTGGGCGTGGCTCCTTCGGCGATCACGCCCATAGCGTGGCTCTTGCCGCGCATGTAGGCGTTCTCCAGCACCTTGCCGATCTCTTCGAGCGTGGTGGGGTGCTCTGGGATCATGACGAACTCCGCGCCGCCCAGGATGCCGCCCATCAGGGCCAGGTAGCCGCAGTTGCGCCCCATCACTTCCAGCAGAAAGCAGCGCTCATGACTCGCCGCCGTGTCGCGCAGCTTGTCAACAGCGTCCAGGATCGTGTTGAGGGCCGTATCGGTGCCCACCGCCATATTGGTGCCCCAGATGTCGTTGTCAATCGTGGCGGGGACGCCCACCACCGGGAAATCCAGCTCGTGCAGGGCCAGCGCCCCGCGCAGGCTGCCGTCGCCACCGATGACCACCAGCCCATCCATGCCGTGCTCGTTCAGGCGGCGCAGGCCGCGCTTCTGGCCCTGGATGGTCTTGAATTCAAGGTTGCGCGCCGTTTGCAGGATGGTGCCGCCGCGCCCGATGATCCCGCTCACGTCGCGCGAAGTCAGGCGCTCGAAGTCGCCAGACAGCAATCCCGTATACGCCTGCCGGACGCCATACGCTTCCACGCCGGCAGCCGCCGCCGTGCGCACCACCGCGCGAATCGCCGGGTTCATGCCCGGCGCGTCACCGCCGCCGGTCAATACTGCGATGCGTCTCATGCTCGCCATGCACTATGACTCCTGTCCCCGAGCCGGGGGTCGTTGGCCACAACGACGCTGGATCATCCCCCGCTCCTAAACGACCGGCCATTATAGCAGCGCGCGCGGCTGGGCGACCAGAGCGTGTTAGGCACTGATCAACCCCCGTCCCCGCAAACAGGGCACGGGAAGCCAGCCCGTCCCTCTCTACGGGCGGGGAGAGGGCGCCGGGTGAGGGTTCAGGTGATCACAGGGCGTCGCGAACTGCCCACCGCGTCGAGCGCGTTGAGTTCACCACACGCCCTACAGCTTCCTGATCTCAACAGACTCGATCAGCGCCTGGAGATCGTCCCGGTAGTGGTCGAGCAGATCGGCGGGTAGTTCCATCGTCCATTGCAGCGCTTCCTGCCCCGTGATCGGCGTGACAAACGTGATGCGGGTCCACTGCGTGGGCGCGGTGATGTCGCGGAAGATCGGCCCCAGAGTGCCAGACGGAGTCACGTCGCTGCGATAGCCGCACAGCCCGCCCGCGTACTCGTAGATCGTGGACTGGCTCTGCTGGGCGCGCACGGCGCTGCACGAGAAATCGCCGCCGGTGGGCTGAGCGAAATTGACCGTGAGCAGGATAGGAGCACCTTTGCCGTTCGAATACGCGCCAGTCAGCACCACCGGGTTCACCTCGACGAGGGTGAAGTACGGGCTTGCGCTCTCGAAGTCCTGCCATGTCCTCTGCTCGTCGTCGAACTTGAGCGTCTCATTCAGCACGTCGCGCGCGAATCTCCATTTGTCATTATCGGCGTCGGCCACGTACCAGCTGCGCGGCACTGTCAGCGATACGTCATGGCTGCCGTCGGAGAGAACGACCGTTTTGCGCCCCGTTTCACCGGGCAGGAAGGATGCCGCCACGTCAATCACGGGTTGCGCCTGGGGCACCGCCAGAACGAGCACCGCCACCAGCAGCACCGGCACCACGATCATCACCACCAGGGCCAGCAGGCAGCTCCCCCAGCAGCCGCTGCAGCCCAGGCAGCCGGAACAGCCGGGCAGGCCACAGCCGAACAGGCCGCGCCGCTTCCTTTCGACGTGCTCCACCTGGACGCGCTGCACTTCGGACGGCGTCAGCGGCTGGCCCAGCGGCGCGTACTGCGAGTACGGCAGCGGCGAGGGTGGCGCGTACTGCCGGTACGGGTCTTGCCCCGGCGCACCGGTGGTCAGGCCCTCATAGCTCACTGGTCTGGGCGGAGGTGGCGCGTAGGTTTCCGGGGCGGGCATCGCCACCGGCGGGGCAGGCGGGCGCGAGCCGTACTGCTGCTGGAACTGGTCGAGCAGCGCGCGCGCCTGCTGGTTGGCCGGATTGACGCGCAGCACTTCGCGCAGCGCGCGCTGGTATTCGGCCTGGTCAGCGGCCACGGAAGCCAGCCACAGCCAGGCCACCTCGTTATCCGGCGACGATTGCAGGTATTCCTGCAGCAGCCGGCGCGCTTCGTCGCGGCGTCCGGCCTGGGCGTGCTCTACCGCCTGGTGAAGAAGAGAAGCCATGAACTGTGCCTCCTGCCGCGCGCCGCGCAGCCCGCTAACAATGCCCGCCACAGATGATCGCAACCCCTAGCATTATGCTCCAAATTGCGCCAGCGACCAAGTACCTGCGCGCGCCGGGTGTGCGCAAAAGTTGACGTCGAACCCTGGAGCAAAGGATCACCGCAGAGGTGCAGAGAGCGCAGAGGAAAATAAGTGATACGTTCTTCTCCGCGTCTTCTACGTCTCTGCGGTTCCAGAATCCCGCATCCCAGGCTGAGTCCTCGCCCGGCAAAGCCCCCTCATCCCCCCAACCCCTTCTCCCTCCAGGGGGAGAAGGGGAGCAAGGCGCAGGATTTCCCCTCGCCCCGGTGAGGGAGAGGGGTGCAGGGGTGAGGGGTTTCCAGGCACGCCCTAACGCACCCGGCGCCGGAGCAAAGGATCACCGCAGAAGCGCAGAGAGCGCAGAGGAAAATAAGTGATACGTTCTTCTCCGCGTCTCTGCGGTTCCAGAATCCCGCATCCCAGGCCGAGTCCCCGCCGCGCGGGGGTGAGGTCAGCCAGGGCGCAGCGTTCCCACCGTCTTCCCGGCGCTCGCCAGGTTCTCCGCGCCGGCGCGGTTGACAATGCCCCGCCCTGCCGCGATAATCGCCCGCATGTCTACACTCACCGTGCGCCGGCTGATCCCGGCGGCTCTGCTGATCGCCCTGACCGCGGGCGCGTGCAACTTCGCCACGCAGCCGGACCCGATCATCATCACCGCCACGCCGAGCAACGCCGCCCTGCTCAACCCGGCGACGCCGACCGTCCCCTATGTCACGCCAACGCCCGCCTTTGTGCCCACGCCCACCCTGCCGCCGGGCGTGGCCTTCACCGACGCCGAGCAGGCCCTGCACAACGGCGATTACGTCGCCGCCGTGGGCTACTTCGAGGCGGTGCTGGCCCAGCCAGGCGCCGACCCGGCGCTGCGCGCGGCGGCGCGCTACGGCCTGGGCGAAGCGGCGCTGCGCGAAGGGTTATTCGCCCAGGCTGCCGACGCGCTCGCGCGCTTCATCCTGGAGAATCCCGACGATTCGCGCCTGGCGCATGCCACTTTTCTGCGCGGCGACGCCTACCTGGGGCTGGGCGAGTGGCAGCTTGCCGTCAACGACTTCCTGACCTACCTCACCCTGCGCCCAGGGCTGATTGACAGCTACGTGTACGAGCGCATTGGCGATGCCTACCTGGCGCTCAACCAGCCCGCCCAGTCGCTCGCCGCCTATACAAAGGCCGCCGACGCCACGCGCGAGCTGTCGTCGCTGGTCGCGCTGCGCGAGCGCGTCGCCGCCGGCTACCTCAACGCCGGGCAGCCGGCGCAGGCCGTCGCTCAATACGACGCGATCCTGGCCGTCGCCCAGAACGCGCCCTACCGCGCCAGCATCGAGTACCAGGCAGCGCAGGTCGAGATCGGCCAGGGCGACGTGGCCAGCGGGCACCTGCGACTGAGCCGCATCGTCCGCGACTACCCGGAGACATCCCCCGCCTACCGGGCGCTGGGCATCCTGCTCAGCGCGGGCCTGCAGGTAGACAGCTTCCTGCAAGCGCGGATCAACTTCGCCAACAAGGACTACAGCGCCGCCATCCAGGCGCTCAACGCCTACAGCAGCGAGAGCGGCTTCTCCTCAGTGGCGGCGCTGATGATGCTGGGCCGCGCCTACCGCGAAGTGGGCAACGTCCAGGCGGCGATCACCACCTTCCAGACGGTGCTGGACACCTACCCAACCGATCCGATCTTCGGCGAAGCCTGGCTGGAGCAGGGCCGCACGCTGTTCCTCAGCGGCGACGTGGCGGGGGCCATCCAGAAGTACATCGCGCTGTCCACGCTGCACCCGGACGTGCCCGCAGGGGCCGAGGCGCTGTGGCGCGCCGGGTACCTGTACAGCACGCAGGGCAACACCGACGCGGCCCTGGGCACCTTCGACATCCTCGGCCAGAAGTACCCCGGCACCACCTGGGCGCAGGAAGGGCTGTACATGGGCGCGACGATGGCTTACAACGCCGGCAAGACCGGCATGGCCGCCCAGCTTTTCAGCCAGCTCGCGGTGACGGGGAGCGGTGAGCTTCAGGCGGCGGCTTACCTGTGGGTGGGCCGCCTCTACCAGTTAGATGGCAAAGAGGACCTGGCGCGCCAGGCGTATCAGGCCGCCGCAGCCGCCGATCCGGGCGGCTATCACAGCATCCGCGCCGCTGACCTGCTGGCCGGGCGCGATCCGTTCGCGCCGCCGCCCGGCACTCGCTTCGAGTTCGACGAAGCCGCCGCCCTGACCGAGGCGGAAACCTGGCTGCGCGCCACCTTCAACATCACCCAGGAAGGGCCGCTCTATCCGCTGAGCGCCGCGCTGGAAAACGACCCGCGCATGGTGCGCGGGCGCGAGCTGATGATCGTCGGCGCGTCCACCACCGCCTACGAAGCCGCCGAGGAGGAGTTCGGCGCGCTGCTCAGCGACATGGAGGGCGATCCGCTGGCCCTCTACCAGCTTGCGCTCTGCCTGCGCGACCTGCGCCTGTACCGGGAGTCCATCGAAGCGGCGGCGAAGCTGATTGAGGCCGCCGGGATTGAGACCGGGCAAGCGCCGGGAGCCATCGCCCGGCTGCGCTATCCCGCCTACTACCGCGACCTGGTGCTGCCCGCCGCCGCCGAGCACAACCTCGACCCGCTGCTCGTCTTCGCCCTCATCCGCCAGGAGAGCCTGTTCGAGGGTTTCGCCACGTCCTACGCCGCCGCCCAGGGCCTGATGCAGATCATCCCCGACACGGGGCAGTGGATCGCTCAGCAGCTTGGCTGGCGCGATTACCGGAACAGCGATGTGTACCGCCCCTACGTCAACGTCGCCTTCGGCACCTACTACCTGCGCTACGTCATGGATAACCTGGACGGCCTGCCCTACGCAGCCCTGGCCGGCTACAACGGCGGGCCGGGCAATGCCGCGCAGTGGCTGAGCATCTCCGGCCCCGATCTCGACCTGTTCGTGCAGACGATCAGCTTCGACGAGACGCGCACCTACGTGCGGCGCATCTACGAGCAGTACAACGTCTACCGCGCGCTGTATGGCGTGTCCTGACAGGCCATCCGCAACGTCTACACGCCCGCAGGGGCCTGACACTGCACCAGATTTCGAGCGCCCACGCGCGTAGGGGCGTATGGCCATACACTTCCTGCGAGGGCGCAGCAGAGCAGCGCCCCCACCGCCTGAAGGGTTTTCTCACACCTTTGCAGTTGCCAAACCCGGCTGAGGGGGTATGATCGCTGTCAGGCGAGGCACCGAGCGCCAGAATCGCCCTGGCGCGCGCAGGTGGAGAGCGAGCGATGAGCCAGTGGTCAGCATGGCGGGCGTGGGCGTTGCTGGGCATCCTGCTGCTGGCCGCCCTGGCGTGCAGTGTGACGGTCACGACCGCGCACTTTGAAAACGTCCGGCTCTACCGCGAGGCCGACCGCGAAAGCACAGCGGCGCGCACCTTCTCCAGCGACGAGACCATCTTTTGCCTGGCCGACCTCAAAGACGCCGATGGCCAGGTGCCCGTGCGCGCCGAGTGGGTACGCCTGCCGGCAGAGGAGACTGACCCACCCAAAGAGACGGTTGTCCGGCAGGAGCTTGTGGCGGGCGACGGGCTGGCGATCTTTGAAGCGCCGCCGCCCGATGGCGGCTGGACGCCAGGGCCGCATCGCGTCGAGCTGTACGTGGACGATCACCGCACCGCCTCGCTCGATTTCACCATTCGCTGAGCGGCAGGCGCGGCCATCTTTTTGACTGGAGGGAGTTCCCATGAAGGCAGTGCTGCTCACCGAGCATGGCCCGGCGGAGGTGCTCCGCGTCGCAGCAGATCACCCCGTCCCGGAGCCAGGGCCGGGCGAAGTCCGCGTGCGCGTGCGCGCCGCGTCCCTCAACTACCTCGACATCTGGGTGCGCAATGGCTGGCCGGGCATCAAGCTGACTTACCCGCATATCCCCGGCGCGGACGCGGCGGGCACGGTGGACGCGGTCGGCGCGGGCGTCACGGAGTGGCGCGCGGGCGACCGCGTGGTGGTGAACCCGACCATCAGTTGCGGGCACTGCGCGTTCTGCCGCGCCGGGCAGGACAACCGCTGCGTCCATTTCGCGCTGCTCGGCGAGCACACCAGCGGCACGCACGCCGAATACATCACCGTGCCCGCGCGCAACCTGCTCGGCCTGCCAGAGCATGTCTCGTTCGAGGAGGCGGCGGCGGCCTCGCTGGTCTTCGTGACCGCCTGGCACAGCCTGATCACGCGCGGCAATCTGCGCCCCGGCGAGACGGTGCTCATCGTCGGCGCGGGCGGCGGCGTCAACACGGCCTGCCTGCAAATCGCCAGGCTGACCGGCTGCACGGTCATCGTCGTCGGCAGCAGCGATGAGAAGCTCGCAGCAGCGCGGGCGCTCGGCGCGGATGTCGTCGTGCGCCGCGACGTGGAAGGCGGCTGGTCGCGCGCCGTGTACCAGATCACGGCCAAGCGCGGCGCAGACGTGGTGGTGGACAACGTGGGCGCGGCCACCTTCGCCGACAGCCTGCGCGCAGCGGCGCGCGGCGGGCGCATCCTCACCGTCGGCAACACCAGCGGCGCGCAGCTCGAGATAGACAACCGCTACATCTTCGGCAAGCACCTGAGTATCCTGGGCAGCACGATGGGGCCGCACGCGGACTATGTGACCGTCATGCAACTGCTGTTCAAGGGCCGGCTGCGGGCGGTCATCGGCGCGCAGTACCCACTGGACGAGATTCACGCGGCGCATCGCGCGCTGGAAGCGGGCGAGCATTTCGGCAAGATCGTGCTCGCGCTGTGACTGGCCCGGCACCCTGATCGCCGGAACCTTTGCCGGAAAGCTGTGTTCTGAACAACAGACCGGTGACTCAACACCCGCTGCTTGTGACAGCACAGGTCCCATGACCAGCGCAGCCACCCCCTATGCCATTCCCCTGCTCCTCAGCGCATTAGCTCTGATGGGAGTGATCTGGCTTGCCTGGCAGCGTCGCCAGGTACAGGGTGCCACACGCCTGGGCTGGCTGCTCCTGGCTGTCATCATCTATCAGGTAGGGTACGCGCTCGAGCTGAGCAGCACCACCAGGGCATGGGCCTACTTCTGGATTCGGGTTCAGTACTTTGGCATCGCCTTGCAGCCCTACGCGCTCCTGATGTTGGCCGCCGTCTACGGGGGCGGTCAGTGGGTCGAGGCACGGCAAGTGCGCGTGGCCCTGCTGGTCATCCCGGCGCTCACGCTGCTGCTGGCCTGGACGAACAGCGCGCACGAGCTGATCTGGCGCGATTTCCGCCTGGAGTCGTATGGCGACGTATACCGGTCGGCCTTCTCGCGCGGGGCCTGGTACTGGGTACACATCGGGTACATCTGGGCCATCAACCTGGCTGCCCTGGCGCTGCTGGTGCGGGCCTATCGTCGAGCTTCTGGGATCTATCGCGGCCAGACGGCGGCCCTCGTGACAGGGGCGCTGTTCCCCCTGACCGGCCTGGTGTTCTACCTCGCCGGCGCCATCCCAGAGCGGATCGATCCCACACCGTTCACGCTGATACCGTCCGTGCTGATGCTTGGGTGGGGAGTGCTCTACTGGAAGCTGCTCACCATCATGCCGGTGGCGCGCGACACGGTGTTCACCAACCTGCGCGATCCGGTCATCGTGCTCGATCCGCGCGGCGTGGCCGTTGACCTCAATCCGGCTGCTGCGGGGTTGTTGAAGCGTTCGCCAGCCCAGGTGCTCGGCCAGGACGGAGACGCGCTGCTGGCCGGCTGGCTGGACCTGGCGGCGCTGCAAAGCGCAGAAGAGCAGGGTCAGGAGATCGCCATCGAGCGCGACGGGGTCAGGAGCGTCTTCGAGGCACGCCGGATTGCGTTGCACGCCAGAACAGGTCGTTCCATCGGCTCGTTAGTCGTGCTGCACGACATCAGCGCTCGCAAGCGTGCCGAGACCGAGCGTGAGCGGCTGATCGGGGAACTCGACGCCTACGCCCGCACTGTCGCCCACGACCTGAAGGGTCCCCTGGCCGTGCTGGTGCCCAGCAGCCTGACGCTGCGCGACGAATACGAGACCATGCCCCCGGCGGAGATCGCCGAATTCGCCACGATGATCGCCGAGACGAGCCTGATGATGAACGCCATCGTGGACGCACTGCTGCTGCTGGCCCAACTGGAGCGCGCCAAGGAGGTCGAGCGCGGGCCGGTCAATCTGGCTTCTGTCGTTGCCCGGACGCTGAAGCGCCTGGATCTCGAGATCCGGGAGGCCCAGGCCCAGGTGAGCCTGCCCGATGAATGGCCGATGGTAGTCGGCTATGGCCCCTGGCTGGAAGAAGCCTTTGCCAACTACGTGAGCAATGCCATCAAGTACGGCGGTGAGCCGCCCGTGATCGCCCTGGGCGCAGAACGCCAGCCCAATGGGGCCGTGCGCTGCTGGGTGCGCGACAACGGGCGTGGCCTGAGCGCCAAGCAGCAGGGGCAGTTGTTCACCGAGTTCACCCGGCTGCACGGCGCGCGCGCGAGCGGGCACGGCCTGGGGCTGGCTATTGTCAGCCGTATCATCGAGCGGCTGGGCGGGCAGGTGGGCGTGATCAGTGCCGACGGAGAGGGCAGCGAGTTCTACTTCATCCTGCCGGGCGTTCCGGCTGTTGCCAGCCAGGAGACGAAGCCATGAACACCAACCGCCCGCGCTGCGGCTGGGTGCCAACTGAAAACGCGCTCTACACGGCCTATCACGACGAGGAATGGGGCGTGCCGGTTCACGACGACCGGCTGCTGTTCGAGTTCCTGATCCTGGAGGGCGTGCAGGCCGGGCTGAGCTGGGAGCTGGTGCTGCGCCGCCGGGCGCACTACCGCCAGGTCTACGACGGCTTCGACCCGGCCAAAGTGGCGCGCTACGACGAGGCCAAGACCGCCGCGCTGCTGGCCGACCCCGGCATCATCCGCAACCGGCTGAAGGTGGCCGCCGCCGTGCAGAACGCGCGCGCCTTCCTGCGCGTGCAGGAGGAGTTCGGCAGCTTCGATCGCTACATCTGGCAGTTCGTGGACGGCCAGCCGCGCGTCAACGCCTGGCGGACGCTGGCCGAAATCCCCAGCGAGACGCCGCAGGCGCGGGCCATGAGCAAAGACCTGAAGGCGCGCGGCTTCACCTTCGTCGGGCCGACGATCTGCTACGCCTTCATGCAGGCGTGCGGCCTGGTCAACGATCACCTGGTGACGTGCTTCCGCTACGGCGAATTAACCGGCCCATGAGGGGCGCGCCCTGGACGAGGCAGAACACCTCTTTGCCCGTGTGTGAAGTGGGGAGACCCATGACATGGAAACGCGCCGCGCCGACCCGATCCGCCTGATCGCGCTGCGCCTGCGCCAGGACGAGCTGCGCCACGTGGTGCAGCGGCCCGGCGTCAACGAGGCGCTGCGCGTGACCGTCCAGTACCACGACGGGCGGCACCCCAACCAGGTGGCCACGCTGACGCGCGGGCGCGGAGCCGAGTGCACGCTGCTCGTCGTCTACGACAGGCCGGGCCGCGACGTGCATTTCGCCTACCCGGTGGCGCTGGAACGCTACATGACGCTGCTGAGCGCGCTGCGCCGCGCCGGGTTCGACGCGCTTGACGATCAGCCGGACGTGCCCTACTTCGGTGTGGACCTGTGGCTGGTCGAGCGCGCGTCGGGCAGCTTCTACCACGACGTGGTGCTCCAGCCGGAGAGCGCCGCCGGGCCGCACGGCGAGATCGTCAGCGCCATCCGCGCCCAGCTTAAAGAGGCGCTGCGCCCGGTGGTGGCCTAGAGGCTGTTCTGAACTTTGGCAGGCGGGCAGCTCCGTGCCTGCCCCCCACCCTCGGTTCTTCTCCCGCGAGGGGGGAGGAAGAAACACTGCCCCCTTCCCTCATTTGGGGGGAAGGGATCGGGGGATGGGGGCTTACCCAGCAGAAGTGTATAACAGGCTCTAGAGGCTGCTGAGGAGCTTCTCCGGCGGCCAGGCCCTACGGATGCCGCCGAAACAGCGCGGACGCCTCTTCCTCAGCGCCGCGCAGAATCTGGCTGATCTGGGTCACTGCATCGCCGCCGTCGAGCAGCGCGTTGGCCAGGCGGTGCAGCGCCGGGAAGACGTCGTTGTGCATTTCTATGTAGAAGTTGTTCGCCCCGCGCCCGATCCAGCCGCCGTATTCCAGCGCGTCCACGCAGCGCCGCAACTGCACGATCAGGCTGTCCACGCTGAAGCCTTCCTGTTGCAGCTCGTGGGCAATGGCGGCCAGCTCGTCGTAGTCGGCGCGGACGTGCTCAGTGGGCATAAGAGTCTCCTGTCGGGCGCAGGTCAGCAGGCGCGGGCAGCGCCACTCGCAGGCAAGTTGTGAGAGCAGCGGCGGCGTGGTACAGTGAGCGGCGCACAGCGAGTCATACCAGTGTATTTCAGTGTACGCGAGAACGCCGCGCCGCGCCAGAGGTGAGAGGGGGCAGGCAGGCATATTTCACGAAAATTTACGATTGGCTCGCGAGAGGCCGGTTGCCCCAAACCCCTCCCCCACAAGGAGGGAGGGGCTTAGGGTCGGCGCTCTTCTCCCTTCCCCCCTCGTGGGGGAAGGGCCGGGGATGGGGGGCAACGGCAGGCCCATGACTTCTCGAACGGCCCCCAGGGCGCAGCAGAGCAGCGCCCCTACCTGATCTGCGCCTCTGCGGTGAGCCTTCACACCGGGCGCGCGCGTAAAGGACAGCGCCATGAGCGATCATTCCGAGACCGAAGTCAAGCTCCACGTGCCCGACCTGGACGGGCTGGCGGCGCGCCTGGTCGCGGCGGGCGCGGCCCTGCACAGCCCGCGCACCCACGAGCACAACGTCCGCTACGACACGCCCGGCGGCGACCTCAGCCGCCAGTATATCGTGCTGCGGCTGCGCCAAGACGCGCGCGTCCGCCTGACCTACAAGGGGCCAGCGCAGGTGACCGAGGGCGTCATGTCGCGCTACGAGGCCGAGGTGACGGTGGATGACTTCGCCACGATGGACGGCATTCTGCGCGCCCTGGGCTACGCGCCGTTCGCCATCTACGAGAAATACCGCACCACCTACCGGTGGGGCGAGGCCGAGATCGTGCTCGACGAGCTGCCTTTCGGCAATTTCTGCGAGATCGAGGGGCCGCTGCCCGCCATTCACGCGGCGCTGGCTGCGCTCGGCCTGCAAGATCGCCCGCGCATCCCCACCAGCTATCTGGGCGTCTTCGCTGTGCTCAAGGGGCGGCTCGGCCTGGCCTTCCGCGATCTCACCTTTGCCAACTTCGCAGGCATCGTCGTGCCCCCAGAGGTGTTCAATAACCTGACATAAACCTCTCCGGCGTTCAGTTCTGAACAAGTTCTGAACAGGTGTTTACAAACTTAACGTAGATAGCGTACAAACTTAACGGGGTTGATAAGAGCGCGCACTTCGCAGAAAAGAGGTATCGGATGCTCATTGGCGGCATTGAAGGCGGCGGCACCAAGTTCGTCTGCGCGATTGGCGACGCGGCGGGGCACGTCCTGGCCCGCGAGCGCATCCCCACCACCACCCCCGCAGAAACGCTGCGCCAGTCGGTGGAGTACTTCCAGGCGCAGCAAGCCGCGCGCGGCGAAAAGCTGGCCGCGTTCGGCATCGCGTCCTTCGGCCCGGTAGACCTCAACCCGGCGTCCGCGCATTACGGCTTCATCACGCGCACGCCCAAAACCGGCTGGTCGTATGTGGACGTGGCCGGGGCGGTGCGCCGGGCCTTCCCCGGCGTGCCGGTCGGCTTCGATACGGATGTCAACGGGGCGGGCCTGGCCGAGCACCGCTGGGGCGCAGCGCGGGCCTGGCAGACCTTCGTCTATCTCACCATCGGCACAGGCATCGGCGGCGGTGGCATGCACGAAGGGCGCACGCTGCGCGGGCTGATTCACCCGGAGATGGGTCATCTCCAACTGCCCATCCGCGCCGACGACCCGCTACAGCGTGGCGTGTGCCCCTTCCACGCTTACTGCTTCGAGGGGCTGGCGTCTGGCCCGTCCATCGAGCGGCGCTGGGGCCAGCGCGGCGAGACGCTGCCGCCCGATCACCCGGCCTGGGACCTGGAAGCGCACTACATCGCCCACGCGCTGCTGGACATTATGACCGTGCTCTCGCCGGAAGGGTTCGTGCTGGGCGGCAGCGTGATGCACCAGCGCCAGTTGTTCCCGCTGATCCGGGCCAGGCTGGCGGCGCTGGCCAACGGCTATTTCGTCCACCCGCGCCTGGAAACCTTCGAGGACTACCTCGTCCCGCCAGCCCTGGGCGACGACGCGGGCGTGTGCGGGGCGTTTGCGCTGGCGCTGGCGGCGCTGGAGGAGAGCTGAGGATGAGCGAGCACCAGAGCGAGCTATTCCCGCGCGCGAGCGGCGTGCTGCTCCATCCCACGTCGCTGCCGGGGCCGTACGGCATCGGCGACCTGGGCGCGTGGGCCTACCGTTTCGTGGACTGCCTGGCCGCCGCCGGGCAGAGCGCCTGGCAGGTGTTGCCGCTTGGCCCGACCGGTTTCGGCGAATCGCCGTACCAGGGCCTTTCGACCTTCGCCGGCAACACCACCCTGATCAGCCTGGACGGGCTGGTCGCCGACGGCTGGCTGACCGCCGATGAAGTGGCCGAGCGCCCGTTCTTCTCGCCGCGCAGGTGCGACTACGCGGCGGCCATCGCCTTCCGCGACGAGCTGCTCTCGCTGGCCTTCGACCGCTTCGCCCGCGACGCGCAGGCCGTCGCCGCGCACGAAGCCTGGTGCCGCCACCCGCAGCGCGCCTGGCTGGACGATTTCACCCTGTTCATGGCCCTCAAGGAGTTTCACGGCGGGCGGCCCTGGGTGGACTGGTCGGAGAGCGAGATTTTCCGCGAGAAGCAGGTGCTTGGCGCGGCCCGCAGTATGCACGCCACGCGCATCGCCGAGCACCGCTTCCGCCAGTGGCTGTTCTTCCGCCAGTGGGACGCGCTGCGCGCCTATGCCAACGGCAAGGGTATCCGCATCGTCGGCGACATCCCCATCTACGTCGCCCACGACAGCGCCGATGTGTGGGTCAACCCGGAACTCTTCGACCTCGACTTCTACGGGCGGCCCAACTTCATCGCCGGCGTCCCGCCGGACTACTTCAGCGTCACCGGGCAGCGCTGGGGCAACCCGCTCTATGTGTGGGAAGAGCACCAGCGCACAGGCTACGCCTGGTGGATTCGCCGCATCGAGGCCATGCTCCAGGTGGTGGACATCGTGCGCATTGACCACTTCCGCGGCTTCGACCTGTACTACAAGATTCCCGCCGACCGGCCCACTGCCCAGGGCGGGCGCTGGGTCAACGGGCCGAAGATCGGCTTCTTCCGCGCGCTGAGCGCCGGGCTGGGGCGCGAGCTGGACCAACTGCCGATCATCGCCGAAGACCTGGGCGACGACCTGGGCGCGGCGATCGCGCTGCGCGACACTCTGCGTCTGCCAGGCATGGCCATCCTGCAATTCGCCTTCAGCAGCTACGAGGGCGACGAAAACCGCTTCCTGCCGCACAACCACGTGCCGAACATGGTCATCTACACCGGCACGCACGACAACAACACCGTGTGGGGCTGGTGGACGAACGAGTCCGGCCCCGGCGAGCGCGAGCACCTGTGCCGCTACGTGAGCAAGGACCGTGTTGACGAGCCGCACTGGGAGCTGATCCGGCTGGGCATGGCTTCACCGGCGCACACCTTCATCATCCCGCTGCAGGATGTGCTGGGGCTGGGCGCGAGCGCGCGCATGAACAAACCGGGCGTCCCGGCAGGACAATGGCGCTGGCGCTGTCTGCCGGGCGACCTGCCCGCCGACATCAGCGGCACGCCCTGGGAGCGGCTGGCCGCGCTGACGCGCAAGTACCACCGCGCGCCGGGTGTGTACAAAGGTTGACAGCGACTCGCCGGGTGCCGAGCATTTACCCCACCCCCGCTCGGCGCTGACGCGCCTCGCCGCCCTCTCTCCATTCGAATGGAGCGGGGGACAAGCCGAGCGCCGCGAGGCTGGGGGTGAGGTAAACCAGGGTGCAGCGGAGCAGCACCCCCACCCTGACCGGCTTTGCACGCACCCCGCGCGCCGGGTTAGGCGAGGGCGTCCTGCGGAGCGCTGCAACGGGGATCACGGCTGGCTGAGCACAGGAGCCGACAATGATGAGCCAGGTGATCGAAATCTTCGATGCAGGACGGTTGGCGCGTGGCTGCTTTGTCTGCGGGGCGCACTGCTGGGATTGCACAGTGGATGGCTGCAAGCCGGGCGGCGGCAATCGTGACGGAGACGTGCTGCATTGTAAAATCTGCAATACTATATACGTGATCAATCGCGTACAGGATAGCGTGCTGCGCCCAGCGAGGCCGGCGCGCACGACCAAATGACTCAGGAGGATACCTGTCATGAAGCGAACAATGGCCATTGCCGGGATGCTGGTGCTGGTGCTGGTGCTGGGGAGCGTTGGCCTGGCGGCGGCCCAGGAGGACGAATGCCTGCAGGTCGGCGGGCGGTGGGACAGCGAGCGCGAACAGTGCCTGCAAGCCAACACCATCGAGATCACAGTCCGCTACCCGCTGGAGCTAACCGGTCACGAGGTCATCAAGGAGGCTGTGGACGCCTACCTGGACGGGGCGCGGGCGGCCTTTCTGCAGCCGATGGTGGACTACGGCCTGTTCTCAATGACCGGCCCGCTGACGCTGGACATGCACTACGAGCTGTTCGACTTCTCGCCATCGGTGATCGGGATCAAGTTCACCGCCTACGAGTACACCGGCGGCGCGCATGGCATGACCACTTTCCAGACGTTCACCTTCGACCTGGACGCGGGTCGCCTGCTGACCCTGGATGACCTCTTCGCGCCGGGCACCGATCCGCTGGCAGCCATTGCCCCGCTCGCCCAGGCGAGCCTGGCGGCCAGCCTGGGCGACATGAGCGATGCCGACTGGATCGCCCAGGGAACCAGCCCCGACCCCGCCAATTACCAGGACTGGGTGCTGACGCCCGACGCGCTCACCTTCATCTTTGAGCAGTACCAGGTCGCCGCCTACGCCGCCGGGCCGCAGACGGTCAGCATCCCGCTGGTGCAGATCGCCGGGCTGCTGGCCCCGCAGTTCCAGCCAGCTCCCTAGCCAGTCACCGGGGACGCGATGTTTCCCCCCCCTGACTCCGGTGCCGCGCGCTGGCAGGCCGATCCCCTGGTGCTGGCCGTCTATCGCCAGGGCAAGCCGCCCGAACAGACGCAGCGCGAAGCCGACTACATCGCGGACCTGCTCGGCCTGGCGGCTCCGGCGCACCTGCTGGACGTGCCCTGCGGCGGCGGGCGGCTGACGGTCGAGATGGCCGCGCGCGGCTGCCACGTGACGGGCGTGGACAGCGAAGCGGCGCTGCTGGACGACGTGCGGGCAGCGGCAGCCGCGCGCGGGCTGGATGAGCGGATCAGCGTCGAGCAGCGCGACATGCGCGACCTGCCCTGGCGCGCGGCGTTCGACGGGGCGTACTGCTTCTGGGAAAGCTTCGGCTTCTTCGACGACGCGGGGAACCTCGCCTTTCTGAGCGCCGTCGCTGCCGCGCTGAAGCCGGGCGGCAGGTTCGTCTTCGATACGCACGTCGCCGAGACGATGCTGCCGCGCCTGGGGCAGCGCCCGTGGGAGCAGGTGGGCGACGATCTGCTGGTGCTCGAAGAGCGCGACTACGACCCCGCTGCTGCCATCATGACCCGCCACCTGACCATTGTGGGGCATGGGCGCACGGCGACCCTTGACGTGAGCACGCGGCTGTACACCTACCGCGAGCTGGTGGCGCTGCTCCGCTCCGCCGGATTCGCCGCCTGCGAGGGCTACACCTGGCTGAGCCTGGTGCCCTTCATGATGGGCGCGCCCCGCCTGCTGATGGTGGCGAGCAGGGGGTGATCGGGTCAAGCAAACATAGGGGGCGTATTGCGACACGCCCCTACGGGACGCTCAGAGCAGCGCCCTTGCAGACTTCCGAAGTCTGGGAGACTTCGGAAGTCTCGCCCTGAGAATGAGGCCGATTCTTTTCTGCGCTGAGGAACACCATGACCAACCCCCTACAGGACGCCAGGAACCGCTGGGAGCAGACCACCCTCAAACGCACGCTGGATCGCTCGCCAGAGCGCAGGCCGTCGTTCCAGACCTCGTCGGGGATCGAAGTGGAGCGCGTCTACCTGCCGGATGCATACACCGACGCCAGCACCTACCTGGACAGACTCGGCTTCCCTGGCGAATACCCCTTCACGCGCGGCGTGCAGCCGACCATGTACCGGGGCCGGCTGTGGACGATGCGCCAGTACGCCGGCTACGCCACCGCCGAGGAGACCAACGCCCGCTACCGCTTTCTGCTCGACGCCGGGCAGACCGGGCTGAGCGTTGCCTTCGACCTGCCCACGCAGATCGGCTACGACTCCGACGATCCGCTGGCGCTCGGCGAAGTGGGCAAGGTCGGCGTGAGCATCCCCACCGTGCACGACATGGCGCGCCTGTTCGAGGGCATCCCGCTGGACAAGGTCAGCACGAGCATGACCATCAACGCACCCGCCGCCATCCTGCTGGCGATGTACATCGCTGTCGGCAAGCGGCAGGGCGTGGAGCCGCGCCAACTGCGCGGCACGGTGCAGAACGACATCCTCAAGGAGTACATCGCGCGGGGGACGTACATCTTCCCGCCCCGGCCCTCGATGCGCCTGATCACCGATCTCTTCGCCTACTGCGCGCGCGAAGTGCCCAAATGGAACACGATCAGCATCAGCGGCTACCATATCCGCGAGGCGGGCAGCACCGCCGTGCAGGAAGTCGCCTTCACCCTGGCCAACGGCATCGCCTACGTGCAGGCCGCGCTCGACGCCGGGCTGGGCGTGGACGACTTCGCCCCGCAGCTTTCCTTCTTCTTCAACGCGCACAACAACTTCCTGGAGGAGATCGCCAAGTTCCGCGCGGCGCGGCGGCTGTGGGCGCACCTCATGCGCGAGCGCTTCGGCGCGCAAGACCCGCGCAGCTGGCAGCTCAAGTTCCACACGCAGACCGGCGGCAGCACGCTCACCGCGCAGCAGCCGGAGAACAACATCGTCCGCGTGACGCTGCAGGCGCTGGCGGCAGTGCTCGGCGGGACGCAAAGCCTGCACACCAACAGCATGGACGAGGCCCTCGCCCTGCCCACCGAGGCGGCGGTGCAGGTGGCGCTGCGCACCCAGCAGATCATCGCCTACGAGTCCGGCGTGGCCGACACGGCAGACCCACTGGCGGGCAGCTACGCCATCGAAGCGCTCACCGACGAGATTGAGCGCCGCGCGGCAGAGTACATCGCCCACATTGACGCGCTGGGCGGGGCGCAGGCAGCCATTGAGGCAGGCTATATCCAGAACGAGATCAACGACGCGGCCTATGCCTACCAGCGCGCCGTCGAGCGCGACGAGCAGGTCGTCGTCGGCGTCAACGCCTTCACCACCGACGGCAGCGAGCACACGGCCCGCGAGATTCTGCGCGTTGATCCAGCGGTGGAAGCGGCGCAGCGCGAGCGACTGGCCCGTCTGCGCGCAACCCGTGACAATGGCCGGGTGCGCGAGTTGCTGGCGCACCTGGAGTCGGCAGCGCGCGGCAGTGAGAATCTGCTGCCGCTGTTCGTCACCTGCGTGGAGAGCGACGCCACGCTCGGCGAGATCTGCGGCGTGCTGCGCGGCATCTTCGGCGAATACCGGCCCGGCAGCGCGTTGTGAGCGCGCGCCCGCATCCCCCGGCCCCTCCCCGGCCAAGCCGGGGAAAGGGGTGGGGCGCAGGGGCATGGCAAGCAGCGTCCTCACCCCCCGCCCAGACGCCTCAGCGCCGGCCAAACGCCCGCCTGCCGTACCTGACAGCGCCCGCCCTCGTGGTATGATTGGCGCGCGTTTTCTGCCGCCGGAGGTCATCACCATGCGCTGTCTTTCGCTCCAACAGGCGTCCGCTGCCCTGCTCGCCGTGTTGCTGCTCGCCCTGATCCCCGCGCTGTACGCTGCTTCGCCCACACGCGCGCAAGGCCCGTGCGACGCTTTGGTGGCGCCGCGCCTGCAGATCGGCGCGACGGCCCGCGTCATCTCGCCCTACGGCCTTAGCCTGAAGAACCAGCCCCTTACCGGCGCGGCTGGCGCGGCGGAGCTGGCCCTGCTGCCCTTCGGCACGGTCGTCAGCGTGCTGGAAGGGCCGCGCTGCAACCTGGGCTATGTGTGGTGGCAGGTGCGCCTGGCCAACGGGACGACCGGCTGGGCCGCCGAAGGCGACGCGAGCAGCTACTTCATGCTCCCGCACGCGGACACGCTGCCCCTCGTCCGCCCGCGCGACAACGGGGCCGCGCTGGACCTCTTCACGGTGGCGCGCGACGGCAGTGCCACGCTGCGCGGCACGATCCCCGTGGCACCACAGCCCGCCACGCCGGGAGACCTGTGGCAGCAGGTGGAGCTTGACGCGCTGGCCCAGGCGCTCGACGCCGCGCGCGCGCAGTGCCCCGAACGGCTGGCCGGCACGCCGCTGGAGGGGGTCACAACGCTCGACGAGGCGCGCGCCCTGCCCCTGCCCCCGCTCGAATACGATTTCTATCCCGCGCCGTCCGGCGAGCGCCTGGTGCTGGTGCGCCATCATCACCTGCTCGTCCCGCGCTGCGACACGGTGATCCCACAGCGCATCGGCATGAGCACAGTCAGCGTGCTCGACGCGAGCGGCACGGAGACGGCCCTCTTCCCCTTCCCGCAGCACGGCTCCGTGCCCGGCTCAGAGGACCTCTACGCGCCCTCCGCGCCGGACGAGTGGAGTGTGACGCTGGACGAGGTGATCTGGTCCTCGCACGAGCGCTACATCGCTTTCGTCGCCGCCTACCGCGACGCCTGCGCGGGCGGGCCGTGCTATCGCTTCCACCTGTACATCGCCAACCTGGAGACAGGCCAGCTTTACCTGCCCGGCGAAGGGCGGCACGTGGGCTGGACGAACGGCGGCGAAGGCATTGCCTTCTTCCGGCTGCTGACGGGAGAGGCCGGGCAAAAACAGGCGCATCTCTTCACCGCCCGCCCGGACGGGACGGCCCGCCAGGAAGTGTGGCTGCCCGGCGGGGCAGAGTACGTCTCGGCAGAGCGGCGCGACCTGGGCCTGCCCTGGAACAGCAGCGGCACGCGCGTGCTGGTCGCCAACCGGGGCTTCGGCGAGGTGATGCTGCTCACCCTCAGCGACCGCGCTTTCTCGCCGCTGCTGCCCGTGCCGGACCTGATGCCACAGCTCAACCGCCTGGCTGTGCACCTGGTGCGCGGGGAGTCGGCGCTGCTGTGGACGACGATTCGCGGGGATTTCGTGCTGCAGGATGCGCGCACGGGCCGCTGGGAGCGCCTGCGCAGCGAGCTGGCTTCGACGGGGATCGCGCCGCGCCGTGTGCGGCCCTTCGGCGCCGGAGACGTCGTGCTGATCGAGATGGCCGATGGGACAGCCTGGGTGCTCGACCTGGACGCCGACCGCCTGACGGCGGTGACTTTTCCAGTACCTTAGCGTCGCGATCCGGCAGTTGCCCCCTCCGTCGCCACCGGGATGGTGAAGTGGAAGGTCGTCCCCTCGCCGGGCGCGCTCTCGACCCAGATTTTGCCGCCGTGCTGCTCGATCAGCCCGCGCGTGATGGTCAGCCCCAGGCCGGTGCCCGGCTGCTCGCGCACGGCGGGGTTGTCGCTGCGGAAGTACGGCGTGAAAAGCTGGCGCAGATCGTCTTCGCTCATGCCGACTCCCGTATCCTGCACACTGCACTGGATCACCTCCGGCGCGCCCTGCGGGTCCCATATATTGCGCTCGGCCCGCGCGCGGACCGTCACCGTGCCGCCTTCGGGGGTGTACTTGTTCGCGTTGGAGACGAAGTTGGTCATGATCTGCACCAGGCGCACCCGGTCGCCCAGGGCAGCCGGCAGGCGCTCTGGCACGTCCACCGTCACCATCTGCCCCTTCTCGTCGAGCGCCTGCTGCTGGGCGCGCAGCGTCTCCGCCACCACCTCCGCCAGGCTGACCGGGGCGATCTCCAGGCGCAGGTTGTTGGTCTGCTGCTTGGTCAGGTCGTTCAGGTCGCTGACCAGCGTCTCCATGCGCATGACGTTGTGGAAGATCGTGTGCAGGAAGTCGGACTGCTGCGGGTTGACCGGCCCGACCACGCCCTTGAGCAGCAGATCGGTGTACCCGCGCAGGCTGGTCATGGGGTTGCGCAGCTCGTGGGCCACGAACGACACGAACTCGCTCTTGGCGACGTTGGCCCGCTGCAATTCCTGGAACAACTGCGAGTTGACGATGGCGGGCGTGGCGTGTTCGGCCAGGCGCGCGGCGAAGTCCAGGTCGAGCAGGTCCAGCGCGCCGTCCTGGTCGCTTTCCAGCAGCACCACGCCGATCACCTGCCCGGCGCTGATCAGCGGCACCGTGAGCTGGGCCACGCAGCCGGGCAGCGTCTCGCCGTAGTCGGGGTCGAGCGCCAGATCAGAGACGAGCGAGGGCCTGGCCGTGCGCACGACGCGGCCCAGCACGCCTTCGTCGTCGCGGAAGGTGCGCGCTTCCGGGCTGGGCGCAAACGGCGAGCCGGGCGGATAGCCGTAGGACATCACCATGCGCAGCGTGCCCTGTTCGCGCTCGCGCATGAAGAACGCGCAGGTCGTCGCCCCGCTCTTGCGCAGCGCCCAGTCCATCATGATGTCCACCACGCGCCGCAGGTCGAGCGTGCGGTTTAGCTCGTAGTCAATGCGCTGCATCGTGTCCAGCTCCTGCACACGCAGCGCAAGCTGCTGGTCGGTCATGTCGAACAGGCGCGCGTTCTCGATGGCGACAGCGGCCTGCCCGGCGAAGGTCGAGAGCATCTCGGCGTCTTCAGAGCCGAAGACCGTGCCGCCGCGCTTGTCGCGCACCTGCAGCACACCGATAGCCTGTCCGCTGGCCAGCAGGGGCACGGACAGGATCGCGCCGGGCGCGCCGTCCGCCCCGGCATCCGGTGGGGGTGCGTTGGCGATGATCGGCGCGCCGTGCTGCACGGTCTCGCCGGCCAGCCCTTCGCTCAGCGGCAGGCGCGCGCCCACCTGGTCCTGGTCGCCGCCGACGACGACGCGCACCTCCAGGTCGCCCGCGCTCTCGTCCACCAGCAGCAGCGTCCCGGCCCCCGACTCCAGGATTTGCACGGCGTTCTCGGTGATCAGGCTCAGCAGCCGGTCTACGTTGCCCATCTCCGAGGCAAGCTGGTTGGCGATCTCGTTGATGGCGGCAAGCTGGCGGGCGCGCTGCTGCATCTTGTCGAAAAGCTGGAGCTTGTCAATGGCGCTGGCGGCCAGGTTCGCAATGTCCACAAAGAGGTCTTGCTGCTCGTCGCTGAAGGTGACGTCCGCCTCGGTCAGCGCGGTGATCATCACGCCGAGCACGCCGCCGCCCGTGTCCGCCAGCAGAGGGACGCCCAGCCACGCCTTGAGCCGGGGGTTGTCCGGCGGCGCGCCGGCGGCGCGGCGCAGCGACTCGCCCGCGTAATCGTCAGTGCGCAGCGGCTGTTCCGTCCGCACCACCTCGCTGACCAGATCGGCGCCGAGCGGCCAGCGCCGCTCTTCCAGGCGGAGCACGCGGTCTTCACCCTCGTTGTAGAATACGTAATGCAGCGTGTCGGTCGTCACGTCGCGCAGGGCGATGGCGAACACCGGCGCGTCAATCACGCGGCGCGTCTGGGCGTAGATCAGCTCGAGCAGCGTGTCGAGGTCAATGGCGAAGTTCAGCGCGCGGCTGACCTGGCTGAGCACGTCCTGCACACGAACGCGCCGCTCCAGATCGTCCACCGCCTGCGCCCGCTCGACAGCCAGGGCCACCTGGTCGCTCAGGCCCTCAATGAAGCGCAGATCTTCATAGCCATAGGGAGCGCCGCCTTTGCGCGGGCCGACCGCGAGGATGGCGTTCAGCCCTTTATGCCCGCCCAGGCCCGCAATGACCGGCGCGCCCAACACGGCCAGGCTCGCCCGGCTGCTCACCACTTCCAGCGGCAGCGGGCGCCCTTCTTCGAGGTACAGCAGGCCGGGCCGCGCGCGCAGATGGCGCGCCAGCCCGCTCTCCGCGTCGAAGACCACATCGGTCAGGCGCTGGCCGGTCGCCGGGTCGGGGCGCGGACGGTAGTCGCCCGTCGCCGCGTCGCGCACGAACAGGATGGCATAAGCCGGGGCCAATCCCGCGTCCAGCGCGCG
Organism: Anaerolineae bacterium; assembly: GCA_023382715.1. Taxonomy (GTDB): domain Bacteria; phylum Chloroflexota; class Anaerolineae; order Aggregatilineales; family Aggregatilineaceae; genus UBA2029. The sequence continues at coordinate 52,431 of JAHDWP010000019.1, forward strand.
CACCAGCAGCCGCGCCACCTGGTCCAGGCCAACGGCGTTGGTCACCTCGCGCGAGAATCCTTCCAGCAGCGGCTGGTAGGCGCTGCGCGCACGGTAATACACGGCGTCAATGCGGCGCTGCAAGCTCTGGCGCAGCGGGCTGAAGACCAGCGCCACGCCGAAGATCGCCAGCACGATCAGCACGGGGCTGACGGCCAGATCGCGCAGCGAGCGACCCAGCAAGGCGGCCACGCCCGCCACCAGCACAAAGTAGCTCAGCGTGAGCAGGGCCAGGAGCGCCGCGTAGAGTCCGGCGCGCACCGCGAGGCGGTCGCTGTCCAGCCGCCCCCCCTGGACGACGGCGAACAGGGCGCTGAGTGGCAGCAGCACGGGGAGAGTCTGGGTGAGCACGGCCAGCGCCGGCACCCCCGCCCCGGAGACGATCAGCGCGGCCAGCCACACCGCGAGCGGGAGCAACGCCAGCAGCGCGCCGAAAGCCAGGATCGTGCTCTGGCTGCGCGCCGCCAGCGACGACGCCCGCCCCCGCCGCCACAGCATGACCGCCAGCAGGATCGCGCCGCCGAGCACGTGCGCCCCCAGGGCCAGGCCCAGGCCCAGGCGGCTCATGCCCGGATCGTGAGCAGCGTAAAGCGTGGCGCTCGCCGCGCCGATGGCCAGCGCCGCCACCGCCGGGGCCACGCTCAGCGCGGGCATCTGCTCGGCGACGACCAGGCGATAGGGCACCTCCAGCGCCAGCACGACCAGCAGCCCGCCGCCCAGCGCCAGCGCCACGACCCAGGGCCAAGCGGCAGTCTGCGCCAGCAGCGCGGCGAACTGCCCGGCGACGATCACGGCGAACGCCGCCGCCACCAGCGCCACCCTCTGCACGAACGGGTTGGCTGGCCAGCGGGCGAAGAGCAGCGCCGCCAGCCCCCACAGGATCGCGCCGGCAACCCAGCCAGGGGCGAAGTAGGCCGCGAAGTCGCCCGCGGGGAAGTCAACCAGCGTCACGCCCAGGGTGCAGGTGCGCGCGCCGCCGGGAGTCGCCGGGCCCGCGCACTGCGCACCGGCAGGCACCGCCCCGCCCGCGCGCTCGAAGCGCACGATCACGGTGTCGCCAGCGTGATGCCCGGCCAGCAGATCGTACAGCGCGTCCAGTCGCTCGCCAACGGGCAGCGCTTCCAGATCGGTGCTGTCCAGCGCGAGGAGACGGTCGCCCTGGCGCAGGCCGGCGTCCAGCGCGGGCCACGCCGCGCCCGCCAGCGATTCCGCCGGGCCAGCAGCCAGGTCGCGCCCCAGGAACACACCAAGGAATGGACGATCCAGCCAGGCGGCAGCCGAGGCCGCGTAGACGAGAAGCAACAGGCCGGCGATCAGCAGCGCGACGGCAGCGAGCGCCGGCGCCAGCCCGCGAACGGTCAGCCGGAAAGTTGAGCTTGCCTGCATCACACCGCTCCACACGTATCCAGCAGCACACTTGGAAGGTTTTGTCCGCATTGTAGCACACATCGGCCAGCGCGCGCCGGATAGAGGGCAGTTCAGTGCCGGGGCAAAAGATCACCGCAGAGGCGTGGCGGGCGCGAGCTAACCGGCTTCGCCCGGCGGCGCAAACCGCCCCCCTGTATCTCACGCAGCAATTAGGCGCGCCCCTCGTGTGGAGCGCGCCTATCTCCATCGCTATGCAGGGGCGCTACAAACGGCCCCGTTGCCATCTCCCCAGCCGCCCTTTACGGCAGCGGCCCTTCCAGAACCATCGCGGCTGCCGGCACATAACCGTTCGTGAAGCCACTCACGAACACTTCGTACCACTGCGCGCCATCAACACCGGTCACCTCGGCGACGACGAACCACGTCTGCCCCGCCGTTAGCACCGCGTCCAACGCCGTGGCGGGATCGGCCATCCCGTACACCGGCGTGTCGTACTGGACGTGCCCCATCACGCGCTTGTCCGGATCGGGCGGTTTAGGACCGTAGATGTCTCCAAACTTGATCCACAACTCGCCAGTGACGCAGTTGCCATAGACAATACCCTCAGCTACTGTCTGGCCTGTGGGTGCCATGAGAGCCCACGCCATCTGGGTCCAGCCATCTTCTGGCACGGGCATCATCAGCATGGAGCCTGAAAAAGAAAGGCTCGTGGGTACAACTACCTGCTGCACGGAGGGAGGCATCCAACTTCCACTACCGGATATTTTAACGCTCCAGCCAGCAGGAATATAAATATCCCCCTGAGCGTCGATAATTCCAAACCCGGTGTCGCATTCCTGGGCCCATACCGCATCGAACAGCTTGAGGCGTGGTAACGCCTCATCCGCTGCCACAGAGGGTACCAGTCCCAGGGCTAATACGGCAATCACTGCCACCACAACAAAACGTTTCATCGTGCGTTTCTCCTCATAGTTAATGAACGGCTGAGTTCTTACATCATACCATGATAAGATCCGCCTAAAATGAAATCTGTGTGAAAAATAACCCCTGTTTTAGATTTTCTTTAATAATCTATCTATATTAGATAATAAATAATTTATCGATCAGGCTCAGGCTCCTGGTCTATCACATCCTGCGGCTCCTCAGGCTCCGCGCGCACCCGGCCCAGGGTCATCGCATCAAAACCCGCTGCGCAGCGGCTCCTTGAGCGCACTCCCACCCAGCCCCACACCCCTGCACACCAATCCCCGTTTCCGGTATAATGGCCTCAAGCGGGCCGCTCGCCAGCCAGCCCACTCCACCATCAGCACCAGATACCTGAACGGAGCCAGAAAACCACCATGACCGACGGAAAAATTCGCGTGCTGATCGCCAAGCCCGGCCTGGACGGGCACGACCGCGGGGCCAAAGTGATCGCGCGGGCACTGCGCGACGCCGGCATGGAAGTGATCTACACCGGTCTGCGCCAGACGCCGGAGATGATCGCCGAAGCCGCGCTGCAAGAGGATGTGCAGGTCGTGGGCCTGTCCATCCTCAGCGGCGCGCACCTGGCCCTTATCCCGCGCATCATCGAGCAGGTGCGCGCCGCCGGCCTGGACGATGTGCTGCTGCTCGTTGGCGGGATCATCCCCGATGGCGACATCCCCACGCTGCTCGCGCAGGGTGTCAGCGCCGTGTTCGGCCCCGGCACCCACACCGACGACATCGTGCGCTTCATCCGCACCGCGCTGGCCACCCCGTCCGCATGACTCCGGCCCGCGCTTCAGCCGACCTGATCGCCCCCGTGCTGAGCGGCGACCGCCGCGCTCTGGCCCGGCTGATCACGCGCGTCGAGAACCGCGCGCCCGACGCCCTGGAAGCGTTGGCCCGGCTGCATCCGCACACGGGGCGGGCGACTCTCATCGGCGTGACCGGCGCGCCTGGCACCGGCAAGTCCACCCTGGTCAACGCGCTGGCCCTGGCTCTGCGCCAGCGCGGGCAGACGGTGGGCATCGTCGCCGTAGACCCCACCAGCCCGTTCAGCGGCGGGGCCGTGCTCGGCGACCGGGTGCGCATGACCGACCTGGCCGGAGATGGCGGCGTGTTCATCCGCAGCATGGCCTCGCGCGGCAGCCTGGGCGGGCTGGCCGCAGCGACCGGTGACGTGGCGCGTGTGCTGGACGCGGCGGGCTTCGCCGTCGTCCTGATCGAGACGGTCGGCGCCGGGCAGAGCGAAGTGGACATCGCGCGCATGGCCCATACGACGGTGGTGGTGGACGCGCCGGGCCTGGGCGACGACGTGCAGGCGATCAAGGCGGGCATCCTGGAGATCGCTGACATCCTGGTGGTGAATAAGGCCGACCGCCCCGGCGCGCAGAACACCGTCCGCGCTCTGCGGGCCATGCTCGAGCTGGGCCACCGCCTGCGCAACACCGGGCATCACGGCGCGGGGTTGCTGCCCGCCCCGCCGGAATCGCTCACCGCCGACACCTGGACTGTGCCCGTCATCGAGACTGTCGCCACCGAGCATACGGGCATCGCCGATGTGCTGGCCGCCCTCGACCAGCACCGCGCCCACCTGCACAGCAGCGGGGAGATCGCCGGGCGCGAGCGCCAGCGCGTCGAGGCCGAGCTGCTCGCCCGGCTGCGCGAGGCATTGCTGGCCCGCCTGCTGGCCGCTCACGACCCGGCCACGCTGGCCGAGACAGTGCGCCGCGTCGTCGCCCGCGAGCTAGACCCGGCCAGCGCCGTCCGCGCGCTGGTGGCCGCTGCCTGCGGTGACAGCGACGCATCGCCCGGCTAGCGCAGGTTAGCGGAAGTCTGCCGGCAGTTGCTCGCTGCTCCCCCACCCCAAACCCTTCCCCCGCAAGGAGGGAGAGGCAGAGTTCTCCCCTTTCCCTAGCTTGGCTGGGGGAAGGGGCGGGGGGATAGGGGTTGAAAAGTGCATAACATGCTCTAGCCACCGGAGAAGACCATGCCCGCACCGCCGCGCCGCGCAAGTCAACCTGCCCCCCGCACAACTACGGTTAACCGCCCCACCCTGTCTATGGTATAATCCGTCCGCACCACCTACAGTTCTGAGCACGTTCGACGTGTATTGTATGGCGAGGTCGCGCTTCTGCGCCGTCCCGCCCGTGTGAGGCAGTGATGTTCAAGTCAATTGCACGCGCCGTCTTCGGCGACCCCAACGAGCGCGAGTTGAAGCGTCACCGCGAGACGGTGGAGCGCATCAACGCGCTCGAACCTGACGTTCACAAGCTCTCCGACGAGCAGCTTCGCGCCAAAACCGCTGAGTTCAAGGCGCGCCTGGCCGCCGGCGAAACGCTCGAAGCCCTGCTGCCGGAGGCTTTCGCCGTCGTGCGCGAAGCTGCCGTACGCACCATCGGCCAGCGCCATTTCGACGTGCAGCTTATCGGCGGCATCGTCCTGCACCAGGGCAAGATCGCCGAGATGAAGACGGGCGAAGGCAAGACGCTCGTCGCCACGCTGCCGCTCTATCTCAACGCCCTGCTCGGCAAGGGCGCGCACCTGGTGACGCCCAACGACTACCTGTCCAAGTTCGGCCTGCAACAGATGGGGCCGATCTACCACTTCCTGGGCCTGGAATCGGCGGTCATCCAGAGCCGGGGCGGCAACGAGACCACGCACTCGTTCCGCTTCAATCCCGACTGGCCCAGCGACGACGCCCGCTTTCAGAGCCTGGAGCCGATTGACCGCCGGGACGCCTACCTGGCCGACATCACCTATGGCACCAACAACGAGTTCGGCTTCGACTACCTGCGCGACAACATGGCCCGCTCGCTCGATCACACCGTGCAGCGCGGGCACCATTTCGCCATCGTGGACGAGGTGGACAACATCCTCATTGACGAAGCGCGCACGCCGCTGATCATCAGCGGCCAGGCCGACCAGCCCTCCGACCTCTACACGCTCTTCGCCCGGCTGGTGCGCGACCTGAAGCCCAGCAGCGAAGAGAGCATTGACCTGGAGAACCCCGACGGCGACTATGTCGAGGAGCTGCGCACGCGCAGCGTCTACCTGACCGAGCGCGGCGTCGAGAAGATGGAGCGCAAGCTGACCCAGGAAGGCGTGCTGCACGGCGATAATCTCTACAGCGCCGAAAACGCCGACATGCTGCCCTACCTCGACAACGCCCTGCGCGCCCACGTCATCTATCACCTGGATAAAGACTATGTGCTGATGGCTGGCCAGGTGATCATCGTGGACGAGTTCACCGGGCGCCTGATGCACGGGCGGCGCTTCTCCGAAGGGCTGCACCAGGCCATCGAGGCGAAGGAAGGCGTCGAGGTGCGCCGCGAAAACCTGACGCTGGCCACCATCACCTTCCAGAACTACTTCCGCATGTACGAGAAGCTGGCCGGCATGACCGGCACTGCCGCCACCGAAGCCGGCGAGTTCGAGGAAATCTACAACCTCGAAGTGACCGTCATCCCGACTAACGTGCCGGCTGTCCGCGAAGACAAGCAGGACCTGGTCTTCATGTCCGAGCGGGCCAAGTGGAAAGCCGTCGTGGACGACATCAAAGAACGACAGGAGCGCGGGCAGCCGGTGCTGGTCGGCACGGCGGCCATCGAGACCAGCGAACGCCTCAGCAAGCTGTTGGAGCGCGCGAAAGTCGCTCATGAAGTGCTCAACGCCAAGCAGCACGAGCGCGAAGCGGTGATCATCGCCCAGGCCGGGCGCCCCGGCGCAGTGACCATCGCCACCAACATGGCCGGGCGCGGCGTGGACATCCTGCTGGGCGGCAACCCCGAAGGGCTGGCCCGCGAGCTGCTGCGCAAGCGCTTTGGCGTGGACGTGACCGCCGCGACCAGAGAGCAGTGGCAGGAAGCCCTGGCCGGGGCGAAGGCACAGTGCGCCGCTGATCGCCAGAAGGTGCTCCGCGAGAGCGGGCTGTACGTGCTGGGCACCGAGCGCCACGAAGCGCGCCGCATTGACAACCAGTTGCGCGGGCGCGCCGGTCGCCAGGGCGACCCCGGCGAAAGCCGCTTCTACCTCTCGATGGAAGACGACCTGATGCGCCGCTTCGGCGGCGAGCGCGTCAAGAACTTCATGAAATGGGCCGACATGCCCGAAGACATGCCCATCGAGCACGGCATGATCACCAAGTCCATCCAGCAGGCGCAGGTGCGCGTCGAAGCGCACAACTTCGACATCCGCAAGCGCGTGCTCGAATACGACGACGTGGTGAACAAGCAGCGCGAGACCATCTACAGCCAGCGCCGCAAGATCCTCACCGCCGCCCCCGGCGAGCTGCGCGAGCAGATCCAGCGCATGATCACCGAGCAGATTCAGGAGGCGGTCGCCCGCTCGATCCCCGATGATCCGCTGGACTGGGACCTGGAAGAGCTGCACCGCACCGCCCTCACTCTCTATCCCGTCCCGCCGGATATCACGCCGCAGACGCTGGCCCAGCTCAAGGATGCTGAAGAGATCGAGATGGCCCTGGTCAAGGGCGCGCTGCGCGCCTACCAGATGCGCGTCGAGCGCTTTGGCGAGGAATGGATGACCGAGGCCGAGAAACAGGTCATGCTCAGCGCAGTGGACCAGCTCTGGCAGCGTCATCTGACCGATCTCGACGTGCTGCGCGAAGGCATCGGTCTGGTCGGCTATGGCGGGCGCGACCCGCTGGTCGAATACCAGCGCCAGAGCTACGAGATGTGGCAGGGCCTGCAGGACGAGATCAAGAACAAGGTCGCCAGCGATATCTTCCGTGTTGCGCCCGCCGAGCAGCAGCGCATCCCGCTGCAACTGCGCCTGAGCAACATCCAGGCCGGGCGCGGGGCCATGCCCGCCGCTGCGCCCCTGCCAGGTGCGGCGGCCAGCGCGGGCGCGGGCGATGGGGGCCGCCCCCAACCCCTGCGCGGCAAGGGGCTGCCCACCACCAGCGAAATCCCCGGCCTGCCGCTGCATATCAGTCGCTACGAGAACGTGGGCCGCAACGACGAATGTCCGTGCGGCAGCGGCAAGAAGTTCAAGCACTGCTGCTATCCCATCATCCAGCGCAGCCGCCAGACGGTGGCCCAGAGCGCGGTGAAGCGGTCGGTGGGGCGGCGGCGGCACTGACGGCGCAGTCAGCCCTGGTATCTGGCCCGGGGCCAACAATGGTACAGTTGTGGGGAGACTTGGATGGCAGACGATCAGGACGCCGCCGCGCAGTGGATGGAAGACATTGATCCGCGCCTGCTGGACCTGCTGCGCACGCGCGTCAACACCTTCATCAAGTGGGATGTGGTGCGCTTCTTCCACGCCAACCCGCACACCGCCGACACCGCCGACAACCTCGCCCGCTACATCGGGCGCGACGTGCGCGTGGTGGAGCCAGAGCTGCGCCAACTGACTCAGGCCGGCGTGCTGGAAGCGGAGACGCTGGCCGATCTGCGCATCTACACGCTGACTGCCGATGCGGGCACAGCCTCCCTGATTGACAGCTTCGTGCGGGCCTGCGACGACCGCCAGTTCCGCGTCAAGGCGATCTACCACGTCATTCGCAGCCTGCGCCGGGAAAAGGGGCAGCCATGAGCGTGCCCCGCGTCCCCACAGGCATCGCCGGGCTGGACGAGATGCTGGCCGGCGGCTTCCTGCCAGGGACCGCCAACCTGGTCGAAGGCGCGCCCGGCACCGGCAAGAGCACGCTCGCCATGCAGTTCATCGAGCACGGCATCACCGCCTGCGATGAGCCGGGCATCATCCTGACTTTCGAAGAATTCCCCGAACACCTGATCCGCGACGCGGCCAACTTCGGCTGGGATTTCGCCGCCCACCAGGCCGCCGGGCGGCTGTGCGTGCTCCAGACCAGCCCCGAAGTGACGCTCGCCGACGTGCGCCGCACCAGCGGGCGGCTGGAAACGCTGGTCGAGCAGATCGGTGCGCGGCGCGTGGTGGTGGACAGCCTCAGTCACTTCGAGCGCCTGGCCGCCAACCCCGTCGAGCTGCGCTTGCTGGGCTTCGAGCTGATCAACGCCCTCAAGCGCATGGATCTGACCGCCGTGCTCACCCGCGAGAACCCCGCTCTGCTCGGCGAGACGAGCGAAAGCGATGACGATCTGGCCTATGTGGCAGACTCCTACCTGCTCCTGCGCTACGTCGAGATCGAGAGCGCCGTGCACAAGGCGCTGCTGGTGCTCAAGCAGCGCGGCAGCGCCCACGCGACCGACATCCGCCAGTATGCCATCACCGCGCAGGGGTTAGAGGTGCGGTCGCGCTTTGCGGGCACTCACGGTATTATGAGTGGTACACCGGTCATGACGCACACCGAAGCGTTCGCCGCCGCTTTTCTGATTCCTGGGAAGAAATGAGCGGGGCGCGGGCGCGGCAGAGGTGAGGGGCGCATGGACAGCATCGCCGTCCACCCGATCGTGACCCTGTACATCTGGCTGGGCGTGAGCGCACTTCTGGTGCTGTTCGCGCTGATTGCGCGTTTCTATGAACGGCTGTCCGGCGAGCGGACGTACTATTTCCTCTTCTTCCTGGCCATCACCCTGCTCGCCGGCGCGTCCATGCGCCAGATAACGCGCGACCAGCTCGCTGGCGACGCGCTGGCCGATCTGCTCACCGCCGCCGGGGGTGCGCTCGTAGGTGCGCTGTGCCTGCACATCTACCGGCTGATGATACGCGGGCGCTGATGAATGCCCGCCGGAGCGCGCTGCGGTCATGTTAGGTGATCTGGCTGTCCTGGCAAGCGCGCTGGCTCCCCTGGGGCTGATGCTGGCCCTGTGGGTGCTGGCCCAGATCAGTCGCCGGTTCGGCCAGGTCATGGGCCGCCCGCCGCTCTACCGTGGCTTTTACGTCGCCCTCACGCTGCTGCTGCCCCCACTGATCGTTCGGCTCCTGGCCGTTGGCCTCGCCGCGCCAGAGTTGCGGGCGACGGGAGGCAGCTCGGTATGGGCGCTGGCTCACGACCTGCCGCTGGCGGCGGCGGTCACGCTGGCGCTGGCCGTTGCCTGGCGTTATTGGGGCTGGCTGGTGCGGGGCCAGGAAGCGCGTGGGACTCCGCCACGCTCGCGGGACTGACACGGAAATGATGCGGTATGGAGAAGGTCGCCATCACCACACCACTTAACGCGGAAGAGCCAGCCCGCAGCCTGTCTGAGGCCATCGCCGTGGTGGATGCACAGGGCATCATCCGCTTCGCCACGCCGACCACCTCGGCTTACTACGGTTATCCCCTGGAGACCATCATCGGTGGCAGGGCGCTGGACTTCATCGCGCCGGAAAGCCGCGAATATGTGCGCGGGCGGTGGCGGGCGCTGCTGACCCACCCGGAGCGCACGTCCGACACCTTTTCGCTCTCGATGCAGACCGTCGAGGGCCGGCGCATCCCGATTCGTGCCACCATCTGGCGGCTGCCAGGCCGCGATGAGTTCCTGCTGATGCACCACGTCATCGAGCGCGTGCGCGACCGGCTGGATACGCTCTACGCCATCCAGGCCGCCGTCTCGTCCATGCTCGATGTCGAGAAGCTGATGGAGATCGTGCTGCACGAGGTGCGCCGCCTCATCCCCTGCTCTAGCTGCGCCATTTTCTTCCTGGAGCGCGACGGGATCGTTCAGGTGCGGCGCTGGCACAACGAGGCCATCGAGCGCAGCCGCTCGCCGATCCGCGAAGTCTCGCCAGAGCTTGAGACCAGCCGCTTCCTGCGCGAAACCGGCCAGCCGCTGATCATCAACGACACGCTCGCCGATTCGCGCTGGCGGGTGCTGCCCTCGCACCGCCCCATCCGCAGTTGGCTGGGCGCGCCGCTCGTCCATCACGGGCAATTCCTGGGCGAGCTAAACCTGGACAGCCCCGACCCGAACCAGTTTTCGCAAGAGGATGCCGAGCTGGCCGGCGCGCTGGCGATTCAGATCGCCGCCGCCCTGTACAGCGCACGCCAGTACCAGGACCAGCAGCGCCATGCCGAGCGGCTGCGCGTGCTCAACGAGATCAGCCTGGCCATCAGCCAGCTAGACCTGACCAGCGTGCTGGAGATGATCTACCAGAAGGTCGCCGGGCTGATGGACGCCTCGACCTTCTTCATCGGCCTGCTGGACGCCGAAACCCAGATCGTGCACATCGTTGGCTCCTACGACTTCGGCCAGCACCGCCCCGACGAGTTCCAGGGCGCGGACGAAGGCATCACCGGCGTGGTGCTGCGCACGCGCCGCCCGCTGATCCTGCACGATACCGAGAGCGAGCCGCTGCCGCCGGAGATCATCGTTCAGGACGAGATGCCGCGCAGCCTGCTGATGATGCCGCTGCTGGTGCAGGATGAGATCGTCGGCGTGATCACCGTGCAAAGCTACGAGCCACACAGCTACACCCAGGACGATATTGACCTGCTGGAGACTATCGCCGGGACCATTGCCGTGGCCGTGCGCAACGCCCAGCTTTATGACCAGACCGTCGAGCGCGCCGACGAGCTGGCCAGGGCCAACACCCTCTTGCAGACGCAGGACGCGCTGCGCAAGGAGCTGGTCTACCAGGTGAGCCATGACCTGCGCAGCCCGCTGCAGATCGTCTATGGCTACGCGGGGATGATGCAGGACGGCGACATCGGCCCGGTCACCGACTACCAACAGGAAGTGCTGGAGCAGATCATCCGGCGCAGCAAGGCCATCGAGCGCATGACGCAGGACATCATGGCTGCCAAGCCGATCAGCCGCGAGACCCTGGAACTTGACACTATGGACGTGAGCGAGCTATGCGCCCAGGCTGTCGCTTCGGCCCAGGTCGTGCACCGCAGCCGCCCGCACCTGGCCTTTCGCGCCGAGATCGCCGAAGAGTCGATCCTGATCGAAGGGGATTACAACCGCCTGACGCGCGCCCTGGACAACCTGATCGGCAATGCCGTCAAATTCTCGCCGCAGGGTGGTGCCGTCACGGTGCGCGTGACGCGCGACACGGCCCGCCACTGCGCGGTCGTATCCGTCAGCGACGAGGGGATCGGCATCCCCGCCGACCGGATGCCCTTCCTGTTCGAGCGCTTCTTCCGCGCCCACCGGGGCCGCTTCGAAGGGAGCGGCCTGGGCCTCTACAATGTCCAGCAGATCATCCACGCCCACAACGGGCAGGTCTGGGCCGAGAGCGCGGAAGGCCGGGGCAGCACGTTCACCTTCACGCTGCCCCTGGCGGCGGAGGCGAGTGCCGCGATGTGAGTTCGGCGCGCGAAACGTTTCGCAGGGGTCCGTAGGGGCGTATCGCAATACGCCCTACGGAGGCATTTCGCCAGCAATATCACGCGGAGAGGGGACTTAGCACCATGCTTACTCCCCCTCTCCGTAAACGGCTCAGAGACTATTTGAGAAGCTGTTTTCCCCCACCCCAAACTCCTCCCCCACAAGGAGGGAGGGGCTTAAAAGGGTGTATGGTAAGCTCCCCCTCATCCCCCAACCCCTTCTCCCTCCAGGGGGAGAAGGGGAGC
>JAHDWP010000020.1 GCA_023382715.1 Anaerolineae bacterium
CCAGGGCGCAGCAGAGCTTTACCTCACCCCCCGCCGCGCGGCGCTCGGCTTGCCCCCTCTCCGCGTGTGGAGAGGGGGCGGCGAGGCGCGTCAGCGCCGAGCGGGGGTGAGGTCAACCCGGGCGCAGCAGAGCAGCGCCCCTACCGCCCGACAGGTTTTGCACGCACCCTTGCGGCGGGATGCGTGCAAAGGCTGACAGCGATTGACCTTGCTGAGGGAAGGGGTGGGGGATGGGGGCCTGCGGCCACTGCCTGGCAACTCGTTCGTGGATCCCTGTTTTTCGCCACGCGGAGTAATTTTTGAGATAATCATCTAAGAAACATGATGCAGATTCTGTGGGGCGCGAACAGCCCATTCAGAAGCCTGTGAGACTTCCAAGCCTGTCTCCGCATCTGGCGCTATGGAACGAGCGGACACAGTCACCTCGTCAGAAAAGGATGATGAACGATGAGCAACGACGGCAAGCAGCATACCAACGGCAACGGGCACAGGCATCTCCACGAGATCGCCGGACGCATTGCCACCGCCGAGTTCGAGACACCCGACCCCAAAGCGGAGATCGAGGAGGCCGTGCGGCTCATCCTGCTCAATGTGGGCGAAGATCCGCAGCGCGAAGGTCTGCTGCGCACGCCGCACCGCGTCGCCAAGATGTATGACGAGCTGCTGGAAGGCTATCACCAGGACGTGGCCACGCTCATCAACAACGCCATGTTCGAGGTCGAATACGGCGCGGGCGAGATGATCGTCGTGGCCAACATTGACTACACCTCGATGTGCGAGCACCACATGCTGCCTTTCACCGGCAAGGCGCACGTCGCCTACATCCCGCGCGAAAAGGTCGTCGGCCTCAGCAAGATTCCGCGCATCGTGGACATGTTCGCCCGCCGCCTGCAAATGCAGGAACGCCTGACCAACGAAATCGCGGACGCCCTGCAGGAGCATCTCGATCCGCTCGGCGTGATCGTCGTCGTCGAGGGGCAGCATAGCTGCGCGGCCCTGCGCGGCGTCAAGAAGCACGGCCTGGACATGATCACCACCGCCAAGCGCGGGCAATTCCGCACCGATCCGGCTCTCGTCCAGGAGTTCTACCGCCTGGCCGGGATATAGAGTGCCCAGCAATCAGTTGTCAGCAGCCCGTGATCAGCGCGCGCGTGTGATCGAAGGCTGATGCGTCAGGGCGGAAATAGGCGCGTGGCCTGGCCTGGCCCAGCCCCCCATCCCCAGCCCTTCCCCCACGAGGGGAGAAGGGAGCAGAGCGCCGACCTGAAGCCCCTCCCTTCTGGTGGGGGAGGGGTTTGGGAGAGGGGGCCACAGCGAACAGCTACCGGCGAGCTTCCGCCCACATGCGCCAGAGTTGTCAGTTTGGACCAGGATGGCGGTACAATCCCCTGACCCCCACCCACCGATCACCAATAACCAACCACCACCCAAGAGGGAGCACCCGATGGACCTGCAAGACAAAGTCGCCATCGTGACCGGCGGCGCGCACCGCGTCGGCAAGGCGATTGCCCTGGCCCTGGCCCGCGAAGGGGCGCACGTCGTCGTGCACTATGGCAGCTCCGAGGCAGCGGCGCGCGGCACCACCGCCGAGATCAAGTCGCTGGGCGTGCGGGCCGTGCCCATTCAGGCCGACCTGCACAACCCGGCCCAGATTGACGCGCTCTTTCAGGCCGTTGACGAAGAATTCGGGCGGCTGGATGTGCTGGTCAACAGCGCGGCGAGCTTCGTCAAGCAGCCGTTCGACGAGATCGGGCTGGACGACTGGAAAGACGTGCTGCAGGTCAACCTGCGCGCGCCCTTCCTGTGCACGCAGCACGCCGCCCGCCTCATGCGTCGCACCGAGCGCCCGCCTGACGAGCCGGCCCTCATCGTCAACATCACCGATCTCAGCGGGCTGTATCCCTGGCGCGGCTACGCGCAGCACGGCGTCAGCAAGGCCGGGCTGATTCACCTGACCTACGTCTCCGCCTACGAGCTGGCGCCGGCCATTCGCGTCAACGCCATCGCGCCGGGGGCGGTGCTGCCGCCGCCGAGCATGGATCCGCGCGGCGAGGCGTGGCGATCGCTCGGCGAGCGCGTGCCGCTGCGTCGCACCGGGCACCCCGACTACGTGGGGCAGACGGTCGTCTTCCTGGCGCGCAACGACTACATCACCGGCGCGCTGATCCCGGTGGACGGCGGCGAGCACCTTGTCGGCGCGCTGAAGTAGGGAGTATCTGGATGAGGGGCGGGATTCCTGAGACGCGGCGCGCGCTGGCGCGCGCCCGGCCCGCAGAGTATGATCACGGATGAACCTGGCGGCTTTCTGCAATGGGTGAGAGACTCATGGCCCTGGACAAGATCATCGTGCGCGACCTGCTGCTGCGCGGCATCATCGGCCTGAACGACTGGGAGCGCGAGAAGAAGCAGGACATCCTGATCAACCTGACTCTCTTCACCGACACGCGGCGCGGCGGCATGACCGACCAGGCGGGCGACATCCTCAACTATCGCACGATCACCAAGGCGATCATCGCCCACGTCGAGGACTCGGCCTATTACACGGTCGAGGCGCTGGCGACGGCCATTGCCCGCCTCTGCGTGGTGGATCACGGGGCGGAACGGGCCATCGTGCGCGTGGAGAAGCCGGGCGCGCTGCGCTTCGCCCGCTCTGTGGGCGTGGAGATCGAGCGGGAGCGCGCCGACTTTGACTGATCCCCACCCGCCAACCCCCGCCCTGATCGTGCTCGGCTCGAATATCGCGCCGGAGCGCAATCTGCTTCGCGCGGTCGCCCTGCTGCGCCAGAACTACCACCTGACGGTGCGCGCCGTCTCGCGCGTCTATGAAAGCCTGCCGGTCAGCGCGAGCGGCGGGGTGGCCGAAGATCAGCCGCCGTTCCTCAACGCGGCGCTGCGGGTCGAGACCGATGGCTATTACGGGCCGCTGGCGCTGAAATTTCACGTGCTGCGTTTCATCGAGCTGCTGCTGGGCCGCCGACGCTCCGCCGACAGGTTCGCGCCGCGCCCCGCAGACCTCGATCTCGTCCTGTTTGGCGACTGCGTGCTCACCAGTCCGCACCTCACCCTGCCCGACCCGGACATCCTGACGCGCGCCCACGTCGCGCTACCGCTGGCCGAAATCGCCCCGGACTGGCCGCACCCGCTCACCGGGCAGACGCTGGCCACCATCGCCGCCGGCTTCGGCGAGGTGGCGGGGATTTTCCCTCGCGACGACCTGGCGCTGTGACGCCAGATCCCGCATTTCCCCTCTTGTGCGCGCCATGACATGGTGCTATAGTGCCAATAATTGGTGAGGGAACGTCCCTCTGGCCTGGGGAAACCACCCCGCGCCCAGCGCGCACGCGCACCACTTAGCTTCTCAGGAGGCATGACAATGGCACAGAATCAACCGCAATCACCGCGTAGGTCGCAGCTCCAGGCTGGTGACATAGGAGACCGGGCGCTGCGCGTATTGGATCAGCTTGGCATCGAGCGCGGACTGGGCCTCAGAGTGCTGATCATCGCCCTCGTGTCGGGCGTCGTCGCGGCGCTCATTGATACCGTCATTGAGCTGCCGACCGGAGCGCTGTGGTTCATGTTCGGCTGGGGTCTCATCGCCGCTCTCAACGGCCCGACCTACCTGTTCGCCAAGGGCAAGGAGAGCATCGCCGCGACCATTATGAGCGCGGTCACCGGCTTTGTGGCGCTGCTGGCCTGGTGGATCATCACCAAGATCATCGGCGAGCGCGACTTCGGCTACAACCCGGCGGACGCGCTGAACCTGCTCGAAGTGCTCGTCTGCGGGGTCGTCGTGGGGCTGCTCAGCTACGGCTGGTTCGTGCTGTTGCGCTGGCTGCCGGGCAAGGTCGGGCGCTAGGATCGCCGGGCAGGCCCATCGGGACATTTAAGGAGCCTATGGCTGTCGCCGCAGGAGCGCGATCTGGCCGGAAGACCCCTCCCCCTGAGGGTGCATGCAAAGGTTGTCAGCGATTTGCCTGACACCCAACGAGGGGAGGCTTGTGTGGGCGTATTACAATACGCCCCTTCGGGGGCGCAGCAGAGCAGCGCCCCTACCGCCTGACAGATTTTGCACACTCCCCTGACTCCCTCCCCGGCCAAGCCAGGGAGGAGGAATGTGCCGCGCCGGGCTTTCAAGTCCCCCTCTCTAGCCCGGCTGGAGAGGGGGGAGAGGCGCATGTCGGGGCGTATGGCGATACGCCCCGGCGAGCCGCTTGCCACCTCGCGCAAAAAGAGACGGGCGGCTCCCCAGCCGCCCGCCTATCCCGCTTACCCTGGCTCCATCCCCGTCACAGCAGGCTGGCGATGACTACTGCCAGCAGGACCAGGCTCAGGTAGATATTGGAGACTTTGAAGACGCTCAGCGCGCGCGCGCCGCTGTATTCGCTGCGCAGCGCCCAGGACGCGCGCCACAGCCACAGCGTGGCCGGCAGGGCCGCCAGCAGATAGGGCCAGCTCAGCGCCCCGTGCGCGGCCAGCAGCAGCCCAAAGACGCCCGTTGCGAAGGCGTGCGCCAGCATCCAGAAGACCGCGCGCTCCCTGTCGGCGACGACCGGCAGCATGGGCACGCCCGCCCGCGCATAGTCCGGGCGATAGGCCAGCGCCAGGCTCCAGAAATGCAGCGGCGACCAGGTGAACAGCAGCGCCGCCAGCCCCCATACGCCGGAATCGCTCCACGCGCCGACCGCCGCCCCGCCGCTGATCACCGCGGCGCTGCCCGCCGCCCCACCGATGACCACGTTGAGGACGCTGCGCGGCTTGAGCCAGACCGTGTACACGCCCACGTAGATGAACGCGCCCACGGCCAGCCACAGCGCCAGCGAGGCATTGCCCGCCGCCCAGGCGAGCACGCTGGCCCCGCTCACCATCCCCAGCGCAACCAGTCGCACGAGGCGCACGCTCACCTGGCCGGTGGCCAGCGGGCGGCGGCGCGTGCGCTTCATCAGCACGTCCCTGCGGCGCTCGATAACCTCGTTGAGCGCGGACGCCCCCGCCGCCGCCAGCGTCCCCGTGATCAGCAGGAGGGCCAGCTCACTGCCCGACAGGGCGCCGGCGCTGCCGATCAGCGCGCCGCCCAGCGCGGCGAAGAGCAACAGCGCGACGACGCGCAGCTTGAACAGGACGACGAGCGTTTCCAGCAGGCCGCCGGGCGCTTCTTCGCGTGTATGAGCGGTGCCAGGCTCAGCGTTCGGGCGCGCGGTTGTTGTCATGATCTCTCCCCATCGCGGCGCCGCGATGCGGCGCACAACGGGCGGTGGACAGCGAGCGTAGTCTTTTTAGAAGATTTTCATCTTGTTATTCCCGGTTATTATAACAGGACAGACATCCCTCAGCAAGGCTGATTTCTCCGAAGGGACGTGCAAAACCTGTCAGGCGGCAGGGGTGCTGCTCTGCTGCGCCCGGCCCAAAACCAGACTTCCGAAGTTTTGGAAACTTCGGAAGTCTCTTGTGGCGCGCACCCCGCCGGGCGAATCCGGGTATACTGGAAGCGAGAGAGAAGTGCATTGCGGATTGCGAATTGCGAATTGCGGATTTCAAGTTCTGATCTCAATTCGTAATCCGAAATCCGAAATTCGCAATCCAGGAGTGCCAGACCGATGACCCACCCCAACACCCTCTACTACGGCGACAACCTCGACATCCTGCGCAGCCGCGACTATTTCCCCAGCGAGTGCGTAGACCTGATCTACCTCGACCCGCCCTTCAACTCCAACCGCAGCTACAACGTGCTCTTCAAGGACGAGAGCGGCCTGGAGTCCGAGGCGCAGATCACCGCCTTCAACGATACCTGGCACTGGGGCCACGCCGCCGAAGCGACCTGGCACGGTCTGGTGGACTACGCCCCGCCGCGCGTGGTGACGGCCATCGGCGCGCTGCGCGACCTGATCGGCCCCAACCAGATGATGGCCTACCTGGTGATGATGGCCGCCCGACTGGTGGAGCTGCACCGCGTGCTCAAGCCGACCGGCAGCCTCTACCTGCACTGCGACCCGACGGCGAGCCACTATTTGAAGATCGTGCTGGATGCGATCTTCGGGCCGGAGAACTACAGGAATGAGGTCGTATGGAAGCGTACAAGTAGCCACAACGATGCCAAGCGATTCGGCAGAATACACGATGTGTTGCTCTATTATTCGAAAGACGTGCAACAAGTAGCCTTTTCGCCCGTTTATGTTAGTTACTCACAGGAGTATTTAGAGGCGGAGTTCCGGCAAGATGAACAGGGACGTTGGTACAAGACCGAGAACTTGACAGCCCCATATCGCGGTGGTTCTGGCGGCAGATTTGAGTTTCGCGGGCGAATCCCCGGCCCTTCGAGAATGTGGCGCTTGAGCCAAGAGGACATGGAGCGGCTCTGGCAGGAAGGCCGCATTATGACCGATCGCGATGGAATACCGTTATTGCGGGGCCAGATTGTATACCTGGACGAGAAGCTAGGGATGCCTGTTCAGGACTGGTGGGACGATATTCTACGTGTCGGCAACACTTCACGGGAGCGCCTGGGCTACCCCACGCAGAAGCCGCTGGCCCTGCTGGAGCGCATCGTCAGCGCCAGCAGCAACCCCGGCGACGTGGTGCTCGACCCGTTCGCCGGCTGCGGCACGGCGGTCGCCGCCGCGCACAAGCTCGATCGCCGCTGGATCGGCATAGACATCACTCACCTGAGCATCAACCTGCTCAAGTTCCGCCTGCGCGACATGTTCGGCCTCACGCCCGGCGCGGATTACCAGGTCATCGGCGAGCCGGTGACGGTGGACGGGGCGCGCCAGCTTGCCGAAGACGACCGCTTCCAGTTCCAGTTCTGGGCGCTGTCGCTGGTGCAGGCGCGTCCGCTGGGCGGCGAGGTGGGCGGTCGGACGGGCAAGCGCGGCGCGGATCGCGGGGTGGACGGGCTGATCACCTTCATTGACGACAACACGGGCCGGCCCAAGAAGATCATCGTGCAGGTCAAGTCCGGCAAGGTCAAGAGCGGCGACATCCGCGATCTGAAGGGCACGGTGGAGCGCGAGAAAGCGGCGATGGGCGTCTTCATCACGCTGGAGCCGCCCACGCGCGAGATGGTCACCGAGGCGGTCAGCGCCGGCTTCTACCGCTCGCCGGGCTGGGGGCGTGACTACCCGCGCATCCAGATGCGCACCATCGAGGAGTTGCTGGGCGGCGCGGGGATCGAGATGCCGCTGTCGTCGGTGACGTTCAGGCAGGCGGGGCGCGTCAGGGACGAGGGGCCGCGCACGCTGAGCCTGTTCGACGAGGAGTAGGGACGCTGCTCTGCTGCGCCCGGCCCAAAACCAGACTTCCGAAGTTTTGGAAACTTCGGAAGTCTTGGCCTGAGTCTGCGCGTAAAAAAACCGGGCGGCCCGTAGGCCACCCGGCCAGGCTGCCGGACCGTGAGGGTGGGAGGGGCACGGTCTGGCGGCTCGTGGATGGGAGTTCAATCCGCTTTCCAGTATAGCGAACACATGTTCTGTCTGTCAAGAAGTGCAACCTTAAAGTTTTGACGCGCTTGTTAGCCCGCCGCCCGCACGTAGAACAGCCACAGCGCCTTGCGCAGCGGCACGTCGTCGTGTGGGCTGCCCGTCACGGGGTGCGGGCCGAACGTCTCGGTCAGGCGGGCCAGCGTCGTGTTGTCGCCGGGCGGGAAGAAGATCGCCAGGTCTGCGTCGCGCGGCAGCGCATCCAGCATGGCCGTGAACTCGTCCGGCGCGGAGACGAACACCTGCAAGTCGTCGGCCACAAAGTTAAGCAGGCGCTGGGCGTCGCTCTGCGGCAGTGCCGGGCCGTCCACCAGCAGGTAGATGCGCGTGCCGGGTGGGGAGTCTGTGACGCGCAGCAGGGCATCCTCCACGTCGTAGGCCACGTGCTGGCGCACCTCGACGTTGAACGTCTCCAGGAACGGGCCGAAGTAGTATGCTGCGCCGGGCAGCGCCAGCGCCAGGGCCAGGATCAGCGCCAGCGCGGTTTGCGCGGCACCTGGCCAGCGGCGCGGCCACAGCAAAGCCAGCAGGTCGCCGACGCCCAGCGCGATCAGCAGCGCCAGCGCCGGGAAGACGAGCACGTAGCGCGCGGTGACGGCGCTCTCGACCAGCAGCGCGTTGCCCGCCGACGTGCCCAGCAGCCAGGCCAGCGGCAGGACGCCCGGCGTCCGCCAGCGCCAGGCGGCGAACACCCCCCCCAGCAGCAGCGCGGGCACGGCGCAGGGCAGCACGAGGGCGTACTTTCCCCCGTAGTACAGGTAATAGTGGTAGAGCGTGTTCTCCGGTGAATTGACGTAGTGCAGCAGCGAGTGCTGGAAGCGCGCCAGGCGTGCCCCTGGCGTGTTCGGCTCGCGCCCGCTGTCCCAATAGAGGTCGTCCAGCTCGGTCTTGTCCAGCCGGTCAAACAGCGGGTGATTGCCCCCGGCGAGCGTGATGTACGCCGGCGCGGCCACGATCACAAAGGCCAGCAGCGCCAGCAGCACGCCGCGCCCCGACGGGCGCGGTCGCCAGCAGGCGAAACCGACGGCCAGCCAGGTCGCCGCCAGCAGCGGGTAGAGGATGCGCCCGCCCTCGTAGAAGTACTGCGTCAGGCCGAGGGCCACGCCGCCGAGCGCGTAGCCTGTCCGCCGGCCCGTCCGCCAGCCCCAGCCCAGCAGTCCCAGGGCCAGCGTGCCAAAGAGCGGGTCGGCGATGTTGTTGAGCGCCAGGCGGCTGTAGTGCAGATGCGGCGGGAAGGTCAGCAGCAGCAGCGCCGCGATCAGCGCCGTGCGCCGCCCGTACAGCGCGCGGCCCAGCAGGTACAGCGCGGGCACGGTCAGCGCGCCCAGGACGGCGCTGAGGGCGCGCAGCCCGGCCAGGTTGCGCCCGATCAGCGCGGCCAGCCCTGCCTGTCCGTAGGAGAAGACGAACGGGAACGAGGCCGAGGTGGGCATCGGCGTCAGCAGCCTGACATCGGGGAAGTCGCGGAAGTACGTCGCGCCGAGCGCGAAGTGGCTCTCGTCCACCAGCACGCGCACCGCCTCGCCGAGGCTCACTGCCCGCAGGCCGAGCGCCGCCCCGCTCAGCGCCAGGAGCAGGGTGGCTTCGCGCGCGCTCGCCCCGCGCAGGGCGGGTCGCCCCACCCCGCCCAGGCCCCACGCCACGAGCAGGATGCCCCCCGCCAGCAGCGCGGCCTGCGCGTGATGCGACAGCGTGCGCAGGGTCTCGATGCCGATCAGCGCCGCGTTCGCCTCGGTGACGACGGCCAGGGCCAGCAGCCCCGGCACGGTCAGCGCCCAGGCCCAGCGCGGATGCAGCGCCGTCAGGCGGGGCGCGGCCTGACGCGGCGCGTCTCCGCGCGCGCGGCTCAGCGCCAGCGCCACGATCAGCAGCAGCGCCCCCGTCGCAAAAGCCCAGGGCGCATAGGCGGCGTAATAATCTTTGGGGCCGGGCGTGGGGCGATAGTGTACCAGGCTCTCAAGCTGCGGGCGGAAGCCGTAGGCGCTGGCGGCCATGCACACGGCGGCGAGCAGCGCCAGGGCGCGGGCAGCCAGGGCGCGGTAAGGGAGTCTGGCAGGCGGGGAGGGAGCTAAGCGCACGGTCGTTCTCTCGCGGCGGTGGCTCGGACGAACCTGCTTCGTGGGCAATGCTAGTGCATATTGGTGGAAGTCCGCCAGTAGTTGCTCGCTGTCTCCCCCCACCCCAAACCCCTCCCCCGCAAGGAGGGAGGGGCTGAAGGCCTGCGCTCTGCTCCCTTCCCCCAGCCGAGCCAGGGGAAGGGGAGAGCCGCCTGCCAGATCATCCCCCTCTCTGGCTCGGTTGGAGGGGGGGACTGAGGGAGAGGCGTATCCCTACGCGCCTTCTTCCTGCCAGGACTCGGTACCCAGGGGCACGAACCCGCGCAGATGGTCGAGCAGCTCAGCCAGCCCCGCTTCCAGGCCCACCTGGGGGTACCAGCCCAGCCCGTTGAGGCGGCTCTCGCTCACCGCCAGCGACAGGTGGGTGAGCACATCCTGCTCGGTGAAGCGCACCTGCGCCGATGGGCGCAGCGCGCGCAGGGCGGCGACCATGTCCAGCACCCGCGCGTTCTCGCCGACGACGTTATACGTTTCGCCCGCCACCTGCTCCACGTGGGTCAGCGCGAAGCGAATGGCCTGGCTGGCATCGGCCACGTGCAGCAGCGGGCGACGCTGCTCGCCCGTGCCGTACACGGTCAGGGGACGGCCCACGCCCGCCAGATAAGCCAGGCGATTGGCCACCGCGTCGAAGCGCACGGCGGGCGCCCAGCCAAACGCCGATCCCAGGCGCAGGACGGTCACGCGCAGCCTGCCCGCCGCCTGCAGAGCCAGCAGCTCGCGCTCGGCGCGCAGCTTGCTCTCGGCATATGGCCCCAGCGGGCGGCAGATCGCGCTTTCGTCGAAAGGGTGCGCTGCAGAGATGGGCGACCCGGCCACCGCGTCCACCGGGCCATAGACGGCGGCGCTGCTGGTGTAGATCAGGTGGGCCACACCCGCTTCAGCCGCGGCCCGCCCAACGGTCGCCGATCCCCAGTGATTGACCTGCTCGATCCAGCCGGGCGGCCCAAAGGCGAGCGGCGTGCGCACGATGGCCGCCATGTGCACCACCGCCCACACGTCGCGCATGGCCAGGCCCAGGCCCGCGCCGTCCAGAATGTCGCCTTCCACGAACTGGTAGCGGCCTCTCGCGGGCAGATCGAGCAGCGAGTGAAACGTCTCGCGCTGCAAATTGTCATAGATGCGGATCAGGCAGTCGTCGAAGGCCGGGTCTGCGGCCAGGTCGCGGATCAGGCGCGAGCCGAGATAGCCGGCACCGCCGGTGACCAGCAGGGTGCGCGTCATGTCTTGTGCTCCTGGTCGGGGCTGGGCGGCTGGTGCAGGGCGTCTGTGTGCAGGCCGCACTCGGTCTTGCCCGTGCCCGCCCAACGCCCGGCCCGCTCGTCACCGCCGAAGGCCGGGACGGTGCACGGCGCGCAGCCGACGCTCAGGTAGCCCTGCGCCAGCAGCGGGTGCGCGGGCAGATCGTGGTGATGGCTGTAGCGCCAGACATCCTCGCGCGTCCACCCGGCCAGCGGGTTGATCTTCACCCCCCCCTGCGGCAATGGCTCCACCACCTGAGCGCCCGCGCGCTGAGGGGTCTGGTCGCGCCGGATGCCGCTGATCCAGGCGTCGAGATCGCGCAGGGCGCGCTGCATGGGCAGCACCTTGTGCACGTAGCAGCACCGATCCGGGTCGCGGCGATAGAGCGACTCGGTGCGGGCTGCTGCCTGCTGCGGGTCCGGGCGCACAATCTGCACGGTCAGCCCGAAGCGCGCGATCAGCTCATCGCGGAAAGCCAGCGTCTCCGGGAAGTGGTAGCCGGTGTCGAGGAAGAGCACCGGCACCTGCGGGCAGACCTGGCTGATCAGGTGCAGCAGGGGCACGCTCTGCGTCTGAAACGAAGACGTGGCGGCCAGGCGCGGCATGAAGCGCCCCGTCGCCCAGGCGAGCACGGCAGCAGGATCAGCACCTATAAAGCGGGCGTTGAGCGCGCTGGCTTCGTCCGGCGACATGGTGACCGGCATGATTCTCTCCCCAGGCGAGTCCGGCAGACGCCAGAGATTATACTGCGCTGGCCCGCCGCGCGCCCCTAACACGTGGTACAATACAGAGCGTTACTCAGCCGACCGCTCAGTGAGGAGAGCCGACCGGTGTTCGAGGGCTGTAGTGGCTGCTGTCTGTCCGTCATCCTGATCCCGCTGCTGTGCCTGGGGCTGATCGCCTGCGTGGTCATCTACGCCGCGACCAGCGACAGCGGCACGCCCGTGTCCAGCGCCTTCAAGCCCAGCCTCACCGAGTCCCTCGCCTTCGAGCGGGCCATTGACGATGCCATTGCCCAGGCGCGCAGCCAGGGCTGGTGGGCGCTCAAGTTCACCGAGCGCGAGCTGTCGTCGTGGATGGCCCTCGAAGGCAAGGCGTTCGCCGAGGAGCACGGTCACGTCTACCCCTTCACGAACGTGCGAGTGAAGCTGGACGATGGCGAGATGCGCTTCTACGCTGACGTGGAAGTGCGCTTCCTGAAAGTGCCGCTCAAGGTCTTCATCAAGCCGGGGGTGGACGTCGCCGGGCAGATCGCCTTCGACGTCACCAAAGTGGACGTGGCGGGCATCGGCGTGCCGGATTTCGCGGTGCAGACGGTCAAGGCGCAGTTCGAAGACGTGCTGATCCGGCCCTTTGCAGACCTGCCGGGCAGCTATTTCCTGTATCAGCAAAGCCTGCTTGTGGACAACGGCACGTTCGAGGTGCAGGGCATCATCCGCTAATAGGGGCAGCACAGCCGGGCCATGGGCCGGCGAAAGGACGGGCACGTGAGCATCCTGGTGACGGGCGGGGCGGGCTTCATCGGCAGCCATCTGGCGCGGGCGCTGCTGGCGCGCGGCGAGAGGGTGATCGCCCTGGACAACTTCAACGACTACTACGACCCGGCCATCAAGCGGGCCAACGCCGCCGGGCTGGCTCAGCACCCGGCCTTCACGATGGTCGAGGGCGACATCCGCGACGAGGAGACGGTCCAGGCGCTCTTCGCCGCGCACAACATCCGCCGCGTGGCGCACCTGGCAGCGATGGCCGGCGTGCGCGAAAGCATGAAACAGCCCCGGCTGTACTACGCGGTCAACCTGGACGGCACGCTCAACCTGCTCGACGCGGCGCAGCGGCACGGCTGCGACAATTTCGTGCTGGCCTCCACCTCGTCGGTTTACGGCGAGACACAGCGCCTGCCCTTCAACGAAGAGGATGCCGCCGACCGCCCGCTGGCCGCTTACCCGGCCAGCAAACGCGCCGCCGAACTGCTGGCCCACACCTACCACCATCTGCACGGCATGAACGTCACCGCGCTGCGCTTCTTCAACGTTTACGGGCCGGCGGGCCGCCCGGACATGATGCCCATGCGCGTCATGGAAGCCGTGCTCGATGGCAGCGTCGTGCCCATCTTCAACGGCGGCGACATTCACCGCGACTGGACGTACATTGACGACACGGTGACCGGCGTGATCGCCGCGCTCGACCGTCCGCTCGGCTATGAGGTGATCAACCTGGGCGTCGGCGCGCCGATCTCGCTGAAGGAGTTCATTGACGTGATCGAGGAGCTGTCCGGGCGGGCGCTCAACACGCGCAGCGTGCCCACCCCGCCCAGCGACCCGCCGATCACCTTCTGCGACAACAGCAAGGCGCGCCGCCTGCTCGGCTTTGCCCCGTCCACGCCCGTGCACGAGGGGCTGGCCCGCACGTGGGCCTGGTTCAAGGCGTGGAAGATGGCCAGCGGCGGCTGGCCCGAATGAGCCGCCCTTCCCCAAAGGCAGACGCCGATGACCCTGCCCATCGCCCTGCTCAGCGCCACCGCCGCCCTGTGTGCCGCGCTGACCATTGTCGCCAAGTACCGCCAATCAAAGCGGCTGGAGTACGTCTGCAAGCCGCTGGCGACGGCCAGCATCCTTCTGATCGCGCTGCTGGCCGCTGACCCGCTCACGACGCGCTACCAGGCGCTGATCGTCCTGGGGCTGGCTGCTTCGCTGGCCGGGGATGTCTTCCTGATGCTGCCGGATCGCTTTCTGCCCGGCCTGCTCAGCTTCCTGGTCGCGCACCTCTTCTACATCGCCGCCTTCACGCTGGAGGGACGCGGCACCGCCCCGCTGTGGTACGTCGCCCCCTTTGTGCTCTACGGCGTGCTGATGCTGCGCTGGCTGTGGCCGCACCTGGGATCGCTGCGCGGCCCGGTGATCGTCTACCTGGCGGTGATCCTGCTCATGGCCTGGCAAGCGGCCAATCGCTGGATCGAGACGCGCCAGGACGGGACGCTGCTGGCCCTGGCTGGCGCGTATCTGTTCGTCACGTCGGACTCGGTGCTGGCGGTGGAGCGGTTCCGGGGCGCGTGGCGCAGCGCGCCGTTCTGGGTGCTGAGCACCTACTTCGTCGCGCAGTGGTTGATCGCCCTGTCGGTGTAGAAGCCGCTGCGGCTCAAGAATCTCACCCCTGCTGTGCCCCGCGTGAGGGTCTCACACCGGCCAGTCGCCCGCCGCATAGCCGATGTCGAAGGCCACCGTCCCCGTGTGCACGGCCAGAATCGGCCCGGCCAATGATCGTTCCAGGTGCACGCAGTCGAAGTGCTGGCGCAGCTTCTCGCTCAGCCGGTCGGCCAGGGTCGGCGTGGGATCGGTGCCATAGACGATGTGCACGCGCAGCTTCTGCCCTTCGCCCACTTCCTTGACGATCTGCTCCACGAAGGCGTCCACCGCTTTATCCAGGCGGCGGACGCGCCCCGCCGGGACGTAGGTGCCCGCTGTCTCGCCGCTCTTGCTGACGGTGATCAGGGGCTTGATGTGCAGCGCCTGGGCCACGTGATACTGCACCGTGCCGATACGCCCGCCGCGCACCAGCGGCGTCAGGTCGTCGAGGATGAAAAGCAGCCCCCCGGCGGTGTGCGTCTGTTCCAGCAGCGGCACGATCTGCGCGGTGCTGTAGCCGGCGGCGGCGGCGCGGGCGGCGGTCAGCACCTGCAAGCCCAGCGCGGCGGAGATGGTGCCGCTGTCGTGCACGGTGATGTCCTGGTCGGGCAGAGCCTGGGCCGCCTGGCGCGCCGCGTTGACCGTGCCGCTCAGCCCGGCGCTGAGATGAATGGACAGGATGGGCGCGCCGGCCAGCGATTCGTACAGCGCCTTGAAGTCGGGCACGGTGGGCTGCGACGAGGTGGGGTGCACATCGCCGCGCGCCATCCGCTCGGCGAACTGGTAGAGGTCCATATCCAGGTCGCTGCGATAGGACTCCTCGCCGAACAGAATCTTGAGCGGCGCGCGCCGGATGTTGTAGCGCTCCCAGGCGTCCGCCGGCAGATCGCAGGTAGAGTCGGTGACAATGATCGGCGAGCGACTGCCCGCCAGGGAGCCTTCTGCCATGTATAGTCTCCTTGAGTGATAGCCGCGCCAACCACCGTCAATGGGGGGAACGCACGCGGGCTGAAACGAGGCACGAAATGAGCCGGACGAGGATGATACCGCGTTTGGGGCAAAGCTGCCTGTTCTCGGCGCGGGTGCAGAAGGAGGGACTTCCGAAGTCTGCATTTGGCCAGGCGAATCCGGGTATACTTACGGGAGCAAGCCCAGGAGGTATGTCCGATGATCAGCAGTCTCACCCCCCAGCAGTTCGTCCAGAAATGGGAGGACTCCGCGCTCAAGGAACGCTCCAGCTACCAGGAGCACTTCATGGACGTGTGCCACCTGGTGGGCCACCCCACCCCCGCCGCGCTCGACCCCATCGGCGAGACCTTCACCTTCGAAGCCGGCGTCAAGAAGCTCGGCGGCGAGCAGGGCTGGGCCGACGTGTGGTACAGGGGGCACTTCGCCATCGAGTACAAGGGCAAGGGCAAGTACGACACCCTTGATGCCGCCTACGACCAGCTTCTCAAGTATCGCGAGAACCTGCTCAACCCGCCGCTGCTCGTCGTCTGCGACATCACTAACTGGGAGATTCACACCAACTGGCCCAATACCTCCAAGAAGGTCTACCGCTTCAAGAACCTCGAGATCACTCGCCCGACCGTCCAGCGGATGCTCCACAACCTGTTCTACGAGCCGAACGCCCTGCACCCCGACCGCACCACCGAGCAGGTCACCGCCGACGCCGCTAATGTCTTCAGGCAGATCGCCGAAAACATGCGTGACTGGCAGGCCGCGCCGGAGCGCATCGCCCGCTTCCTGACCAAGCTGGTCTTCTGTCTCTTCGCCGAAGACGTAGGCCTGCTGCCCATCGTGGACACGGGCAAGGGCATCTTCACCGAGATCATCGCCAAGAGCCGCCAGCGCCCCAGCTTCCTCACCCGCTACCTGCGCGAGCTGTTCGAGACTATGCGCGACGGCGGCGAGATGCTCTTCCGCGACATCCCCTACTTCAACGGCGGCCTGTTTGAGAACGTGAGCGTGGAAGAGCTGAGCCTGGAAGCGCTCACCGCCCTGGAACGCGCCTGCAACCTGGACTGGTCGGCTGTGCAGCCCGGCATCTTCGGCACGCTCTTCGAGCGCAGCCTCGACCCGGCCAAGCGCGCCCAGCTTGGCGCGCACTACACCAGCGAAGACGACATCCGCCTGATCGTCGAGCCGGTGCTGATGGGGCCGCTGCGCCGCGAGTGGGAGACACTGAAAGCCGAGGCCGCGCCCATCCGCGCCGCCTATGAGGAGGCCCTGGCCGAGCGCAACGTACGCAGGCAGGTCAACCGGCTGCGCGAGCTTGAGACCCTGCGCGACCAGATGCTGGAGCGGCTGCGCAGCGTGACCGTGCTCGACCCGGCCTGCGGCAGCGGTAACTTCCTCTATGTGGCCCTGCAAGCGCTGCTCGACCTGGAGAAGGAAGTCCGCCTGCACCCGCTCTTCGCCGACCTGCCGCTGGCCTTCCCCGGCGTGCACCCACGCCAGCTTTACGGCATCGAGAAGGACGCCATCGCCCACGACCTGGCCTCGATTGTGGTCTGGATCGGCTACATCCAGTGGTGGCGCAGCAACGGTGAGCGCTACCACAGCAAGCCGATCCTGGAGCCGCTGGACAACATCCGGCTGATGGACGCCATCCTGACTTTTGACGAGGCGGGCAACCCGGTCGAGCCGGAGTGGCCGAGCGTAGATGTGATCGTGAGCAATCCGCCGTTTTTAGGTGGGAAGAAACTGCGCGGGGAACTGGGCGACGGATATATTGACCAGTTGTACAGGCTGTGGCCGCAAATGCATGGAGAGGCCGACCTGGTCACGTATTGGTTCGAAAAAGCACGACAGCAGCTGGAATCCGACCAGGTCGAACGCGTGGGGCTGCTGGCAACGAACTCAATTCGCGGCGGAGCTAACCGCGAAGTCCTGCAGCGGATCAAGAAAGTTGGGGATATTTTCATGGCGTGGTCGGACCGCGAATGGATTCTGGAAGGCGCCGCAGTCCGGGTATCCATGATAGGCTTTGATGACGGCAATGAGCGCATCAAGACATTGAACGGTGAGAGGGTAGACAGCATAAACCCGGACTTGACGGCGTCTGTCAACATCACAATTGCAGAGAGGCTGCTGGAGAATCGCAACGTCGGCTTCATGGGAATAACACCAACAGGTCGTTTTCAACTGGAAGACAACAAGGCTCGAAGCATGTTGCACGTGCGGAATGCTGATGGGAACGCGAACAATAGAGATGTGCTCCGGCCTTATATGAACGGTATGGACGTAACTCGGCGCGCGAGTGATACATGGATCGTTGACTTCACAAACACCGCCTCACTTCTGGAGGCGTCGAGATACGAACTTCCGATGAGGCACGTTGTAAAAAATGTCAAGCCGTTCAGAGATGCGCATAAGACCGACAAGTTACGCAGGAACTGGTGGCTCTTTGAAGCTCCGCGCCCCGAAATGAGAGAGGCGCTGAAGTCTCTTGATCGCTATATTGCGACGCCTACCGTGGCAAAGCATCGGCTATTTGTGTGGTTGAGCAGGGAAATCCTGCCCGACCACCAACTGATTGTTATCGCCCGCTCGGACGACTACTTCTTCGGCGTGCTGCACTCGCGCTTCCACGAGGTCTGGGCGCTGCGCATGGGGACGCGGCTCGGCAAGGGGAACGATCCGCGCTACACGCCGACCACCACCTTCGAGACCTTCCCCTTCCCCTGGCCGCCGGGCCACGAGCCGGTGAGGCCCCCCCACCCCACACCCCTCCCCCACGAGGAGGGAGGGGCTTCAGACGCCGCTTTTCTCCCTTCCCCCCTTGCGGGGGAAGGGCCGGGGATGGGGGGGCGGTCGCCAGAGATGGGGGGCCGCATGCCAGAAAAGAACGATGACGTGCCCTGGACGCTCTCGCCAGAACAAGAGCAGGCCATGACCCAGGTCGCTCGCCTGCTGCGCAAGACCCCGACGCCAAGCGAAGGCTGGCTGTGGCAGGCGATCCGAAAAGAGCAGTTGGACGGTCGCAAGTTCCGCCGCCAGATGCCGATCGGTCCGTTCGTGGTGGATTTCTACTGCTCGTCAGAACGGTTGGCCGTGGAAGTGGACGGGCCGATTCACGAATCCCAGCGCGAGGCGGATCGCCAGCGCCAGATCATGCTGGAGTCGCTTGGGCTGCGTTTCGTGCGAGTCACCGCCGCGCAAGTGGGGCATGACTTGCCCAGTGTTCTGGAGAAGATACGCGCTGCCTTTCTTTTCGCCCCCCTCCCCCACGAGGAGGGAGGGGCTTCAGACGCCGCTCTTCTCCCTTCCCCCCTTGCGGGGGAAGGGCCGGGGATGGGGGGTCAGTCGCCGGAAATGAGAGCCTATTCCGCCTACCACGCCATCAGCGCCGCCGCCGCCCGTCTCCACGCCGAGCGCGACGCCTGGCTCAACCCGCCCGGCGTGCCGGAGAGCCAGCTCAAGGATCGCACGCTGACCAACCTCTACAACGCGCTGTCCGTCTTTCGCGGCGATCCGCCCGCCCAGGGCAAGCGTCACCCGCCGGTCAAGCGCGCCGCCGGCGACTTCGCCCCACGCTTGGCCGCGCTTCACCGCGCGCTCGACGAGGCGGTGTGCGACGCCTACGGCTGGGCGCACGACGTGCTGGCCGACGAGGAAGAGATTCTGCGCCGGCTGCTGGCGCTCAATCTGGCGCGGGTGGGGGACTAGACTTCCGAAGTTTGCGCAAACTTCGGAAGTCTGAATCTCCGCGCCCATCTCCCGCCATCTGCTACTTGCTTATTGCCGCGATTCTTTGTACCTTCATGGATGCATCCACTTTCTGATCCAGCGAGCGTGATATCATGGCGAGCGATGACCTCATCAATCAGGCGCTAGGGCGGGGCCAGTATGTAATCCGATCTGTGCTGGGCCGAGGGGGGATGGCCACCGTCTACCTGGCCCGGCAGGCTTCGATGGATCGCGACGTGGCCATCAAGGTGATGGCGGCAGAGCTGGCCGACGACGAGCAGTTCGTAGTGCGCTTCGAGCACGAAGCACAGCTCATCGCCCGGCTGCAACACCCGCACATCCTGCCGGTCATTGACTTCGGGCGCGAAGACAAGCACATCTACATCGTCATGCAATCCATTCGCGGCGGCAGCCTGGACGACCGCCTGTCGCGCGGGCCGCTGTCGCTGCCGCTGACGGCGCGGATGCTCGGCCAGATCGCCAGCGCCCTGACCTTCGCCCACGAGCAGGGCATCGTCCACCGCGACCTCAAGCCCAACAACGTGCTGCTCGACGAGCGCGACAACGCCTACCTGACCGACTTCGGCATCGCCAAGATGCTCGCCGGGACAACCAAGCTCACCGCGACGGGCAACATCCTGGGCACCCCGGCTTACATGGCCCCGGAGCAGTGGCGCGGTGAGATGGTAGATGCCCGCACCGACATCTACGCGCTGGGGATCATGCTCTACGAGATGGTGCTCGGCCAGCTTCCCTTCTCCGGCGACACACCCTACACCCTGATGTACAAGCACTTCAACGACGCGCCGCCGCCGCCGCACCTGGCCAATCCCGACCTCGATCCCGCCGTGGAAGCGGTCATCCTGCGCGCGCTGGCCAAAAACCCCGACGACCGCTACCAGTCTGCTGAGGAGCTGGCCGAGGATTTCGTCACGGCGCTGCGCGCCGGGCCGACTCGTCCCCGCTCGGCCCCCGCGCCGGATATGGAGCGGACGGTGCTCGGCGAAGAGGCCGTGCCTACTCGCGCCTCCGCACCGCCAGAGCACGCGACTCCGCCCGCATCGCCCACCCAAGCGGCCCCCCCGCCCCCGCCTGCGCCCCCGTCCGCGCCCCCGGCGCGTCGCGGCGGACTCAACCCGCTGGTCATTGGCGTGGCGGCGCTGGGCGTGATTGCCGTCGTGGTGGTGATCGCGCTGCTGGCGCTCGGCGGGGATGGGAAGAAGCCGACGGCCAGCCCCACACCGACCGCGACGATCACGCCGACCGAGACGCTCGCCCCCACCACGACGCCCACCGCCACCTCAACGGAGACGCCCGCGCCGACCGACACGCCCGCCCCAACCGACACGCCCGCCCCAACCGACACACCTGCCCCCACCGCGACGCCGCGCACCACGTTCGCCACCATCCTGTCCGAGCGGGGCAACGTGCGGCGCGGGCCTGGCTTTGAGTATGAGGTCATCGCCACGCTGAGCCGCGAGGACGAAGTCCTGGTCATCGGCGTGAGCGAAGATGGTGACTGGTACCAGGTGGTCGGCAGTGGCATCCCCGGCACGGGCTGGGTCTCGGCAGAAGTGGTGCGCATCTCCGGCAACCCGAACATCCCCGTCGTCGCTTTGCCCACCGTCACCTTCACGCCGTCGCTGACGCCGACGCCGACCGAGACGTCCGCGCCGACCGATACCCCGACGCTCACGGGCACGCCGACGGCTACGCGCACGCCCGCCCCGACCGAGACGCTCATGCCCACCGCCAGCACGGTAGACCCGGCCCTGTTCGTCCCGCAGACGTTGCAGTCGCGCAGCCTGGACACGCTGAGGATCACGCTGGACTACCCGACGACCTGGTCCGATCCCTGGTTCTTCGGCCTGACGTACTTCCTGGCACCGCTCAGCGCAGGCGATCCGCTGTCCGGCTTGTACCCGGCGATCACGATAGTGCGCGGCACGCCAGGGCAGGTCTTCGGCGCAGGGACGACGAGCGACATCAGCAGCCCGGCCAATGCCGTCGAGCACCCTCTCGGCTCGGACTTCAGCGGGATGAGCGTCCCTGCTGAGGAGTTCGTCGTCCCGGCGCGGCTGATGGACATCCGCGAAGGCGGGACGCACCTGTGGACGTGGCTGATCGAGATCGCGCCAGACGACTGGCTGCACATCATCGTGCTGGCGCCGATCGGCGAGTTTGACCTGCCGTTTGGCGAGAACATCCTGCTGCCGATGATCCGCTCGATCCAGGCGGATGGTCGCCTGCTGGTCAGCCCGCCCACGCCAACACCCAGCCCGACCGACACGCCCGCACCAACAGACTCGCCCGCCGCGCCGACGTCTCTGCCAGAGAACGCGCTCGTGCTCAGCCAGGCCCCGCTTCAGCCGGGCGAAGCCGTGCTCGACACCTTCGACAGCAATCGCAACGACTGGCGCTTCGCCAACCTAGTTGACGGGCAGTTGATCATGGAGGCGCAGAGCCTGGACTCGCTGCGCTGGGCCTTCTCCTACCCGCTGCTGCAAGGCGACGCGGCCTTCTACGCTGAGGTGACCGCCGAGCTGGTTAGCGACACGAATTACTACGAGTATGGGTTGGCCTTCCGCGTGGTGGACGATGCGAATTTCTACTACTTCGTGGTGGATCACCGCCGGCAGGTTGTGCTCTTCAAGGTGACGAATTCCGAGATAGAGGAGCCGCTCCCGGCGATGATTGACAGTGCGGTGCGCGTCGGGCCGAACCAACCGCATACGTTCGGCGTGCTGATCATCGGCGACTACATCGAGGTCTACCTGAACGGACAGCTCAAGGGCGCCGTCGTTGACAGCACGCACACGCAAGGCAGCGCTCGCCCGATCTCGTACACCTACGTGGACTCGAACACGCCCGCGAGCGTCGCCTTTGACAACTTCGCCTACATGCCGCTGACCATCGCCGGCAATCCGCTGCTGACCGAGCGGGCCAGCGCCATCATCGGCACGGTGCAGCCCGACCTGGTCAATATCCTGCTCACCGGGAGCAGCGGCGCGCGCGCCCTGACGACGCTCATCGGCGGGCAGCCGTTCGTGGCGCTGGCCCGCAGCGCCGACAACCTGTACGTCTTCGGCTATGCGCGCGGCGTCACCGGCTGGGTGCCCGCCTCTGCCTTGGCGCTGACACGCGCGGGCGCGCCCGCCCGGATCACGGCGCTGCCCGTGCTCGACGCAACGACCGAAGGCAGCGAAGACCTGCCCTGGCCGGTGACCTGGCCGGGCCAGGAGACGCCCACCCCTGCCCCATCGCCCACCGCTGCCGCGACGAGCGCGCCCACACCGGCTGAACCCGCGCCGGGCACCCTCGCCTATGGGCAGACGGCAGAAGTGGCGATTGCCGCCGGGCAGACGGTCACCGTGACCTTCGCCGGGAACGCCAGCGATCAGGTGACCGTGGCCGCCGACGCGGGCGACAACGCGGCGCTGGATACGGCCCTGCGCCTGCTGGGGCCGGACGGCGCGCTGGTCGCCGAGGACGATGACAGCGGCCCCGGCCTGAACCCGTTGCTGGAGAACACTGCCCTGCCCGCGTCCGGCCAGTACACGATCGAGATCGTCCAGGTTCGCGGCGAGGGAACGGTGACGCTGCGCCTGGACAAGACGAATTGATCGGCGGCGCAAACGCAGGCCGGCGAAGCGACGCGCGCCCGGCCAACTTCGCGCTGAACGCCAGGGCTGGCAGATTTTTCCGCCAGCCCTTGTTTCTGGCACGGCTGCCCTACGCTGGCCCTACCCTCGTTGACGCTCCCCTGGGCAGCGGTATAATTCAGCATACTCAGCATCCGGTTTTGGGGAAAAGTGGAGGAGCAAAAGGGATGTCTCGCAAGTTATCTGCCGTACTGATCATGGTCATTCTGGCGACAATGCTGATCCCGCAGGGGATTTCGGGCGCGCAGAGCGCCCCGTTGAAAGTGCTCACCTGGCGCGGAATCGAGACCTCAGCCGGGCGTTACACCATCGCCCCAGGCACGCCGGTCACCCTGATCTATAGCTGGGTTGCCCGAACCACGCAGCAAGTCGAGGAGTTCACAGCTCACGCGGATATCACCGTGCTGCTGAATGGCGAGACCGTCTTCAGCCCGCGCGCCGGTGTGGATGCCGGCTGGCAGGCCGTCGAAGTCCTCGCTGGCGGGACCATCGCGCGCGCCTACTGGAGCTTCCCACTCGCGGCGCTGCCCGCAGGGACGCACACGATTCAGACAGTCATCACGCTGGACGCGCCGGTATCGGATGGCATCGCCGCCACGCCGTTCCCGGTGGGCGCGGTCAACGACACCACGAACATCATCGTCGTGACGGGTGACCCCGCCGCTGTGACAGGGGCCGCGCCGGTCGTCGCGGCGCCGCCGGCCGCACCCGCCGTGCCAGCGGGCAAGCTGATCTGCGACCGGGCGGTTGGCACGTTTGTCAAGGACGCGGTCGGCTACTGGGGGCCGGACCTGTCCAAGCCGATTCAGCCGGACTTCGTGATGCCGGCGGGCAAGACGCTGTGGGTCTTTGGCATGGATGAGACACAGCGCTTCTATCAGGTGCTGCTGGACGCCCAGTTGTTCTGGGTTCGGGCCGACACGATGGCCCCGACCGCCGATGCGGTCTGGCACAGCACCCCGCTGCCCAACTGCCCTGTTCACTAACGATCGGTGCAGGCCGGGGGGCGCAGGCGATCATGCGCCCCCTTTTGATTCCGCTTCGCGCGCGGCGCAGCGTGGCCCATCGCGCCCGCACTTCATTCCCCAAGCGCTTCCCAGTCCAGTATAATGGGAAGACAGGCACAGCATACCCATAAGGACGGCTTGCGATGATCCCGGAAGAACCCAGGACGCCCTACGAAGACGAAGAATCCCCGCTCGACATCGCCGCGAGCGGTACCGATACGCCCGCTTCGCCCAGCGACACGGTGATCCTGCCGCCGCGCGTCGTCGCCGAGACGCCGGTCGGCGGCCTGCGCCCCGCCTATCACGCCCCCGGCAGCGCCGAAGAGACACCGTCAGCCGAAGCGGAGCCAGCCGACGAGGGTGCGCCAGCGCTCGAAGTGGCGGACGAGGGCGCAGTGGCCGAAGCGCTAGAGGTCGCCAGCGAGGAGACAGCGCCACCAGCAGAGCACGAGCCGGGCGAAGCTGCCCTCCCTGTGACAGCGCCAGAGCCGGAAGCTGAGCCAGCCGCCGCGCCAGAGTTGGACAGCGCTGAGACGTTCGCTGGCGCTGCTGAGACGACCGCGCCGGAGATCAGCGCCGAGATCGCCGATGCGACTGTCGTGGAAGTGCCCGATCTGGAAGCGCCCACGTCGGTCGTGAGCGCGGCTATCGCCGCCGTCGAAGAGGCGCGCCCAGAGCCGGAGACCGCAGCCCCGACGCCGGAGGTTGCCGAGCGCCTGGACTCGGAGCAGGAATGGGACGAGGACCTCTCGCCCGCGCTGGCTGCCGTGCTGTTCGGCTCGCCGCGCAGGCCGCCCGTCGAAGCCGCGCCGGAGATCGCTCCCGCCGCCGAATCCATCCCCGTAGCCAGGCCGCGCCCCGCCGCCAGCGCCGGGCCGATCCGCCTGAAGGAGGAGGGAGAAGCGCGGACGCTGCCCCTCACTGCCGGGCAGCACGTCGCGCCCGCGCCGGACGTGACGCTGAGCGGCAAGGTGCGCTATACGCGCCTGGAGGAGCCGCTCAAGAACGACGCCGGGCAGCGCGTTGTCGAGACCTGGGACTATTTCAAGCCGGACTATCCGGGGCTGGACGGGCAGTTGGTGTGCGCCGTGCGCAGCGAGGAAGAGCGTTTCAGCGATGGGTCGTGGCGCTGGCGCTACGAACGCCAGTACGCCGACCGGGGCCGCGACCGTCGCGAAGTCCGCGCCAACGCCGACCGCACCTATTTCGAGCGGGCTGACGAGATCGCACTGCGCGATCCGGAAACGGGCAAGCGCCAGCAGATCAAGGAGGAGGCGGGCATGATCTTCGCCCCGCCACCCCGCGAGGAGAAGCGCGGCCTGCTGAGCAGCCTGCTGCGGCGCGATGATGACAAGCCGGCTGGCCCGGCAGCCTGGCGCGAAGCGACGCCGGGCGAGATGCGCCAGGCGGGCAAAGATGGCGGGCAGGCGTTCAAGCGCGGCCTGTTCGGCTGACGGCGCGCGCCATCCTGCGCGCCTGGCCGTTCCCCGGCGGAGCCAGAGAGGGAAAACATCCCAACCGGCGGTCAAAGCCCCCGTCTCTGGTGCACCAGGGCAGACATGAGCATACAGTCTGACCTGGTCCAGGCGCGCGACCTTTCAAACGGCCCTCTCCGCCATCTCAGTTGGCCGCGTCGTCGGGCACCGGCGAGTCCTTGACCGTGCTGATCGGCGGCTCCGGCTGCGGCGCCGGGAGCACAGCAGCCAGGGCCGCAGCATCGGGCACGCTGGCCGGCTGCACGAGCACCGTGCGCGACGGGAAAGCGACCGCTACGCCGCGCTCGGCCAGCAGGCCCATGATTTTCAGGTTAATGTCCTGCCTGGCCGCCTGGAAGTCTGCCCAGGCAGGCGTGTTGATGAAGCAGATGATCATGATGTCCAGCGAGCTATCACTGAAGGCCACGAACTGCACCACCACCGAGTCCCGCTCGATCAGCTCGTGCGCGCGC
The DNA here is from genome assembly GCA_023382715.1 of Anaerolineae bacterium. GTDB lineage: Bacteria > Chloroflexota > Anaerolineae > Aggregatilineales > Aggregatilineaceae > UBA2029. The sequence goes on from JAHDWP010000020.1 coordinate 25,260, forward strand.
AGCATCTCGCGGATGGCCTGCACCACCGAGAGCACCTGCTGCGGTGAGCTGTCGTAGGTGATGCCCAGCGTCATATCCAGGCGACGCTTGCTCAGGCGCGACCAGTTGGTGATGCTGGCTTTCATCACCGTGCTGTTGGGCACCGTGATCAGCGACTGGTCGGGCGCGCGGATGCGCGTGCTGCGAAAGCCGAGCGCCTCGACTGAGCCTTTGACCCCCTCGAAGATGACATAGTCGCCGATCTGGAACGGCTCGTCGGCCAGGACGACGAAATAGCCGAAGAGATTGGCCAGCGTGTCCTGCGCGGCCAGGGCGACGGCCAGGCCGCCAATGCCCAGCCCGGCGACCAGCCCGGCCACGTCATAGCCCCAGGAGCCAATGACCGCCGCCGCACCCAGCACGACGATCAGCGCCCCGCCGATCTGCTTGATGACCGGGGCCAGGCGCGCGTCGAGCAGGCTGGGCGCCACCGCAGGGCGCACCGTGCGCCGGCTGAGCATCAGAAACATATCCACCGCTGGCCCCACCAGGCGATAGATTCCCCAGAAGAGGCCGATGGCGATCAGCGAGTTGGCCACCGGACTCAGCGCGTCGCGGACGGCCCGTGGCGGCTCCAGGGCGAGCACCGCGCTCCACAGGCCGATCACGGTGACCAGGAAGCGCGCCGGCGGTTGCAGCGCCTCGATCAGCGGCTGGTCCCAGGTGATCGGTGTGCGGCGCAGCAGGCGGCGCACCACGCGCGGAATGACGGCGGTGATGATCTGGCGGAGGAGCCAGGTCAGCAGCAGAAGCGCGATCACCAGGGCCAGCCGGGTGATCAGGCTCGCCGCGTCTTCGCCCAGGTGGTCCTTGATGACATCGGCCAGCATGGCACTCTCCTTCGCACGCGCGGCAGGGCAGGCCCGCGCGTCTTGCCTGGGGCTGCCTGACCACGTCTGCGCCGCAGCGGCGAGCCTCAGCGTTTGCTCAATAACCAGGCTTCCGGAGTCCCTCAAGGCTTTGGAAGCCCCTACCCCACCCTTCCCTCAGCGCAAGCCTTCGACCAGGTAGGTGAGCACCGCCTCCTCGCGCCCGCGCACCACGTGCGGGCCGGTGCGCGTGGCGATGACGTGATCGGCGACCAGGCTGTACGTCGCCGCGCTGACCGTGATCTCGCTGTGGTCGCTCAGCCGTTGCAGGCGGCTGGCCAGGTTGACCGTGTCGCCGATAGCCGTGAAGTCCATCAGCTCCGGCGTGCCGATGATGCCCACGATGGCCAGGCCGGTGTTGATGCCCACGTTCACCGCCAGGCGAAAGTCCGGCTCCAGCGTGTCATAGAAGGGGGGCAGCGCGTCGCGGATGGCCAGGGCGGTGCGCACGGCGCGCAGGGCGTGGTCGGGCTGGGGCAGCGGCGTGTTGTAGAGGGCCATCACCCCATCGCCGAGGAACTTGTTGAGCGTGCCGCCGTGCGCCTTGATCTGGCGCACCATCAGCGCGTGATAAGCGTTGAGCACTTCGATCAGGCGCGGCGGGGCGGCGAGTTCGGCCAGGCGGGTGAAGCCTTCGAGATCGGCGAAGAGCACGGTGACGATGGCCTCGGCCCCGCCAAGCTGCACGCGCGACGGGTCTTCGAGAAGCTGCTCGACGATCTCGTGGGCGACGAAGCGCTCAAACGTCTGGCGAATCTGCTCGCGCTGCGCGCGCAGCGTGTCGGCCTCTTCTTTGGCGCGCAGCCGGGCGGCGATGCGCGCGATCAGCTCGCGCGGGTGGAACGGCTTGACCAGGTAATCGTCGGCCCCCACGCCCAGGCCGCGCACCCGCGATTCGATGTCCACCTCCGCCGTGAGCATGATCACCGGGGTAGAGGCCGTGCGCGGGTCGCCGCGCAGCGCCGCGCAGACCTCGAAACCGTCCAGCAGCGGCATGTTGATGTCGAGAATCACCAGGTCGGGCAGGTCTTGCCGGGCGCGTTCCAGGGCGGCGCGGCCATCGGCAACTGGAATGGCCTGGTGGCCCAGGGTGCGCACGATGTCGTAGACCAGCTCGCGGCTGTCGCGGTCGTCTTCGGCCACCAGGATTTTCATGGCTGGCGCCACCTTCGCCTGCGCTGGCATCCCTGTCAGGGCGAGAGCGTCAGCGCAAATAGTGCTTGAGCTTGCTGGTCAGCTCGCGCATGTCAACCGGCTTGGACACGTAGTCATCGCAGCCCGCCCGCAGCGCCTCTTCGCGGTCGCCGACCATCGCGTGGGCGGTCAGGGCGATGATCGGAATGCGCGCCAGGGCCGCGTCCTGCTTGAGTTGGCGCGTCAGCGACCAGCCGTCCATCCCGGGCAGCGACAGGTCCATCAGGATCAGGTCGGGCTTTTCGGCCTGAGCCAGCGCCAGGCCCTGCACGCCGTTCTCGGCGACGAGCACGCTATAGGCCAGCGACTGCAACAGGTCGGTGAGCAGGATACGGCTGTCCTGGTTGTCCTCAACTATGAGAATACGCCTGGTCATACTGATTGGGCCGCGAGGCTCTTTCTGCTCCCTTCTTCTCCGCCGGGGCGCTGTCGCGCACAGAGGACATGATAGTGGAATCTTAGCCTATTATGGGCTGCGGCGCATGTAGTGAGTGGGGGGGTGATCAGCCGTCAGCCGTCAGCGATCAGGCGCGGGGCGGCGGCAGGAGCGCGCGCGAGGCCCGGCACTGCCGCATGCCCGCAGAACTTGCGCCATCCACCGCCCTGCGCTACAGTCCGCAGCGAATTCAATCCCCATAGGCACACACTCATCACCCGATCAAAACACGAGGAACACACCCATGAGCATCGCTTTTGGCACTGACGGCTGGCGCGCCGTCATCGCCGACACCTTCACCTTCGGCAATCTGCGCCGCGTGGCCCAGGCCGTCGCCGACTACGTGCGCCAGGAGATGGCCACCAACGGCGACCACGCCGCGCCCGAAGTCGTGGTCGGCTTCGACACGCGCTTCCTGTCCGACCGCTTCGCCGTCGAGACGGCCCGCGTGCTGGCGGCCAACGGCATCATCACCTGGCTGGCGCGCACCGACGCCCCCACCCCGGCCATCAGCTACAACATCCTGTACAAGAAGGCAGCCGCCGGAGTGGTGATCACCGCGTCGCACAACCCCCCGCGCTACAGCGGCTTCAAGCTCAAGGCGGCCTACGGCGGCTCGGCCCTGCCGGAACAGTGCGCTGAGGTTGAGCGCTTCCTGGTGCTGGCCGAGCGCGAAGGGCGCGGCCCCAACCTGATGGACTACGAGCGCGCCGTTGACGAAGGGCTGATCCGCCGCTTCAACCCCACCAACACCTACTACGAACACCTGGAAACGCTGGTAGACATTGACAAGATCTCGCAGGGCGAGCTGTCCATCGTCGCCGACCCGATGTACGGCTCCGGGCGCACGGCGATTCGCTCGATTCTGTCGCGCACACGCTGCAAGGTGCACGAGATTCGCGGCGAGATGAACCCCGGCTTCGGCGGCATCCACCCGGAGCCGATCCGCAAATACCTGGATATGATGGCCGCGACGATCAACAACCTGCACGCCGATGTGGGCATCGCCACCGATGGCGACGCCGACCGCGTGGGGGCGATGGACGGCGACGGCACCTTCGTGGACCCGCACACGATCATGTCGCTGGCCCTGCACTACCTGGCCGACAAGCGTGGCTGGACGGGCGACGTGGTCAAGACGGTGAGCACGACGATGATGATCAACCGCATCGCCGCCCAGCACGGCCTGACCGTACACGAGACGCCGGTCGGCTTCAACCACATCGCCGACCACATGCTGCACGGCGACGTGCTGATCGGCGGCGAGGAGTCCGGCGGGATCAGCATCAAGGGGCACATCCCCGAAGGCGACGGGATTCTGATGGGGCTGCTGCTGCTGGAGATCATGGCCGACGCCAAAGCGCCGCTGCGAGAGGTCGTGGCCGACTTGCAGCGCACGTTCGGCCCGACTTGCTACGAGCGCACCGACTTCGCCCTGAAGAAGCCCGTGCCCAAGCGCGAGATGGTCGCGCGGCTGCAAGCCGCCGCGCCCGGCAGCATGGCCGGCCAGACGGTGCGCGAGGTGCTGACCTTCGACGGGATCAAGTTCGTGCTGGCCGACGATAGCTGGCTGCTGATCCGGCCCAGCGGCACCGAGCCGGTGCTGCGCGTCTACGCCGAGGCGCGCGACGCAGAGATGGTGCGGGCGCTGCTGGCCGCTGGCCGCGCCATGAGCGGCCTCGAAGAGCACTAGGGGGCGAGAAAAATGAGACTTCCGAAGCCTGCGGAGACTTCGGAAGTCCGCTGCGGCAGAAGGCCCTGCCCTCTGGCCGCCACCCGTAGGGGTGCTGCTCTGCTGCGGCCCCGTCGGGGCGTATCGCAATACGCCCCGACGATTCCCGCTGCGTGCTCTATGCCTGTCGCGCCGCCTCGCCATCCTCCCCCAGCGCGCGATCCAGCCCCGCCGCCAGCGCCGTCAAAAAGGCAGGCAGGAACGCCGCCCATACCCCCGGCGGCACCGCCGTCAGCCGGGCAAGCTGGACGATCAGCGGGTCCGCTGGCTCGTCCAGCGCAGCGATCACTTCGGCGCGGTGCCCGCGCAGCGCCCGCCACAAGGCCCGCGCCTGCTCCGTCACCCGCGCCCCCGCCCACAGCGAGGCTGCGACCAGGGCCAGCGTGCCGAGCAGCGCGCCCAGCAGCCGCCACACGTCGAGCATTCCCCCGGCGATCCAGGCGTCCATGCATCTCTCCCTTCTGTGCGCTATGCCCTGAGTGATTTCGGATTGCGCATTGCGCATTGCGCAATTACAGAACCGCCAGGCCCAGCTCGCCCGCCAGCAAGCGCAGCAGCGCATCCTTGTCAGCGGGCGACCACTGCGCCCAGGGCTTGCGCAATGCCTCCAGCGCTGCCCCCCGCTCGCGCTCCACCTGCTGGTCGGCGGTCAGCCGGCCTGCGTCGTGCCCGGCGACGATCTGCCCCGCCAGCTTGCGCTCGTCGGATGTAGTGGAATCGAGCAGGTGGACGCGCACGCCGCGCCCATTGCCGCTCAGCCCGACCAGTTTCCCGCCGAGCGCCGCCGTCAGTTCCTGGTGCAGCAGGGACAGGTTCACCGTCTCCCGCTCGAACGCCAGATCGATCATGCCCGCCATCAGCTCACCTCCCGCGCCACCAGCACCGCCGGCACCTCGTTGACATCGTCCAGATCGCTCGCGTCGGCGTGCAGCGAGACCGTGCCAGCGTTGGTCTTCCACAGCAGCTCGAACGTGTGCTCGCCCGCATCCAGCCCGGCGATGACCAGCGGCCCCAGGTTGACGACCTCGCCGGTAGTCGTGCCCAGGCGGTGATTGAGCAGCCCGCCAGCGTAGTCCGCCCCGACGCGCCCCGTCCCGTCCACGCGAATGTCCAGCCCGACACGCCGCCCCGCCTGGTCAGCGTGAAAGACGCCCCAGAACCAGACCAGCACATCGCCGCCGTTAGTGGTCAGCGTCGCCTTGAGATTCGTGCTGTCTACGGCCACGAAGCTGGTCGAAGTCGTGCTGTAGGCGGCCCCGTTGTCGCGGACGATGGCCTGCGACGGCGGGGCCTTGAGCGCGTTCAGGTTATCGCGCAGGTGCGTGTTGAAGTTCGCTGCCGTCAGCAGCTCGTCCACCTGCCAGGTCTTGGGTGTCGTCCAACTCATAGTCCCAGCCTCGTTGTGCTCCCCAGCTCAGCGTATCCGGCGCGATCCAGCAGGGCGTAGCGGCGCTCATCGGCGCGCTCCAGGTGCAGCGTCACCGCAAAGCCGTCCGCCGCCAGCTCGTACTCGACGGCATAGACCCAGTGCGCCGTCGCGTCCAACCCCGACGCGGCATCAGAGACGATCACCTTGTCCATCAGCTCCACGCCGAAGATGCTCGCTCCGCCGATCTGTGCCCGGTCGCGGACGCGCAGCCGCGTGGCAACCAGGGTGGGCGTCTTGAAGCGCCCGATCAGGTACTCGGCATACGCCTGCCCGAAGACGGGATCGGGCTGCATGGGCAGGTCGAGCGCCAGCGCCCGCTTCTCGAAGCTCGCCTGGCTGTCGGCGTCGCCCACGTCCAGGGTGATCGGGTCGTAGACGCGGATCGGCTTGCCGCGCACCTGCAGGCGCGTGACGTACAGCGGGCCGATGGCCGTATTGGTCAGCGTGATCGCCGCGCGCGTCGCCTCGATCTCCGCGCTCAGCGCGAAGCGCGGGCTGGCGGTGTAGTTGTAGCCGGAACCGTCGGCCCGATCGCTGACCGCATAATCGGTCGTCGCGACGGGCGCGAGCACATCCAGCGCGCCGATGCGCACCCCGTTCTCATCGTGGAACGGCGCGTAGAGGGTGCGCGTCTGCCCCGGCGCGATTCGCAGCACGGTGCGCGCCGTCCACAACACTTGCAGGCTGCCCACCGTCTCGACCGGGTAGATGGTCACCTGGGCGTGGTTGATCACCCCCTCGGCGTCGAGGGCCACATCCAGCGCGTCGAGCGGGGCCGCGCTCGCCCCCGTCCCGATAGTCAGCGCTGCGCTCACCGACGGGTCCTGTCCCTGGCGGCGCGACCAGAAAGTGACCGCCCCGGCGCGCGCCACCCAGAAACGCCCGTAGACCGCCCGGCAGATATCCGCCAGCGCGTCGAGGACGGTGATGCTCTCCGGCTCCCACGAGCGCCCGTAGTGGGCCAGGGAGTCGCCGTTGTCGGCCACATGCAGCGCGGGCGGTGTGTAGACGGCGTTCACCAGGTCGCTCACCGCCTCGTCAACGGGCATCGCGGCGGCGTGCGGCACGCTGACACGGGCGCGGGCCAGGCGAGCGATGCCGTCGGCGCAGGTGATCGTCACCAGGCCAGGCCAGGCCCCCGCCTCCGGCGCGATACGCGCGATCGTCCCGCAAAAGAGCGTCCAGGTGTCGCCACCCTCGCTCGCGCGGACGCGCACCGCCCGCCCCGGCAGCAGCTTCCCCGCCAGCGGCGACGCGGCATTGCCCGGCGAAAAGCGGCGGTCGCGGTTGTCGAGCGTCAGCGCGCAGACCCCCGGCGCGGCAACCGGCTCCCGCGCCCGCGCGAACCCGGTCCGCGTGCGCACCCGCCGGACGCGCGCTGTCTCGTCGCTCCAGGTGCCATTCGCAAGCCAGTCCACTTCGACGGTGAAGGTGACAGTCATGCGCCCTCCTTTCGGTTGATGGTGATTAGTTGTTGGTGATTGGTTCTTGATGTCCGGTTCCTGGCGGCATGGGTCTCTGCGGATAGCCACCTCTCAGGAACCAAAAACCAACAACCAGAAACCAATCACCGCTCACCCCACATGCAGCGTCCACGTGTGCGTGAAGACCGCGCCGTGATAGTCCGCCCCGCCGAAGGGCACGACTCCCGCCCGCACCGCGCAGCGCAGCGGGACGGCCAGCGCCCCGCCCAGCGTGGGGTCGGCGGCCAGCGCCTCGGCGTAAGCGTCAATCGCCGCTGCCAGCGCCGGCAGTGCCCCGCGCGGCCCAGCCCCGCCCGGCAGCGGGGCCAGCAGCAGCACATGGGCCATCGTCACGGTCAGCCGCCCGTCGCCCGCGCTGAACCCGCTCGGCTCCAGCCCCGCCGACTCGCCGCCCAGCTCCGGCACGACGATCAGCGCGGGAAGCTGCGCCCGCGTCAGTGCGCCGGGCGTCTCGTCCAGGGCGAAAGAGGTCACCCCGCCCACTGTCAGCGCGGCCAGCCTGGCCAGCGCCGTGCTCAGCGTGCTCATCAGACTCCCTCCTCCCCCTCACACCACGCGCACGCGGACCAGCGGCTCCAGAATCTGGCGCACGTCGTCGGGCAGCGCCGGCGGGACGATCACCTCGCCGCGCAGCCCGCCCGTCCGCTGGACAAAGCCCGCGTCCGGCTGCTTATAGAGCCAGTGCGTCACGCGCAGGCACGCCTGGCACACCTCCTCCGGCGGCGCGTAGAGGGCGATGGCCGCGCCCTGGGCATGGCTGGCCGCCGCCGTGCCGTTGGCCCCGCGCGTGACGGTCAGCGTATTGGTCAGCGCGTGCACGGCCAGGGCGTGCAGGTACTCCTCGCCGACGCGCAGAAGCTGCCCGACGGCAAAGCCCGCCCCGTCCGCGTCGCTCACCGTCAGCACTACGGCGTCAGCGGCCAGCGGATCATCCCCCACACTGTCGCCGGAATCCTGCCAGGCTTCTGCCCAGGCGGGGTGATAGCCCCACGTCCCTTCGACGGCGATGGCCCCCAGCGGATCGCCGCGGTGCACGAACGCGGTGCGCGTCCGATCGAGCAGCAGGCCGGCGCTCACGGCCTCGTTGGCTGGCTCCAGGTGCACGGCCTCGAGCGGGATGGCGCTGCCGTCGCCGTTGGTCAGGCTGTGCAGCGCCAGCAGGTCGGCGCCGAGCAGCAGACGAAACGGATCGCTCGCCGTGTAGCGGCGCGTCGCCCGTTGCGGGTAAAAGCGCCGTCCGGCGTAGCCCTCGATCAGCCGCGACGCCGCACCTAGCAGCATCAGCAGCAGGTCGTCGTCGCCGGTCTGGTCGGCGGCCAGCCCCAGGTAGCGCCGCGCCCCGTCGAGTGTTGCGTAGAGGTTGGTCATGTGTGCCTCCAGGAGTGCGTATATGGCCCTTGCTGCGCCCGGTGAGGCGCTGCTGTGCTGTGCCCGGCCTTGCAGAGAGGCCGTTTGAGAAGTCGTGCGCCTGTCTTTGCCCCCCGTCCCCGGCCCTTCCCCCACGAGGGGGGAAGGGAGCAGAGCGCCGGCCTTAAGCCCCTCCCTCCTTGTGGGGGAGGGGTTTGGGGTGGGGGGGACAGCGAGCACCTGCCGGCAGACTTCCGCCAGCCTGTGCTAGCCTTGCTGGGGGAAGGGGTCGGGGGATGGGGCTTTCGACAACCGCCTGACAACCCGTTCGTGCACCCCGAATGCACCCCCCAGTTGCTTAAGTTGCGGCTCTCGCTACAATGGACTGTGCGTATCCCGCGCACCCGATCCGGAGCAAGGCATGGCATCCGACTCTGCAATGCTGATCTGCCCACGCTGCGGGGCGCGCTACAGCGCCGAGAGAGAGGCCTGCCCCAATTGCACGCTAGCCTTGCTCCATGACGAGGCGAGCTACACCCGGCCCCTCAAGCGCTCGCCCACCCTGTTGTCTCAGCTTGACACAGCCAGCGAAGAGCTGACCCCACAGCACGTCGTGCTGCTGCAAGCTCTGCCGTCGGGCATGTGCATCACCCTGCCCCCCGATGCCGCCGTTATTCTGGGCCGTGCGCTGCGCGACGCCGCGCCGACGGACTACCCGCTGGTCGCCCTGAACAAACTGGACGCTCAGCGGCACGGAGTCTCGCGGCAGCACTGCCTGATCAAGCGCCGCATCAGCGACCTGATCGTCAGCGATCTGGACAGCACCAACGGCACCTTCATCAACGAGCACCTGCTCGAACCGCATCGGCCCTATACGCTGGTACATGGCGACTGCCTCACCCTGGGGACGCTGCACCTGGTGGTGTTCTTCGGCGCTCTGGGCGAATCGCCGCTGCCTCCTTGCGCGGATTCTCCATGCTGAATGATCCAGCGCAGGGGGTATGAAGATAGATCACTCGCTTCACTTCGCCCCCTGGCCTCGCTGCGCCCGGCCTGTCCCCCTCTCCGCGCGGGGGAGAGGGGGCAGTGAAGCGCGCCAGGCCGGGCGGGGGTGAGGACTCCTTTACACGGTGATGTTGTAGAGCAGGCTGGCCACGTGGTTGTCGAACGGGGCGAAGGCCAGGCGCACCGTCGCCACCATCTGGTAGGCGTCGTAGTACGGCAGGTAGTCCATCGTCGCCGCCACACGCCGCCGGTAGCCGACCACCCAGCCGGGCCGGTAGACGCATACCGCCTGACCCTTCGTGTTGCTGGTGGTGTTGGCCTTGCCGTCGGCCTGGGTCAGCGGCATCTCCGCGCTGACCAGCACCGGCACGCCGTCCACCTTGGCGATCTCGCCGGTGAGCACCGTCGCGTGCGGGCCGAACTTGTCCACCGTGGCCAGGTTGGCGTCGCTGAGCAGCTTGGCATACGTGCTGCCATCCACGATCCAGGCGCAGTCTTTGGGGCGCAGGGCGTAGCGCGACGGCATGAGGAAGCGCGCCGCACGCAGCAGGGCCACCGACGGCGCGCCGTTGGCGTCCTGAGCCTGGGTCGCCGTGGTGACCAGCGGCAGCTTGCGCAGCCCGTCGAAGACCAGGTACTTGGCCGTGGCTTCCGGCGCGGCGTTGTCGCTGTTGACATTGCCGGTCGCGCCGGTTTCCGTGTCGCCGTTGAGCAGCACATGGTCAATGGCGTCGGCCATCACGCGCAGCGCCTGCTCGCGGTAGAGCGGGATCAGCGGCAGCGCCGCATCCTCGACCAGCTCCGCCGAGAAGCCCACGCGCAGCGCCAGCTTTCTGGCGCTCAGCGTCACCTTGCCGCTGCCGATCTGGCTGTCCGGGATGGGGTTGCTCGCCCCCAGCGTCAGGTCGTCTTCGTCCTGCGTCTCCGGCACGTAGTAGACCGTCGGGTCAGTGCCGGAAATGGGCAGCTCGTAAGGGTTGGCTGGCATCTCGAAGGTGCGGAAGAGCGGCAGGATCACGTTCTCGGCGCGCGCCTTGCGCCACAGCTCGCTCGACCACACATCCGGCACCCACTCCGCCCCGTAGCCGCTCAGGCCGGTGTGCATCAGCTCGTCGGACTTGACCGGCAGATCGCGCACAGCCCCGGCGTCCAGCTCGCCGCGCTCGACGGCGCGATAGGTCTTGCTGGCCAGCTCGCGCATGAACGCCGCCGAGGGCGCCCACTGCCCGCTGCGGCTGAGCCAGGTGTGCATGAAGGCCATGTCCACCGCGTCCAGGCCGGCGTACTTGCTGCGCACCTCGATATTCGGCGTGGCTGCGCTCTGCGCCGCCGGCAGTCGTTTGATCGCGCCGCCGTTGGCGCTGCTGTCGTGCTCGTGAATCGTCATGCTCCCTCCTTGGTCGTCCGTCACCCATTCCCTGACCTGCGGTTCGTCCAAAGACAGCCGTCCCACCGGCAGCCCCAGCGCCTGGTAGGCCGCCTTGACCGCCACCGCGTCGGTGTAACGCGGCTCGGCGGGCGTCGGCGTCAGGCTGCCCTCGACGATGGGCCAGCGCCGGATGTGCCCATCCGCCTCGACCTCGACTAGGTGCGGCAGGCTGCCGCTGCTCCAGCCGAGCGCGCCCTGCCGCACCAGATCGAGCACGGCCCGCGCCCAGCGGCGGCGCAGGTCTAGCTGCGCCTCCACCCACAGCCCGACCGAGTCCGGCTGCATGGCCTCGATCTGCCCGATCAGCGCCGGGCCGAGCGCGCCATCCAGCCCGTGCTGGTAGAGGACGGGCCGGCGCGGGTACCAGTTCAGCCCCAGGTCCGTCTGCGGCGAGAAGAACTCGCCCTGCAGGTCGCGACGCGCGTCATCACCCCATACGACCAGGTAGCCGCCGACGCGCCCGTTGTCGTTCAGCATCTTGACCGCCGTGCTGACCGGCGCCGTCCGAGTTTGCTGTAGCATCGGCTCTCCTCACCTATGCCGGGATCGCCCGTCTATTGCGCTATCAGTTTAGCACGGATGTTCTGTCTCTGTCTTCGCCGCTAAGGGTTCAACTTTAAGGGGGAGAGAGCGGCATCAGGGGGAATGCTGGGGATGTATGGGGCAGTGGATTTCGGATACTCTGAAGAATCGCCCGCGACGCCCTGTCGCGCGATGGCGCAGGCCCCTCCCCCTGGCCCCCTCCCCGGCGGAGCCAGGGAGGGGGGAAGCGCGGTGCACCGCGAATCAAGTCCCCCTCTCTAGCTCGGCTGGAGAGGGGGATTTAGGGGGTGAGGTCAATCTGCTCCCGGCCAGACTTCCGCAGTTTTGGGAACTTCGGGAGTCTTGCTGTTACGCGACTCCGCTCATCGTTCCTGGCCGAGCGCCATAAACGGCCAGTCACCGGACTCGCCGCGCTGATACTGCTCGACGGCTTCGCGCGCCTGCGGCGTATCCAGGCGCGCCAGCGCCTCCAGCGCCGCTTCGCGCACAGCCGGCTGCTCGTCGTAGAGCGCTTCTTCCAGCCCGACAACCGCCGCCGCGTCGCCGATCTGCCCCAGGGCGCGCGCCGCCGCTTCGCGCAGGACCAGGTACTCGTTGCGCAGCAGCGCCAGCAGGCCCGGCACCGCTTCCGCATCGCCGAGACGAGCCAGCGCCCCGATGATGGCCAGCCGCGTACCCATATCCTCGTGCGGCGCGCGCAGCGCGTCCAGCAGCGTGGGCACCGCCGCCGGGTTGCCGCTGCGCCCCAGGGCTTCCGCCGCCCACCAGCGCACCACGCCGTCGCGGTCGCCCAGCGCGCTGACCAGGCCGGGCAACGCGCTTATGCCGCCAATCTGGCCGAGCGCGCTCGTCGCCCGCGCGCGCAGGTCGTCGTCTTCGTCGGATAATATGCCCACCAGCGCCGGGATCGCTGCCGCATCGCCCAGCCGTCCCAGGGCGTCTACGGCCAGCGCGCGCTGCTCCCAGTCGCCGCCATCCAGGGCGTGCACCAGGGCGGGCACCGCCGCCTCGCCCAGGCGCACCAGCGCCGCGACCGCTGCCTCGCGCTGCGCCCCCACGTCGCGGCGCAGCACGCCGATCAGCGCCGGAATCGCCGTCTCGCCCGCCCCGGCCAATGCGTCGGGGGCGCTGCGGGCCAGGGCCATGGCTGCGCCTTCGCGCAGGCGCGCGTCCTCATCGCCAAGCGCCGCCTGCAGCACGGGCAACGCGCTCTTGCCCAGCGCCTTCAGCGCGTCGGCGGCGGCATAGCGCACGTCGGGGCGTCCGTCCGGCAGGGCGCGCAGCAGCGCGTGCACCGCCGCCGTGCCGCCCAGCCGACCCAACACGGCCAGCAGGCGGCTGATCAGGCCGGTGTCGGCGTCTTCCTGGGCCAGCAGCAGATCGCTCATCGCGGACAGCTCGCCGGTGATCAGAGCGTGATCGTCGGCGTCCAGCGCAGGGGATGCGCCGGGCGCGGCGAAGTAGGAACGTGTCGCCTGGCCGATGCGCAGCCGCCCGATCAGCTCGTCCCAGGGCGCGCGGCGCGCATCGGTGAAATCGAGCACGCCCAGCGCGCGCAGGCGCGGGTGCAGCATGGTCGGTTCGATGGCAACCGGGATCACGTCCGCGCCCAGGCCCAGCCCGCACGCCCACTCGTAGGCGATGAACGGCGAGGTGCTCGCCGCGCGCGACATGATCACGACGACAGCGAACGCCTCGCGCAGGGCCAGGTCTACCGTCTCGCGCCATTCGTCGCCGGCGCGCAGATCGCCGCCTGTCCACACGGCGAATCCGGCCTCGGCCAGCCTGGCCCGCAGGCGGTCAACAAAGGGGCTGTTCTCACGAATGTAGGAAATGAAGATGTGCGCCATCGGCAGGCCGTCCTTATCACTTGCCTGGCAGCGATCTCTGCGGCGATCTCCCTGCTGCGCTGATCATAGCCTAGTTCCGCGCCAACGGGCGAGCGCCGCCCGCGCGCTGGAGATATTCAGGCGGCGCAGGGCCGCTTCTGCCGCCCAGCGCACGGACGGATCGGCGTCTTCCAGGCCGCGCGCCAGGCCGGGCACCACCTGGGCCGCCGCCCGCGCTTTCGGCTCGGTGCCAATGCGCGTCAGCGCCCCGATGACGCGGCGGCGCACGTCGGGGCGCGCGTCGTCGAGCGTGTCCATCAGCCGGGCGATGGCCACCGGGTTGCCGATCTTGCCCAGGGCTTCGGCGGCGGTGATGCGCACGTAGACATCGGCGCTGTCCAGCGCGCGCAGCAGGCCCGGCACGGCGTTGGGGTCGAGGGGCATACTCACAGCTCCGGGTTGAGCACGAAATAGACCGTGAACAGCACGATAGAGACGACCGTGTACAGCGTCAGCACGTTGTTGACGTAGCGCCGCTCGCCGGGCAGCCCCGCCTTCATATAGAGCGGGATGATGAACGGCGGCGGCAGCACCAGCAGCGTGAACAGCCCCGCCTCAAACGGCGCTTCCAGGCCGAGCAGGCCGCGCAGCAGCAGCCGGTTGAGCAGCAGCGCCAGCGGGACGAGAATCACCAGCCGGATGCCGATCACCGGCACGGCCTCGCGGATGCCGGCGCGATCCAGCCTGATCCCGTAGCCGACGATGATCAGGATCAGCGGGATGGTCAGGCCGCTGAGAAACTCCAGCATGGCCATGAACGCCCCGGTCACCGGGCGCTCGTAGAGGTCTTCGCGCAGGCCGAGCACGTTGCCGGCGATGCCGCCCAGGATGGCGATGATCACCGGCGAGGTGAGGAACGCCCGCAGCAGTTGGCGCGGGTCCTGGTGCCCGTCGCGCAGCATGAGCAAGAAAGCCAGGAACACAAACCAGATGAACAGCTCGTGTCCCAGGTCAATGACGGCGATGTAGCCGATCTTGTCCAGGCCGTAGGCGCTGCCGAACAGGCTGACGCCCAGCATTCCGTACTCGAAGCCGGTCATCAGGAAGGGGAAATACTGGTATTCGACGCCCAGCCGCGCCTTGAGCGAGCGCCCCAGGGCAAACAAGGCTGCGTTGATGGCGAAGACCAGGGCGAAGACCACCAGGTACTTCGTCTGGAGCTTCATTTCCAGGAAGGAAATGAACAGCACCGAGGGCAGCGCCAGGGTGACGACCAGCTTGCGCAGATCGTCCACCGTGCTCTCGGCGACGAAGCGACTGCGGCGAATCCAGTGGCCGAGGCCGATCAGGAACAGGATGGGCAGCACGCGGTTGAGGATCAGCGTGGTGTCGTCCATGCGAGGGAGTCCCCCTTCGGGTGAGCAGCGGGCGCACAGTTCCATTGTACCCGAAGTCGCGCAGGCGGGTGGGGAAGGCTTGGCAGAGCGTGATACAAGAGTCGCAGCAGACGGGAAAGAGCTGGGGACAACGGACAATGTGGAATTATGGTCAAGCCAGTTCGCTTCACCAGACATGCTCAGCAGAAGTTTACAGACCTGGCTCGTTTGGGATTCATCATCACACCGGAGCAAGTGCTTGAGGCGCCGCGCAACCCGGAGCGTGGACAGGGATCTCGACCCGCCTGTTGCTCAGAAAGCGATCAGCGACCGCCATTTGATCCGAGTGGTCTTTGTTGAAGATGAGGGTGAGGCGCGTATCGTCACGTTCTACCCGGCGAGGAGGGCGCGCTATGAGCCTGACGATGCGCTATGATCGCGAAGACGACGTATTGATGATCTGGTTCGCGCAAGAGAAGCAGGTGGATCACGCCAAGCAGTCCGGCCAGAGCATCCTGCACCTGACCGCGCAAGGTGAGCCGGTGCTGCTGGAGATCCTCAAAGCGCACGAGTTCGTCCCGGAACTGGTGCGCGCCGTGATGACCTCCGAGCCAGCAGCGGCGGCTGGTGACTGAGTGATCTCCTCGCCGCCGCAACGCAGACGCGCGGCGTAGGGGCGTATGCGATACGCCCCTACGCCGCCGGCAGACGTCCGCAGAGTCGAGCTACTCCCCAGGCCCTGGCGCGGGCGTCTCCTCACCCTCCTCAACCCCTGTTGCAACAGGTGCGGGCAGCGGCCCCAGCCCGAAGTACCGCGCGCGCAGCTCGTCCACGGTCAGCACGCCGCGTGCCAGGCGCAGCTCAGCGAGCTGCTGGGCGCGATCCTGCGGGCGGATGTCGTCGAAGCGACCGACCAACCCCGCCCCGTAGAAGGGCAGCAGGTCGGTGGTGATCTTCTCGGCCAGGCGCACCAGCTTGGGCCACAGCGTGCGCTCGACGAAGACGCGCTCGCCGACCAGGGCGTTGGCCTCGGTCGCGTTCTCGCTGAACAGCCCCACAGGGATGCCGAAAATCTGGAAGATCTCCTCGCGGTTGAAGCGGCGCGCGTTGAGGAAGTCCATGTCGTGCTGGCTGAGGCCGACGTTGTGCCACTCGACCGCCGCTCCGCGCAGGAACGCCGTCCTGCGCTCGCGCCCGCCGTAGGCCGCGCGCCACTCGCGCTTGATGCGCTCGAAGTCGGCGTCGCTCACCCGCTCGCGGATGGCGACGATGCCCGCCGGCACGGCCATCCCCTCGCCGAAGTAGCGCCGGTTCCAGTCGGCCATGGCCCGGTCGGTCTCCACCGCCAGCCGCGCCGCCTCGAGCGCGCTGAGACCGTAGTAATCGTTGGCCGGGTGCCAGCGCCGGAAGTGCACCACCTCCGCCGCATCGAGCGGCAGGTGCCGCCCATCCACCTCGTAGACGTAGCCGCGCACGCCGCGCGCGGCATCCGGCACAATCTGCACGCGGTCGGGGCGCAGCGGCCAGATTTCCTGGGGCGTGCCGCCGGGCTGTCCGGCCAGAAACCAGTAGGCGTTGCCGTGAATCTCCAGGCTGCCGACGGTGTGCTCGATCAGCTCGAAGCGGCTGAGCAGCGGATTGGGCCGCTGGAGCAAGCGCGCGAACGGATGACCAGGCAGCGCGACCTCGCCCGCCCCTGCCGGGGCGACCTCGCCCGCGCTGCCCGCGCTCGCTGCCGCCCGGCATACGCCGAAGGGCACCAGCGCCGCCGCCTCTGCAATGCGGTTGACGGCCACGTAGACCCAGGGGCTGCCCATGTAGACGCCCGCGTGACGGGCCGCTCCCGCGATCTCCGGGGCGATGGCCGGCAGCGGATCGCCGGGCGCGCCCGCCTCCACGCGGTGAATGACGCTGGCCGGACGCCACTTGATATACCCGGCGTGGCGCAGCGCCCGCTCGACAAACGATAGCCGGCTGGCAGTTGGGGGCATGTTGCGCTCCTTTGTGAGTTGCGGGTTGTTGGTTGTTGGTGATCAGTTGTCGGTGATCAGTTGTCAGTGGCCGGGGCGAGAGTGCGATCCTGCCCCACAATTCTGATCACTGACTACCGATCGCTACACAAAGCTGACGCCCGACCCGCCGTGCAGCGCGCCGTGCCAGGCCAGGGCCAGGGCGATCACCGTGTCGTCGTGCAGGCCCGGCGGCGCGCCGTAGCAGTAGCGCCCGCTGGGCAGCCGCTCCAACGTGTACGCGGCCAGCTCATCGAGCAGGGCCGGATCGCGCAGGATGGCCAGCTCACCGCGTTCCAGGGCCAGGGCCAGCGCCTCGATCAGCGGCCCCTTGCTGCTGGCCGTCGTCATGAAGGGCACCACCGGCAGCCCTTCCTCCTGCAGCGCCTCGATGTTCGGCCCGCCCATGCTGTTGGCCTCCGCCCAGATCGCGTCGGGTTGCCAGAGCGCAGCCAGCGCTGCCAGCCGCCCGCGCTGCGCCGCCCAGCCGAGGGCGTTGAAGCGCTCCAGGGCCACCAGTCGCCGTGACCTTGCGGCCAGCACGGCGATGCAGGTGAAGTCGGCGTCGCGGCCCCAGTCCACGCCGAAGACGTAGCGCTCGCCCGGCCCCGGCTCGCCGCCCGGCTCGACCGTCGCTGCCCCATCCACGCGGCGGAAGACGCGCCCGCCGTCGTCAAGGAACTCGGCCAGGTACTCCTCGCGGAAAACCCGCTCCGGCAGCAGCGCCCGCGCGTCCGCGATCTCCGCCGGATCGATCAGCGGATTGGCGGCGGTAGGGAAACGCCAGCTTTTCCAGTGCGGGTGATCGGCCTGCTGCCCGACCATCCACAGCCCCCAGAACCAGTTGCGCCCGCGCGGGGTGCTGAGGAAGAGCGCCTCTCCGCGCCGGTCGGCCAGGGCGGGCCGAATCGCCGCCGACCACACCGCCGGATGCAGGTAGGCCGCCTCGTCGAGCACGGCCAGATCGAGGCCCGCCCCGCGCAGCCCGTCGGGATCGTGCCCGCTGCGCACGGCGATCACGCCGCCGCCGGGCAGGTCAATGCGGTGCATATCTTCGTGCTTGGCCCGCCACACGCCGGCCAGCGCCGCCTTGAAGCCGCGCCATACGTCGTCGGCCAGCCGATACGTCGGCGCGATCCACCAGCAGATGCGCCCCGCCAGCGCCCGCTCAATCATCAGAATCCGCCCCGTCTCCGTCTTGCCGAAGCGTCTCCCGCAGGCTACCACCTTGAAGCGCGCCGGATGGCGCAGGATTTCGCTCTGCCCAGGGTGCGGCTGACACAGGCTTACCGTCACGGCTGCCATACTCCACACGAATGGTCTGCCCGGCCTCGCGCGCGGCCAGCGGGCCGACGCGCTCCAGCACTTCGCGGGCGGCGCGCAAGGCCAGCGCGTCGTCGTCGCCGTCCAGGGCGCGGCGCAGCGCGGCGATGGCGACCGGCGTCAGGTCGTCCAGCGCGGCCAGGGCATCGCGCGCCCGCCCGTGCTCGCGCAGACAGGCCAGCAGCGCCCGAAACTCGTCGTCACACTCCCACGCGGCCAGCGTGCGCGGCAGCGCGCCGACCGCCCGCGCCACCTCTTCCCGATCGCGCCCTTCGGCCAGCAGCCGGATCGCCCGGCAGACGCGCAGCTCGCGCACTCTCCCCTCACCTTCCCTCTCATCCGCATCTCACCCCGGCGCGGCGGGCGGGACTCGCCTGCGCGGCTCCTGCTGACGGCACCCATTCAGGCTTCTCCCGTTTTGTTTGTGGGTCCGTGCCCGCCCGCCGCGCCAGGATCATGACTCTATGATAGCACATATGTTCTGTCTGTCTTCGACGCAAACGGCTCAACTATAGGGGTCAGCGCTAACGACGAGGCGTCTCCCCGCCCGGGGGGCGTGCAAAACCTGTCAGGCGGTAGGGGCGCTGCCCTGCTGCGCCCTGGCTTACCTCACCCCCGCCCGGCGCGGTATAATGGCTCGCGATCCGCGTCTGCCGCACACGAAAGCCGAGCCAATCTCCTTGTCCGCGCTGACCACCGCCTTCTGCCAGCGCCGCGCCGACACGCTGATGTCGGGCATGGTGCTCATTTGGGGCTTTCACTTCATCGTCGCCAAGGACGCGCTGGCCCACGTCAGCCCGCAGGCGTTCAACGCGCTGCGCTTCGTCGTCGGCCTGCCGATCATCCTGCCGCTGGCCTGGCGTGGGCGGCGCGCGCTGCGCCTGTCCTGGCGCGATTTCGCCCTGGTCACCCTGCTGACATTGGCCGGCCCGGTGATCTACCAGATCGGGTTCGCCGAGGGGATCCGGCGCACGACCACCACCAACACCGCGCTTATCGTCTCCACTATCCCCGCCTGGACGGCCCTGTGCAGCATGATCATCGGCATGGTCGAAGTGCGTCGGCAATTGCTGGCCGGCATCGGGTTGACGCTGATCGGGGCGACATTGGTCGTGCTCAGCCGGTCGGAGTCAGGGCTGAGACTCTCGCACGATGACCTGCTCGGCAGCGCGCTGGTGCTCGGCGCGGCCATCAGC
Organism: Anaerolineae bacterium; assembly: GCA_023382715.1. Classification (GTDB taxonomy): domain Bacteria; phylum Chloroflexota; class Anaerolineae; order Aggregatilineales; family Aggregatilineaceae; genus UBA2029. Next base: position 44,500 of record JAHDWP010000020.1, read on the forward strand.
GGCGGCGTGTCGGACGTGTTCGCCAAGCCAGTGATCGATCGCCTGGGGGCCATGCCGCTGGCCATCTGGCGATTTTGCCTGAGCGCCGCCGCCATGATCGCGCTGGCCGCGCCCGAGCTAAGCACCCTCTCCAGCGAGAGCGTGCCGCTGGCGAGCGTGCCCAATATCCTCTACAGCGGCCTGCTGTCCAACGCGGCGGGCTTCCTGGTCATTCACCTGGCCATCCACGAGCTTGGCCCCACCCGCATGTCGAGCTACTTCAACTTCAGCCCCATCATCGCCGCCTTCGCCGGAGTGCTCATCCTGCGCGAGCCGTTCTCGCTCTGGCTGCTGTTCGGGGCCGCGCTGACTCTCTTCGGCGTGATGGCCGTGCGCCGCAACGCCTTCCTGCGCCGTCCAGCACCTTCGCCCGACGCGGCGCAGGTCGCCGAAGCCGCCGGACGCTGAGGGCGCGGAGCGCGGAGATGCGAAGGGTTCTGGGCAAGGCGCTACGGGCCGTCCATCTGCTGGATTTCCGTTAGCGCCCGGTTAGAGAATCGTTCACAATATTGCTGCGCGTTTTTCTCCCGTTGACAGCCAGCGACGCTCTCCGCTATACTGGCAATCAAACGAACAGGTGTTCTATCCTGTGACAAAGGGGTTGAGCGCGCCCCGCCAACTCAGGCGGGGGCAGCGCCCGGCCTCGTCCGGCACGACGGAGGGGCAGCAGTGAGCGAGAAGTATCCACCCACGCGCGAGCGGGTGTTCCGCTTCATCGTTGAGTACAAGCGCCAGCACGATGGTCTCTCACCGGCTATCAAAGAGATCAGCCGCGCGTGCGTGTTGCACACCTCCACCGTGAAGTACCACCTGCTCAAGCTGGAAAACCAGGGGCGCATCCGCATCAACGGCCGGCGCGCCATCGAGGTCATCGGCGGCGTGTGGAACCTGCCCGACCAGCCAGAGGCTCCCGCGCCGTGAAAAGCAGCCAGCAGCTTTCAGCAAGGGCAGCGCGCCCCTTTTGCCGCTGACGGCTGCGCCGGCCCTCCATTGCCCGTGCGCCCTTTTTGTGCTTAGATCGGCCCAGAGCAACTCACCATCAGAAAGCGACCGGCCATGACCCAGCTAACCAGCACGCTCCCTCGCCGTAAGCGCATCGCCCTCATCGCTCACGACGATCGCAAGCAGGACCTGCTCGAATGGGCGCGTTTCAACATCGGGCGGCTGAGTCGTCACGAAATCCTAGCCACCGGCACAACCGGCGCCCTGCTCAAGCGCGAATTAGGGCTGCCCGTCCAGGTGTTCTTGAGCGGGCCACTGGGCGGTGACCAGCAGATCGGCGCCAAGATCGCCCAGAGCGAAGTGGACGTGCTCATTTTCTTCTGGGACCCGCTCGAATCGCACCCCCACGACCCGGACGTGCGCGCTCTGCTGCGGCTGGCCGTGCTGCAGAACATCCCGGTCGCCATGAACCGCTCCTCAGCGGACTTCATCTTCTCCTCGGCGCTGATGGAAGACGCCTACGAGCGCCAGCTCTACGACTTCGCCGGGCGGCTGGAGCGCCGCCGCGCAGTGGATGCTCTGCGCGCGTCGGGGGAGGAATAGGCGCGCAGTGGGCGATGGCCCCAAAAGTCATGATGGTGTACAATGAGACAATAGAACGAGTGTTTCAATATTAGCATGTTTTGGCAGAAAGGACAGTTCAATGCCCGAAAAATCTCATGACTTTGGCGGAGATTGGACCACTGAGAAGCTGGAACGGGTTGCGAAGTATTTGAAAGCATACGCAACGATCATGAAGGAGAAGGCCTTCCCTTTCGCTTACATTGATGCCTTTGCGGGCACGGGATATCGGACATTGAGGCGAAGTGACGAGGCAGAACAACTGATGTTTCCTGAGCTATCAGAAGCTGAATCGCAGCAGTTCCTTGATGGTTCTGCCCGCAAAGCTCTACAGGTCCAGCCGCGTTTCTATAAGTACCTTTTCATCGAAAAGGATGAACAGCGATTCCGCGCACTACAGAAACTGCGCACTGAATTTCCCGAAGTTGCTGGGGACATTATTTTGGTCAACGCAGAGGCAAATTCTTATCTGCAAGATATGTGTGACAATAGAAACTGGAAGAAACACCGCGCAGTGTTATTTCTTGATCCTTACGGCATGGAAGTTGAATGGCAGACGATTGAGGCCATCGCACGGACTCAGGCGATTGATCTGTGGCTTTTGTTTCCGCTTGGTATCGCCGTGAACCGACTCTTGAAACGAGATTCTAATATTGGCACCGCCGTCAGAAATGCTTTGAATCGTCTCTTCGGAGCCGAAGACTGGTACGAGACCTTCTATGAGACTACGACTAGGATCAGCCTGTTTGGCCCAGAGACTCACCGGCATAAAGTAAGTGACTTTGACACAATAGCAGAGTACATGATAAAACGGTTGCGAACGGTCTTCCCCGGCGTCGCCCAAAATCCCCTGCCCTTATTGAATTCACGCAATAATCCGCTATATCTGTTGTGCTTTGCCGCAGGTAACCCTAAGGGGGCGACAACCGCTGTCAAGATCGCCCAAGATATTCTCAAGAGGTGACATCATGGCCGACCGTTCAGCAATCGAGTGGACTGAATCAACATGGAACCCGATCACTGGTTGCACAAAGGTTAGCCCTGGCTGCAAGCACTGTTATGCTGAGCGCATGGCCCTGCGGCTGCAAGCCATGGGGCAGCCGAATTACGCGAATGGGTTCGCTCTGACCCTCCACGACCATGTGTTGGAGCTTCCTCTGCAATGGAAAACGCCCAAGACCATCTTCGTCAACTCGATGAGCGATCTGTTTCATCAAGATGTTCCCCTCGAGTTTATACTGAAGGTGTTCGATGTCATGGGACGCGCTCACTGGCATCAATTCCAGATTCTGACCAAGCGAGCCGAGCGGCTATCTGAGCTTGATTGCAGTCTCTCCTGGTCTCCCAATATCTGGATGGGAGTCAGCGTCGAAAATCAGAAGTACGTCCATCGAATCGATCACCTGCGACATACCGGCGCTGTGATCAAATTTCTTTCACTTGAGCCGCTCCTGGGACCTCTACCCAATCTTGATCTCTCTGGCATTGGCTGGGTGATTGTCGGCGGCGAATCCGGACCAAAGGCCAGGCCGATGCAAAAAGCCTGGGTCGTGGAAATTCGTGATCAGTGTCTTGAAGCAAGAGTCCCCTTCTTCTTCAAACAGTGGGGGGGAGTTCGCAAGAAGAAGGCTGGGCGGTTGTTAGAGGGCCGTGTCTGGGATGAGATGCCTTCCAGCATCGGAGCGCCGGCAGCAGGACCATAGGTGCGCTCGTTTCCGCCCGGCGTATAATAAGCGCAGACACCCCTTCACCCAGGAGGCCCGCCATGCGCAACTGGCTGCCGCTGCTGCTGATTCTGGCTCTGACGCTCGCCGCGTGCGGTGACGATTCCCCCCCGCCCCCCACCCCAGCCGCCAGCCCTGCCAGCCCGGACGCCACCGCCGAGCCGCAGAGCGCGTTCGAGTTGGAGCCGCTTGTGCCCGGCCTGCGCGTGCGCAACGGGCTGACCGTGCTCGCCCACAGCGAGGGCGTTCGCGAGGGCATGGGTTACTTCTTCGCCGAGGTGCGCAACGACAGCGACCAGTGGCTCAGCCAGGTTGATGCGGTGATCTACGCGCTCGACCAAGGCGGGTTAAAGCTGGGCGAGATCTCCGCAAACCCGCTGCTCACCGACATTCCTCCCGGACAGGTCTTCTACGCCGGGCAGTCCTTTGCTCTGCCCGATGGTTACGCCGATACGCAGCGCTGGCTGTGGTACACCCCCGCCGAAAAGCCGAGTCTGCAAGGAGTCTTCAACCTGCCCGCCAGCGTGACCAGCCAGAGCGTGGGCGAGAGCGGACTCTACACCGTCAGCGGCACCGCGCAGAACACCGCCGGCGCCGATCTCTACTTCCCCGTGATTGACGTGGTGCTGATCGGCCCGGACGACGACCTGGTGGGGCTGGCCCATGCTGCGCTCCTCACCGGGCGCGACGATGGCATGTGGCCCGCTGGCGTCGAAGCGCCTTTCGACGCGCAGTTTTCCTTCATCAGCGTGGGGCCGGAGCTGGTCAGCGAGGTGCGCATCTCGGCAGTGGGCTATCTCGTCCCGTAGTGCGCAACAAAAACGCCGCCTTCGGGCAGCGGCGTGCACTATCTGACATCTGTGCGGGCGAAATCAGGGGTTAGAGCGGGTCGGGCTGCGCGCCGGCGTTGTCCTGCGCCGGGTCAATGATCGCTTCGTGCGGCACCTCGTTGCTGCTGCCATCCAGCCGCGCTTCTGGCTGGCCGGTCTCCGCGCAAACAGCGAAGATCACCCGGCGATCCGTTCCAGCGCGATGCTGCACCATCGGCGCGTCGCCTTCGGCCAGGTCAGCAGCATCCTCCGGCTCGAACGCCAGATGACTGAACGGTGTCCCATCCAGGCCGGGCATCTCGCCCTCGGGGATCGGGCCGCCGACTGCCTCCGCCTGGAGATAATCGGGGTCGTTCTGCTCGCCTGGGCCTGGCACATTGGGGAGTCGCGTCATGGCCCCCCTCCTTAACGTCAATCTTCCTACCGCCCGCGCTGACCCCATTGTGACCTGTTTGGCGGCTTGCCGCAACACATCCGGACCAATTTTTAGGAATTTTTTATTTATTGTCCGGCGCGCCGCGCACCAACACCGGCACGCTGGCGCGCGCCTCCAAAACACCCGCCCAGTCCCCCGCATTGCGCACCACGAATCCAGCGACGCCGCGCGCGCCGCCCGCATCCTCATACTCCACGCGCAACAGATTGTCGTCGAAGGGATTCTCGCCCGGCCTCGCCCCGCGCTCGGTGACCACCACGCGGCGGATGCGCGTCAGCGGGATGGCGTGCGCCCGGTCGAACAGCAGCCGGTCGGGGGCCAGGTACAGCCAGCGCGCCGCCTCCATCCAGTCGGGCGGCAGCGCGCGCGGATCGGGCTGGTCGGCCACCCCCGGACGCCAGCCCCGCTCGCCCTCTGGCACCATATACACGGCGGGCGCGGGGCCGAAATCTTCATAGGCCTCGCCCACTGCCAGCACAGGCAGCCCGGTCAGCGCGCCAAGCTGCGCCGCAAAAGCCTCCAGCGGCCCCTCGATGAAGGCGCTGACCCGCCAGCCACCCGCTTCCTCGCTGTGAATGACCAGCTCTGGCGTCTCGATGCGCCGGTTCCAGGCCGTCTTGACGCGCGTGCGCAGCCCGATCCAGCGCACCGCCTCCAGCGGGGTGACATGATCCAGCGCGGGCGAGCGGTGCCCGGCGAAGACCAGCCGCCCGTCCAGGACGGCCAGCGCGCCAAAGGCGCGATACCCCGGCTCGCGCGCCAGTAGGTCGCCCCGGCTGATCGTGCCCAGCGGCCCGGCCTGCGCTGTCTGCCCGGCGTCCGTCCACGCGGCGACAGCGCGCGCCACGTGCCGGCGCTGGGCCAGCGTATCCCAGGCCAACGCCGCGCCAACGATCATCAGCAAGAGCACCAGCAGTGCGATCTCCATGCGATCTTCCCCCCGTCTTTCTCAGCAGGAATGCCGCCCCGCTGCCACCGATTCGCCATCACAGGTCCTTCCGCTTGCGCCCCTCGTGCACGGTCAGCGGCAGATCGGCCCGGCGCACGATAGCCTCGGCCCAGCGCCCTGCGTGCTCCACCAGGAACCCGGCGGCGCTGGGCGTCCCGTCCGGCGCGGCGTATTCCACGCGCAGCAGCGTGCCCGTGCGCCGCCCCTCGCCACCGTGATACACGTCCAGGCGGGCCATTGTCACCAGCAGGATGACTTCGCGCCATTCGAACAGCAGCCGGTCAGGAGCCAGGTAGAGCGCCCCCTCACGGTCAGGAGTCCACTCACCATAGACATCCTGGATCATGTGCGTGGCCCGCGCCGGGCCGAAGTCATCCCGACCTTCGCCCGCATCGTGCAGAGGGAGAGCGCCGGCACTGCTCAGCGCCGCGGCAAGCTCCGGGATGTCCTGCCCGGAGAACGTGGCGACGCGCCACCCGTCCGGGCTGTCATAGTGCGCGGCCAGCGCCCGCGCCCGCCGTCCCGCTGGCAGCGCAATGGTGACCAGGCCCAGGCGTCGCACCTGCTCCAGCGCAATCTGCCCATCGAAGACGCTGCTGCCCTGCCCCTCGAAGGCCAGCGCCCCCCCGACGAGGCCCGCCGCGCCGAACACGCCGCGCCCGTAGGCAGCGCGCGGGCGCAGCCCATGACACACCGCCCCGATCGGGCCATAGCGCACGACCAGCCCGGCGCGCACCCAGGCCGTGCGCACACGAATCACATGGACGCGCCGTCTGCGCCGCTGCCACCACCAGCCGCCTCCGCTCACGTCTAACGCCTCCATCGCCCCCGCGACCGCTGCCGGACGGCAGCGCCTGGCGGGCCACCGCGCCCCGATCTTACCCGCTTCTGTCGCGCGCGCCATGCGCCGAACTCTGGAGCGAAAGATCACCGCCGAGGCGTAGAGAGCGCAGAGAAAAAACAAGCTGTACGTTCTTCTCCGCGTCCTCTGCGCCTCTGCGGTTCCAGAATCCTACATCCCCCGCCCCGCCCACCTTGCCCCCTCTCCGCGTGTGGAGAGGGGGCGGCGAGGCGCACCAGCGCCGAGCGGGGGTAAGCTCCCCCTCATCCCCCCAACCCCTTCTCCCTCCAAGGGGAGAAGGGGAGCAAGGCGCGCCAGCACCGAGCGGGGGTGAGGTCAGCCAGGGTGCTGTTTCCCCCCACCCCAAACCCCTCTCCCGCAGGGAGGGAGAAGCTCAGCGGGCGCGCTTTTCTCCCTTCCCCCCCGCGAGGGGGAAGGGCCGGGGATGAGGGGGAGCGAGGCGCACCAGCGCCGCGCGGGGGTGAGGTCAGCCAGGGCGCAGCACCCCCCACAGAGGCATTTCGCAACCGTTCGCGCACCTTCGCCATCCCGCACGTTGTAGCTAGCAGCGAAACGATTATAATCTGAGCAGGCGCCGACTCCAGGCGCGCCCGGCGGCTGAAATGCGCCGTCCTCTTTTCATGCGCAGCAGAATCTCATTGAACAAAGGAAGAGCCTATGAAACGCCGCTGGTTATTGGGAACGATGGTCTTGGCTATGCTGGCTGCCCCCATGCTGGCTTGTGGATTCCCCCTGCCCGCCGGGACAGCTACGCTGGCCGTCAGCAAGGCGGTCTGCGCCGAGGGTGAGGCAGCAGACTCCTGCCAGGTGCGCCAGGATGCGTACCAGTTGATGAGCAAGCTGCAATCGGTCGCCATCGAGGACCTGACCATGACCCTGCACATTGATGACGGGGAGAGCGTCACCGCGATGAGCCTCACCGGAACCTACGAGTACGTGGTCACGGGCGACGAGGTCGGCCTGGGAGCCAACATCCACGCCGTGCTGACCGAAGCCGAGATGAGCGACGCGGACGGCACGGAATCGCTCAGCGGCGCCGAGTTCATCGTCTTCGGCGACAAAGCCTACACCAAGAAGCCCGGCGAGGATTGGGTCTATGAAGAGCTGGACGAGAACGCCCTGCTCGGCCTGGGCATAATCCTCGGCCTGGGCGGCCCCACGGGGGCCGGGCTGGACCTGTTCAGCGATCCGGCCATCTTCGCGGTCAGCGTCGCGGACGGCCCGGCGGTGGGCGGCCAGGCGACGCAGGCCCAGACGCTGACGCTCAACCTGGGGGCGCTGCTCTCCAACGCCAATGTGCTGGACAGCGTGATGGCGCAGGGCTTCGGCGCCGGCGGTGAGGCGCTGGGCATGTCTCAGGAAGACCTCGGCGTGGGCGCGGCGCAGTTGGCGATGATGTCCATGCTGCTCCTGCCGATGTTCGAAGGCTCCTCCTTCACGACCACCGTCTACATCGGCGCGGAGGATGGCTACATCCACCGTATCGAAGATAACTATGTGTTCGCGATGGACACTGCCGCGTTGGGCACGTTGTCTGAGGGCGAGCCGCAGAAGATGATCATGCGTTACGAGCTGTCCGGCGATCTTGTGCGCCACAACCAGCCCGTGACAATCGCCGCGCCCGAAGGAGCAACTGAGGGCCAGGGCCTGCTCGGTGAAGAGGGTGGGCTGTTCGGCGGCGGGCTGGGCAGTGGCCTGCTGGGCGGCCAGTAGTCGCCGCATTCTCCATATCACATGCGCGGAGGGGCCGCTTGTCCAACCCAGGCGGCCCTTCACTTTGCCGGCCCCGTGTTTACGGAGATTTTTCGCCCTTTTTAACACTTTGGCATTGCCTCGCAGAGAAGTCCGTGTCATACTGGCCTCATGTGAAAGTTGTGCTTGGTCATCAAGGAGCATTTGCTATGAAGCACTTCATGCGAAGACTGCCTGTCGTACTGGTTGTCTTGCTGGCCCTCACCCTGGCTGCGCCCGCTTTCGCCCAGGCTGACAACCCGCTGTGTGCCGGTCTCAGCGATGCCGATTGCCAGCTTCTGCTGGGCACCACCACGGCGATGGCCGGCGTCACGTCGCTCACCGCTCCCGCCTGGGCTATTGATCTCAATATCAATGATGGCACAGGGGAGTATGTGCTCCAGGCCAGTGGCAGCGGCGGCTTCCAGTTCGCGCCGAACGCCTCCGAGTTTCTCATCCACCTGGTGATCGATCAGGTATCTGTTGTCTCCCCCACCCTGACGCAGTCGTTCGCGGCGGAGATCATCCTCACCCCGAACATGGGTTACGTCAACTACAATGGCGAATGGTATGGTGAGGAGATCACCGAGGAAGACCTCGCCGAAATGGGCCTGGGCGACCTGGGCAGCATGTTTGGTGGCGGCATGGCCAGCCCAAGCGATGCGGCTGAGTTGGCCGGTATTGACCTGACCGGCATTGTCACCACGACGCGCGGCGCGGATGAGCAGGTGGGTGGGCAGCCCACAGCCGTCTTCACCACCGACATCAACCTCGCACAGTTTTTCACGGCCCTGCTCACTTCTCCCATGGTAGGCGAGGCGCTGGGCCTGGGCGGTGACGAGTTGGGCCTGGGAGAAATGACCCCCGAAGACATCCAGATGATGGGCATGTTCTTCACGCCGCTGCTCGGCAACACCACGCTGACAGTCGGGCAGTGGATCGGCATCAGCGATCAGAAGCCCTACAAGTTCTCTCTGAACATCGCGCTCAACCTGGACCTGTCCATGATCGACCCGGGGATCAGCGCTGTCACGGGTAACATCTCGTTCATGTCGGAGTTCGGTGCCTTCAACCAGCCGCTCTCCGTCACCTTCCCGCAGAGCTACCGCCCGATCGAAGAACTGGAGGCGCAGCTCGAGGCGCTCGACATCGGGTTCTAGCGACCGTGTACATGCCGGCCCCCAGCGCGTCAGCAGGGGGCCGGTTGTCTTTTCCTCTCCATGTCCCTGGCGCAACCTCTTCCGTCCGCCCGCGTATAGGGGAGTGAGCATGGCCCGCATCGTTCGCCTGGGCAAGACCACCCCGCAGGAGGGAATTTGAACATGCAGCGTCTACTCCACTTTATGTCGTGCACGGCGCTCATCGCCCTGCTGCTCACCAGCCCGGCCCTGACCGCGCTGGCCCAGGGCGGCGAGCAAACCGTCAATTGCAACGGCCTCAGCGATGCCGACTGCCAGATCATCACAGACGCCACCACCGCCATGCAGGGTCTGCACGCCTTCAGCGTTCCCGAATGGGGTGTCAACCTGACGGTGGACAGCGATCAGGAGACTGTGCAGATTCACCTGGCCGGTTCTGGCGCGCTGGTGATGCCCCAGTCGCTCATGGCGCTGATCAGCGACCTGCCGCCGATGGCTGGCCTGACCGACCTGGCCCCCATCATCGCCTTCTACGAGCAGCTTGACGCCACGACTCTCCTCACCATGCTCCAGGAGACGAGCGGCTATCTTGTCCTCGACGAGATAGTGCTGCCAGAAGCGACCCGGTCGACGGACAGCTCCATCGAGATCATCTTCAAAGACATGGGCCTCTACCTGCACGCGCCCTCGCCCACCGGCACCGATGCCTGGTTCGGCGAGAAGCTGACCCTGACCCCCGCCGATCTCGACGAGCTGGAGACCAGCCTGGCCGAGTTGTTGACCAAGCTTCAGAGCGAAGAGACCGCCCAGGCATTCGCCCAGATCTCCGAGCTGTCCGGGCCGACGCAGCGCTTTTACACGCTGCTGTCCACCCACATCAGCTCGACGCGCGGCCCCGATGCCGTCTTCAACGGTCAGACCATGTTCACCTTCACCACTTCTTTCGATCTGGAAGGATTCCTGAACGACCCGAACCTGCCCTCGGTCCTGATCAGCCTGCTCAAGAACCCGGCGTTGGCCGCGCTGGAGCTGGAGATGGGCGAGTTGGAGACGCTCAACGAGACCCAGATTCGGTTCGTGCTGATGACCGCGGGGCTGCTCCTCGCCGACTCGTCCATCACGATGGAGCAATGGATCGGCGCCGACGACGGCTACCTGCACCGGTTCGGCATGGACCTCTCCCTCGATCTCAACCTGGAGCTGCTGGCCCAGGAAATCGAGACGCAGAGCGCCACTATTGACGGCTCGGTGTACCTGACGCTGGACGACATCAACACGGCGACGCTGGAGGGCATCACCGTGCCCATCGTCTACTACCCGCTCGACGACACAGAGGACTTCCTGAGCGGCACGCCCGCCATGATCAAGAGTCAGATCGTGCTGGGCCAGGTGGTCAGCGGCACGCTTTCCGGAGCCACAGAGGCCAAGGATATCTACAGTCTGAAACTCAACGCCGGCGACTCAGTGGAGATCGCGCTCGTCTCAGAAGCCTTCCCCTACCTGAGCGTGTACGGGCCGGATGGCTTTCTGGTGACTAAGTTCGATACCTACCGCAAGCAGACGGTGACCTTCACCGCCGAAAAGAGCGGCCTGTACCTGTTCGTCGTGTACGCTTACTGGAACATGGACTACGAGATGACGGTCAGCGCTCCGCAGCCGTGAGGGGAGCAGGTGATCGGTGGTCAGTGATCAGTAGTCAGTGATCGGTGATCAGTGGTCGGGAGAGGTTTAGCGGCTCCCCGCCAGAAGACTTCCGAAGTCTCCGCAGACTTCGGAAGTCTGGTCCTGCGCCCCGGCCCCGTCCGGCAATCAAAATCCCCCTCTCTAGCCCGGCTGGAGAGGGGGATATAGGAGACAAGGCACATAGGGACGTATGGCCATACGCCCCTACGGAGGGCGCAACAGCGCAGTGTCCCTTGCTAGCCGCTCGTCTGCGGCTCCAGCGAGGCGTCCTCCGCAATCAGGTCGAGGTTGCGGCCCACTGTCGCCAACCCCTTCAGGGCGCGGTCGAGGTGCTCTTTGCGATGCGTGGCCATGTAACTGGTGCGCAGCAGGGCGCTGTTGGGCGGGACGCCGGGCGACACCACCGGGTTGGTGTAGACGCCTTCCTCGATCAGCGCGTGCCAGGCCAGCACCGTGCGGTAGTCATCGCGGATGTAGATCGGGATGACCGGGGTGTTGCTCGTGCCGATGTCGAAGCCCAGCCGCTTCAGCCCGGCGCGCATGTACTCGGCATTCTCCCACAACCGGTGCACGTGCTCCGGCTCGTTCTCGATGATGTCCAGCGCCGCCAGCACCGCCGCCGCGTTGGCAGCCGGCAGGCTGGCGCTGAACGCGAAGGGCCGCGCGAAGTGCTGGATGTAGTGAATCGTCTGCTCGTCGCCGGCGATGAAGCCGCCAATGGACGCCAGCGACTTGCTGAACGTGCCCATGATCAGGTCCACTTCGTCGGTCAGCCCGAACTGCCAGGCTGTGCCGTGTCCCTCACCCAGCACGCCGATGCTGTGCGCGTCGTCCACCATGATCCGCGCCCCGTGCCGCTTGCAGATTTCGATCAGCGTCGGCAGCGGGGCGATGTCGCCGCCCATGCTGTACACGCCGTCCACGATCACCAGCTTGCCGGCGTCCTCCGGCAGCTTGGCCAGGGCGTACTCCAGGCTGTCGGGGTCGTTGTGCGAGAAGCGGCGCATCTCGGCCTGGTTCATGCCGCGCGCCATGAAGCAGCCGTCCACAATGCTGGCGTGATCGTCCTTGTCCAGGATGGCGAAATCGCCGCGGCCCACGAGGGCTGAGATCGTGCCCAGGTTGGTCTGGTAGCCGGTGGAGAAGACGATCGCCGCTTCTTTGCCCACGAACCTGGCCAGCCGGTTGTCCAGTTCCAGGTGAAAGGCCAGCGTGCCGTTGAGGAAGCGGCTGCCGGTGCAGCTCGTCCCAAAGCGCTCGACAGCCTCAATCGCCGCCTGTTTGACTTTAGGGTGCGTCGTCAGGCCCAGGTAGTTGTTCGACCCGATCATCACCACTTCTTTGCCCTTGAAGGTGGCGGTGGTGGCGTCCGAGTCCTGCAGCGGCTGAAAGAACGGGTACAGCCCCATCTCCATCGCTTCACGGGCACGGGTGAACGTGCGCGTCTTGTCGAAAATGTCTCTCATGATGATGCGATCCCTTTCCTCCTAGCCTGCAATCACAAAACGCCCTGCCTGGCAGCGCGCCTCGCGCGCAAACCGTCGCTGGTCCATTTTACGGAACGGGGTGGAATCGAGTGGGCGCCGGCACGCGCCGCCAGTGCCCACGAGTGCTCTCATTGTAGCCGACAGACCTCATCTTGGCGACAAACAACCGCCCTGGCACTATGTGACTTTCGCACAGATCGCCGGGCGCTCTCACCAATCCAGCGCGTCAGAAGGGACATCCCACTCGCCGCTGTCCGGCGCCCATTGCTCTTCTGGCGCGTCGGGGATGGCTGTGTGCAGCAGCGAGCGCCGCCGATCCTGCGCTTCGGGCGGTGTGCGCCGCCCTGCGCGCCGTTCGCCGGGCGCGGGCTGTGGGTCGGGCAGGGATCGTTCCGGGAACCAGAGCGCCTTCAGCCAGTCCACCAGCCCCGCGATCATGTCGGGTGTCAGGCGGACCGCGGCCTCGATCCCGTGCGGCGAGAACGCATACAGCCGCCCGAAACCTTCGCGCGTCACCAGGATCAGGTACGGCTGCTCCCAACGCTCGCGCGTCCAGAGCATGGTGATGCCGCTGTCGCGCCGCAACAGCTCCATCCACCGCAGGCGATCAGGCTCCAGCAGCGGCGAAAGGTGAAAGCGCAGCGCCAGCGTCCCAAACAGGGTGAAGGTGAAGACCAGCGCCGCCGTCTCGTCCAGCGCGGCGTCAACGGTCAGCGTGGCCACATCGTCGTTGCTGCCCAGGATCGCCGTCGCCTGGCGGCGCAATGGCTCGCCTGCCTCTGGCACAAGCCGCAGATGCGCGAGCAGCGGGGCGTTGGCAAAGCGCCGGGCGAGATCATCGTCGAGGTCAATCTCGCCCGCGAAGAACTGCTGTAGCATAGCCGGGGCGCCGGCCCACAGCCGCCGCGCGTCGCCAGATTCGCGCAGGGCCAGGGTCAGCCGCTGGCGATCCTGGTCGGTGATGCGCCGGGTGAGCGCGCGACTCAGCCGGATCAGCTCTTCAACCGGCATCTCGTCGAGATCGGGCGGTCGGCGGGGCAGGCCCGCGCGCGGCGACTCAGGCATCGGCAGCTCCTACGCGGACGGGTGTCTGGGGCTGATTATACGGCAGGGCGTCGAAAACCGAAAACGCCCGACGCAGCGCGCAGTAGAAGCGGAATGCCTGAACCGTCGAGGCGCAGAGGGCGCGGAGAAGAGGGAGTCCGCCGGGGTCTCGTCCCCTCTCCGCGTGTGGAGAGGGGATTGAGGGGTGAGGTAAATCCGCCCGCTTTCCGCGCCGGCCCCGTATGCCCCTGCGGCGTGTCTGGTTGGGATAGCCCTACAGCGGGTGACAAGAGGGGCCGATCTGTCCTGCGGTTGAAAAACTGGACACTTTTCGGGCCATTCATAAGAGAGGGAT
>JAHDWP010000021.1:0-7622 GCA_023382715.1 Anaerolineae bacterium
CACCGGGGCGAGGGGAAATCCTACGCCTTGCTCCCCTTCTCCCTCACCGGGGCGAAGGGAACCCCTCACCCCTGCGCCCCTCTCCCTCACCGGGGCGAGGGGAAATCCTGCGCCTTGCTCCCCTTCTCCCTCACCGGGGCGAGGGGAAATCCTACGCCTTGCTCCCCTTCTCCCTCACCGGGGCGAGGGGAAATCCTGCGCCGTGCTCCCCCTCTCCCCCTGGAGGGAGAAGGGGCTGGGGGATGAGGGGAGCTTATCATACACCCTTTTACGCCCACCCACGCAGGCGAACCGCTTCGGCCACGCGCTGCACAGCGACGCAATAGGCGGCGAGCCGATTGTGCACACCCAGGCGCGTGGCCAGCTCGTGCACTTCGTGGAAGGCGGCGGTCATTTTGGCGTCCAGCCGGGCCTTGACGGTCTTGTCGTCCCAGTAGTAGCTGTAGGCGTTCTGCACCATCTCGAAGTAGGAGACGGTCACCCCGCCCGCATTGCACAGGAAGTCCGGGATCACGTAGACGCCCTTGGCGTGCAGAATCTCGTCGGCTTCGGGGGTGGTCGGGCCGTTTGCCAGCTCCGCGCTGATCCGGGCTTTGACCTCCGGGGCGTTGTGGGCATTGATCGTGTTTTCCAGTGCCGCCGGCACCAGAATGTCCACGTCCAGCCGCAGCAAGTCCTCGTTGGAGATTGACTGCGCGCCAGGGAAGCCGATCACCGAGCCGGCGGTGCGCTTGTGGGCGATCACCTTGCGCGGGTCGAGACCCTCCGGCGCGTAGATACCCCCTCGCGAGTCGGATACGGCCACGACGACCACGCCCAGCAATTCCTGCCCCAGCAGGGCGGCGTGTTGTCCGGCGTTGCCGAAGCCCTGGATGGCCATCGCCGTCCCCTCGGTCTTCAGACCGAGGACGCGGGCCGCTTCGCGCAGGCAATACATGCCGCCGCGCGCGGTGGCCTCTTCGCGCACCTTCGATCCGCCCAGGGCCAGCGGCTTGCCCGTGATCATGCCGAATTCGTTGTGACCTTGCAGGACGGAGAACTCGTCCAACATCCAGGCCATGACCTGGGCATTGGTGTACATATCCGGGGCGGGGACGTCCACCTCTGCCCCCAGGATGCGCCCCACCTGGCGCACATAGGCGCGGCTGAGGCGCTCAAGCTCCCCCGGCGACAGTTCGCGCGGGTTGCAGACGATCCCGCCCTTGGCGCCGCCCAGCGGGAGATCGACGACGGCGCACTTCCACGTCATCCAGGCGGCCAGGGCGCGCACCAGGTCAATGGTCTCGTCCGGGTGGAAGCGCAGGCCGCCCTTCGTCGGCCCGCGCGCGTCGTTGTACTGGACGCGGAATCCCTTGAAGATGCGCATTGAGCCATCATCCATGCGCACCGGCAGGCTCACCTGCATCTCGCGCAGCGGTTCGCGCAGCAGGGCGTGGATGGACGGTTCCAGTTGCAGCACCTCTGCGGCGGCGTCGAGCTGAGCCTGGGCCATGGCAAAGGGGTTGAATCGTTGCTGTGTCTCGTTGGACGTAGTAGCCAGCCTGGACATAGACGCTCCTCGTCTTCCTTTCGACACCAGGAAGTATGGTCTGCTCAAGGGGCACAGGGGGATGATCGAGCGCCAGAGGACACGCTCTGTCCGGCCAATCTACCACAGGAGCGGCGAGGTCATATTGTGCTTTTCGCCCAAGAGCGGGCGGATCACCCTGCTTCAGAAGCTCGCCAGCGCCGCGCCCCCCCCTGCGCGCACTCTCCGCCCGCATTGGCAGGGACGGCGCGACCTGTTACGATTGGGCCGGGAGGAGACACCTGTGCCTGCTGATCCTGGCTCACTGCTCATCACCGCCCAGGACGTGCGCCATGCCCTGGTCTGTGCGCGCCGCGTGTGGCTGGACGCGCACGGCGACCCGGCCCTGCGCGACGAAGCCGCGCCGGAGACGGCCCGCGCCTTCGCCCTGGGCGTGCAGCACGAGGCGAGCGTTCTGGCGGCGGTCGGCGCGGCGGTGGAGTACCTGCCGGTCGAGTCGTGGGCGCATGGCGTGGCCCTGACGCGCCGCCTGATGGCGCGCGGCGTGCCGGGCATCGCCGGCGCGTGTCTGGAACACCGCGCCCCGCTCGACCTGACGGATCGGCTCTTCACCGTGCGCGGGCGGCCCGACCGCCTGGTGCGCATTGCGTATGCCGGGACACAGGTCTATGCGCCGGTCGAGATCAAGCGGCGCCGCGACCCGGAAGCGCCCGACTGGGCCCAGCTTGACCTCTACGCCTGGCTGTTAAGCCAGGTGCAGGGGATCACCCCGCCGGGCGAGCTGTGGCTGGGCGCGACCGATCTCGGCGCGCCCGCCCGCCGCGAGCCGCACGAATACGACGAAGACCGGCTGATGGACGCCCTGTTGCGAGCCGTTGCCGCCCTGGGCGCGCCCGAAGCGCCGCCCGTCCGCCTGGAAGCGCACTGCAAGACCTGCCCCTGGCAGACGACGTGCCGGGCCGCCGCCGAGAGGGAGGAGAGCCTCGACCTGCTGTACAACGTCACGCGGGCAGCGCGCGACGGCCTGGCGGCGGCGGGCCTGGCGCGCCTGGCCGACATCGCCGCCTGCGCGCCGGAGGATCTGCTGGCGGTGCGCGGCATCGGCCCGGCGACCGCGCCGCGCCTGCGGGCTAACGCTCAGGCGCTGGTCGAGCGGCGGCCCGTGTGGTACGGGGCGCTGCCGGGCGATCTGCGGCGAGGCGGCTGGATGTTCGACCTGGAGACGTACCAGGCGCGCGGCAAGACGGTGCCCTGGTGCATGGGCTGGTGCGACACGGCGGGCGCGACGCAAATTGCCCTGGTCGCGCCGGTGCAGCTTCCAGAGCCGCTGACCTTGCCCGATGGCCAGCGCCTCACCCTGGTGCCGGACAGCGACACAGCCTGGGAGGTGCTGGCGGAGGCGGTCGCGGCGCAGGCGGGGCCGATCTGCCACTGGACGGGCTACGACGCGGCTATTCTGCGCGGCAGCGCGCCGGCAGCGGCCCTGGCCGGGCTGGAGCCGCGCATGTTCGATCTGCACGCGGCCTTCAAAGGCGCGGTGAGCCTGCCGCTGCCCAGCACCTCGATCAAGGTCGTGTCGGCTTACCTGGGCTTTGTCTGGCCGGAGAACCCCGACTGGTTCGCCGCCTATCTCGACTACCAGTTCTGGCTGGAGTCCGGCGACGAGGTGGCGCTGGCCCGCGCCTGCGCCTATCAGCGCGCCGATGTGCAGTCCATGGCCTGGGTCTGGCGCTGGCTGATGGCCAACGATCCGGCGCGCTGACCAGCGGGGCGAGCAGCCCGCCCGCAGCACCTTGCCAATGCACAGCGCCCTCCATCTCAATGACGGGATCGGGGGGAGCAGCCCTCAGAGCGCCCGCCCGCAGGCGGCGCGCCGGGGCCAAAGGAGGAAACACCCGTGACCGAACCAACCACCCAACCCAAAGTCATCACCGTGACGCTCAATCCATCGCTGGATCGCACGCTGGTGACCCATTTCCTGGCGCTAGGGTATCACAACCAGACGACCGAGGCAGCGCGGCTCGACCCCGCCGGGCGGAGCATCGGCGTCTCGCGGGCGCTGCACGCGCTCGGCGCGCCGACGCACGCCATCGTGCTGATCGGCGAAGATGCGACGGGCCGCGCCTACCAGGCTCTGCTGGCGGAGGAACAGTTCCCGATCACTGTTTTGCGGCGGGCGGGTCAGACCAGCAGCCGCACGATCATCAAAGACACCGGTCACGTGCACGAAACTGAAATCTGGGAAGCCAGCATCAACGTGGCGCAGTCCGACCTGCAGGCCGTGGCCGACGCGCTGAGCGCGCTGGTCCGCGCGGGCGATCACGTCGTCTTCGCCGGGAGTTTGCCGGGCGGTGTGCCCGACGATACCTATGTCTGGCTGACCGACGTGGCCCAGGAAGCCGGGGCGCGTGTGGCGCTGAACGCCGGGGGCGGGCGGGCGTTGCGGGAGTCTCTCCGGGCGCAGCCCGACCTGGTGTTCCTGACTCGGAACGAGGCCGAGGCGTTGTTCAACATCCCGGTGCGCGCCGAAGAAGACATCCTCTACTGTGCCCGCAAGCTGCGCGAGGAAGGCGCCGGGGCAGTGCTGATCGCCAGGATGCAGGGCAACACCGCCCTGTTCGACTCCGAGCAGGGCGACTGGACGGTGAGCTGGCCGGAGGGCGTGGGCACGCACAGCGGCCAGAACGCGGCCATGATCGCCGGCTTCCTGGCCGGGCGGCTGCGCAGCGAGGACGTAGACCAGGCGCTGGCCCTCGGCGCGGCGGCGACGGCCTACACCCTGACCCAGGTCGGCCACGAGTTCGGCTCGCTCAAGGACGTGCAGGATCAGGTCGAGCAGGTGGATGTGACGCCGGTCGCTGGCGAGGAAGAGGACGCCGGGCCACCCGAAGGGCGCTGAGCCGCTCGGCGCTGGCGATACGGAATTCTGGAACCGCAGAGGCGCGGAGAGCGCAGAGGAAAGCGAATTACTATGCTCTTCTCTGTGTCCTCTGTGTCCTCTGTGTCCTCTGCGTCTCTGCGGTGATCTTTTGCTCTGGCGTCCGGCGAGCCGCCGCCCCCCTTGGCAGGCACCCCTCGCGCAAGAAACCCTTGCTAAGCGGGCCAGATGGGAGTATAGTTCTGACGCATTAAGTGGCGAAGAGCTTGTCAAGCCGCGACCGGTGATGAAGAATCACTGGCCGTGGCGCGTGTTTTTGGGGGGACGCCGGTGCGCAGTGGCGTGACCGTGCCAGATAGCCCTGTCAGCGAGTGTGCCAGCAGCGCCGAGCGTGCCCTGACCTACGAGGTCTTACGCGGGCCTGATCGTTCTCCGCATATCCCCTGTTTCTTCCGCCCTGCTGAATCAGGATAATTCCATCGTCTATTCGACGTGGGCATGTGCCCAGAGTTTTCCATGAATATGACCTTCTCTGCTGTCAAACGCTTGCTGATCGGGGAGCCGTTTCCCACCAGCCGCGAAGTCCACGAGCGACTCGACAAGGTGCGCGGGCTGGCTATCTTCGCGTCCGACACGATCAGCAGCAACGCCTACGCGACCGAAGCGATTATGCACGTGCTGATCGTATTGGGCAGCGGTGGGCTGGCGCTGACGCTGCCCCTGGCGCTGGCAGTGGCCGCCCTGGTGCTGCTGGTGGTCTTCAGCTACATCCAGACGATCATGCACTACCCCGACGGCGGCGGCGCCTATACCGTCGCCAAAGATAACCTGGGGCGCTACCCTTCGCTGATGGCCGCCGCCGCGCTGCTGACGGACTACGTGCTGACGGTGGCGGTGTCCACCTCCGCCGGCGTGCGCGCCGTGACCTCTGCCTTCCCAGAGACGCTTGAGTACCGGGTGATCATCGCCCTGCTCGCCATCGGCTTCATCACCTGGATCAACCTGCGCGGCGTGCGCGAGAGCGGCACCATCTTCGCCTTTCCCACCTACGCCTTTGTGGGCGGCCTGCTTTTGGTCATCATCATCGGTTTTGTGCGCTACTTCGAGCTATTCGGCGTTGCGCCCCTGCCGGTCACTCACGAAGTCGTGCTCAAGCAGAAAGACCTGACCGGAGTGGCCTATATCTGGCTGTTGCTGCGCGCCTTTTCTGGGGGATGCACGGCGATGACCGGCATCGAGGCGGTCAGCAACGGCGTGCAGGCATTCAAGCCGCCAGAGTCCAGGAACGCGGCTCAGACGATGGTCGTGATGGGCGTCCTGGCCATGATCCTGTTCATTGGTGTCGCTTCGCTGGCGACGACGATGGAGCTGATCCCCGGAGAAGGGGAGAGCATCCTGTCGCAGTTGACGCGCCACGTGTCCGGCAGCGGCGTCCTGTATTACTGGGTGCAGGCGTTCACTGCGCTGATCCTGTTCCTGGCGGCCAACACCGGCTACCAGGACTTCCCGCGGCTCAGCTCGTTCCTGGCCAAGGACGGGTTCATGCCGCGCTGGATGCAGAATCGCGGCGACCGGCTGGTGTACAGCATGGGCATCCTCACCCTGGCCCTCTTGTCATCGGGCATCGTGCTCATCTTCGGGGCCGACGAAATCGCCATGCTGCCGCTCTACGCGCTGGGCGTGATGCTGAGCTTCACCCTGTCGCAGGCTGGCATGAGCCGCCTGATGAAAAAAGTCGGCTCGCTCCAGCCCGGCGAGAGCCTGTTCACCGGCGTGACGACCATCCATTACGAGAAGAACTGGCGCTGGAAGCAGCACGTCAACCAGGTGGGGGCGGTTGTCACCGCCGTCGTCTTCGCCGTATTGGTGGCGACCAAGTTCCTGGAAGGCGCGTGGCTGGTCGCCCTGGTCATTCCGCTGCTGGTCTATCTGTTCGACCGCATCCACGTGCACTATGAGCAGGTCGCCACGGCCCTGAGCACGAGCACGGTGCAGGAGAGCGATCTGATCGAGGTCGCCAACGTGGTGATCGTGCCCATCGCCGACGTGCACCGGGGCACGCTGCTGGCGCTGCAATATGCCAAGCGCCTTTCCAACGACGTGCGCGCGGTGTGCATCTCCACGTCGCCGCAGATGCGCGAGCGGGTCACCGCGCGCTGGGCGCGCTTCCCCAGGCTGACCGCAGGGATCAAGCTGGACATCATAGACTACGACTACCGCGACATCCTCAAGCCGCTGGAGGAGTACATCGCGCACATCAATCGTGTCGAGTTCCCCGATCAGCTGGTCACCGTTGTCGTGCCGGAGTTCATCTCGCCAGAGCTGACCGCCCAATGGCTGCACAACCAGACCGCAACAGTCCTGCGCGCGCGGCTGCACCATATGAAGGACATTGTGGTGATCAGCGTGCCGTTCCACATCACCGAAGAGAACGGCCAGTTGAAGGCTTAGCGGGCGGATGCCGGCGTGGGCGCTCACCGTGCGAAGGCCCAGAGTGAAAACAGGCTCGCCGAAGGAACCCTGAAGGCCCGGCGGGCCTTTCTTTTGGGGGGCACGATAGCTGCGCGCGGCGCCTGCCAGGGCAGCCTGTCGCCGAAGCTGCCGCAGCGAGTATACTGAAGGGCGCATAGTCTGTGCCGGGCAGCGCCTTCGCAGCAGGGAGGGGAACTCCATGACGCTCTTTGATGAGACAGCGCGCACGCTGCTGGACAAGCCTCTCATCGCGCGGCTGGCGGTGATTGACCCCGACGGCTACCCACATACGGTGCCGGTGTGGTTCATGCGCGATGGCGAGGATATTGTCTTCATCAGCGTGCGCGACACGCGCAAAGTGTCCTACATTGAGGCGAATCCGAAGGGGGCGGTCACCGTTGGCGGCGCGCCGGGCGATGGCGGGGGCTACCTGGTCAAGGGGGAGATCACTATCGAGCCGGACCCGGACGATGTCTGGGTGCGCCGCATGTGCCATCACTACGAAGAGCCGGAGCAGGCCGAGCGCGATGTCGCGGACTGGGCCGACCTGGACATCATCGTGCTGCGCCTGAAGCCGCACAAGGTGATCAAGGTGGCGTGATCGGCGGGCTGGCGCTGGTTCTGGGCAGGGCGCCACGCCCCTCTCCCTGGCCCCTTCCGGCGGTCAAAGTCCCCCTCTCTGGCTCGGCTGGAGAGGAGGATTTAGGGGGTGAGGTTTTGCACGCCCCTCCCCCTGGCCCCTTC
>JAHDWP010000021.1:7722-56795 GCA_023382715.1 Anaerolineae bacterium
CGGCGGTCAAAGTCCCTCTCTGGCTCGGCTGAAGAGGAGGATTTAGGGGGTGAGGTTTTGCACGCCCCTCTCCCTGGCCCCGTCCGGCGGTCAAAGTCCCTCTCTGGCTCGGCTGAAGAGGAGGATTTAGGGGGTGAGGCGTGTGGGGCCGGGCGCGCAGAGCGGCGCTCCGCTCAGGTCAGCAGGCCCGCCAGCGAAACCTGCACCAGCCGCCCGCCGAGGACGAGCAGCAGCAGCAAGACCAGGCGGCGAAAGGTCGCCTCGTTGATGAAGCGATCCATGAGCAACCCGCAGCCCGTCCCTGCGGCGGTGGCCAGCAGCCCCACCGGCAACACTTCCCACACGTCGCCGGTGAAGTTGCCCGCCAGCGCGTGCGAGGCCACCACCGAGATGCTGTGCAGCACGACCAGGACCTGGATATTCGCCTTGAACGCTCGCGGGGGCCAGCGACGGCTGTTGCCGTAGATGACCAGCGCCGGGCCGCCAGTGTTGTACGCGCCAGAAAGCACCCCGCCAGCGAACCCCAGCCCATAAGCGGCGCGGGCCGTCCCGCGCCAGGGCGGGACAGCCCAGCGCAGCGCATACAGCCCGTAGCCGATCAGCACCAGGCCCAGCGCCAGCGTGACGATCTGCTCGTTCACCAGGCGCAGCAGCGCGACGCCGATGGGGATGCCCAGCAGCGACCCCCAGGCGAGGGGCGCGATCTCGCGCCATTCCAGCTGTTGCCGGTAGCGCCAGGCGATCAGCGCCGGGCTGAGCAGGCCGAGCAAGGCGATCAGCGGCGCGGCGGCGCGAATGCCCAGCGTGACGGCGAGCAGCGGCATGGCAACCAGCGCCATGCCAAAGCCGACCACACCCTGGATGAAAGTGGCCGCGAAGAGAACCAGCCCCACCTGGATCAGCACGGCGCGCGCCCTCTCATGCGGGTTCAATCCAGATCGGCGAACTCCAGGCCCAGTGCCCGTTCTGCTGGCGGACGCGCACGTGATACCAGTCGCGCTGGCTGCTGTGCGCGCGGTCAGTCAGGGCGAGCCGGGCAGTAGTCTCGTGCAGGGGCACGGCCCGGTGGAAGTAGTAGACCGGCGTCAGGAAGCCGCCCAGATAGGTGGCGCGCGGCCCTGCCAGCAGGTCGGCCAGGGGCACGTCTACCGCCCGCCCGTTGATCGTCCCCACGAAGCGCGTGCTCTCGTCCCCGCGCACCTCGAAGCACATGCCCTGCGTGGCCGGCGTAGTGGTGGTGGGATTGCCCCACGTCCGCGTGACCAGGCGCACGCCGTCCGCGCCCACGCGCCCCCAGTCGCTGAAGGCGTAGCTGTCTTCTTCGCCCGCCTGCGGCGCGACGATCTCGTGGCCGCGCAGGCGCGGCTCCACGCTCAGCAGGTCGCCATCCACCACGCGCAGATCAACGTGCCAGTCCACGTTTTCGCCGCGCTCGCCCCAGCCCAGCTCCAGGTGTGCCTTGAACGTGCCGGGCAGCGCCGGCTCGGCGGACGGGACGGGCGGCGTCCAGCGGTGGATGACGCGGTTGTTGTGCAGCACCTCGACGGTGTCCAGCGCGTCCCCCCCGCTCACGGCGACCTCGATCTGGCGCTCGGCAGCGGGCGGCAGCAGCGCGCCCATCGGCGCGCCGTTGAGCGCGAACTGCAAGGCGATGCGGTCGCCGGTGAGGGCCACCGTGCGGCGGGCGACCAGCGCGTCCCAGATGCCGTCGCGCGTCAGGGCATCTGCCCAGACGGCGAGGCGGCCATGCCCGTAGCTGCCGGGGTGGGCGCTGTGGTGATCGGTGGAGCCGACCACGCCGACGATGTGCCCCTGGGCCAGCCCGTAGAGCAGCGAGCTTTGCCAGTCGAGCGGCCCCATCGTGTGCAGGTAGCGGTTGGGGATGGTCTCGGTCTCGCCCGCGCCGTGCATGGACATGATCTCGACCAGGTGGATGAATTCCGGCTCCACCTCTGCCCAGTTGATGCCCCGGTAGCCCGCCTTGTAGCCGATGTGGTGCGGGATGAGCATCGTCTCGATGCCGCGCGCGCGATACTGGCGCAGGGCGGCGCGCAGCGCGTCCATGTCCGGCGCGCGGATGATCTCGCCTTCGTCGCCCTTGAAGTAGACGTTGTGATCCCCGTAGTGACACGAGTGCCACTCGAAGCCGAGGAAGGTCACGAAGGCCCCGTCCTGGTGATGCTGGCGCACCAGCTCCTGGACGCGCTCCCACTGCTGGGCGGCACGGTCGAAGCCCTGGCGATGATAGTCCACCAGGGGGGCCAGGCGCGGCTCACCCACCGGGATGTCGTGCCACCAGCCGTGCGGCGTCAGGCAGACGAAGTCGAGTTGCAGACGGGCGTTGTGAAAGGCGTCCTCGGCGGAGCCGTGCCCGTAGCCGACGGCGGAATGATTGTGCAGGTCGCCGTAGTAGACGTGCAGCGCATCATAGGGGTTGGGCATGGGTGTCTGGTCCTGTTGTGTAACGGCTTTTGTCAGGCGAAATCCAGCGGCTGGGCCTGGCCGGTGCGCGCGGCGCGGTAGGCCGCCTCGACGATCACCAGCGACTTGCGCCCTTCGTCCACGCTGATCACAGGCGGCGCACCCTCGCGCAGGCAGCGCAGGAAGGTGAGCGGCCCCTGCTGGTGGAAATTACCCTGCCGGAAGTACGGGATGGTCTCGGCCCCGTGCCACTCCCCGCGCGCCTGGCCGTAATGGTAGACCTTGAGGTAGGGCGGGCGGGCAAAGTCGCGCGAGGCCAGGTCTACCCCGCCGAGCAGGGCGCTGCCCCGGTTGCCGAAAACCTCAATGGACCCCTCGGCGGCGACGAGCACGTTGCTCGTGGCGATCTCCGCGACCGTGCCCGAAGGGAAGGTGAGCACGACCAGCGCCGTGTCTTCCAGCGGCAGGCCGAGCGTCCGGTTGGCGGTGACAGCGTAGACCTGGGCCGGGTCGCCGAGCAGCCACAGCAGGAAGTCAACGGCGTGAATGCCCTCATCAATCAGCGCGCCGCCGCCGGAGAGCGCCGGATTCCCGTACCAGGCGTCGTGGACGCGCTCGCCCAGCTCCAACAGATGGTAATTGCCGTGCCGCACGCGCACCAGCGAGATCGTGCCCAGCTCGCCGCTCTGCGCCCGGCGCACCAATTCCTGGTTGACCGGGTCGTAGCGTTTGGGGAAGTTCTGCATGAAGATCACGCCGGACTCGCGCACGGCGCGGCGGATGCGGTCACACTCGGCGACCGTCGGGGCCATCGGCTTCTCCAGCAGGATATGCCGGCCAGCGCGCGCCGCCGCCTCGACCAGGTCGGCGTGACGGGCCGTCTCGGAGGTGATGCCCACCGCGTCGCAGCGGGCCAGCAGCGCGCCAAGATCGCCCTCGAAAGCCGTGCTGTGGCGGTCGGCGGCGCTCTGGCCGCGCGCCGCGTCGTCGTCCCACACGCCGACCAGCTCGGCATCGGGCGAGCCGTTGATCGCCTCCGCCCAGTAATTGGCGTGGTAGTGAGCGAAGCTCAGGATGGCGAAGCGTACAGGTGCGCTCATGGCGTCTCGACCTCCTCCCAGTCGCCGTGCTCGGCGGCGCGGTAGATGGCCTCGGCGACGAGCAGGCTGGCCAGGCCATCGCGCGCCGAGTGGTCCGGCGGGGCAGCGCCGGACAGCATATCCAGAAAGTGACGGTGCTGGCGCAGCCCGACCTGCTCGGCCCGAATGTCCGGCGCGAACCAGCCAGGCCCGCCCAGGTGCGCGGGCGCGTAGTAGGCCAGCCGCCCGCGCTCGGTGCGCAGCCAGGCGGTGCCGTCCGTGCCGTAGATCTCCATGCGGTAGCGGTCGGTGCCCGCGACCTCGGCGTAGGCGCACTCGTGCGCGGCGATCAGGCCCGACGCGAACTCATACGTGGCGATCACCAGGTCTTCGGCGTTGGGCCGCACGACGGTGCCATCGGCCAGCGTCCGCTCTTTGATCAGCAGGGCGGTGGTCGCCCGCACGCGCACGATCTCACCAAAGAGATGGCGCAACAGGTCTATGCCATGCACGCCCAGTTGCAGCAGCACGCCGCCGCCCACGCTCTCCTTGCGGTAGAACCAGGCGGCCCAGTCGGCGCCGGGGGTGGCGTTGCGCTGGCGCACCGAGAGCACGCGCCCCAGCACCCCCTGGTCGAGCAGCGGGCGGACATGCTCGATCTCCTCCAGGTAGCGGTGCATGAAGCTGACGAAAAGCGGCACACCGGTCACCTGGGCCGCAGCGATGATCGCGCGGCACTCTGCTGCGCTGCGCGCCATCGGCTTCTGCAACAGCACGGGCTTGCCCGCTTCCAGCGCGGCGATGGCGTGCTCGCGGTGCAGGTAGTCCGGCGTGGCGATCACCACCGCGTCAATGGCGGGGTCGGCCAGCACCTCGCGGTAATCGGTTGTCGTGCGGGGAATGTCGAACTGCGCCGCCCGGCGGGCCAGGCCCTCCGGGTCTGTGCCGACGAGGGTGGTGACGCGCGCGCCGGCTTCGTGCAGCCCCGCGATGTGATAGGCGCTGATGAAGCCGGCGCCGATCATGCCGATTCGTAAAGGCTTGCTGTGCATAACCTGCTACTCCAAGAGTAATGCCCTCTTCAGGGATGTTCGGATTGAGGGCCTCTGCGCTTTATCTCACTCTGCACGGCGCGCCCGCGCCGCGCTGCCCCCTCTCCGTGCGTGAAGAGGGGGCAAGCCGGGCGCAGCGAGGCTGGGAGTGAGGGCAACGGGAAGCCCGCGCCATGCTTTCCGGGCGCTGGCCGTTCCCGCCTCTCAGTGGCGAGACGGCACCGGATTACGGCTCCCAGGTGCCCTCGATCACCACGTTGTCCGGGTTGTGCTCGGCCATGAAGCCGGTGTAGGTGTAGGACATGGGGTCCTGCGGGTCTTCGATGCGGCCCGATTCGTACAGGAAGTCGGTGTACTTCTGCAGGTCGCGGATATAGTTCTCGTCGAAGATGTTCTCGAACGAGTAGTCGTCCCACAGCGCCTCGTTCTGCTCGACCGGCTGATCGAGATACTCGGAGATGAGCGTCACCACTTCTTCGCGATTCTCCGGGTCGGCCACGTAGTCCTGGGCGCGGTAGAGCGTCAGCATCAGCGCGCGGGCGGTGTTGGGGTTCTTGCGGATGAAGTCTTCGGACATCACCCACACCGAGCGCGTGAAGGAGATCTGGAACTCTTCGCCGGCGTCCCAGGGGAAGTTGCTGACCGTGCCGTTGTGCAGGATTTCGGCGTCTACGTCTTTGTTGATCTCAGCCAGGTAGGGCCAGGGGTTCCAGACGACAAAGGCCTGGATGTCGTTGTTGATCAGGGCCGTCATCTGCTCTGGGGCCGGCAGGTTGACGATTTGCAGCTTGAGCGGGTCCAGATCGTAGTGCTCGGCGAGGTTCTCCATCGTCGCCGAGGCGGTCGAGCCTTCGGTCAGGCCGATCTTGATGGTGAGCAGGTCTTCGGGCTTCTCCAGGCCGGCATCGGTGCGGGCCACGAACTTCTCGATGTAGGCCAGGGTGTTCGTGCCGACGATGACCACCGGCACGCCGTTGTGCCTCATGCTGATCGGCGGCACGGTGCCGGGCGTCCACAGGTCAATCTCGCCAGCCAGCAGCGCTTCGCCGGCGGCAGCGCCGGAAACGAAGGTGGCGGTCTCGATCTTCTCGAAACCGGCTTCGGCCAGCCAGCCCTTTTCGATGGCGATGATGTGCGGCGCGTAGACGGGGTCCAGCCCGAAGCCGAGCCGGAGCTTCGTCTGCTCCAGCTCCCCGCCTTCCTGGGCGCTGACCGCGAGGGCGGGCAGCGTCAGGGCGAGGACGAGCAACAAGACCAGGGGTAGATGTGAACGGCGCATGATTTTTCCCTCTCTCTGAACAACTCTCTGGACACTGTGCTTTCGGCAGCCCTGTCGCGGGGACGGGCGCTGCTTTTGACGGACGCTCGATCGCTCTGGATCGCTCTGGGTGCGCTTCCTTTCCCCGGCGCGCGCCGGGCGCGGATTAGCCGAAATACCAGCGAAGCTGACGCCTGAACAGCAGGTTGAAGATCAGGTAGTCCGTGATCAGGTTGAGCAGGCCGATCAGCAGGATGCCGTAGACGATGACCTCGACTTCGCCCACCTCGCGGCCATACATGATCATGTAGCCCAGCCCCCGGTTGGCGGCGAGCACTTCGGCGGCCACCAGCGACCCGAAGCTGAGGCTCCAGCCCACGCGGATGCCGACGGCGATGTCCGGCAGGGCGGCGGGCACGGCGATCTTGGCCAGCAGACGCGGCCCGCGCAGGCCGATGCTCTGCGCCGCGCGGAAGAGCATGGGGTCCACGCTGATCATGCCCTTGTAGGTGTTGGTCACCACCGGGAAGAACGCGCCCAGGGAGATGATGAACACCTTTGATTGCTCGCCCAGGCCGAACCACATCAGCGCGATGGGAATCCAGGCCAGCGGCGGGACGGGGCGCAGAATCTCAATCGGCCCCCAGATCAGCTTGCCGAACAGCCGGTACCAGCCGGCCAGGATGCCGGTGACCATGCCCAGCCCGCCGCCGATCAGAAAACCGAAGAGCACGCGCTGCACGCTGATCCGCGCGTGATCGAGCACGTCGGCGGCAGGGAAGCGGTTGAGCGCCGTGTCGAGGATCTGCAGCGGCCCAGGGAAGACGCTGGGGTTGACCAGGCGCAGCGTGTTGGCGAGCTGCCAGAGCACGAGCACGACGATCACGCCCGACCACGACACGAGCAGGTTGCGTTGGAAGGCGCGTTGTTGCTTCACCGCTGCACCTCCTCCAGGTCGGTCACCCAGGGCAGCAGGATGCGCTCCAGCCAGGCCAGCGTCCTGGCCAGGACGAAGCCAATGATGGCAATGAAGATCATGCCGACCATCGTCACGTCGGTGCGGTAGAAGTTGCGCGCTTCCATGATCAGCGCGCCCAGCCCTTCGATGGTGCCGATCATCTCAACGGCGATGATGACCAGGAAGGCCATGCCCAGGGCGACGCGCAACCCGGCGAAAATGCGCGGCAGGCTGCCGGGCAGCATCACCTGCATGAATATCTGGCGGCGCGACGCGCCCAGCGATTGCGCGGCGAAGACGTACTGCTTGCTGACGCCCTGCACGGCGTTGATCGCGCTGGTCAGGATGATCCAGAAGCAGCCGTAGGCGATCAGAAAGACGCGCGTGAATTCGCCCACCCCAAACCAGGCTACGGCCAGCGGCAGCAGGCTGAGCGTGGCCACCGAGCGGGCGAAGGTGATGATGGGCGCCACCGCGCGCTCCAGCAGCGGCGTGGCCCCCACGAACAGGCCGAGCGGGATGGCGCAGACCGCGGCCACCGAGTAGCCCTTGAGGATGCGCCACAGCGTCGCCTTGAAATGGGTGTCGGTCGTCACCCCGCGCGGGAAGCCGCGCTCCAGCAGCGCCTCGAACGTGCGGGCCAGCTTGGACGGCGGCGGAAAGCGGTAAGCGTTGATCCAGGCGTGGTCTACTGCGTATTCCCACAGCCACAGCAGCACCAGCACGGTCAGCAGGCCATAGGCCCAGTCGGGGATGGTCAGCCGGGTACGGCGCAGCCGCCTGATCCAGGCGCGGCGCGGCGTGGCATCGCTAGAAGATGGCACGGTGAATCTCCTCGTACAGGGCCATGAACTCGTGCGACGAGCGCTGGCGTGGGCGGGGCAGCGTCACCGTGATCTCGGCGCGCAGACGGCCTGGGTGTGGGCTGAACACAACCACGCGATCCGACAGGTAGAGCGCCTCCATGATGCTGTGCGTGACGAAGATGACCGTCTTCTTGCGCGCCTCCCAGATGCGCAACAGCTCGAGTTGCATCTCCGAGCGCGTCAGCTCGTCCAGTGCGCCGAACGGCTCGTCCATGAGCAGGATGTCCGGGTCGTTGGCCAGGGCGCGGGCGATGGCCACGCGCTGCTGCATCCCGCCCGAAAGCTCGCGCGGATACTTGCGCTCGAAGCCGCCCAGACGCACCAGCTCGATCAAGTCCTGGGCCTGGGCGCGGCGCTGCTTGCGGGGCACGCCCTGGTTGCGTGGGCCGAACTCGATGTTCTGGATGGCTGTCAGCCAGGGGAAGAGCGCGGCGTGCTGGAAGACCATGCCGCGATCCGGGCCGGGCGAGCCAGCCGGTTCCCCGCCGATCAGCACCTGGCCGCTGCTGGGCTGCAAGAAGCCGGCGATCATGTTCAGCAGGGTGGTCTTGCCGCAGCCGCTGCGCCCGACAATGGACACGAATTCGTTGGCCGCGATATGCAGCGTCACGTCCTTGAGGGCCAGCGCGCGCTCGTCCTCGTCGTTGAAACGCTTGGTGACGTGCTCAATGGCGATTGCTTTGCCCATCAGCTTATGGCTCCTTCTGGCTGGAAGAAGTCTTCTTGCACGACGTATTGTTCGAGAAACTCGCGGGCGATGCCGGCGATCACCAGGTTGGGGGAGCTGAGCCGCGCCCGCTGGATCAGCACGTAGTTGGCGATGGGCTGCGGCAGATAGCCCCGGATGGCCGTCTCAAACTCGTTGAACAGGCGCAGGGGGAGATCGCTCAGCGCGCCGCCGATGATCAGCAGGTTCGGCTGGATGGTGTTGAGCAGGTTGGCGACGACCACAGCCAGCAGCGCGATCATCTCGGCGACGAGGGGCGCGCAGAGCGAGTCGCCGGCCTCGGCAGCTTCCAGGATGCGCTGGAACTTGCTGGCGAGATCGCCCGCTGACCGGATGGCCGCGTGGGCGGGGTTGGACGACGGTGCGTCGCTCACCCGCTCGTCGAACGCCTGGCACACCGCCCGCACCGAGGCGATCTTCTGCACCTGGCGCGGGGCGGAGCCGTCGGCGGGCTGACCGCAGAAGAGCACTGTGCTGCCGATGTTCCCCGCGTTGCCGAAGGGACCACAGTAGCGCTGCCCGCCCAGGAACAAACTGGCCTTGAAGCCTTCGGCGAAGCCCAGGTAGATCAGGTTCTGCCCGGCGGGGATGCGCCCCTGCTGTAGCTCGGCGACGGCCATGCTGTCCACGTCGTTCCCGACGATGACCGGCAGGCCCAGCGCGGCGACCAGGCGCGCCTTGATCGGGAAGTGCTGCCAGCTCGCCACGCGCCCAATGCCGAGAATTTCGCCGGAAGCCATGTCAATGAAGCCGGGCGCGGCCAGGCCGATGCCCAGTACGGTGCGCGCCGGGTAGCGGTGGGCCACCCGCTCGACGTACGCGGCGATCTCGCGCACGACCTCATCGGGCGAGGTCGCCACGCCGTTCTCTATCTGATGCTCGTCCAGTACGTCGCCGGTCAGCGTCACCGCGGCCAGGCGCACGCCGGGAAGCTGAAGATGAGCGCCAATGATCAGGTGGGTGCTGGCGTCCAGGCCGTAGAGCACGGCGGGACGTCCGCCGGTGGTGGCGGCGCGGCCAACGGCGCGCACCCAGCCGGCTTCGGTGAGGTCTTTGACGGCGCGCTGTAGGGTGGGCAGGCTGACCTGAGCGGCGGCAGCCAGGTCGGCGAGCGACAGGGGCTGGGCGCTGAGGCTGCGAACGATGGTGACGTGAAGCTGGGCCATAATGGGAGTCAACGGGTCTCGAAATGGCTTTTGTAAAACATTTTATAAAAGTAAACAACAATTTGTGCCGCCTGTCAAGCACTTCGCGGATTCGGCGATTTGAGGGCGAAGTTCGCGGGGGTGAACGCCAGGCTCCGCTCCTGGACTCTTTTCCGGCGAGTCGGGGAGCGAGGTTGCGGGGGCAGGCGGCGGGGCGGGTTAGCAGGCCCGCCCCGCTCTGACTCTTGGGCGCGTGGCCCGTCGCCTAGGCGAGCGCCTTCTCCGGCGTCTGCACGTACAGCTCGCTGGCCAGCTCATTGCCGAGCACCAACCGCTCGCCAGCGCATTCGAGGTGCACCGGCCCGTTGAACGGACTGCGATGGCGCACCAGCAGCGACGTGCCGGGCACCAGGCGCACGCTGGCCAGGTAGCGCAGCTTCTCCGGGTCGTGGGTCTTGACGCGGCTGACCTGGGCTTCGCTCTGCTCCGGCCACTCGGCCAGCGGCTTGTCGTTGAGCGCGGGCATCACTCCGTCGGCGGAAGGGATCGGCTCGCCGTGCGGGCAGCGGGTCGGCTGGCCCGCCATGTCGAACATGCGATCGATCAGCCGGTCGTCCACGCCGCGCTCCAGCCGCTCGACCATCTCGTGCACATCTTCCCAGCCGAAGCCCATGACCTGCACCATGAAGGCTTCCATGATGCGGTGCCGCCGGATGACGTGCAGGGCGATGATCTCCCCGGCGGGGGTCAGGTGGACGCCCCGGTACGGCTCGTGCTCGATGTGCCCGTTCTCGACCATGCGGCGGATCATGCGCGAAGCCGCCTGCAACGAGACGCCCATGCTGTCCGCCACCATCGAGAGCGTGACCCAGGGGGTTATCTCTTGCAAGCGGTAGATTTCGCCGAGATAGAGCCAGACGGTCGGGCACATGCTGGTGTTTCCTTTGTCGGATTGGGGGTGACTGGCGAGCGTTGGCCCGGCATTGGCGCGGACCCACCCGCCATTTTGTCTGATGTTCACTATGGAAAATATAACCGTTTCGCGCGCCGGTGCACAGCGAGCCGCCCTGCCGGGCGCATCTCGCGGTGGGGGCGCAATGCCTGAACTGCGGAGACGCAGAGGGCGCGGAGAAGAATTAACGCGCTCTCCAACCTGTCTTCTCTCTGCGCCTCAGCGGTGATCTGTTGCCTCAGAAATGAGATATATCTGCCCCGCCTCTCTTCCCGCGGCTTTCAACCGGGTTGAAAAGCAGGATGCGCCCCAGGCGAAAGCGCATTTACACCAACGGGCCTTGATGGATGGGCGGCGCCCCCTTAGAATAGCACTAAATGAGAATCAGTCGCAATAACTCACCCGAGGAGACCCGAATGTTCCGTATCCGTCTGACGCTGGCCGTCGCGCTCGTCGTGGCGGCAACCCTGTCCATCGTCCTGCCCCTGCCGGACAGCCGGGCCGGGCACCTGCTCGCACCTGCCGAAGCGCAGGGCACCACGCTGACCATCTACTCCGGGCGCAGCGAAGAACTGGTCGGGCCGGTCATCGCCCAGTTTGAGCGCGACACCGGGATCGCGGTTGAGGTGCGTTATGGCGGCACATCCGCCCTGGCGCTGACCTTGCTGGAGGAGGGGGCGCGTACCCCCGCCGACGTCTTCTTCGCCCAGGACGCGGGCGCGCTGGGCCTGCTGGCCAAGAACGATATGCTCGCCCCGCTGCCGGCGTACATCCTGGACAGTGTTGAGCCGCGCTTCCGCTCGTCGGAAGGTCTGTGGGTGGGCATCAGCGGGCGCGCCCGCGTGATCGCCTACAACACTGATGTGCTCGACGAGTCCGACCTGCCCGCCAGCCTGTTCGACTTCATCGCGCCGGAGTGGGCGGGGCGGCTCGGCTTCGCGCCGACCAACGCTTCGTTCCACGCGCACCTGACGGCGATCCGCGTCAGCGCGGGCGACGAGGCAGCGCGGGAGTTCGTGGCCGGGCTGCTGGCCAACAACGCGCGGCAGTACGAGCGCAACGGGGCGGCGGTCTCGGCGGTCGCTGCCGGAGAAATTGACGCAGCGCTCGTCAACCATTACTATCTGTACCGTCACCTGGCCGAGAATCCCGAGGCCCCCATCGCGAACTACTACTTCCCCGGCGACGACATCGGCAACCTGATCAACGTGGCCGGGCTGGGCATCCTGGCTTCGTCTGACAGCAAGCCGCTAGCGCAGCAGTTCGCCGCTTATCTGCTCTCGCGTAGTGCGCAGACCTATTTCGCCGAGGAGACGTTCGAGTATCCGCTGCTGATCGGCATGGACGCCGACCCGCGTCTGAAGCCGCTGAGCGAGATCGAGACGCCCGACGTAGACCTGAGCGACCTGGACGACCTGCAGGGCACGCTTGACCTGCTGGACGAGCTGCTCGTTCAGTAGAGGCCGTTGCCAAGGGCGTACAACTCAGGGGAGTCCCTCTCCGTTTGCGGAGAGGGACTCTGAGCAGTCTTTTCTCCCTTCCCGTGCCTGCGCGGGAAGGGTTGGGGATGAAGGTCAAGAATCTCTCAAACACCGCTAAGCCGGCTGGCGCGCCGCGTGCCAAAGCGCCCTAAGCCTGCCTCATGACGCAACGTCGTTTTGCGCTCGTCCTGCTCGCCGTCAGCCTGCCGCTGACGGCTTTGCTGCTGCTGCCCGCCGGCTATCTGATCTTGCGTGCGGGCGCGGTGGAGCCGGAGCAGGCCATCGCTTATCTCACCCGTCCGGGCACGCTGCGCGTCGTGGGGCGCAGCCTGCTGCTGGTGATCACGGTCGCGGGGGCGACCTGCGCGGTGGCGATTCCGGCGGCGTGGCTGACCGTGCGCAGCGACCTGCGCGGGCGGCGAGCGTGGACGGTGCTGCTGACCATGCCGCTGGTCATCCCTTCCTATGTGGGGGCGCTGGCCCTGGTGAGCATGTTCGGCCAGCGGGGCATGTTGCAGGGCTGGCTGGCGCCGCTGGGCGTGGAGCGGCTGCCGTCGCTCTATGGCTTCTGGGGGGCGTGGCTGGCCCTGACGCTGTTCTCCTATCCCTACGTGTTTCTCAGCGTGCGCGCGGGCTTGCGCGGGCTGGACCCGGCGCTGGAAGAGGCGTCGGCGACGCTGGGCCGCTCGCGGCTGGCGACTTTGTGGCACGTCACGCTGCGCCAGTTATTCCCTTCGATCACGGCGGGGACGCTGCTCGTCGCCCTCTACACGCTGAGCGACTTCGGGGCGGTGGCGATCATGCAGTACAACGTCTTCACCCGCGCCATTTACCAGCGGCTGAGCCTCGACCTGGGGCTGGCGGCGCTGCTGTCCGTCGTGCTGATCGTCCTGACGGCGGGGCTGCTGGTGGCGGTGACCTTGGCCGAGCGGCGCAGGACGTACTACACGCGCCGGACGCCGCGCTCGCCGCGCCGCGTCCGGCTGGGGCGCTGGCAGGCGGCGGCGCAGGCGTTCTGCGGGCTGATCGTGCTGCTGGCGCTGGTTGCGCCGGTGGGCGTGCTGGCTCATTGGCTGATCAACGGTCTGCAGCACGGCGAGACGCTGCGCGGTGTGCTCGCCCCGCTGCAACGGTCGCTGCGCGCGGCGGGGCTGGCGGCGGCGGTCAGCGGCCTGGCCGCGCTGCCGTTCGTGTTCCTGCAGGTGCGCGTCCCCGGCCCGCTGACCAACCTGCTGGCGCGCAGCGCGTACCTGGGCTATGCTCTGCCCGGCGTGGTCGTGGGGCTGGCTTTTGTCTTCCTGGGGGCCAACGTGCTGCACGACCTGAGCATACGCTTCGGGCGGACGGATTACCGCAGCCTGGGGTTGCTCATTTTCGCCTATACAGTGCGCTTTCTGCCGCAGGCGCTCGGCCCGGCGCGGGCCGGCCTGTTGCAGGTCAATCCCCACCTGGAAGAGAGCGCGCTGACGCTGGGGCGCAGCTATCCGCGCGCGCTGCTCAGCGTCACCCTGCCGCTGATGCGCTCCGGCGTGGTGGCGGGGGTGGCGCTGGTCTTCCTGACCACGATGAAGGAACTGCCGATCACGCTGCTGCTGGCCCCCACCGGCTACGACACGCTGGCGACGCGCATCTGGTCGGCCAGCAGCGAAGCGTTCTACGCGCGGGCGGCGGCTCCGGCGCTGATCCTGGTGGCCATCTCGGCCCTGTCGCTTGTGTATATTCTGGAACCTGATGACTGATCCGACTCCCCACTCGATTTCGCACCCCCTGCCCGACGTGGCCCCGGACTCTGATGCTGTTGCGTGCTGCGACCTGCGCAAGTCGTTCGGCAGCGTGCGCGCCGTCGCGTCGCTGAGCTTCGCCCTGCGGCGCGGCGAATTGCTGGCGCTGCTGGGGCCGAGCGGCTGCGGCAAGACCACCGCGCTGCGCCTGATCGCCGGGCTGGAGCGGCCCGACGACGGCGTGATTCGCCTGGGCGGGCGACTGGTCAGCGGGCCGAGCGTCTTCGTCCCGGCCAACCGGCGGCGGGTGGGCCTGGTCTTCCAGGATTACGCGCTGTTCCCGCACATGACCGTCGAGAAGAACATCGCCTATGGCCTGGCCGGGCGGGACGACCGCCGCCAGCGCGTCGCGGAGATGCTCACCCTGGTGGGGCTGGAAGGGCTGGGCGGGCGCTATCCGCACGCACTGTCCGGCGGACAGCAGCAGCGCGTGGCCCTGGCCCGCGCCCTGGCCCCTCAGCCGGACATCGTGCTGCTCGACGAGCCATTCTCGAATCTGGACGTGGCGCTGCGCCGTCAGGTGCGCGAAGAGGTGCAGCGCATCCTGCGCGAGGCGGGCGTGTCGGCCATCCTGGTGACGCACGACCAGGAAGAGGCGATGAGCCTGGCCGACCGCGTTGGGCTGATGTTCGATGGGACACTGCATCAGCTTGGCACGCCGCGCGATCTCTACGAGCGCCCGGCTTCGCAGCGTGCCGCGCTGTTCATGGGCGCGGCGAACCTGGTGCCCGGCCAGGCGCACGGGGCCGCGGCCCGGACTGCGCTGGGCGAGGTGCGCCTGATCGAGCCGTGTCAGGGCGCGGTCGAGGTTGTGCTGCGCCCGGAGAATCTGGCGCTCAACGGGGCGGAAGATGGCGCGGCGGCGGTTGTGGTCCGGCAGACCTACACCGGCGCGCGGCAGGATGTGTGGGTCACGCTGCGCGACGCTCCCCTGACTCTGCACATCACCTGTCAGGCGGGCGTGCCCTGGGGAGTCGGGCAGCCGGTGAGGGTGCACGCGGACGGGGTGGCGCTGGCGTTCCCGGCTGCGCCGGACTCCGACTGAGTCGGGGGGGTTGGAGTCAGGAGTCCTGAAGCCTGGTACGGGCGGGCGGAAGTCCGCCGGCGGGGGTCAGCTCGACGATCAGGCCGTCGCTCCACTCGTATTTGGCATCCATCAGCGCGCGGACTGCGGCGGCCAGTTCTGGCTCCTGGGCGGGGTCTACGATGCGCCCGCTTCCGGCGAAGGTCTTATCGCCCACGTGAAACGTCACAGCGGGGGTGCGCCGGATATTCTGCACCCAGTGTGATCCCTCGCGTTTCTCCGACACCAGGTAATAGCGCCCGCCGTGCGCGACAAACCAGATTTCGATCATGTGGGGGCTGCCAGAGCGCCAGCCGGTCGTGGTCAGGTAGAGGTACAGCGGTTCGTCGAGCATGAGGCACGTCCTCGGTGATTGCGGGTGTGGGGATACGGTCAGGTAATTCTAGCACGCGATGTAGTGATGTGCAGGGTGCGCGGCGGGGGTGAGGTCAGCCGGGGCGCAGGGCATTTACCTCACCCCCCGCCTCACTACGCTCGGCGTGCCCCCTCTCCATCTGCGTGGAGAGGGGGCGGCGAGGCGCGTCAGCGCCGAGTGGGGGTGAGGTCAGCCGGGGCGCCCATGACTATCAGAGCGGCCCGCCGGATGCCAGCTTACAGGGGACGGGGTCTGGCAGCGATGGCTTGCTGGGCGTTAGGCGTCCACGACGGCGACCGGCAGGAAGGCGTGCCGCCAGATCAGCGACGCGGCGTCGAAGAACCAGTCAGCCGCCAGCGGATTGCCGGCATCGCCGCCGTCCGGGTTGAAGGCGCGGCTGTAGGTGGACAGGTGGAAGCCATAGGCCCCTTCGGGCCGCGCGCCGGGCAGCGAGAAGATCGCGCTGCGGATCACGGTGTTGTCGCCCTGGCTCATGTGCCAGTGATCGTAGGGGTTCTGCGACGGGCCAGCGGCGGCGAACTGCGCCGGCGTGAGGGCCGGCCAGTCTGGCTCGGCGGTCGGCGGGTCGGACCAGCCGGGCGCACCCAGCCGTTCCGGGCCGCCTGCGCCGCAGCCGCTGCCGGAGACGATCGTCTTCAGCAGGTGCTCCGCCGACGCCAGGTAGCTGACGCGGAACTCGATGGTGGCGGGCACGCCGCCATTGCCCGCTGGTCGGCTGACCACCGGGCAGACCAGGCTGGGGAAGACCGTCCACGCGCCGGCGCCGGCCACGCGCCAGGCCAGGCTGGTGAACTGGGCGGTTGGCGCCGCGTTGTCCACGCGGAAGTTGACGCTCGGCGTGGTGTGCACGACCGTCTTGGCCGCGTTGCCCAGTTGCATCTGCACGGTGTACAGGCCGTTGGTGAAGTGGTGCGTCGGCCAGTTGAGCAGCAGGTTGGCCGGGTGCCAGTCCATCGGGTTAGCCAGGATGGGGTACCAGCCCTGCGCGTCCGGCACGACATGGTGCGGCGCGCCGCCCGCCCAGGGGTAGATATACCAGGCCACGTTGGTGAAGGGCACTGCCGCCGAGCCGTTGAACGAGTAGAGCAGGCGGTAGAACTGCGCGCCGTCGTGCCGGTTGCAGCCGTACAACTGCACCACCGAGTGGAACGGCGCGGTGGCCGACAGGCCGGGCACGGGCGCTTCGCTGAGCAGCCCGTGCGGGTGCGGGCGGTTGGGCCGCACGGCGTAGCCGCTGACCGGGTTGAGGTAACCCGCGTCAACGGGCATCAGGCCGGCGAAGCGGATGCCGGGCACGCCGTTGCAGTCCACAGGGGGGATGTCGCAGGCCGGGCTGGTCAGGGCGATGGCGGAGGCGTGGAGGGTGACGTTGGGGATTGGGCCGCTGTTCCAGCGCACGTCGAAGAAGCTCTCGCCGTAGATCGTCTCCTCGTCGCCGTCGCCGTCCACGTCCTGCGTGACGCGGAAGGTGATGTCCGGCACGTCCAGGATCGGGGTGAACTCCGGCACCCACACATCGCGGCAGCGCAGCAGCGGGCCGATGAAGCGGTCGAGCCTCACCTCGAACTTGCGCTTCTCGAAGTGCTCGACGGCGATGTTCATGCGCGCCGCCATGCCCTTCAGCCCCTGTTCTTCGAGCGTCTCGCGGACGTGCAGCGGCAGCGGCGGGGGCACCGGCTGGCTGAAGGCAGGCCGGTCCAGCACGCGCTGCAGCGCCGAGTTCTTGGTGCCAAGCTGAGCGGTGTGCTCGATGGCACCCAGTTCCAGGGCAACCTCGTGGCCCAGCACGGCCTCGATCCGCTGGAATTTCTGCCCGCTCGCCTTGAGGACGAAGGGCGGCGGATCGGGTTCGGGCTTGGGCGGGCGGATGATCGGCGGATCGGGGAGCAGCTCGAAGCGCTCCAGGATGTCGCGGATCGAGGGCCTGACCAGGAGATCGGGCAGGCACCAGCGCTCGCGCCGCCAGCGCAGAATCCAGTCCACGTCGAAGCGCGGAATCCACACGCAGAAGCGCCCGCATTCGTCGGTGGTCACGGTGGCGATGACCTCGCGGTGACAGTGCAGCGGGAAGAGCCAGGCCCACGGTTCCGCCGGCGGGAAGAAGCCGAGGAAGTGGCAGTCGGTATCTTCGACGTACACCGTTGCGAAGGGCACCGGGCGCGTGACGCCGGTGACGGGATCGGTCTTGACAACCTGGCCGCAGATGCGCCGGAAGAGAAACAGCTCTGGGTCAATCCGCCAGCGGTAGCGTTCGATCAGATCGGCCACTGTCTGGTCTTGCAGCTCGGCAGTTTCCACACCGGACAGCGCGGACAGATGGCTGGCTTGCAGAGCGGTGAGCTTGATCTTGTCCGGCGTTGCGCGCGCGGAACGGCGTTTGGGACGTTGCTTCTCGACCATCTCCAGTACCTTTCCACTCTCATAAGGCTGCTTACGGTAAGGGGGGAGTCTGCTACCGGTGCTGCCAAACCCCGTCCGGGTGATGGTATGCAGGGGAAGGACTCGCGAGCGGGCTGGGGGAGGGTTGCGCTCAGGGTGGGCACTGCTGCCCGCCCTGGCAACCAGCGGCGGCCCTCAACAGAGGCAGGAATGCCCTCCCTGAAAGGGGAGGGCGCGGCGCAGTAGCCATTAATAGTATTATAAATGATATTATGAAAAATGCGCAAATTGCGCTGCTGTGAGGGACTCAGAGGCCGTTCGAGAAGTCGTGCGCCTGCCTTTGCCCCCCATCCCCGGCCCTTCCCCACGAGGGGGGAAGGGAGCAGCGCGCCGGCTGAGCTTCTCCCTCCCCCACAGGGAGGGGCTTAGGGTGGGGGGAAACAGCTTCTCAAATGGTCCCTCATGGTTGTCGTGGAGGGCGCCTCGCGCTATGAGACGGATGACTTCCGAAGTTCTCAAAACTTCGGAAGCCTGGTCGTCTGTAGGGGCGTATAGCCAGACACCCCTGCAAAACATTATCGCACTCAGCGCCCAACGAAACGCTGACATGTGGGCGCTCCCGCCCGGCGCCCAGTTCGCCCGCGCGCGGATCGCACGGTATGATCGCCCCGACACAGGGCGAGCCACAGGAGAGTACTATGAGCGCGATCGCTTCGGCGAGCTGGGATGAATGGGTGGCGAAGTCGGCGGCGCTGCTGCGCGGCAACCGGATCGAGGTGGACGGCTGGCGCTACACTGCCCCGGCGACCAGCCCAACTGCGCACGCCGCCTATGTGCACCAGTTCCTGTGGGACTCCTGCTTCCACGCGCTGACCTGGCGCTGGTTCGACCCGGCGATGGCCCGCGACGAGCTGCGGGCGCTGGTCGCCGCCCAGGTGCAGGACGGCCCGGACACCGGCATGATCCCGCACATGACTTCGCGGAGAGGCGGCTCCGAGCAGTTGTGGGGCTGCCCGGATCACAGCCTGATCACGCAGCCGCCGCTGATCGCGGTGACGGCGATGCTGCTCCACGCCGACGTCCCCGACGTGCCCCTTCTGGCCGAGCTGTATCCTGCGCTGTGCGCCTTTCACGCCTGGTTCGAGCGGCGGCGCGACCCCGACGGCGACGGGCTGGTCTGCCTGATCCACCCCTGGGAGTCGGGCTGGGATGCCTCGCCGCGCTGGGATCGGGCGATGGGCCTGCCGGGCGACATGACCTACGAGCAGGGGCGGCTGGCGCGGGTGGCGCTCGCCGCGCACGTGGTCGAGTCTGGCTGCGACGCGGGGGCATTGCTGCGCGCGGGGTCGTACTGCGTCGAGGCGGTGGACTACAACGCGATTCGCGCTGCCGACCTGGAGGCGCTCGGCGAGATGGCCGCCGCGCTGGATCGCCCCCAGGAAGCGACGGCCTGGGCCGGGCGTGCGGCCCAGGTGCGCGAGATGTTTCAGCGCAAGATGGTGCGCGATGGCGCTCCCTACGACCTGGACGGCGTGGACGAGCAGCCCGTCGTGCAGGAGAGCGCAGCGCAGGCCGTCGCCCTGTTCGGCGGCTGCCTGACAGAAGCGCAGGCCGCGCACCTGGTGGCGCAGCTTCGCCAGCCGCGACACTGGTCGCGCTTCCCCGTGCCGACTTCTCCGACGGACTCCCCGGCGTTCGTGCCCGACCGTTACTGGCGCGGCAACGTCTGGCTGAGCGTCAACTGGCTGATCTACATGGGTCTGCGGCGCTACGGGTACGCTGCCCTGGCTTCCGAGCTGGCTGAGCGCAGCCTGGCGCTGGTGGCGCAGGGCGGCTTCTGGGAGTATTACCACCCGCTGACGGGGCAGGGCCTGGGGTCTCCATCGTATAGCTGGTCGGCGATTGTGCTCGACATGCTGGGCCGTGAGCGCGGACTCGTGCCGCCGCGCCAGGCGTGAGCGCAGGGCAGGGCATCACTGCCGGGGCATCGCCTCAAAACCTGCCGCATCCCTCTTGACCTCACCCCCGCGCGACGCTGATGCGCCGCGCCGCCCCCTCTCCCCGCGCGGCGAGGGGGCCTGGGCAGGCTGGGCGGGTGGATGCCCGGCCCCGGATCGCGCGGTGCCTTGACTTCTGCCCATCCACACCGTATGCTAGGCCCAACTGCGCCCTGGGTTTGCACACAAGACGAACAGACCGATGTCAATCACTGAACGCGCACGCGAAAAACTCACTTTCCTCTACGGCCCCGAACGCGGCGCCGCCTGCCTGGAGCGTCTGCTCGCCCAGCTCGCCGAGTTTCGCGCCCGCCATCCCCGATTGTCGCAACGGCCTGTCGCCCCTCAAGAGCGCTTCACCGAGCGCGATGTTGTGCTGATCACCTACGGCGATTCGCTGCGCACGCCAGGCGAGTCGCCGCTCAGGACGCTGCACGGCTTCCTGCAACACCGGCTGACCGGAGTCGTCTCGACGGTGCACATCCTGCCCTTCTTCCCCTATTCGTCCGACGATGGCTTCTCGGTCATTGACTACCTGGCCGTGAACCCCGACCTGGGCAACTGGGACGACGTAGACCGGCTGGCCGGCGATTTCAAGCTGATGGTGGACGTGGTGATCAACCACGTCTCGGCGCAGAGCGCGTGGTTTCAGCGTTTCCTGGCCAGCGACCCGGCCTATGAAGAGTTCTTTATCAGCGTAGACCCAACGACCGACCTGTCGAGCGTTGTCCGCCCGCGCACGCTGCCGCTGCTCAGCGCGGTCGAGACGGCGCACGGCGTGCGCCACGTGTGGACGACCTTCAGCAGCGACCAGATCGATCTCAACTTCGCCAGCCCGGACGTGCTGCTGGCGATGGTGGACGTGCTGCTGTTCTACGTGGCGCACGGCGCCGGTATGATCCGCCTGGACGCCATCGCCTACCTGTGGAAGACAGTCGGGACAGGCTGCATTCACCTGCCGGAGACGCACGCGGTCGTGCGCCTGTTCCGCGACATCCTCGACGAGGTGGCGCCGGACGTGGCCCTGATCACCGAGACGAACGTGCCGCACGCTGAAAACGTCTCGTATTTCGGCGACGGGGCAGACGAAGCCCAGCTTGTCTACCAGTTCACGCTGCCGCCGCTGCTGCTGCACACCTTCGCCACCGGCGACGCCACGCGGCTCAGCGAGTGGGCGGCGGGGCTGGAGAAAGTGTCCGACCAGACCTCGTTCTTCAATTTCACCGCGTCGCACGACGGGATCGGGGTGCGCCCGGTGGAAGGCATCCTGTCGCCGGAAGAAGTGGCGGCGTTGGTAGCGCGGGCGCGCGCGCACGGCGGCGACGTATCCTTCAAGAACAACAGCGACGGCACGCGCAGCCCTTACGAGCTGAACATTAACTACTTCGACGCGCTCTCCGACCCGGCGGGCGGCGAGCCGCTGGTGCTGCAGGCGCGGCGCTTCCTGGCTTCGCAGGCGATCCAACTGGCGTTCGTCGGCGTGCCGGGCATCTACCTCCACAGCCTGCTCGGCTCGCGCAACTGGAACGAGGGCGTGGCCCAGACGGGCGCGCTGCGCACGATCAACCGCGAGAAGCTGTGGTGCGATGCGGTCGAGGCTGCGCTGGACGATCCGGGGTCACTGCGCAGCTACGTCTTTTACGCCTACCGCGACCTGATCGCCCGCCGCGCCAGCGAGCGCGCCTTTCACCCCAACGGCGCACAGCAGGTGCTCGATCTGCACCCGGCGGCCTTTGCCCTGCTGCGCACGTCGCCGGACGGCGCCGAGCGCGTCGTCGCCGTCACCAACGTCTCTGCCGGGCCGATCACCGTAGACCTGGCCGGCGTGCCGCTGGAGGGCGTCCACATCTACCGCGACGCGCTGAGCGGGCAGGAGATCGCGCCCGCCGCGCCGCTGACGCTGGAGCCGTACCAGGTGGCCTGGCTCAAGGGAAGCGATCAGTGATCGGTTGTCCGCGAACGGGTATCAGGGTGGGTACGTTAGGGCATCACGCTGACAACCGGGAACTGCCAACCCAAAATCGCCAACTGAAGACTGACCGCTGATCACTGACCACTGACGACCACACACAGGAGCGATCCCCCATGCGTATTGGATTCGTCGCTACGCGCATCGCCGGGTTGGACGGCGTCTCGCTGGAGATCAACAAGTGGGCCGAGGTGTTGCGTCGGCTGGGCCACGAGCCATGCTTCTGTGCGGGCGAGCTGGGCGAATACGCCCAGCCCGGCCTGGAAGCGCCGCCTTTCCACTTTCAGCACCCGGAAGCGGTCGCCCTGCACGATGGGGCGTTCAGCGGCGCAGAGGAGTCGCGGGTGCTCTACCGGCGCATCGCCGAGTCAGCGGGGCGGCTCAAGGCGACGCTCTACGAGTTCGCGGATCGCTTCCAGCCGGACTGGATCATCACCCAGAACGCCCAGGCCATCCCCATGCAGATCGCGCTGGGCGTGGCCCTGCGCGACTTCATCAGCGAGACGCACCTCCCGACCATCGGCCATCATCACGACTTCTACTGGGAGCGCGAGCGCTTCCTCGTCAACCGCATCCCCGACATCCTGCTGACCGCTTTTCCGTCTGAGGGCACTTCCACGCGCCACGTGGTGATCAGCACGGCCATGCAGCGCGAGCTGTTCATGCGCCGCCGCCTGAGCGCGACCTACGTCCCCAATGTGTTCGACTTTCACAACCCGCCCCCGCCGCCGGACGACTACGCGCTGACCGTGCGCGACGAGCTGGGCATCGCCCCGGACGAGCGGCTGATCCTCCAACCGACGCGCATCGTGCGCCGTAAGAACATCGAGCGGGCGGTCGAGCTGGTGCGCCAGTTGGTCGAGCGCGACCCGCGACACCGCTACGTCCTGGTCGTCACCGGCTACGTGGGCGACGAGGCCGGCTCGTACTACGACTGGCTGCTGCGCCAGGTGGAGACGGCGGGCATCCGCGCGCTGTTCATTGGCGATCGCGTCGAGGAGCAGCGCGGCACGTCGGGCGGGCGGCGCACCTACACGCTGTGGGACATCTACCCGCACGCCGACTTCGTGACCTATCTAAGCTCGTATGAGGGCTTCGGCAATGCCCTGATCGAGACGCTCTACTTCCGCAAGCCGCTGGTCGTCAATGCGTACACGGCCTACCGCTCGGATATCAAGCCGGCGGGCGTGCGCGCGGTGGAGATTCGCGAGGAGGTGACGCCGCAGACGGTGAGCGAGGTGCTGGCTCTGCTCGACGACCCGGCGGAAGTGGCGCACACGGTCGCCCACAACTACGCGGTGGGGCAGGCGCATTTCTCGTATGAAGTGCTGGAGTCCAGGC
The DNA here is from genome assembly GCA_023382715.1 of Anaerolineae bacterium. Lineage (GTDB taxonomy): Bacteria > Chloroflexota > Anaerolineae > Aggregatilineales > Aggregatilineaceae > UBA2029. Next base: position 30,589 of record JAHDWP010000021.1, read on the forward strand.
TGCGGGCGCTGCTGGCGTAGGGGGAAAATCCATCGAATAGTTGAGAAAGAGCGCAACCGGCCAATCCCTTCTCGCGCGCCTCAACACGAATGAGTTGACACCCAAAACGTTTTGGATTATCGTAGAAGTATCTATCCAAAACGATTTGGATAAGCTGATGAAAGTTACCCTTAAGACGATTGCTGAAGAAGCGGGCCTTTCCATCACCACAGTCTCACGGGCGCTGGCCGGGTACGGCGATGTCAACGAAGATACCCGCCGCCGCATCGTAGCCATTGCCCAACGTCTCGGCTACCAGCCCAACCTCGCCGCTCGCCATCTGCGCAGCAAGCAGACGCGCACCATCGGGATGGTCATCCCGCTCACTTCGTACTTCTCCGATCCGTTCTTCATGGAGCTGCTCTCTGGCGTGGGCCGCCAGGCCGCCGAGTATGGCTACGACCTGCTGCTTTCGGCCCAGCAGCCGGGCGAAGAAGAGCTGAGCGCCTACCGGCGCATGGTCGCCAGCAGCCGCATTGACGGCGTGGTGCTGGCCCGCGTGCTGGCCGACGACCCGCGCATCGCCTTTCTGAAGGAAGCGCGTCACCCGTTCGTCGCTTTTGGGCGCTCGAACGCCAACGACTACCCGTACATTGACGTGGACGGGGCGACCGGCGTGTATCGCCTGGTCGAGCACCTGGTCGCGCGCGGGCACCGGCGCATCGCCATAATTCTGTCGCCGCGCACCCTGGCCTTCACCACTGCGCGCTTCGAAGGCTATCAGCGGGCGCTGAACGAGGCCGGCATCGCCCTGGCCGGGCAGTACATCGTGGAGTCCGACCTCACGCAAGAGGGTGGGCGCATGGCGGCGCAGCGCCTGCTCGATCTACCCTCCCCACCCACCGCCATCGTCGCCTGCAACGACGCGATGGCCATTGGGACTATGCAGGCGATCCGGGCCTGCGGGCGGGTCGTGGGGCGCGATGTGGCCGTCGCCGGTTTTGACGACATTCCCACAGCGGCTTTCACCGATCCGCCGCTGACGACGGTCCGCCAGCCGATCTACGACATCGGGCGGCGGGCGCTGGATATGCTGGTTTGCGTCATTCGTCAGGAGCCGCTGGACGAGGCGCATGTGCTGCTGGTTCCAGAGCTGATTGTGAGACAGTCGAGCGGCGCACCCCCCTCTCGGTGAACAGTTGTGTCAAGGAGGTGACCAGGGAACCCGGACCCATCTCAGTTTCGTGGAGCACATCGCGTAGCAAAGTGGTGATGCACAGCCCAAGACAGGAGAGAAACACATGGCTCGTAACAAGTTTCGCGTGTTAGCTGTTCTGCTGGTGGTGGTCTTGCTGACCGGCGCGGTGGGTGTTTCCGCCCAGGATGGCAAGGTCGTCTTCATGTCCACGCAGTTCAACATCGTCGAAGAGACCGATAAGGCGCGGGCTATCCTGGCCGACTTCGGCGCGGTGGACTTTGTGCCCAGCGAAGAAGGCCCGCTGATTGACCTGCTGAAGGCCGAGGCCGAGGCCGGGTCCGGCACGGTGGACCTGGTGGGCGCGCTGCATGGCACGTTCCCGGTGTTGCAGAATGAAGACCTGCTCTTCGATCTGACCGATCTGCTGGCCGGAATCGAGGCCGAGTACGAGCTGCCCGCCGCGTTTGTCGAGCTGGGCAAGATGGGCACGGCGGACTACCAGTACTACATCCCCTGGATGCAGGCGACCTACATCATGGCCGCCCACATGGATGCCCTGCAATACCTGCCGGAAGGCGCCGACATCAACGCCCTGACCTGGGAGCAGTTGGCAGCCTGGGCCAAGAACATGTACGACGCCACCGGCGAAGCCCAGCTTGGCCTGCCGGTTGCGGGCCTGTTCCACCGCTTCCTGGAGGGCTACCTGTACCCGTCGTTCACCGGCGGCATGGTGACCGGCTTCAAGAGCGCGGACGCCGCAGCTATGTGGGAGTGGTTCAAGGCTGACCTGTGGCCCTATGTCCACCCGCAGTCCATCACCTACGAGTTCATGCAGGAGCCGCTGCTGGCCGGCGAAGTGCTGGTCGCTTTTGACCACACGGCGCGCCTGATCAACGCCTTCAATGAGAAGCCGGAAGAGTTCGTGGGCTTCCCGGCCCCGACAGGCCCGGCGGGTCTCGGCTTCATGCCGGTGGTCGTCGGTCTGGGCATCCCCTACACTGCCCCCAACCCGGATGGCGCCGAGGCGCTGCTGAAGTACATGCTGCTGCCGGAGACGCAGGCTCGCGTGCTGCAAGACCTGGCCTTCTTCCCGGTGGTGGGCGGTGTTGACACGTCGAACCTGTCGGCGGGGGTGGCCATCGAGGCGGCTGCTGTGGCGGCCCAGGCGAACTCGCCCGACGCGCTGCCGGCGCTGCTGCCGGTGGGCCTGGGCACGCGCGGTGGTGAGATCAACGAGATCTTCCGCAACGCCTTCACGCGCATCGTGCTGAACGGCGAAGACATCCAGACCGTGCTCGACCAGGAAGGCGCCAGCCTGCAGACGCTGCTGGACGAGACCGGCGCGCCCTGCTGGCCGCCCGACGCGCCCAGCGAAGGGGCCTGCCAGCTTCAGTAACCCTGGCTGCGCGGGTGTGAACGGAGTAAGCTGAGTTCGCTGACAGGGGGAAGAAAGCAACCGATTTCTTCCCCCTGTTCTCATCTAGAGCAGAAGGGCGGCGCACGATGAAAAGATTCAGGCTCAATCTCGCACCGTATCTGCTGATCCTGCCCTCGTTTATCTACCTGGCCGTGTTCTTCGCCTGGCCGATGGTGCGCTCGCTGCAACTGGCCTTCGTGCGCGACAGCCCGATCCTGCCGGTGCTCAGCGAGCCAGAAGACAAGGCCGATGTCGTCGGGCACCTGGAAATGCAGGTGGATGTGGCGGTGGTGGATCGCGTCAAGCGCGACGAGGTGCTGCCCAACGGGCGCACGCGCCCCGTTTACTGGTTCAAGATCGCCAGCGAGACCGAGGACGGCGACCTGGTGGAGGGCTGGGTGCACCAGAAGAACCTGTTCATCAAGTCGCGCACAGAGTCGGACACAGCCCGCGTGGTCAGCGGGGAGGGCGCGAAAGAGTGGACGCTCGATTACGTCAAGCGCATGGTCAACGACTACCGCTTCCGCGAGGCGCTGCAAACCACGCTGCTGCTGATCGTGCTCATTCTGCCGATCCAGTTCGTGCTGGCCATCATCATGGCCCTGGTGCTGCAATCGCAACTGCGGGGCAACAGTCTTTTCCTGTACATTTACGCCATCCCGCTGGGCATCTCCGACCTGGCCGCCGGCCTGGTCTGGGTGACGATCTTCACTCAGCGCGGCTATCTGAACACGTTTCTCCAGCAATTGGGACTCATTGACCAGCCGTATATCTTTCTCTCCGCCCAGAACCGGCACTGGATGATCGTGGCCATTGTGCTGGCCGAGGTCTGGCGGGCCACGTCCATTGTCATGGTCATCGTCGTGTCGGGCTTGCAGGCCATCCCGCGCGAATACCTGGAGGCGGGCGAGCTGTTCGGGGCCAGCCTGTGGCAGCGCCTGCGCCACATCACGCTGCCGCTGCTCAAGCCGAGCCTACAGGTGGCGCTCATCCTGCGCACGATTCTGGCTTTCCAGGTGTTCGCGGTGGTGGTGGCCATCACCGGCGGGCGCGTGCTGACCGTGCTGGCCTACGAGACGTACCGCTGGTACGACCCCGGCGACAGCGGCTTCAACAACCCCAACATGGCGGCGGCCTATGCCGGGTTCATCATGCTGATCTCGCTGGCCTTCGCCGTGTTCTACCTGCGCACCGTCCGCACCCAAGAGGAGGCAGCCAGAGAATGACCACTCGCGCGCTCGACCCCGTGCAGCGCCGCGCCATTCGCCGGCGGCAGCTCAACCGGGCCGGCGTCTACGCGCTGGCGATCCTGATCGCGCTCTGGATTCTGCTGCCGATCTGGCTGATCGGCACCATGGCCTTCAGCACGCGCAGCGATGTGTACGGCTTCCCCAAACAGATGGCGCCGATCCCGTTCACCACCGACACGATGCAGTTCTTCATCAACCAGCCGGGCATCCTGGACGGCACGCGCAACAGCATCGTGGTCGCTGTGCTCACGCTGGCGCTGTCCACGCTCATTGCGGCGCCCGCCGGCTATGCCATCTCGCGCTATGTCTTCGTGGGGCGCGATGCGTTCCGCCTGAGCATCCTGGCTGTGCGCGCCTTCCCCATCGTGATCCTGGCGGTGCCGCTGGCGGTAACCTTCATCGAGTGGGGCATGTTCGACAAGGTGTACAGCGTGGCGCTGATGCACACCGCCCTGACGCTGCCCACGACCATCCTGGTCGTGTCGAGCGTGTTCGCCAGCGTCCCGCGCGAGTTTGAGGAGGCGGCCAAAGTCTTCGGCTGCAACGCCTACCAGGCGTTCATGCGCGTGGTGCTGCCGCTGGTGCTGCCCGGCATCGCCGCTTCGGCGATCTTCACTTTCGTCATGTCGTGGAACGAGGTGTTCGCGGCCACGCTGCTGACCATTCGCAACCGGACGCTGCCCGCGCTGATCCTCTACCAGCTCAACAAGTCGTCGTTGCAGTTTCAGTACGCTGGCGGCTTCTTCATGCTCGTCCCGTCGCTGATCTTCATCTTCTTCATCCGGCGCTACCTGTTCAACATGTGGGGCCAGATCACGAAATAGGGGGAAGACTATGGCTGAAATCCGCGTTGAGAATGCAGTCAAGACATTCGGCAAGGTGGTCGCCGTAGATCATGTGAGCCTCGCCGTCAGAGAGCACGAGTTCGTCGTGCTGCTGGGGCCGAGCGGCTGCGGCAAGACCACGCTGCTGCGGGCCATTGCCGGGCTGGGCCTGGTGGATTCGGGGCGGATCATGATCGGCGACCGCGACGTGACCTATCTGCCCCCCAAAGACCGCAACATCTCGATGGTCTTCCAGAGTTACGCCATCTTCCCCCATATGCGCGTATTCGATAACATCGCCTTTGGCCTGAAGATGAAGCGGGTGCCGAAGGATGAGATCAGGCGGCGCGTGCAGTCGGCGGCGGAGCTGCTGCATATCGAGAACTTTCTGGAACGCTACCCGTCGCAGATGAGCGGCGGCCAGCGCCAGCGCGTGGCGGTGGCCCGCGCCATCGCCGTGCACGCCGAAGTGCTGCTGATGGACGAGCCGCTCAGCAACCTGGACGCGCTGCTGCGCCTGGAGATGCGCGCCGAGCTTAAGCGCCTGCTGGCCGAGCTGAAGGCGACGACGGTCTACGTGACGCACGATCAGATCGAGGCGCTGAGCATGGGCGACCGCATCGCCGTCATGCGCGAGGGCCGGATTCTCCAGTTCGATTCGCCGACCACCGTCTATGACATGCCCGCCGACCGCTTCGTCGCGGGCTTCATCGGCACGCCGCCGATGAACTTCCTGGAAGGGCAGGTGCGCCAGCAGGACGGGGCCGTCCGCATCTATATCGGCGACTACGCTCTCAAGCCCATCCCGGAGATGGCCGGGATGCTGGCGCGCTACGATGGTCAGCCGATCGTCGCCGGCATCCGCGCCGAGAACATGGAGGCGCTGAGCCAGCCCGCCGAGGACGCGCTGAAAGTCACCGTGCTGGTGGTGGAGCCCCTGGGATCGCAGAACCTGCTGACCATCCGCATCGGCGCCGACATCATCAAGGTCGCCACCCACCCGGACTTCCGGGCCGCGCCCGACCAGGACATCTGGATACGCTTCCCCAGCGACAAGATTCGCTGGATTGACCGCGACAGCGGCAAGACGCTGCTCCCCGACCTGGATGAGCTGATGGCATGAGCGAGACCAGGGGAGGGCGGGCGCTGGATCCCGCCCGGCACAGCAAGCCGCTGGACTTTGGGGCGGACGGCGTCATCGGCAGCGTGGACGCGAGCGGGCGCCTGATCGCGCTCAATACCTACCACGAACGGGTGGGGTTTGTCACGCTGACGACGGCGGATCCCTTTCCCGAAAGCCAGCGCTATAACCCGGACGCGGTGCGCCATTATCGCGCCGGGCTGGCGCTGCTGGACGGCTGCGGGCCACAGCTCGCTGCGCCGGTCAGCGGGCGCACCGCGCGGCTGCTGGCCGACGCCATCCCCCAGGTGACCCTGACCCTGGCCGACGGGACGTCCGCCACCATGACCGCCTGGGCGGGCGGCGGCGGGGCCTTCCAGCGGTGGACGGTGAGCGCGCCGTATCGCTGGCGCGGGCGGCTGGCGCTGCAGCGCTGCGCCTACACCCAACTGACCGAGGGCGGCCCGCTGCCCATGCCACCCCTCCAGACGCGCGCCCGGTTCGCCGATGGCGTGCTCACCGTCGAGAATCCTGCGCTCCCCTGGGCGGCGGCCATCGCCGGCTTTCCGCCGGGCGAAGCGTGGGAGCGGGGCGCCGACGGCCCGCTCGACGTGGATATGGGCGGCACGCCAGGGACGACAACGCTCGTCTACGGGTTTGGCCCCACAGCGCCCGGGGCGCGCGCGGCGGCGCTGCGCCTGGCCCAGGACCCGGCCCTGGGCCTGGAAGCCGCGTGCCAGGCGTGGCGCGCGCGCTTCGACGGCGCGCCCGGCGATCTCATCGTGCGGCGCGGCCTGGGCTATGGGCTGATGCTCGCTGTGCCGGTGGGCGAGACGCGCTGCATCCTCACCGATCACATGCTGCTGCCGCTCTCGTGGAACCGCGACGCCTACTACGTGGCCCGCGCGCTGCTGTCGTGGCGGCGGGAGATGGGCGATGTGGTGCGCCGGCATCTGCTGTGGATGTTCGAGGTGGCCGAACGGCCCGCTGGGGAGTGGGGGCGCTGCTACCTGGCCAACGGGCAGATCAAAGACGCGGCGTTCCAGCTTGACCAGCAGCTTTTTCCCCTGCTGGAGCTGGCCGAATACGTCAGCGAGACCGGTGACCGCGCCACCTGGGAGCGGCTGCGCCCCGCCGTCGGGCCGCTGGTGGAGAGGCTGCTGGTGCGCAAGGCGGCGCGCGCCTGGCTCTTCCCCACCGACGAGACGCCCGCCGACGATCCGGTGGCGCTGCCCTATCATCTCTCCAGCCACATGCTGCTATGGCACACCTTTCGGCGGCTCGCCGCGCTGGGCGCTGACGCGCGCCTGGAGGAGATCGCCGAGAACGTGCGCCGATCGGTTTTCGAGCACTTCACGGCGGCGCGCGACGGGCAGACGCTCTACGCCTACGCGACCGATGGGGCGGGGCGCCACCATTTCTACCACGACGCCAACGACATCCCGCTGATCCTGGCCCCGCTGTGGGGCTTCACGCCGGCCAGCGATCCGGCCTGGCGGGCGACGGTGGATTTCGCCTTCTCAGAGGCGAACGAAGGCGGCTGCTATGCGGGGCGGCTGGGATCGGTGCACACGCGCGCGCCCTGGCCGCTGGGCGACGTGCAGGACGCGCTGGCCGCCCGGCTGCTGGGCGACGCCGAGCGGGAGCGGCGGGCCTGGGCGCACCTGGATGACGCGCTGCAGTGGGACGGGGCGCTGCCCGAAGCCTGCCATCCGGCGACGGGGGCGGTCGTCTCGCGGCACTGGTTCGCCTGGCCGAACGCGGCAGCGGCCTGCCTGGCGCTGGGGGCGTTCGGCGCGTAGCGGGCGGTATCCCGCAGGGACGTGTGGCGACATACCCCGGCGCGAGCCGGCGCTCGAAGACTCAGACTTCCGAAGTTTTCGAAAACTTCGGAAGTCTTACTGGATCGCCCCACTTGCTTGACTCGCCACTCGGCCTGTCATATGATGAAAGCACCGTCAATACAAGACCGTACATGTATGTATGAAACCGTTTACACTTGCCCGCGAAAGCGCTCTGCCTCTGCACCGGCAGCTTCTCAACGAGCTGCGCCATGCCATCCTGACGGGTGAACTCAAGGCGCACGACCAGTTGCCCGGCGAGCTGGAGCTGGTGGTCCAACTGGGGATCAGCCGCGCGACGATCCGCCGGGCGTGGGAGTCCGCGCTGGAAGAAGGGCTGCTCTACCGCGTGGCGGGCAAGGGGACTTATGTCTCGGACCTGCAGCCCCCCCTGCCCAGGCGCAAGATTGTTGGGTTCCTGGTGCCCGGCTTTCACAGCGCGTTTGACAGCCAACTGCTGGCCGGCGCGGAGAATGTTCTGCGCTCGCAGGGGTATGGCGTGCTCTTCGCCTGCACCGAGCGCAATGTGGACGAGGAGAACCGGCTGCTGCGCGAAATGTGCGACGACAGCGTGGCCGGGCTGCTGATCTGGCCGGCGGTCACCGCGGTTTCTAACGGGCGCTATCTTCTGAGCGCCCACTGTCGCCTGCCGATTGTGCTGCTCGACCGCCCGCTGCCGGGGCTGGCGCTGCCTTGTGTGACCAGCCACAACTACCTGGGGGGGATGGAGGCCACCCATCATCTGCTGGCGCTGGGGCATCGCGAGGTTGCTTTTCTGGCCAGCCCGCTGCTGGACCTGTGGCCCATCGCGGAGCGTTTCCGCGCCTATCAGGAGGCGATGCGCAGCGCGAGCCTGGAGCCGCTGCCGCCGCTGCTGATCGGTCCGCGCGAGGAGATCAGGGTGGATGCGGTGCGCCGTTCGGTGGCCGAAGCCTACGCCAGCGAAATCGCTGATCTGGCGCGGGCGCTGGCGCATCCTGGCCGCCCGACGGCGATCTTTGCCATGAACGATCTGATGGCCCTGCTGACCGTCATTGCGGCGGGCCAGGCGGGGCTGCGCGTCCCGCACGACCTATCGGTGGTCGGCTTCGACAATCTCAGCCTGGTCGAGCACTTCGCCCCACCGCTGACTACGGTCGCTCAAGACCCGTTCAAGATGGGGGCTGAGGCGGCCCGGCGTTTGCTGACAATCGTTGAGGGAGAGCCAGCAAACGACGTGTGGACATTGCTGCCAACCCGCCTGATAGTCCGCGCCTCCACAGCCCCGCCCCCCGGAAGGAGGTGACCCTCAAAAGGATAGCCAATTCTGTGACTTAAAGCTACCCATCATATGCCGTATGAGACCGCCAGACGACGATTCGGCGCCCGCTGAGGGGTGTTCTGTCATCCCAGCGGGGCGGGTGTCCGCGCCGATTGGCACGGCGGTCAGCTAGCCAGCCGTTCGAATTTAGTGGTTATGGAGGCATTCACCCCATGTCACGTTCCAAGTTCCTTACCCTTCTGCTGGTGACCGTCCTGGCTCTGGGCGCGCTGAATATCGGCCTGGTCCAGGCCCAGGAACCGGTCAAAGTCACGATCACCTGCCGCTGTGTGGTGGGTGGCGTGAACCACAACCTCGCCGTATGGCTGACTACTTTCACCATCCCCACTTTCGAAGAGGCGATGGCAGCGCAGGGCACGCCGATTGATGTCGAGCTGGTCGAGTTTGGCGGCGGCGACGAGCAGCTCAAGGAGCAGTACGCGCTCGACCTGAGCGTCGGCAGCGGCTACGACATCATCTCCTTCGACGGCTTCTGGGTGCCGGAGTTTGTCGGGGCCGGGCTGCTCAAGCCGCTGGCGGAAGTGGTCGGCCCGGAAGTCAATGACTGGGAAGGCTGGGGCCACATCTCGGACGGCATCCAGGCCATCCTGTCCTATCAGGGCGAGCGCTACGGTATCCCCGCCGGCACTGACGTCCGCCAGATCTTCTACCGCAAGGACCTCTTCGAGCAGGCCGGCATCGCGCTGCCCTGGCAGCCGACAAGCTGGGAAGAGGTGCTGGACACGGCCCGCACGCTGAAGGAAGCCGGAATCGAGACTCCGTTGCAGGTCAATGCGGGCACAGCGATGGGCGAGGCCACGACCATGCAGGGCTACTTCATGGTGCTGCTGGGCGCGGGCCATCACCTGTACGACTTTGACGATGGCAAGTGGATCATCAAGAGTCAGGGCATTCTCGACACGCTCAACTTCTACAAGACTGTCTACGTGGACGAGGGGCTGGGCGACGCCCGCATGCAGCTTCTGCAGGACGGGCGCAACCGCTCGTTCGTCGGCTTCCGCGATGGCCAGATCGCCATGCTGGTTGAGGGCGACTGGTTCTGGCGCTCGGTGATCGCGCCGGGGTCGGAGACCGCCGTCGAGAACCGCAACGAGGTGGTTGGCTGGGCGATGATGCCGGCCAAGGAGCCGGGTGCGGGCTATCGCGGCCAGGACTTCGTCAGCATCTCCGGCGGCACCGGCTGGCTGATCAACCCCAACACCCCGCATCCGAAGGAGGCGTGGGCGTTCCTCTCGTACATGTCGAGCCGGGACCAGGTGCGCGCCTTCGAACTGATGCAGCCGCGCATCAGCTTCCGCGACGATGTGGAAGTGGCCGGCGACCCGGTGATGACGGCCATGGCCAACGCGCTGCTCCAGTACTCGACTGTGCGGCCCATGCTGCCGGAGTACCCGCTGATCTCCACCGAGATTCAGCTCATGACCGAGCGCGTGGTTTCCGGCGAGATGTCGCCTGAAGAGGCGATGGACGCCTTCGCCGAGGCGGTGACCGAGATCGCGGGCGCGGACAACGTCAAGACGCTTGAGTAGCTGCGGCGCTTCGCTGCGCCAACGACATGGGGCCAGGCCGCGCGGCCTGGCCCCCCAGTCTTCTGGAGCGCACCGTGGAACGAAAGCACGCCATATTCCCGGCGAGAGTGGGGATTATCTTTCTGACGCCCGCCATACTCTTTGTGATTGTGTTCTTGCTGTACCCGTTTGTGCGCGTGTTCCTGCTCAGCTTCACCAACCAGACGCTGCTGGGGACCACCGCGCCCAACCCCGAATTCGTCGGCCTGGACAACTACCGGCACCTGTTCAACCCCGACCGCTGGATGCGCCTGGGCGAGTTCGGCAGCGCGCTCAAGATCACCACGCAGTTCGTTGTGGGGTCGGCGCTGATCGGCCAGGCGGGGATGGGGATGCTCATCGCCTGGGCCTTCTATCGCAAGCGCGGCGTGCTGCGCGAGGTGGTGTTCACGCTGGTCATCCTGGCCTGGATCATCCCCGAAACGGTGGTGGCCTTCACCTGGGTGGCCTTTCTCGACTGGGAGTTCGGCACGCTCAACAGCGTGCTCGAAACAGTTGGGCTGGGGCGGCCCGACTGGCTGTTCGAGCGCCCGCTGCAATCCATCATCCTCTTCAACTCGTGGCGCGGCACGGCCTTCTCCATGCTGCTCTTTTCGGGCGCGCTGGAGACGATCCCGCCCTCGTATGTGGAGACAGCGGAGGTTGTCGGCGCGACGGCCTGGCAGAAGTTCCGCGACATCTTCTTCCCGCTGCTGCGCGGGCACATCCTGACCGACCTGATCCTGATCACGCTGTGGACGTTCAACGTCTTCACGCCGTTCCTGCTGACAGGCGGCGGCCCGGCCAAGCGCACGGAGGTGGTCTCCATCTACACCTACCGCACGGCGTTCATGGGGCGGCATGAGTTCGGCAAAGGCAGCTCGATTGCCGTCGTAATGATGCTGATCAACCTGGGGCTGGCCCTGATCTACCTGGCGTCCATCCGCCGCCGGAGGGCGACATGAACAGCTTTGTGATACGTTCGTGGTTGGCGCGGGGGCTGCTTTTTGCTTTTTCGGTGGTCATCGCGGCGTCCTTCGTCACCCCGCTGCTGTGGCTGATCACCGCGCCGTTCAACACGCAGGCGAACCTGGCGGTGACCATTCCCACCAACCCCTCGCTGGCGAACTTCGAGGCAGTCTATCACAACAAGTTCGCCATGCGCGCGCTGTTCCAGAACAACCTGATCATCGGCGGCGGGGTGATGGTGCTGGTGGCGGGCGTGGCGACGATGGCTTCCTACGGCCTGTCGCGCACGCACGTGCCGGGGCGCGATGTGCTGGTCTATGTGCTGATCCTGTTCTCGTCGGTGGTCAGCGGCACGGCAGCGATGGTGCCCATCTTTCTGCTGGTGTTCCGGCTGGGGCTGATTGACACCTACGCCGGCGTCATCCTGGTGATGACCGGCGGGCTGCTGCCGTCGGCGATCTTCATCATGCGCGACTTCATCGACTCGATCCCGCGCTCGTATGAAGAGGCGGCCCTGGTCTGCGGCGCGTCGTCGCTGCGCGTCTTCCGCGACGTGGCCCTGCCGATGGTGCGGCCCGGCGTGGTGGTGGTGGCCATCTGGGCGTTCGTCAACGCCTGGGGCGCGTTTCTCATCCCGTCGGTGCTGCTGCGCAGCCCGGACCGTATGCCGGCGTCCATCGCTTCCTACTCGTTCTACACCGAGGCCGGCACGCCCAACCTGACGCTGCTCTCGGCCTACGCCTTCCTGTATACGATCCCGGTGCTGGTGCTGTATCTGATCGTCAACTGGCGTTTTGGCTTCCGCTTCTTCGGCGGTATCAAGAGCTAACCCTGAGCTACGGACAAACAACACGATGACGCAGATTATCTTTGAGCATGTCGTCAAGCGTTTTGGCAGCGTGACTGCCGTCAACGACGTGACGCTGACCGTCGGCGATGGCGAGTTCGTGGCCCTGCTCGGCCCTTCCGGCTGCGGCAAGACGACCACGCTGCGCCTGATCGCCGGGCTGGAATTCGCCGACGAGGGGCGCATCCTGATCGGCGAGCGCGACGTGACGCGGCTGCCGCCGCGCGCCCGCGATGTGGCGATGGTCTTCCAGGACTACGCGCTCTACCCGCACATGACGATCCTGGAGAACATCGGTTACCCGCTCAAGGTGCGCGGCGTGGGCAAGCAGGAGCGCACCGAGCGGGTGGCGGAAGTCGCCCAGCAGCTTCAGATCGGCGATCTGCTGGACAGGCGTCCGGGGCAGATCTCCGGCGGGCAGCAGCAGCGCGCGTCGGTGGCGCGGGCGGTGGTTCACCAGGCATTGTGCTTCCTCTTCGACGAGCCGCTCAGCAACCTCGACGCGCAGCTACGGCTGGAGGCGCGGGCCTTCCTCAAGCACCTGCAGCACGAGCTGGGCGTGACGACCGTCTACGTGACGCACGACCAGGCCGAAGCGATGGCCCTGGCCGACCGCATCGTGATCATGAATTACGGGCGCGTCATGCAGATCGGCGCGCCGCTGGAAGTGTATCGCCGCCCGGCCAACACCTTCGTCGCCTCGTTCATCGGCAGCCCGCCCATGAACCTGCTGGCGGGCACGATAGACCTGGCGCGCGGCCTGTTCCGCCTGAACGGGCAGGAGCCGGGCATTGACCTGAGCGCCCTGTTCGGGCGGCTGAACGGCAAGCTGACCGACGGGCAGACGATCACCCTGGGCGTGCGCCCCGAACACCTGACGCCGCAGGTTGAACCGTCGCCCGGCGCGATCCCGGCGCAGGTCTACGCCGTGCAGCCGATGGGCGGCGAAGTGCTGATCGTGGTGCGCGTGGCCGGCAAGCTGGTTTCGGTGCGCCTTTTCCGCGACGAGCCGCCGGACCTGCCGCACGAGATCTGGCTGGTGCCCGATCTGAACGTCAGCTACGCTTATGACGCGGACGGCAACCTGCTGCAATGAGCGCGCTCACCGTGTCTATTGAGCGCGTGCTGGCCGGGCACACGACGCCGGCGCAGGAAGGCAGCTTCCTCTATCTGCCGTTCGAGATGCCGGAGGGCGCGGGGCGGCTCGACGTGCGCTACGAGTACAGCGAGGCCATCGGCTCCGACCCGCACCTGACGGGCGGCAACACGGTGGATATCGGGCTGTTCGACGAGCGCGGCCTCGCCTTCATGGAGGCGGGTTTTCGCGGCTGGAGCGGCAGCGCCCGCCGCGAATTCTTTGTGATGCCGGCGGCGGCGACGCCTGGCTACCTGCCCGGCCCGCTGACGCCGGGCACCTGGTACATCTTCCTGGGGCTGTACAAGGTGGGGCCGCATGGCTGCGATTACCGGGTGACGCTGCGCTTCAGCCCGGCGGAGGGGGTGAGCGATTCCCCGCCGCCAGCCATGCTGTCCCTGCGCCAGGACGCGCCAGGCTCCGTCGCCAGGCCGGACGGTTGGTATCGCGGCGAGCTGCACTGCCACACGTACCACAGCGACGGCGATTCCTCGCCCGCTGAGGTGATCGCGGCGGCGCGCGCGCTGGGCCTGGACTTTCTGGCAATCACCGATCACAATACGCTCAGCCACCTGATCGAGCTGGCCGCGCTGGACACGCCCGGCCTGATCCTGATCCCCGCCTTCGAAGTGACGACCTACCGGGGCCACTGGAACGTGTGGGGCGACCGCGGCTGGATTGACTTCCGCACGCTGACGCCGGAACTGCTGGCCGAGGCGATTCAGGCGGCGCGGGCGCGCGGCTACCTGACCTCATGCAACCACCCGCGCCCCTACGGGCCGCCCTGGGAGTTCGCCGAGGTGACCGGCTCGCACTGCCTGGAAGTGTGGAACGGCCCCTGGAGACTGTTCAACGCCGTCTCGCTGACCTATTACGAGCAGCGCCTGAACGCGGGCGAGCGGCTGGTGGCCGTCGGCGGCAGCGACGCGCATCGTCTGCGGGGTGGGGCGGACGAAGTGGCCCGCATCGGCACGCCGACGACCTGGGTGTATTGCCCCGGCCCGCCCAGCGCGGCGGCGCTGCTGGACGCGCTGCGCGCCGGGCACGCTTTCGTCAGCGAGGGGGCAGATGGACCGCGCCTGACGCTGCGCGCCGGCCCGGCGATGATGGGCGATGTCGTCGCGCGCCCGCCGGACAACCGCCTGGCGCTGACCGTGCACGTGGTGGGCGGGGCCGGGTCAGCTCTGGAGCTGCACGGCGCGTCCGGCCTGCTGGCCCGCCAGCCTGTCGCCGGCGAGGACGAGGTCATGGAGAGGGTGCTGGACGTGTCCGGCACGGCGTATGTGCGCGCGCAGCTTGTCAGCGGTGAGGACGGCGACCTGCTGCGCGCGCTGACGAATCCGGTTTATTTGAGGTAATTGGTAATTGGTGATTGGTGGCTGGCTTGTGGAGGGGTGTGCTGTGCTCTGTCTATTCAACCAGCAACCAGCAACCAGCAACCAACCACCCTCTACAAAGTGAGCGAGCTATGTCAGCACCTGTCTATGAAATGATCGTCGTCTCGCACACGCACTGGGACCGCGAGTGGTACCGCACATTTCAGGACTTCCGCCTGAGCCTGGTGCGCTTGATTGACGACCTGCTCGACATCCTGGACGACGACCCGGCCTTCCACAGCTTCATGCTCGACGGGCAGACGATCATCCTGGAAGATTACCTGGCGCTGCGCCCGGAGCGCGAGGCCGACCTGCGCCGCCAGATTCAGTCCGGGCGGCTGGTCATCGGCCCCTGGCACATCCTGCCCGACGAGTTTCTGGCGGGGCCGGAGTCTACGGTGCGCAACCTGATGCTGGGTGCGGCGATCTGCGGTCGTTTCGGCGAGCGGATGCTGATCGGTTACACGCCCGACCCCTTCGGGCACATCAGCCAGCTTCCGCAAATTCTGGCGGGCGCCGGCGTGGAGACGGCCATTTTCCGGCGCGGGTTGTCCGAGGAGCCGCTGGAATTGTGGTGGGAAGCGCCGGACGGCACGCGCGTGCTGGCTCTCTATCTGCGCGAAGGCTATGGCAACCTGGAGTGGGCGCCCACCGATCCCGCCGTCTTCACGCGCACGATCGAGCGGCAGATTGACCGGCTGGGGCCGCACACGCGCGCCAACTGCCTGCTGCTGCTCAACGGGACGGATCACCAGCCGCCTCAGCCGGAGATTCCCGCTCTGATCGGCGCGGCGAACGCCGCCCTGCAGGGTCGGGCGCGGCTGCGGCACGGCACCATCCCCGCGTATGTGCGGGCGGTGCGCGCTGCCCTGGGGCCTGACCCCGATCTGCCGGTCGTGCGCGGCGAACTGCGCTCTCCGCGCCGCCATTACCTGCTGCCGGGCGTGCTCTCCACGCGCATGTGGATCAAGCAGCATAACCAGGCGTGCGAGACGCTGCTGGAGCGTTACGCTGAGCCGCTGGCGGCGCTGGGGACGCTGTGGAACGCGCCCAGCCGCCAGGGAGACCTGTGGCAAAGCTGGCGCTATCTCATCGAAAATCACCCCCACGACTCGATCTGCGGCTGCTCGATTGACCAGGTGCACGACGAGATGCGCACCCGCTTCGCCTGGAGCGCGCAGATCGCCGGGCGGCTGGCGGACGAAGGGCTGCGCGACCTGGCCGCTCACCTGGACACGGCGGCGCTGCCCGCCCCGCCAACGCCAGAGAGGGCGAGCGCTCCGCCCGATCACGAGGTCACGACGCTGCCCGCAGACCTGGCGCTGGTTGTCTTCAACCCGGTGCCGGGCGCGGCGGCGGGGCGCGTCGAGGCCGACGTGCCCTGGCTGGGGCCGGAACAGCATTACGCGCTGAGCGACGATCGCGGCGAGCCGGTGCCCGCCGCCTGGACGAAGGGCCACGAGGAAGTGCTGGAGCAGCGCTGGCTGGCTGGCGACGACCTGGCCGCGTTCCTGGAGCAGCTTGAGATCGGCATCTATCTCAACCGCCTGATCCGCGACGCCCGCGCCTGGCTGAGCGAGGGCGAGCCGCGCCTGGAGCTGATCCTCACCGAGCAGCACCCGCGCGACGTGATCGGTTTGGCGCGGCTGGCGCGCGCGCTGCGCCAGCATCCCGCGCTGCGGGCGGCCCCGCGCTGCCGCCTGACCGTGCGCTTCGGGCGCCCGTCGCGGCTGGCCTTCGAGGCGCGCGACGTGCCCGGCACCGGCTGGCGGAGCTACCGGCTGCGGGCCGCGCCGGGGCCGGTCGAGGAGCACCCCGCAGCGGTGACGCGCGAGACGGTCATCGAGAACGCCTGGCTGCGCGTGGAAGCCGACCCGCTCACAGGTCACCTGAGCGTGCTCGACAAGGCGACCGGGCGCGTCCTGCGCGACCTGAACGCTTTTGAGGACGGCGGCGACCGGGGTGATGAGTACAATTACTGCCCGCCGGAGCGCGACCGGCTGGTGCAGACGCCCGCTGCCCCGCCGCAGATCGAGCGCGTGGACGCCGGCCCGCTGGGGCAGGCGCTGCGCGTCACGCTGACCCTGGAACTGCCGGCGCGCCTGGCCCCGCAGCGCGACACGCGCAGCGCGGAGACGGTGCGCGTGCCGGTGGTGACGACGGCGGCGCTGCTGCCGCACAGCCGCCGCCTGGACATCCACACGGCGCTCGACAACCGCGCTGAAGATCACCGGCTGCGCGCCCTGTTCCCCAGCGGCGTGCGCAGCGAGCGGGCCATCGCCGACGGGCACTTCGACCGCATCGCCCGCACGCCCCAGCAGCACGGCGACACGACGGACTGGGCCGAGCAGCCGCAGCCGACCGCGCCCCAGCGCGGCTTCGTGGCGGTTGAGAAAGATGGGCAGGGGATGCTCGTGGCTGTGCGCGGCCTGCCAGAGTACGAGCTAATCCCCACCGAGGCGGGCGCGACGCTGGCCGTGACTCTGCTGCGCAGTGTGGGCTGGCTGTCGCGCGGCGACCTGGCCTGCCGCGTGGGGCACGCCGGGCCGGAGTTCGCCACACCGGGCGGACAGTGCCTCGGCCCCGCCGAGTCCGACATCAGCGTGATTCCCTTCGGCGGCGCGTTCGACCTGGACGCGGCGGCGCGCGAAGCCTACACCTTTGGCGCGTCGCTGCGGGCGGCGGTTGTGCCGCTGGCCACCGGCCCGTTGCCCGCCACGCAGACAGTGGTCGCGCTGGAGCCGGCGGCGCTGGTGCTCAGCGCGATCAAGCCCGCCGAAGCGGGCCAGGGGCTGATCGTGCGCTTCTACAATAGCAGCGAGACAACCACAGAGGGCCGGGTGCGCTTCGGCTTCCCGGTGCAGGAAGCCGTTCCGGTGAACCTGCTCGAAGCGCCCGCCGGCCCGCCGCTGGCCCTGACAGAAGAGGGCGCGCTCGCCCTGACCATCCCGGCCAAGCGTATCGTCACCCTGGCGGTGACGCCCGTGCCGCTCGCCTGATCGCTGCGGGCGCACAGGCGCATCTTCACAGCACGAAGCGGGCGACCTGGGGACGGGTCGCCCGTTTCTGTTGTGAGAGCCGAAGGGCCGCCTATCCTGTGTTCTTCATGCCGGCGGCGATGCCGTTGACGGTGAGCATGAACGCCTGCCACACTTCCTGATAGGTGGGGGCCGCCGGGTCAAGCTGGCGCAGCTCGCGCAGCAGCTCCACCTGGATGAAGTTCAGCGGGTCAATATACGGGTTGCGGCGCTCGATGGAGTGGCGGATGACCGGTATCTCGGCCAGCAGATCGTCCTGCCCGGTGATGGCCGTAATCCACCGGCAGGCGCGGGCGTATTCGCTCTCGATCTCGCCGAAAATGCTCGCGCGCAGGGCTGCGTCGTCCACCAGCGAGGCGTACAGCCGGGCGATGCCCATGTCCGCCTTGGCCAGGTCCAGCTCGACGTTCTGGATGAGCGCGGAGAAGAACGGCCACCCGCAGTACATGGCGTGCAGCAGGTCGAGGCCTTCTTCGGCGCAGTCGTGCGCGGTGCAGTAGACCTCGAAAGCGTGGCCGACACCGTACCAACTGGGGATGATGGCCCGGCTCTGCATCCACGAGAACACCCAGGGGATGGCCCGAATCTGGGCGAAGCCGCCCTGACTGCGCCGAACCGGGCGCGAGCCGATGGGCATCTCGGCCAGCTCGTTGATCGGTGTGGCCTGCTGCCAGTAATCGAGGAAGCCGGGCGTCTCGTAGACGAAGTGCCGGAAAGCAGCCTGGCCGGCGCTGGCCAGCTCGGCCAGGGCCGCGCGCCACTCCGGGCGCAGGTTCGCCACCGAGGGCGTGAGGGTGCTCAGCAGGGCGGCGTGCGTCACCTGGTGCAGATGGCGACGGGCGATGTCGGCGTTGCTGTAGCGATGGGCGATGACCTCGCCCTGCTCGGTGATCTTGATGCGCCCGCGCATGGCGCCGGGGGGCTGGGCGAGGATGGCGCGGTTGGTGGGGCCGCCGCCGCGCCCGATGCTGCCGCCCCGCCCGTGAAACAGCTCCAGCGTGATGCCGTGCTCATCGCAGACTGCGCCAAGCTGTTCCTGCGCCGCGTACAGCCCCCAGCTAGAGGCCAGGTAGCCGCCGTCTTTGGCGCTGTCCGAATAGCCGAGCATCACCTGCAAGCGCTGGCCGCGCGCGGCCAGGTAGTCCTGGAAGAGAGGCATGGCCAGCAGGTCGCAGACGATGTCCGGCGCGGCGCGCAGAGCGTCAATCGTCTCGAAGAGCGGCACCAGGTCTATGTCGCGCTGCACGCCGACCTCGTGGGCGAAGAGCAGCAGGGTCAGCACGTCGCTGGGCGCGCTGCACATGCTGGCGATCATCGTGTCCAGGGCCGCCGGGCCGCAGGCGGCGTGGGCGGCGGCGATCATGCGCCAGGTGGCAATGACGCGATTCGTCGGCTCGGAGAAGGCCGGCTCGACGGGGAAAAGCGGGCGCGGGTTGACGATCTCGCTCAGCAATTGCGCCTGCTTGTCTGGCTCCGGCAGGGCCAGGTAGTTCGGGCAGATCTCATAGGCGCGCAGAATCTCGTCAAGGGCCGCCGCCTGGAGCCGCGCATCGTCGCGCACTTCCAGCGGCACCAGGTGCAGCCCGAACAGCCGCACCTGGCGGATCAGCCGGCGCAGCGCGCCCTCGGCGACGCGCCCGGCGCCGCGAGCGGCCAGGCTGTCCTCGATCAGGCGCAGGTCGGCCAGCAGCTCGTCGCCGCCCTGGTAGCTGCCCGCGCTCAGCTTCTCGCCGATGATGTCCAGCATCTCGCGGTAAAGCTCGCCGGGGAAGCGCAGCGCATCCCCGCCACGCTGGCGGGTCACCGCCGCGCGCAGCGCGTCCGTCGCGGGCAGGTCGTCGGTGGACTGGGTGAGATGCTCGCGCAGGAAGGCGACAGCCTCGCAGTAGACGGCGCTGATCGCGGCGCGATGCGCGCGCAGTGTGGCGAGCGTAACCTCGGGCGTGACGTTGGGGTGACCGTCGCGGTCGCCGCCGACCCACGAGCTATAGCGCACCAGCGGGGGCAGGGTGCGCCAGTCTTCGGCGGGGTAGTGCGCCTGCAGGCTGGCGCGCAGATCGTCGGTGAGGGCGATGAGCACGTCCATGACCACCGAGGTCAGGAAATAGACGACGAAATCCACCTCGTCGGCGATGGAAGCGCGCGAGGCGCGGGTGGGGCGTGTCTGCCAAAGCTCCTCGATCTCTTCGGCGAGCGCCGCTTCGAGGGCGCTCATCTCGCGCGGCAGCAGGGCTTCGCGCTCGCGGCGGGTCATCATCTGCACGATGTGGCGCTGCTTGACGAGCACCTCTTTGCGCTTGGCCTCGGTGGGGTGGGCGGTCAGCACCAGGCGCACGCTGACCTGCTCCAGCAGCGCGCGCACCTGGGCGGCGCTGAGGTCCGCTGTGCGCAGGGCGCGGATGGCGTCGCCGATGGATTCGCTCAGCGCGCCGTCCGCCTCGCGCTGGCGCAGCACGCGGATGCGCTGCTGGTCTTCGGCGGCGTTGATCAGTTGGAAATAGTTGCTGAAGGCTTTGATCAGGATGCGCTTGCCGGCCAGGTCCTGCTGGCGGATGTGCGCGAGCAGCTCGTCGGCAGCGCCCGGCTCATTGGCACGGCGCGCTTTGGCCGCCGCGCGCACGGCCTCGACCGTGTTGAAGGCGTCGTCGCCGTGCTGCTCGCGGATGACCACGCCGAGCAGCCCGCCGAGCAGCCGGATGTCCGCGCTGAGAGGGTTCATGGCCCGTCCTGACTGTGCTGATCGTGCGCTCCGCTGAGATCATAACAGCGCAGCGGGGGATTGTCGTGTGCGGCTGGCCGGCGGGGACGAAGAGGGGCGTATCGCCATACGCCCCTACGCCTCATCCCCTCAATCCCCCTCTCTAGCTCGGCTAGAGAGGGGGACTTTGATCGCCGGCTGGGGCCAGGGGGAGGGGCGTCTGCGATACGCCCCTACGAAAGCACAGGCGGCAGCGGCCACGCCGGACGCTTAAGCTATCTTCTTGGAGGCCTGGGGGTCGAACGCATCGCGCACGCCGTCGCCGATCAGGAACAGGCACAGCACGGTGATGACGATCATCAGGCCGGGCATGATGACCAGGTGAACGCCCATCGTGTAGAAGGTCTGGGCGTTGATCAGCATGTTGCCCCAGCTTGGCGTGGGCGGGCGCACGCCCAGGTTCAGGAAGCTCAGCGCCGACTCGACCAGGATGAAGCCGCCGATGTCGCTGGCCAGGTTGATGGCCAGCACCGAGAAGATGTTGGGCAGGATATGCAGGAACATGATGCGCGGCGTGCTGGCGCCGATGGCGTGCGCGGCCACGATATACTCGCGGCCTCGATGCGACAGCGTCTCGCCGCGCACGAAGCGCATGGTGCTGGTCCACGAAAGCAGCGCCAGGATCAGGATCAGCGTGAACACCGTGGGCGAGAGCATGGCCGAGATGATCAATAACAAGAACAGCGACGGCACCGAGTTCAGGGTGATGACAAACCACATGATCAGATCATCAATGAAGCCCAGCCGGCTGCCCTGGTAGAAGCCCGCGACAACGCCCACTGTGGTGCCCACAATCAGCGACACCAGCGCCGCAGAAAAGCCGATGCCCAATGACACGCGCGCCCCGTAAAGCAACCGTGACAGGTGATCGCGGCCCAGGTCGTCGGTCCCCAGCGGGTGGCCCGGCGAGCCGATCTTCGCGAAGGTGTTCCGCAGGTCCGTGCGGCGGTAGTTCACGTCCAGCGTATCAGAGATGACCGGGGCCAGCAGCGCCAAAACGGTCAGCAGCAGAATCACGCCGATGGCAATCAGAGTCAGGTGATCGCGGCGCAGGCGCAGCAGGGCAAGCTGCCCGAGTGTCTGGCCGCGGTATTCATCTTCGTTATGCAAACTCAGCACAGCAGCTTCCGAAGCTGACATCAGCGTTCTCCTACGACAGCCGGATGCGCGGGTCAATGAGCGCGTAGAGAATATCGGACAGCAGGTAGCCGACGATAGTGGTCAGGGATACGATGATCACTGCGCACATAATCACCGGATAATCTTGAGTCAGCACTGCCGAATAGGTCGTGCGCCCGACGCCCGGCCAGGAGAAGATCGTCTCTGTGATGAGCGCCCCGCCAATGATGCCGGGGATGGCCGGCCCCAGGATGGTGGCGATGGGGATCAGGGCATTGCGCGCGGCATGGACGAACCAGATCTGGCGATAGGCGAGACCTTTGGCCTGCGCCGTGCGCACATAGTCCTGGCTGAGCACGTCCAGGGTGGAAGCCCGCATAAAGCGCGACAGGATGGCGATCCAGCCAGTGGACAGCACCGCGACGGGCAGGATCAGGTGCTCGATCCGGTCGGCGAGGGAAACCTCACCGGTCAGGAAATAATTGGTAGGGTAGCGCCCTCCCATCGGCAGCCAGCCCAGCCACGAGCCAAAAATGAGCAGCAGGGTCAGCCCCAGCCAGAACACGGGGACGGCGCTGAAGATGACGGCCATGACGCGCGTCAGGTTGTCGAAAACCCCGCCCCGCTGCACGGCGGCCAGCACGCCGATGGATACGCCCAACAGGATGCCGACCAGCAGCGACAGCGATCCCAGCTCTGCGGTGGCCGGGAATTTCTCTATGATAAGCTCCAGAGCGGGCCGCTTGGTGACGAACGAAGTCCCGAAATCGCCGCGCAGGATGCCCTTCTTGGTGCCGCGCTCCACAATCTGCTCGCCATTGCTGTCCAGGACCGGGTTGCCGCGCCCGTCAACTTTGGGGAACTTCTGCCAGTCGTTGCCGATCAGCCAGCGAATATATTGTTTATAGACCGGATCGTTGGTGCCAAGCTGGGCGGCCAGGGCCACTCGCTGGGCTTTGGTGGTCCTAGGCCCAAAGGTCAGGGTCGAGACGGGATCGCCCGGCGCAGCGACGATGATCGCATAGGTCAGGACCGTGATGCCAAAGAGGGTGGGGATGGCCTGGATGAGCCGTCGCAGGATAAATTGCGTCATTGTCTGGTTATCCGTCTCCTTTCGTGAGATCTGCCAGAGGACTCTGGCCGGCAACCCGTCTGGGCTGCCGGCCAGGAGTCCTGGGAGCGTTAGAGCATTACTGGGCGATCGTCCAGGTGTGGACGTTCCACAGGGGCGCGTTCGGGTACGGAGCGAACCCTGCCACCTCAGTGGAAGCCGCGTACATGGTATTCTGCACGAAGAGCCACAGGTAGGGCTGGTCGTCCTGCAGCATCTTCTCGATCTCGTAGTAGATCGCAGCGCGCTCAGCCGGGTCGCAGCCGGGCAGCGTAGAGGCCTGCAGCGACAGCTCCTCGAAGCGCGGGTTGTAGTAGGACACCGCGTTGCTGGACTGGTTGGCCGGGTCGTCGTTGGCGCTGCCGAAGAGCTGGATCTGATCCGGATCATCGGGGAAGCCCTGACGCCAGCCGATGATGTAGGCATCGAAGGTCTGCGCGCCGAAGGTCTGATCCAGCACCGACTGCCAGTCAATGGCCTGGAAGTCCACGTTGATCCCCAGGTCGTAGAGCTGATCCTGGATGATCTGGCCGATGGCCTCGCGACGGGTGTTGCCCTGGTTGGTGATCAGCTCGAACTCGAAGGGCGCGCCTTCTTCAGCGTAGAGGCAGCCCTGGCAGATACGCACGCCGTCCGGCCCCAGCGGCCAGCCAGCTTCGTCGAGCATCTGGGCAGCCAGCTCTGGGTCGTAGGGGATCGGCGCCAGGTCCGGGTTTTTGGCCCAGGAGGTCGGGATCTGGCTGGAAGCCATGACCGAGCCTTCGCCGAAGACCGCGCCGCTGACGATGTCCTCGACGTTGATCGCGTGCTGGAGCGCGCGGCGGACGCGGACATCCCCGAAGATCGGGTGGTGACCCTGGTCAATGGGGTTGCCGTTCTCGTCGCGGCCCGGCTGCGGGTTGTCCGGGTCGGCCAGGTTCAGGCCCACGTAGTCCCACGAGTTGCCGGGCATGTCAACGGCCACCACGTTGGCAGCCGCGCGGATGTCGGGACGGCGCTGCACGGGCGGTCCGTCAATGAAGTTGGTCTCGCCAGCCAGGAACTGCTCGGCCAGCACGGTCTGGTCGGGCACATCGCGGTAGATGAACCCGGAGGGGATGACCACGCCATCGGGCCAGGTGGTGGTCGCCTTGACAGCCACGGCCTCGCCGGGGTTGAAGCTGGCGAACTCAAACGGGCCAAAGGCGGGCGACGGGTTGGAGTCGAAGGGGTGATCCTTCAGCACCGAGAAGTCGAAGTCCGGGCTGCCGTCGTAGTTCCAGACGTGGGCCGGGACAACGGGGAAGCCGGCGCCGAGGCCGAGCGCGGTGCAGGCCGCGACCTCGAAGACCGCCTCGTAGGTGTAGTCGTCAATGATGCGGATTTCCTTGACGCCGGTGGGGTTGCCGTCGGCCACGTAGTTGAAGTAGCCGTACAGCGGGGCGTCAATGGCGCCGCTGGCGATGGCGTCGAAGCTGAACTTGACGTCCTTGGTGGTGATGGGCGTGCCATCGGTCCAGGTTGCGTCATCGCGCAGCGTGAAGGTATAGACCAGGCCGTCATCCGAGATGGTGTAGCCGGTGGCCAGCGCGCCGTAGACGGCTTCGTCGCCGACGAGGCCGTAGGTCTGAGTGATGCCGCTGGCGCCGATGACCGTCGGGAACATCAGGCCGGTGATACGGTTCGTCGCTGTGTCGTTGTTGCGCAGCGGGTTCATGGCGCCGAAGTTGACCGAGCCACCGAAGTTGCCTTCGATCACGGGGCCGCCGCTGCCCGGTTCCTGGGCGAGCGCCGTCATCGGGGCCAGCATAGTGGCCAGGATGACGATAACAAAAATGGTTAACTTTTTCATTACGAACGCCTCCTTAGGGTTGGTTTGTACAGTGCAGCGAGTTGCTTTTTTCGTATAGTGCAGTTTTACTATAGGGCCTCACCTTTCTCCCAGCGCCTCGCAGTTCGCTGGGGCACTGTTTGCCGATGTCTTTTGCTATGGGCGGATGTTATACCAGCGTCCGCGCCATGATGCAACGCGAGGTTTATGCGCGCCCGGCTATACGGCGATCCGGCTTACAGCTTCTCCGCACCGCGCACGGCCACCCCCCATAACTGGCGGATGGCGACGCTGCGCGCCAGGTAGGTCGCCAGCGCCATCGGCAGGATGACCAGCGGGCTTAGCTCGATCAGGTACCCGGCAACCGGACCCAGCACGATCATCGCAGCCAGGCTGAACCCGACGTCTCGCACTTCGCCCACCGGCTGAACCGCCAGCACGGCCACGCCCACCATCACATCTATGCCCCAGGCCAGCAGCGAGGCCGTCACCGCCGCTGTTGCGGCTTCGCGGACGGAAGATGACCCGGTGCTGGCAGCCAGCGCGGCAACGATCATCAGGGTGAGCTGCTGCACGCGATCAAACAGATAGCCGGCAATGAGGGCCAGCACCAGCCCAAGTGCCCCGGCGCACAGCAGATTCTGGGTGAGGCTTCCCTGCTCTCGGCCCGAAACACCGGGTATACCTGACACCAGGGCGATCCCGCTGCCGATGATCAGGATGGCGATCAGCCCCTGAATCTGCACATACCACAGCCACCACGCTCGCCGCAGCAGGTCGCGCAGCGACGCCAGAGCGCCCTGCGCCTTGGCCAGCAGAAGCTCCTCGGTGCTGTATGGCACGGTGCGCAGCACTTCCCAGGTGCCATCCTCGCGCTCGCGGGCGATGATCGGTGCCAGCGTCAGGCCGAGCAGGAGCGCCCACACCAGCAGCGACGGGGCGAACAGGACCAGCGGCGCCAGCAGCAGCAGCCCATTGAGGCAGAACGGTGCCTGAGATGAGCGCGAGTGTACCACAGCCGCCATATAAAATCCCACTATCACTATCCAGGCCAGGGGCGGAATGCGATCCACGAAATCGGCGATGCGCACCAGGGCCAGCGAGCCGACTTTCTCGTGGCGGGCGATGGGCAGCCTGGCAGAAGGAAAGTCCTGCCAGGGGAAAAGCCTGCGCATTACGTCCCAGGTGTTGATCGCCCGCAGCCACTCTCGAACTTCACGCATCGCTTCAGCCAACGGCTGCTTCTCATCCCCCACTGCCAGAGCGCCCTCAGGCCCCCCGGCGCCGACGGTCTCTGCTGCGCGGTGATGCGCAAGGTATTGTGCAGAGAGTATACCGTATGCAGAGGGGATCAACCGGGCAGCGTGCAGGGGTGCGCGAAATTCGTCAGGCGGTAGGGGCGCTGCTCTGCTGCGCCCGGGTTGACCTCACCCCCGCGCGGCGAGTCGTGCGCCGGCCCTTGCCCCCTCATCCCCGGCCCTTCCCCCTCGCCGGGGGGAAGGGAGCAGAGCGCGCCCGCTGAGCTTCTCCCTCACCGGGGCGAGGGG
>JAHDWP010000022.1 GCA_023382715.1 Anaerolineae bacterium
GATCCCTCTCTTATGAATGGCCCGAAAAGTGTCCAGTTTTTCAACCGCAGGACACAGGATTTCCCCTCGCCCCGGTGAGGGAGAGGGGTGCAGGGGTGAGGGGGCAAGACACAAAGAAAACGGCCAGCGCATTCGTCTGGCCGCGGTAAACATGACCGGCGAACCGGCCTCTGACCGGCTTAGCGTTCGCCGGGAAAATCCTGCTGGCGGAGGGGGTGGGATTCGAACCCACGGTGGCGCGAAGCACCACAACGGTTTTCGAGACCGCCCCATTCAACCACTCTGGCACCCCTCCATTTTGGGCGAGCTATACAGTTGTCACTTCTGACCCTGGGCGCGCAGCCCGGCGAAAAACTCGCGGATCAGCGCGGCAGCTTCGCCGGCCAGCACGCCCCCCGCCACCTCGACCCGGTGATTGAGCTGCGGGTGGTTCAGCAGGTCCAGCACGCTGCCGCTCGCCCCGGCTTTCGGGTCGGGCGCGGCGTAGACTAGGCGTGGCAGCCGGGCTAAAATCATCGCCCCGGCGCACATGGCGCACGGCTCGAGCGTGCAGTACAGCGTCACGTCTTCGAGCCGCCATTGGCCCAGGACGGCGGACGCGGCGCGGATGACCAGCAGCTCGGCGTGCGCGGTCGCGTCGCCATCGGCTTCGCGCCGGTTGTGCGCCCGCGCGATCACGTCCCCGCCGCGCACAGCAATCGCCCCGATGGGCACGTCCTCGTGGGCCAGGGCGAGGCGCGCTTCGTCGAGCGCCAGGCGCATCCAGGTGCTATCGTCCATCGCGGGCGCATTATAACACGGGGTCGGGGGGAGCGGAAGTCCGAGTTGGTCAGAGTCATCCGCCGGCGCGGGCGCAAAGCGCCCACCCTGATGCAGAAACCAGTGTTATAATAGGGATTGTAGTAATTGACTGAGATAAGGCTATTGCCCTTATCACCATCTACGGGGGAAAGAGCATCATGAAGAAGTTCCTTGAAGAGTTCAAGCAATTCGCCATGCGCGGCAATGTGGTCGATCTGGCTGTGGGTATCATCATCGGTGTGGCCTTTGGCAACATCGTCAACTCGCTGGTCAATGACATCATCATGCCGCCGATCGGGTACCTCCTCAACGACATTGACTTCTCCGACCTGTTCATCAACCTGTCGGGCGGCGACTACAGCTCGCTGGCGGCGGCCAAAGATGCGGGTGCGGCGACGATCAACTACGGCCTGTTCATCAACGCTGTGATCAACTTCATCATCGTCGCCCTGGCGGTCTTCCTTCTGGTCAAGCAGATGAACCGCTTCCTCAAGGAAAAGCCCGCCCCGCCCGCCGACCCCACGACCAAGGAATGCCCGTTCTGCCACACCGAGATCCCCATCCCGGCTGTGCGCTGCCCGCACTGCACGTCTCACCTGGAGGAGTCTAAGTAAGTCCGCCCGAACGAGCATTGTCTGTGCAGGGGCGTCATGAGACGCCCCTTTTTGCGCGCCGTCACGGCTCAGGAATCGCTCGGCGCGCGGGGAGGCGGGTGGTAGCGTATCGAATTCGGTTGAAATGGAGCGGAGACTGGCTGCCGTGTGCCCTCCATCCCCCGGCCCAAGCCCCTTCCCCGCCAGGAGGGTGGGGCCTGATGGATGCGCTTCTCTCCCTTCTAATTTCTATGGGGGGCCAGGGCGAGCGCACGAGTTCTCAGGCGGCCCCTGAACCGCCGAGGCGCAGAGAAAAGCAAAGAGTCTTGTGGTGATTCTCGCGTCTTCCGCGCCCTGGTGGTGATAGTCTGTGCCCCTGCCTAAACCTGCCCCGCCGCGCGCAGCGCGTCTTCGAGCGCGAGCGCGCCCGTGTAGAGCGCCTGGCCGATGACCACGCCCGCCACCGCGCCCGTCGCCCGCAGACGGCGCACATCGTCCAGCGACGCCACCCCGCCCGACGCGATCACCGCCAGGCCGGTCGCCCGCGCCAGCGCCGCCGTCCCTTCGACGTTTACGCCGCTCAGATCGCCATCGCGCGACACGTCGGTGTAGAGCGCGTGCAGCACGCCCATCTGCGCCAGGCGCGCGCCCAGCTCTGCCGGTGTCCACGCGCTGGCCTGCTGCCAGCCGTGCGTCGCCACGCGCCCGCCGCGCGCGTCGAGGGCCACCGTCACCGCCGGCGCACCGAAGCGGGCCACGGCCTCGCGCGCGATCTCCGGCTGCTGCACGGCGAGCGTGCCCAGCACGACGCGCGCCGCCCCCGCGTCCAGGGCGCGTGCCGCGTCATCGAGCGAGCGCAGCCCGCCGCCGAACTGCACCGCCAGCCCCACCCCGGCGACAGCCCGCAGCGCGTCGAGGGCCAGCGTCGCTTCGCCGAGCGCCCCGTCCAGGTTGACCACGTGCAGCCAGGCCGCGCCCGCCGCGCGCCAGCGCTCGGCCACGGCTACCGGATCGTCGCTGTGCACGGTCTCCTGGGCGGGATCGCCGTACCTGAGGCGCACCACGCGCCCGCGCCGCAGGTCAATGGCCGGATAGACGATCATGCTCACAGCTCCACGAAGTTGCGCAGGATGCGCAGGCCCACCGCCTGGCTCTTTTCCGGGTGTGGCTGGATGCCGAACAGGTTGCCGCGCGCCACCACCGCAGCGAACTCCAGCCCGTAATCGGTCGTCGCCAGCACGTCGCCCGTCTCGCCCGCGTCCACGTAGTACGAGTGCACGAAGTAGGCGCAGGCTCCGTCCTCGATGCCCACCAGCAAGGGATGCGCACGCCGGATGTGAAGCTGGTTCCAGCCGATGTGCGGCACCTTCGGCCCGGCGGGGGGAAAGCGCGTCACGCGGCCCGGCAGCAGGCCCAGCCCGCGATGCCAGCCCATCTCGTCGCTGGACTCGAAGAGGTACTGCATCCCCAGGCAAATGCCGATCAGCGGCACGCCCGCCGCCGCTGCTGCTTTCAGCGGCCCCTCGAAGCCCGCTGCACGCAGGGCATTCATCCCCGCGCCGAAAGCGCCAACGCCGGGCAGCACGATCTTATCCGCGCCGGCTAACCCATCCGGCGTGGACAGGGTGACCACGCTCGCACCCAGGTGGATCAGGGCATTGCGCACGCTGCGCAGGTTGCCCGCCCCGTAGTCAATGAGGGCGATCATGGAGGAGTTTCCCCATCGCCAGGCTCCGCTGGCGGCCTCTCCGGCTTCCAGTGTGGGGCGATCATGCGCTCTGGGTTGAGAATCTCATCCACCTGCTCGCGGGTGAGCAGGCCGCGCTCCAGCACCAGCTCGACCACTCCGCGACCGCTGGCCAGCGCTTCTTTAGCGATGGCGGCGGACTGGTCATAGCCGATATACGGATTGAGCGCAGTGACGATGCCGATCGAGTTCTCGACCATGTGGCGCAGGTGCTCGCGGTTGGCAGTGATGCCCTCCACACAGCGCGTCAGGAAGACGCGGCAGGCGTTGCGCAGGTGGGTGAGGCTGTTGAACAGCGCGTAGGCGATGACCGGCTCCATCACGTTCAGTTGAAGCTGCCCCGCCTGAGCCGCCATGGTCACCGTGACATCGTTGCCGATCACGTCGAAGGCCACCTGGTTGACTACCTCTGGAATGACCGGGTTGACCTTGCCCGGCATGATGGACGACCCCGGCTGCACCGCTGGCAGGTTGATCTCGTGCAGGCCGGCGCGCGGCCCCGAAGACAGCAGGCGCAGATCGTTGGCCGTCTTCGACAGCTTGACGGCGATGCGCTTGAGCACGCCCGACAACTGCACAAAGACGCCGGTATCCTGGGTGGCCTCGACCAGGTTGGGCGAGATCACCAGCGGAATCCCGGTCAGCTTGCGCAGGTGCTGACACACGCGCCCGGCGAACTCCGGGTGCGCGTTGATGCCGGTGCCGATGGCCGTTGCTCCCATGTTGATCTCCAGGATAAGCTGCGCCGCTTCGCGCAGCCGCTCCATGTCTTCGTCCAGCATCACGGCGTAGGTGCTGAATTCCTGCCCCAGCGTCATGGGCACCGCGTCCTGAAGCTGGGTGCGCCCCATCTTGATCACGTCGTTGAATTCGTCGGCTTTGGCCGCGAACCCGTCCCGCAGCTCGCACATCGCCCCCAGCAGATCGCCGATGGAGAACTGCAACGCGATCTTGAGCGACGTCGGGTATACGTCGTTAGTGCTCTGCGACAGATTCACGTGGTTGAGCGGGTGAACATGCGCATACTCGCCCTTGCCATACCCCAGCAGCTCCAGGGCGCGGTTGGCGATCACCTCGTTCGCGTTCATGTTGGTGGAAGTGCCCGCCCCACCCTGGATCACATCCACCACAAACTGGCCCGTCCACAGCCCCCGCCGAACCTCTTCCGCCGCCGCGATGATGGCCTCCGCCACCTGCGGATCGAGCAGGCCCAGGTCCCGGTTGGCCAGGGCCGACGCTTGCTTGACGCAAGCCAGCGCCTCGATCAGGAATGGGTATTTGCTGATCGGCATATCCGAGATCGGGAAGTTCTCGACCGCCCGCTGGGTCTGCACGCCGTAATAGGTCTCGTCGGGGATGCGCCGCTCTCCCAGCGAATCCCGCTCGATGCGGTAGCGGCCAGAGGGCACGGGCGAGTCGCTGCCCGCCTGCTGCGCCGCCGAATAGGTGAGCCGCTCGCTCAATGTCGCCGCCGCTATCGTCCTTAGCTGCTGATAAATATCCGGGTGTTTTTGGGCGAGATGTCCCAGCGTGGCCCGCGAAAGCGACAGCGCGCGCACAGCGGTTCTGGCGTAGGCCGATGTGACGTGCGTCGGGCTGCCCAGCAGCAGACGCTCGCCGAGCAGCGCGCCAGGGCCGAGCGTCGCCAGGGTGACGGGGCGCTGGCCGCTGCCGTGCAGCACGACGACCTCGCCGCGCTCAACGATCAGCACGGAGCTACGAGCTTCGTGCTCGTGGAACAGGTATTGCTGCGGCTGGAATTCGACCACTTCGACCAGCTCTGCCACCACGCTCAGGGCGTCATCATCCAGCGCCTCGAACAAGCTGGTCTTGCGCAGCATTTGGCTGAAGGTATCAGGGGCCATCAGTCCTCCCGGTTCGGCACTGCCGGACCATCGTCCGCGCAAAGTGTGGAGCGGCGTGGAGCCGCAACCATAGGGTACCGCAAAATACCCCAGATGGGGATATCTGCCTGGGCGGGCCTCCAGAGCGCGTTATGCGCGCTCGCACCCCCATCCCCGGCCCTTTTCTGCGCAAACACGGCCCGCCCTTCCCCGGCATCCCCTACACGTCTCCCTCACCCTGCCCGACATCAGGCGAGTCGCGGGCAATTCTTATGCGCGTTCTTCGCAAAGGGTGCGTGCAAAACCTGTCAGGGTGGCGCGCTGTGCTGCTGCGCTCTGGTTGATCTCACTCTCGTTCGGCTTGCCCCTTCTCCGTAAATGGAGTGGGGAAGTAAGTGCAGGGCCAAGTCCCCTCTCCGCGTGTGGAGAGGGGACTTAGGGGTGAGGCAGATCCGCCAGTCGGGCTTCTCAAACGATCGCTGACAACCGTTCCACGCGCCCTCGTCGTGCTGGTAAGTCGCAGAAAACGCAAAAGTGATTCATAATCAGCAGTCAGCCGTGCCGGCACGGTTCGTCAACTGCCAGCGAGCGGCGCTCCGGCGTCCGGCTCGCTCTGTGAAGCGGAACAGCGACTTATGCAGACTTGTCCCCACTGTGGTTGGGAGAACTTCGAAGGGATCATTTATTGCGACCGCTGCGGGGTGGCGCTCGTCCGGTTGCCGCTCGCCACGCGCATGCTGGCCAGCTCGCCAGATGTGCAGGTGCGCGCCGATACGTTGGGGCCGGATGGCGTCATCATTTTGCAGGTGGGCGAGTCCGATCCTCCAATCATGGTCCAGATTCGGGGCGAGATCATCCTGGGCCGCATCAGCCAGGCGTCGGAAGAAGCGACCTACCTCAACCTGGCCCCCTTCGGCGCAGACGAGGCCGGAGTATCGCGCCGTCACGCGCGGCTGCTGCGCGACGGGCGCGCGGTTTACCTGATGGACCTCAACAGCACCAACGGCACGCGCGTCAACGGAGAATCGCTGGCGGCGGGCGTGGAAAAGCGTCTGCGCGATGGCGACGAACTCCTGCTGGGACGCCTGAAGATCTTCGTCTATCTCAAGCAGTAGGGGCACATGAATCCGCTTCGACGAGCGCTAGGGGGGCTGGCGGCGCTGCTGGCGCTGACCCTCGCTGCGTGCGGCGGCAGCGTGCGCAGCAATGACCCGGTCTTCATGGTCGCTTCGCCCGTGCCGCCGGACGCGGGTTTCGTCACCTACCGGCACACTTCCGGCGCGTTCTCGCTGCGCATCCCGCCGGACTGGATCGCCGGAGAACTGCCCGACCCAGAGGGCGTGCGCGTGCAGTTCACCGCCCTGGAGGGCGTGGCGGCGGTCACGCGGCTGAGCGTGTACGTGGTCAACGTCGGCGCGCCGATGACACCCGAAGCCTTCGCCCAGGCCGCCAACGCTTACCAGCCCCCCGCCGACCTGGTCGCCTATGGCTGGCAGGAGCTTGAGCGCAGCGATCAGCGCGACGGCAGCCGCCGCCTGGTCGGGGTGCGCACCTACCCGACGCTTGGCCCGCGCTCGCTCAACATCTTCCTGCAGGGAGCCGGCTCCTTCTTCTCCGCGCTCGAAGTAGACGTGACGGGCGCTGATCCGGTGGCGCTCGACACGCTGACAGCCATCGTCAACACCTTCCGCGTGGAACCAGCCGCCGAACTTATGGCCGGGACAGTGCAGCAGGCGGCGTCGGGCGTGACCTCGTTCACTGGCGTGATCGGCTTCAACGGCTACCTGGCCTGGACAGACGTTGACGGCGTCTTCCACCTGACGGGCGAAGCTGTCAACACGACGCCGGACACCCTGGAAGCGGTGCGACTGTCCGGCGTGCTCTACGACGCGCAGGATCGCCGCCTCGCCGAGCAGTCGGACATCCTGTCCCTGGACGTGCTGGGGCCGGGCCAGGGCGCACCCTTCGATCTGCGCTTCGAGGGCGGGCGTCCGCCCAGCGCCGTGCGCTACGAGCTGAACGTGGCCGGGCGTGCGGCAGACTACGCGCTGAACACCTTCTACGGGCCGGAGAACTTCGCCATCGCCAACGACCGCGCCGACTACAACGCCCAGGGTCGCCTGGTGGTGCGCGGCGAGCTGGCCAACATCGGGCCACACAGCGCGCAGAGCGTCAAGGTGATCGTCGCCATCTGGGACGACCAGGGGCACGTCGCCGCCGCCGAGACCGTTTTCGTCGCCAAACCGCAGCTTGTCCCCCAAGAAGCGGTTGCTTTCGAGGTGCCTTTCTACGCGCTGGGCGGCCCGGCGGTCACCTATACGCTGACGGTGGTGGGCACTGTGGCGAGCGCGGCGTCATGACGGCGCGGCTGGCGTCCGACTCCCCCTGCCCTGGACAGGCTGATGACTGAGCGCAGACCCCCGTGGAAAACCATCGGCCCGCTGGAGGCCGTCGGGCTGATCGCCTTTGGGATCGCGCTGGCGCTGATTGTGGCCGGCGGTCTGGATCCCATCGCGCTGATCATCCTGCTGGTGCTGACTTATTTCGCCTACATGGCGCGCGGTGTGCTGCGCCAGGCGCGGCGCTTCCGCCCGGTGGAGCCGCCGCGCACCTGGGCGATCACTGCCCTGGCCAACCTGCTGCTCATGGCTCTGGGCATCGGCGCGTTCGGCTGGTACCTGGCCGGGGGCGGGGCGCTGGCCTGGGTGCCGTTCCTGCTGTTCATGGCTGGGATGATGGCCCTGCGCTGGTGGCGGCGCGGCGTTGTCCGGCAGTTGTACGCCTGGCGCGGGCCGGCGCTGACCCTGTTGCAGCGCGGTGAGTACCGCCAGGTGGTGCGCAACCTGGAAGGCGAAGCGACCGCCGGGCGCGGCCATCCCGACAAGCTGGCGGTCGTCGCCCTGGCCCTGATCGAGCTGAACAAATGGGAGCACGCCGACCGGCTGCTGGCCCAGGCGCGGCAGCTTGCGCCGGAGTACGCCTCGGTCAACGGGGCGCTTGGCTCGCTGCGCCGCCACCAGGCGCGCTATGCCGAAGCTGTGATCGCGCTGCAAGCGGCGCTCGCCTTTGAGGAAGACCCCAACTCGCGCTACTACCTGGGGCTGTGCCAGTTCCTGGGCGGCGACCGGTTGGGCGCGTGGGAGACGCTGCAGGGCGTGATAGACGACCCGCTGCTCTTCCGCCAGGGGCAGACCTTCGGCGCGTACATCCTGGGCCAGGTCGCAGAAGGAGACGGCGACGCAGAGGCTGCGCGGGCCTGGTATGCGCGCATGGCCGAGGTTGCCCCGAAGGTCATCCCGGCGCTGGAAGAAGAAGCGCGTCGCCACAAGCAGACGCCCTATGGTGAGACGCTCAAGGACCATGTGCGGACCATGCAGCGGATCATCGCCCGCCGCCCGCTCGAAGAACGCCCATGACAGCAGCGTTTCCGCCCAGATTGTTGTGAAATCGTTGAGATTGACGACCTTGCTCGCGTCACTTGTTCATGCTACGTGAATATTTTGTGAAATTGGCGTAAAACCGCCTCCCGGGGGATTGTAACGCCAGGGGATGCATGATACTATCAGGGCACTATCGGGTAGATCAAACCCAACTCATTCTATCTAAGGGAGGTCTCATATGTTGTACCAGCCGCGTGAAGAGGGTCAAGGTCTCGTTGAGTACGCGCTCATCCTGGTCCTGGTGGCCGTCGTCGTGATCATTATTCTGGCCCTGCTCGGCCCGGTGATCGGCAACGTCTTCTCGAACATCGTTTCAGCCCTGTAATCGTCCGCTCTTCTTGACCCGCGAAGCCCCGCGCCCTGCGGGGCTTCGCTGTTTCTGGGCACCAGGTGTGGCGTCCGGCAAGCGTAGGAGACGAGCGCGGCATTTTGCGCTAAACTCTGTCCGGCGACGCGCTGGCAAGGAGAAATGCCCATGCATGGTGTGGCGAGATTTGCGCCGCTGGCCCTGCTGCTAGCACTAACGGCGTGCAGCACGCTCACCGGCAGCGCCGAGATAGAGCAACTGGAGACGCGCAACGCCCAGCTTCAGAGCACCATCGAGGTGCTGGGCACACCGCTGGCGACCATCACCTCTCTGCAGGATGCGGCGACACAGGCCGTGCTGCTTGAGGCGCAGCTTGCCGCCGCCCAGAACGAGGCGCTCGCGGCCAGGGCCACGCTCACTGTGCTGGAACTGACCGGTGGGGGCGCTGTCGTCCCCACACCCCAGGCGCTGGCAGCACCGCCCGGCGATCAGCCGTCTATGCTGGCGACAAGCGCCCCCACGCCCAGCGGTACAGGCACGCGCTTTATGGACACGGTGACGGCCACCGGGCGCGACACACAGGACTGCCCGACAGGCGTGACCTCCGTCTTCGCCCCTGATACGCGCACGATCTACGTGATCACGCGGGTCAATGTCCTGCCCGCCGGCTCGACGCTCAGCGCGCGCTGGACGGCCAACGGCCAGTTGTTCTACGACGATACGCAATGCTGGGTCACTGACAGTGAATGGGTGGACATCTGCGCCTATTGCTCCATCGTCCCCGAAGGCGCCGCGTTCGAGAGCGGTGAGTGGGCTGTGGAATTGCTGCTCGATGGGCAGTTGATGTCACAGGCGCAGTTTCGCGTCGGGGAGGCCGCCGCCGTCATGCCGGAGGGCGGAAGTGCTGTGACTCCCGGCACCACGACACAGTGACGCTCTGCGGTTCCCTCGCCTGATGGCAACGGGCGCGTCCGCTGGGCGCGCTCTTTGTTTGCGGGGAGTATCTGCCGGATAGGAGAGAAAATCAGGAGGAGCGCGCGTCCAGCTTGCTCAGCCGGCGGCGGATGCGCTGCTGCAGGCGAAGCGTTAACGGCGGCAGCGCGATCGGCTCCTCGCCATCGCCCAACCAGTCGGTGACGCGCCCTCCCAGAAAAAGCCCGCCATAGTAGCCGCCGACCGCGAACAGGTAGCCGCTGATCAGGTCAGGCGAATTATGGCGCATGGTCAGCACCGTGGATGCTGAGATCAGCGCGCCCATCGCCACCCCGACGAGGAAGATACGCCGTGTGGGGCGGAAGCGAATCACGAAGCACATAATGATCAGCGCGTAGAAGACATGCTGGCTGGGCGCAGCGTTATGCGTGCTGGCTGCCGCATCCACCCCATAGCTATCGCGCAGAAGCTGGGCCAGCGCGTGCGTGCCGGGCACCTGTTCTGGCGCGGGCTTGGTGACATATGTGGGAACGAGGATGTAGACCAGGTAACCGACCAGGGCCGTCGTGGCCATCGCCAGGATGAACTGGCGATAGAGGCGGTTGGGCATGGCGAACATGGCCCACAGCGGCACCAGGACTGACAGCACAAAGCCGACTGAGTACGGGATCAGCCACAGGCCGTTGGGGGTCAGATTGTCGTCTATGGCCGCGATCTTCAGTTCCCAACCGTCGGTTGGCTCGCGGAACTGCGCGTTGAGCAGGTTGATCGTGAAGAACTGGAGTTGGATCAGCAGCAGCGCCAGGAACAGCACCAGGCGATCTTGGAACAGCCGTCGCAGCAGCGACGTAGCACCAAAGGCGTGCATCGTCCCCTCTCCCACAGCCATCGGGATGGCACGCCGATGACTCGCGAGTGGCAAACTGCGCCGGAGGGCAGGCTTCTGTCTGGGAGTATTATACGGTCTTGATCGGCCATTGGCGAAAAAAGTGGGGGCGGCGGAGGGATTGCGAATTGCGGATTGCGGATTGCGGATTGAAGAACCGCTCTCCGCAGGCGGCTCAGAGGCGGGCAGCAGCCTGGGAGGCTCCGGCCAGGCGCAGCACCTGCCCGCTCCTGAGTCCCGCACAGGGAAGAAATCTCACAATCCGCAATTCACCAGGGGTCAGCCGGCCTCCGGGTTGGAGTCTGGCTCCGCGTTGCCGGGCGGCACAGGCGGCAGGGTGAAGTAGAACAGGCTGCCCTGGCCAGGGGCGCTCTCTACGCCGGCCTCGCCGGAGAGCCGCTCGACAATGCGCCGCACGATGGACAGACCCAGCCCGTACCCCTCCACGTGGACCGTGCGAAGCTGCGTGAACGGCGTGAACAACTGCGCCTGCTGCTCCGGCGACAGCCCTTCACCGTTGTCGCGCACCCAGAAGCGCGGCGTCCCGTCGGGCAGCACATCGGCGCCTAGCTCGACGCGCGGCGGACGCCCGCCATATTTCAGCGCGTTGCTGATATAGTTGACCCACACCTCAGCGACCCACGCGCCATAGCCGAGCGCCGAAGGCCAGGTATCACTGACGACAACTTCCCCGCCAGATTCCTTGACCATGTAGGCCAGCCGGCTCAGCGCATCGTCCACGATGCTGGCCATGTTCAGGGGGCGAGCCTGCACCTGGCCCTGGCGCATTCGGGCCAGCAGCAGCAATTCATCAATGATGTTGCCCATGCGCTTGGCGCTGTCGGCGATGATCTGCGCGAAGGAATGCCGCGACTCCTCATCCATGGTGCCGTCATCGCTCAGCAGCAGGTCGGCATAGCCGAGAATGGGACTCAGCGGACTCTTAAGATCATGGGCGACGGTGCGCGCAAACGCATCCAGTTCCTGGATGAGCTGTTCGCGCTCCTGGGTTGCCTGGATGCGCTCGGTGATGTCCTTGGCGATGGTCAGTAGGCAGCGCTCGCCATCCAGTTCGACCACTTCGGCAGAAAGAAGCGCGACTCCGATCTCGCCGGACTTGTGGCGGAAAGGGACTTCCAGGTTATGCGCCGCGCCCTCTGTCGTCGCCAGGCTCAGAAAGGCGTCGCGCCTGTTCGGGTCTGGCCAGATATCCACTTCGCCGATGGTGCGCCCTATGACTTCGTGCCGCTCGTGCCCGACGATCTCCAGAAAGCTGTCGTTGACATCAATGAAGCGCCCGCCGTCCAGCGCATTGATCATCATTGCATCCGGGCTGGCGCGAAAAGCGTGCGAGAACTTCTCCTCGGACTGGCGCAGCGAATCCACCAGGTGCGCGTTGACAATGGCGATGATGGACTGGCTGGCCAGGGCCATCATCAGTTCCAGGTCCTGGTGCGTAAAGCTGCGCCCGTTGGGCGAATTAATCGCTGTCAGGGTGCCCACGTTGCCATCATGAAAGTGCATGGGCACCACAATGATGTCGCCGTAGCCCGATTCTATCCGCTGCTGCTGGATCGCCGGCGATTCGCGGGGGTCTGGCTCGTCTTTAGAAGAGAGCGCCGGGCGATCCTCACGCAGCACCCAGCCGCTCAATCCATCCCACAGCTCGTCAAGTGTTGGCAACTCTGCGTCGTTGGCTGCGCCCGGCCCTCCCCGAACGCACTGCAGGATCGTCCGGGCATCGCGGTCGAGCATGACCAGCATCACGCGGTCGGCGTACAGCGCGGCGGCCACGCTGTCTACTACCGCCTGGAGAAGCTCCGGCACGCTCTGAGCCGTGGCGAGCAGCGAATGGCTGGCATTGTAGAGAATCTGCGTGCGGAACAGGCTCTCCTGAAGGGCCTGCTCGGCGTGCTTGCGCGCGGTGACGTCTTCCTTGATGCCGAGGAAGTGCGTGATGCGCCCGCCAGCATCCCGGATCGGCAGAATGGTCGCCAGCTCCCAGTACAGATCGCCGTTCTTTTTCTTGTTCAGGAACTCGCCACGCCACTCGCCGCCAGCGGTGATCGTCTCCCACAGCTCTTCATATTCAGCGTCCGTGGTATGGCCGGACTTGAGCAGGCTGGGCTGCTGCCCAATCGCTTCGCTGGCTGTGTAGCCGGTCAACGCTGTGAAGCGCGGGTTCACGTACTCAATCGTGCCCTCTACATCCGTGATCACGACCACGCTGGGGCTTTGCTCAACCGCTCTGGAGAGCTTGCGCAGCTCGTGCTCGATGCGCCGGTGCTCGGTGACATCCACAAACGCTTCGATGCCGCCGATGATCTGCCCTGTCGGATCGGTGAGCATCTCGATATTCTTGACCACCGTGTGGGGGGTGCCATCCTTCGCGCGCAGCGTGCACTCGACATCGCTCACCGCCTGGAGCGGGCCTTCGCCACACAGGCCGCAGGTCACGGGGCACGGCTGGCCCATCAGCACCCGGCAGGACTGGCCGACGAGTTCATCTGCGCTGTAGCCCAGAATCTCGACGGCCTTATCATTCAGGCTGGTGATCACGCCGCTGCGATCCACCGTGAAGACGGCGGCTGGCACGGCGCGATAGAGCAGTTCCGTGTATTCGCGCGCCCGGCGCAGCCCGCGCTCGGATTCTCTGCGCGCGCTAATGTCGTGCACGGCCATCAGGCGGACCGGCTGGCCGCGATACGTCCAGTCCTGGCAGTAGACATCCGCTGTAAAGCGCGTCCTGTCCCGGCGCACCAGGGGGAGTTCGGTCATCGTCTCGCCAGGCCCCAGCAGCCGCTCGCGGGCCTGGGCGCGGGCGTCCGGCGCGATGAGGTCGAGCACAGCCTTGCCGGCCAGCTCGCCCGGCGCATAGCCCAACTGCCGGATCAGCGCGCGGTTGACTTCGAGGATGGTGCCGTGTTCGTGGACAAGCAGCCCTTCGCCGACGACTTCGGCGAGCTGACGCACGCTCCCTTCGGTCGTCTGGGCGGCCCGCTGCGCGCGTTTCAGCGCCGCCGCCAACCGCCGGTCGCGGATGCGCAGCCGTTCCAACTGGCGCAGCGTGCGCAGGCGCGCGACGTGGATGATCGCTGCCAGCACCGTCGCCGCCAGCAACCCAACCGCCCAATTATCAGCGCGTCCGTCCAGGTCGGCGCTCCACACGACCACCGCCCAGGCTCCCCAGCTCAGCGCGACGATCAGCCCCAACCAGAGCGGCGACAGCAGGAAGATCGCCGCGCCGACGAGCAGCAGAATAACGCTGATGGTTTGTTCCAGCCGCTCGGTGAGATAAAGATGCAGCAGGCCGTTGGCCAGCACCAATCCGGTCACCCCCGTCGCGAGCGGGTAGACCCAGCTCGCCGGGAGCCTTCGCCGCCATATGGCCAGGCGCATCCCCAGCAGCGCGCCCGCCGTCAGCAGCGCGAACAACGCCAGCACCGGCGCCGCATCGCCGTCAAGCAGCAAAAAGTGACCTGCCGCCAGCACGACGTACAACGCGCTCAGCCCCGCCATCACCGGGCGCAGGCTGGCGCGCATTCTCCTCACCAGCGCGGCGCGCAATTCTGCGTCGCTGACTTCCCCCTCAGCCTGGCGATCCGCCAGAGCCAGACTCTCCCCCGCCGTTTCACCCCTGAACGGCTCACCGACCATACAGCCCTACCTTGCTCCGTACACCGCCATTTACTGCGGCCTGGCCGCCCCGCATATATTATATCTCCCCTGTCTCGAGTATGCCGGTGTGAAGGGTACATTTCACAAAAATTTACGACAGAGATCCACTGACAGATCGCTTCTCGCCCCTTCCTGCAAGGGGTTACGCCTTACCCACAAGTGCCCCCATCCCGCGGCCCTTGCCTCTGCGCGGAGAGAAGGGGGGCGGGAGAGGTACACAGAGGCGCTCGGTGATGAGGCTTCCGAAGTCTGCTGCGGCAGAAAGCCCCGCCCTCTGGCTCTCGTAGGGGCGTATGGCCATACGTCCCTGCGAGACATTTCGCCAACAGCTTCCCTCGTGGGCGAAGGACCGGGGATGGCGAAGCGGGCACGATCTAAGATGTGGGTAATGTATGGCGCGAGAAGGGAAGGGGGAAGAGCGCCCTCGCTCACGCCTCGCGGCGCAGCGCCAGCAGCACCAACGCCCCCCCGCCACCGATCAGCACAGCCGCCGCCAGCACCAGCAACCCGCTGTACTCGTAGAGCTGATCGAGCAGCGCGCTGTCATCATCGGCGGAGTCTCCTGCCGCGTCGAGCGACGGCGCGACGAGTCCTGGATCGGGCGCGCCGGCTTCGACGGTCGGCGCTTCGCTGGCCGGAAGCGGCGTGGCAACGTAGCCCGGCGCCGCGCCAAAGGCTGCGGCCACTTCTCGCCCGGCGAACACCTGGATCAGGGCCGTCCCCGACCCCGTCAGGCCGAATCCATCAGGTGGCATGGCGGCGATCTCGTACCAGCCAGGCGCGAATTCAGTGCACAGCGGGTCGGAGTCCTCGGCGCTGATCAGCGTGATGACGCGATCCGTGCCCGTCACCAGCAGGCGCAGGTCAGGCAGGGCCGCTTCGTCGGGATCGCGGGCGGCGTTGAGGTTCTCGTCGTGGAAAGCGGTGACGCATAACGTGCCCGTCTCAGCGGCCAGCGCGGCGGGCAGCGGCGCGAGCGGCGTGGGCGTGAGGGTGGGCGTCGGCGTCGGCGTAGCGGTCGGCGGCGGCGCAGTCGGGCTGGGCGTGGTCGCGACCACGGAGGCTGTTCCGCTCGCGGCCCCCTCGCCGGACGTTTCGCTCAGCGAGACAGCGTCCCAATAGATGCCGTTGAGCGCCAGGGGCGTCTGCTGCGTCATGAACAGGTAGACGGTCACCGTCTCGGCCTGGGCGGTGGCCGTCACGCGCAGCGCCGCCCACTGATCGTAGGGGGCCGCGTCCGCCGACCATTGCACGGCAGAGGACAACGGGTCGAGGCCGCCAGTCGGGTCAAGGCCCACGCGCAGGGTCGTGCCCGCCGCTTCGTCGGACTGCGCGTAGGGGAATGTGGGGATGGCGCAGCGGGTGGCCGCGTCCGCGCAGGCGAAGGCCCAGCCATGCGCGACCAGCTCCAAGACCGTGCCGGGCGCGATCTCGCTCACCTGCTGGTAGCCCGCCGCCGTGAACACCGCCCCGTTCTGGCGCAGGTGCCACGCCACCGCGCCGCTGCGCACCTGTGGGCTGTCTTTGTTGGGCAGGGCGTCGGGCGTTCCTGCGCCGATCCACAGCCCCCACCCCTGCGGCACCGTGCGCGTGGGCGCGCCCTGCGCGTAGTAGGGCGTTTCGAGGTCGCCGTTGGTCAGCAGGTTGGGGACGGGCTGTTGAGCGCGCGCGCCGGACACAGTGCCCAGGCTCGCCGCCAGAAAGAGGGCGAGCGCCAGCGCACCCCAGCATCGCTTTCGGATCATGACCGGCCTTCTCAGAAATGGCATGGTGGTTGGTTGTTGGTGGCTGGTGACAGGTGAGCGGATTTCAGTTGAGTAGGCGCGCACCTGCTGCCCGCGATAACCGGCTACGGGCCGCCGAAAGCTGATCGCCGAGCACTGCAAGCTGGCCAGCGACCGCGCCTCGTCGCCCGCGCCCTCAGTGTAACACGTCCCCGGCGGCCCTCAAAGCGGTTCGGCGGGCGTGTCGGCCAGGAAAGTATCCAGGAGCAGCGCCAGCCCGTCCGGATCGTCCTCAGAGAGGAAATGGCGCGCCCCGGCGATGAAATGCGGCCCCCTGGCGCGCGGCAGCGCCTTTTTCCAGTGGTTGGCCAGCTCTGGTGGGAAGATGGGGTCTTCCTGCCCCCAGACGATCAGCGCGGGCACCTGGTGCAGGGCCGTCAACCCGCTCTCAATCTCGCGCATTGCCTCAGCCGAGGGATGGTGCGGCGACAGGCTGATCATGCGCGGGAACTGCACCAGAGCCGCTCGCTGACGCGCCTCGCGGAAGGGCGAGCGGTACGCCATCATCACCCCCGCCGAGAGCTGGCGCGCAGTCCAGCGCTGCAATCCCAGGGGAAAAGCCAGGTTCAGCACGCCGAGCGCCAGCTCGCCAACAGCCGGCCAGGTCAGCAGGCGCACCAGCAGGGGCACGCGATGCTCGAACGTGTCCTGAAATACCCACGAGTTCATGATCACCAGCCGCCGGATGTTCTGCGGGTGATGGACGGCGTAACCCAGCCCGAAGGCAGTGCCCCAGTCCTCCATGATCAACGTCACCTGGCGCAGGTCCAGGGCTGCCACGAACTCCAGCACGTTGTGAATGTGGCGACGCAGCGTGTGATAGCTGCGATTGGTCGGCTTGTCGCTGAGACCATACCCGATATGATCCATCGCCACGCAGCGATAGCCCAGCGCCGCGTAATAGACGATCAACGCGCGATAGGCAAAGCTCCACATCGGGTAGCCATGCAGGAAAACGAGCGGCTCGCCATCTGGCGGCCCCTCGTCCACATAATGCATCCGCTGACCATCGTCGAGCGTGAAGAAACGCGATGAGAAGGGGTACAGCGCGCGCGTCGTTTCGGGCAGCACCGCCGTTGCCATGAGTGTCCTTTCCTGCACTGCTGGCGATCTCGCCGCCCGTACATATCGTCCATTCTGACTAATCCTCGTCCATTATACAGCGGGGCGCGTTTTTTCGCGGACGGGGTATACTTGTTACGGGCTGCCAGAACACAGCCCCGGCAACGGGCAGCTTTCGTTGCTGGCCCTCTTTCATCCCAGGCGAGGAGCACGACGCGATCATGGATGTTCTTTGCATCGGCGAAGCGTTAATTGACTTTGTCTCGCGCGAGCACGGTGGGGCGCTGGAAACAGCCACCCAATACACGGCGGCCACCGGCGGCGCGCCGGCCAATGTCGCCGCCGGGCTGGCCAAGCTGGGTCGGGAGGCGCAGCTCATCGCCACCGTCGGCGATGACGCATTCGGGCGCAAGATTCTGCACGATCTGGAGGCCCTGGGCGTCGTCTGCACCCTGCGCATTGACCCCGATCACTTTACAACGCTGGCGTTCGTCCGGCAGGGCAAGGCCGGCCAGCGCGACTTTGAGTTCTGCGCCGGCGCGCACGATTATCTGCTGCCCGACCAGGTGACCGAGGAAACCGTGCGCGGCGCGCGCGTGCTGCACTATGGCTCGATCAGCCTGCGCGCGCCCCAGTCCCACGAGGCGACGCTCAAAGCGATCCGCATCGCCAGGGAGACGGGCGTGCTCACCTCGTGCGATCCCAACTGGCGTCCCGATCTGTGGCCCGATCACGACGCGGGCCGGGCGGCCATGCGCGAGGCCATCGCCTACGCTGACGTGCTCAAGATCAGCCGCGGCGACCTGGCTTTCCTGGCCCCCGAACACGGGGACGACTACGCGGCGGCACTGGCCAGCCTGGGGTTTGCCGGACGGCTGGCGACCGTGACCCTGGGGCGCGATGGCTCGTGGTACCAGGCGGGCGGGCGCACCGGCGTGGTACCCTCGCCGCACGTGCAGGTCATCGAGACGACTGGCGCGGGCGATGGTTTCATCGCCGCGCTGCTGGACTGCCTGCTCAAGCGCGATCTGGCCATTGAGACGCTCGACGACGACACGCTGCGCGGCATCGTGCAGCGGGCGTGCGCCGCCGGCGCGCTGACAGCGACCGGCTACGGGGCCATCCCCTCGCTGCCCGACGCGGCGAGCCTGGAGGCGATGCTGCGCATGGTCGGCACGCTCGGGGATCGGATTGAGGCGTAGCAGCTCGCTCTATGCGCGAGAGACCCTATGAGAAGCTCTTTCCCCCCACCCCCAAACCCCTCCCCCGCAAGGAGGGAGGGGCATAGCGGGTGTGCTCTTCTCCCTTCCTCCCTCGTGGGGGAAGGGCCGGGGCTGGGGGGCAAAGGCAGGCGCACGACTTCTCGAACGACCTCTGAAGAAGCCGCCCCCGTCCGGCTGGCCGGGGCGGCGGCAGCTTGCCGGGAAAAAACAGGCGCTACTTGACGAC
Source organism: Anaerolineae bacterium (assembly GCA_023382715.1). Classification (GTDB taxonomy): domain Bacteria; phylum Chloroflexota; class Anaerolineae; order Aggregatilineales; family Aggregatilineaceae; genus UBA2029. Next base: position 18,525 of record JAHDWP010000022.1, read on the forward strand.
GGCGGTCGGCAATGGCGTGCCGTTCCACACGGCGTCATAGTTAGGGCCGAGCGTGCCCACCGGCACCCACACAAAATTGCAGGCCCAGATGATCTTGTAGTACTGCCCCGTAGCGTCCAGGCCAATGACCCGCGCCGAGTTGCCGGCAGGGATGGTGATCAGCGGGCTGGTCGCCTGACCAGGTTCCCAATAGACTGGCGCGTCGGCCACGAAGGTGCCGCCCACTGCCGTCGCCGGGATGGATAGCAGCGCATCGCAGCCGGGCGTGGCTGGCCCTTCGTACCAGGGCAGGCCCGCACATTCACCCACCGCAGTAAAGAGGATCTGCTCCGGCAGCCCCCCATACGCCGGGCTGATGAAGCTCACTGTCAAAGGATTATAAGCGGGCGTGGCGCGCCAGAGATAGACCGCAGAAAAATCCACATTATCACCAATCTCGCGTGTGGTCTGTATTAAGAGAAGCCCCCGGCCAGCCCCGTCATGTGCGGTCAGATAAGCGTACTCGCTCCCGTTGCCAGTATTATCGCGAGTGGCCACATACAGAGAATTCGGCGAGAAATGGACTCCGTCGCACTCAGGCGAGGGAATCCCGACGAAGAGACCAGCCTGTACGCCCGGCACAGCTAGCACGAACGCGGCGATCAGCACGAGAACAGCCACCGCCCTTCCGCGTGGTCTTTTCAAGGTTGCGCTCCTTCCTGAAAGCCGATCCCTGGGCCAATCTTATCATGTTGTCCGCGATCCTGCTCGGAGGGGGAAATCGAGGGAGGGGTGTGTGCCAGACCTGTCCGGTAGGGGTGCAGCAGAGCAGCGCCCTGGCTGACCTCACCCCCGCTCGGCGGTGAACCGCCTCGACTCCCCCTCTCCACACGCGGAGAGGGGGCAAGCCAAGCGTAGCGCGGCTGGGGGTGAGGTAAAGCTCTGCTGCGCCCTGGCTGACCTCACCCCCGCTCGGCGGTGAACCGCCTCGACTCCCCCTCTCCACACGCGGAGAGGGGGCCGGGGTGAAGTTTCCACAGGACCTCTGACAGGTTTTGTACGCACCCCAATCAGGCAGGAGTTAAGGGAGCTAATTGCTCGCCGGGCCGTGCAAGTGGACGGCGTCCGGCGCGGCGACTCTGCGCCGCCGGTCCAGCCGGAAGGCGAGCACGGCCAGCACCACGCCGATCGCGACCAGCACCGCCCCGGCCAGGAAAGCTGCCTGCACCCCTTCGACGATGGCCCAGGCGGGCGCGTTGCTGGCGTCCACCCCGTGATCCAGGCGAGTCACCGCGTAGACGCGGCTGGCGAAGACCGCGCCGATCAGCGGCAGGCCGGTCACCTGGCCGAAAGCGCGCGACAGTGACAGCAGCCCCGAAGCCACGCCCAGCCGTTCGCGCGGGGCGGCCCCCATGATCGCGCTGTTGTTGGGCGACTGGAACATGCCCGCGCCCAGTCCCAGCGGCAGCAGGCGCACGATGTAGCCGATTGTAGAGGTGTCTTCGCGCAGCGAGGCGATGCTCAGGCACGCGCCCACGACGATCACCAGCCCCACCAGCGAAATGCCGCGCGAGCCATAGCGATCCGACAGCGATCCGGCGATGGGCGCGGTCAGGCCGAGCGCCGCCGGCACGACCGTCAGGAACAGCCCGACCTGGCGTGGATCGTACCCCTTGACCCGTTCCAGATAGAAGGGCAGCACGAACATTCCGGCGATGACAATAAAGACCAGGAAACCGGTCAGCAGGCTGATGCTGAACAGCGGGTCGCGGAACAGGCGCAGGTCTACCATCGGCTGGGCCAGGCGCTTCTCAACAGCCAGGAACACAGCGAATCCTACCACTGCGCCGGTTAGCAGCGCGATGATGGCCGGGCTGTCCCAGCCCCGTTCCGGGCCGAAGGTCAGGCCGAGCGCCAGCGTCAGCAGGGTGATCAGCAGCAGGACAGCGCCCGCCCCGTCGAAACGCTGGCCGCCGGGCGGGCGCCAGTCGGGGACATGGCGCTGCACCAGGATCAGCCCGGCAATGCCCACCGGCAGATTGACCAGGAAGATGGCCCGCCAGCCGACCGAGCCGATCAGCAGCCCGCCGACCGTCGGGCCGATGCTGATGCCCAGCGAGACGATGGTGCCCATGATGCCCAGGGCGCGCCCGCGCTCGGTGCGCGGGAAGGCCTCGGTGACGATGGCCATGCCCAGCGCCTGCATCATCACCGCGCCAACGCCCTGCACGACGCGGAAAGCGATCAGAAAGCCGACCGATGGGGCCAGCCCACATAGCAGCGAGGCGGCGGTGAAAACGACCATGCCGGCCAGGTAGATGCGCTTCTTGCCGATCATGTCGCCCAGCCGGGCCACACCCAGAATCAGCGAGGTGACGACCAGCAGGTAGGCGACGACGACCCACTGCACAGTGGCGAAATGGGCGTTGAGCTTTTCTTCGAGCGTGGGCAGGGCCACATTGACGATGCTGCTGTCAATGGTCGAGAGGAAGGTGCCCATTGCGATGCTGAGCAGCACCCACCATTTGCGCGAATAGTCGGCCTGGGGGGTGGGGGCAGTTGCTGATGTCATTGATCGCTAGCTGCGTCTGCCTGGTAGCTTGAGCACGGGATAGTCTCAAACCCCTCCCGAATAACGTACGCCATGAGCATACGCCGCTGCGCCAGAAATGTCTCGTAGTCCATTGTATGCCAGTTTTTGGGTAAGGCGTGCCATTTCATCATCTGGCTCAAACCGTACTCCGAGAATCGAGACGCATACTCAGGATAGTATTCTGAAGGCGCAGCATCAGCGATGCCAGCGTTGTCTCCCCATTCCACGAGAGCATAGTTGGCAATCTGATTTGTATCACGCACGGCGTCATAACCCAGCCTCTTGAGATAACCTCTGGGGAAAAGATGATGTCTTTCAACCGAGCTACGGTAGCTTTTCAAGGCAGGATCGAGTAACTCGGACACCTTGAGATGCGAGAATAGGACGCGAGCATCCAGAAGATTTAGAGCCGCATAATAGGCAGACAGAGCGGGGCTTCTGGCAGCCGATGTCTCTAGCTCGGCGGGTAGAGTGATTTGCCAGAAATCATTCGTGAGCACACTGTCAGTGAGGCGCTCGAGAGTCAGTTCAAACTCGTTGGCGCTGTTTATACCGCGCAGGCGAGCCAAGTCCTGATCCATCATGCTCTCTGGCGACCCAGTGTAGCGCCGAGTCAACGTGGTCATGAAGAACCAACGAGCCATCACATTCCGTAGTGTGAAAGGGTCAACATTATACTGATACTTGCCAATAAGATAGAAGGCGTAAGCATAGAATAGAGAAACCTCTGAAGTGATCATCGCGTTACTGCGAAAACCAGCACGAATGAGCACTTTGAGATAATCGTGCCAGTTTTGTAGGTGGAGGACTTTGCTTTGCGCTTCTTTGAGTACCTGGAATTGTTGGACTCGGCGTTCGTCAGAGAACAGCTCGGTCTCAAGGTCTTTCCCACGCAAGATTGAGTACACATGTTGCAGACGTGCACGCTTGAAACCAAACGCCACCGCTGTTCGCAGCAACTGATCTGGCTCAGGATTCACAAAGTGATTGTGCGGGGATGGCTCGCCACTGAGAGCAGGGTGTCGGGACTCACGGGAGAAACGCTCCAGATCGGCACGCCCTTCATCCCAAAACACTGATAGCAAGGTGAGGATAAAGTCTGCCTGGCGGAGTTGAACGCCTTTGCTGTTGATGCGCACAAAAATGTCGGCTACCTGCTCCTCATCAACAGTAGAGGCAATTTCCAGTGCGGTAAACGGGTAGTTCTGCAAATCAAACAGGCGATCAATGGCTTCGCTGATTAGTTCCTCTTCGTCTGCTGCTACCTCTTTGGAGTGACGCAATTTCGACAAGAAGTCCTTGACGAGTTTGTATGATGATGCGCCTTCCGTCCACAAGGTGGAAATATCGTAAATGAACTCCGGATCTCGTTGAATGGCAGCATCACTGACCTCGAACAGGGCGTCGCGCGGGCGGAATGCGATCCGTATTTGCGACTCTCGATAGTCTTTGGTCAAGACAGGCAAACCACGCAGGACCGCGTACAAAGAAGTCAGCCTCTGCTGTCCATCTACAATCAACAGTCGCGGGACCTTCTTTTGTCTCCCCAGGGTGCCGATTTGCCGAGTGCCACTGAAATGATCGTTGGCCCAAAACAGCAGGTATCCAACAGGGAAGCCCTTGTACATCGAGTCAAAGAGATCGCGAACTTTGGCGGGCGTCCACACAAATGGACGTTGTATGTCTGGCAATCCGATGTCGCCAAACTCAATGTCTTGAATGAGCTTTGAGAGAGAGTAGTCCACTTTCTTAAACAAAGTTGCGCTCATAGCTATGACTCCATCATGAGTCTTGCACAAGACCGAAATGCTGTCGTCATGCGGGCAGCATAGTCTTATTCTAGCTAATATCCATGAGGCTCTAGAATATGCCAGTGAGACAAGATGCACAAGTGGGGCTGGTCAAGTATACCGTAACTTTATACAATCGTGTCCTGACCCACCCCGTCGAGGGCCAACAGAACAGCGCCCTGGACGCGGTGACAGGCCGGCCAATCTACCAGGATCGGATCGCTCGATGAACATTCACTACACACTGGACGACAGCGCCGCCCGCTTGCCGCTCTCCATTCGCAGCAGCGAAGCCGTCTGGGATCGCGCCGCCGACCTGCGCTCGTCGCCAGGCGTGCAGCTTGTCGAGCTGACAACGCAGCACCTGCTGCCCACCGGCCTGACGCTGGTTGACGAGCTGGCGGACTACTTTGAGGCAGGCGCGCCCAGCGACAGCGACCCCTACGGCCTGGGGCCGTGCTTCGAGCAGCGCGCCATGCTCGAAGACCTGCTGCGCGACGTGCGCGAGACGCAGCCCGGCCTGGTGGCGCTGCACGAGGTCGCCGAGCTTTTCCCGCTCGACTTCACCCACGACCTGCAATTCATGCTGGCCCTCACCGTCATCGGCTACCCCGCCTTCGGCTACGTGCGCACCTACAAGGACTCCGAGGGCGAGGAGTATCACGGGCTGGTCGTCAACCTGGCCCAGGCCCGTCCGCACGTCGAGGGGCTGTTGGGGCACTTCTCGCTGGAGCGGCTGGTCAACCTGATCCGGCACGGCTTCTTCAACCACGAGGGGTTTCTGCTGACCTACAGCGCCTACTGCGACGCCATCGGGCGCGCGCCAGAGCACCCCGCCGAGCGCGCCAAAGACCGACTGATGCGGCGCGGCATCGCCTGGCACCTGAGCTACCGCCACGACTTCGCCTTCTACGATCAGGTCCTGGGGCTGGACGCCGCCCAACTCTCCAGCTACGTGGCGCGGCACAACGCACACCTGGCCAGCGTGGAGAAGAAACGCGGCGATGACGCGCTCGCCCAAACCCTGGACGCGCCGGAGCCGGAGCAGCCCTGGGGCGACATCGCGGGCTACTTCGCGGCGCGGGCCATCGCTGAGGCGCACGGTGATGAAGGGCTGCGCGAGTCAGTGGCGCAGGGGGCGGCTCACTTCCTGCGGCTGTACCACGCGCTGGGCCTGCCCGCGCTGACCTTCGGCGGCTGAGCCGCGGCTGGCAGAGACTCACAACAAAACAGGGCGCAGGCTCCAATGGCCGCTGCGCCCTGTGCGCTGCGAGAAATGAGACGTCAGCGCGCCCGGATGGTCACATCGCCGATGTTGGAGCGCACAGCGAGCGTCGCCCCGCCGTCTCCGGCGGTGCCGCGCACCGACGCGGCGGTTACCCCATCGCTGCGGGTTATATTACGCAGAGCGACACCCGTGACCGTCACCCGCCCGACGCTGGTTTCTGCGTCCACGCGCGCCGACAGCGCGCCGTCCACGCGCACGGTCACGGCCCCGACGTTCGTGGTCACTTCATAGCTGCCCTGCGCGCCGAGCACCCCCTCCAGCTCGACATCGCCCACGTTGCTGGACACCGTCAACCCGGAGAGCGCCTCCACGTCCAGCAGCCGGACGCGGCCCACATCCACCATGACAGCAGCGCCCTCGCCAAGCTGCACACCACGCACCTGCACGTCGCCGACGTTGTTAACCAGGCGCAGCCCGATTGCTGGCGGGACGGTGATCGTCAGGTCTACGGTGTTGGCACGTGTCTGGTTTTCGAGCGCCGGCTGGACGCTGTTGATGGTGATGGCCTCCGCTTCCTGGCCGATGATCAGGGGCATCGCCGCCAGTTCCGCCTGCGCCTCCGCTTTCGTCTGGCCATAGGCTGTCTTCACATAGGCGACGACGACCTGGTTCGGGTTGTCCCCCGCCTGGATGGTGATCTCGCCGACGCCGCTAGTGAGATTGAGCGTCATCGGGGCGCCGTTGAGCGCGATAACCTCTCTGCCGGACTCGGACACGCTTTCCTTCTCGCTGATCATGGTCTCACCTCCACAGGCGGCCAGCAGAACCATCGCGAATGCGAGCACGCTCAGCACAATCACGCGCTGGTACAGCATCATGGTATTGGCTCCTGCCATATCCGGGGTTTGCCGGGTGCGTGCAAAGGTTGACAGCGACTCGCCGGGCGCAGGGCAGTGACCTCACCCCCAGCCGCGCTACGCTCGACTTGCCCCCTCTCCGCGTCGGAGAGGGGGTGGCGAGGCGCTGACGCGCCGCGCGGGGGTGAGGTCAAGGGGGGCCTAGCAGAGCAGTGCCCACCCTGACAGGTTTTGCGCGCACCCGGTTTGTTGTTTTGCATCACGCTACTGCTTTACTACGCAGCGTGGGCCGCCGGGTTGCGCTCAGGGTTGCCGCTCAGGTATCTTCGGCGGCGAGGGCGGCGGTGCATTCGGCGCAGTAGCCGATGAAACAGGAATGCGCGGTGACGACGGTCACGCCCAGCCGGGCGGTGACTTCCTCGCGAAAGGCGTCCACGATGTCTGGCTCGACCGGCACAATCGCCCCGCAGCGTTTGCAGGTCAGCGTGTAGCTTTCGCGCCGGGCGCGGAAGCGGTATTCCTCGCGCGCCTGGTCGGTGTCCACCAGCCGCCCCTCAACCAGTCCCAACTCCTTGAACAGGGCCAGCGTGCGGTAGACCGTCGCCAGGCTGAGGTCGGCGGCGCGCAGCCCGGCCAGCCGATGCCAGGTCTCGGCGTCGAGGAAGCCGCCCTGGTCGCGCATGACGCGCAGCAGGGCCAGGCGTTGCGTGGTGATGCGCAGCCCGGCAGTCCGAAAGGCGCTGCGCAGCGCCTCGTCGTCGGCATCGTCGTGCAAGGGCAGGTGCCTGTGAGTCATGACAACCCCGCTGCTCCGCGTTCAAGATGGGCGATGAGATGCCCTCCTCCAAGTCTGATTATGTCATAACATGCTGTTCGGCCAAAACGCAACACAAAAATTGCCCGAATCTATAAAAGTGACTGAGATTTACTGAGATTTCTATATTGTCATGCGCACCTTGTCCGGCTACAATCCGTCCCAATTGGCCGGAACGGTTTGCACCGTATTAGGATTTAGGCAAAAAGGAGAACAATGAAGATGCAATCTGCAACCTCCGCGCGCCGTATTATTTCCGCGCTGCTGGCGCTGATGCTGATCGCCGCGGTGGGTGTCCCCCTCGCCGCCGCCCAAGAGGCGAGCGAGCCGCGCACGATCGTGGACTTTGCGCGCCGCCAGATCACGCTCGAAGCGCCGCCGCAGCGCGTCGTGGGCATGAGCGCCTCGATCAGCGAAATGCTCTTCGCCATCGGCGTGTCCCCGGTGGGCGTCACGTCGGGCATGGACTACCCGCCCGAAGCGGCTGCCCTGCCCGACATCGGGACCGGCTATCAGCCCAACCTGGAAGCGCTGGCTGCCCTGGAGCCGGACCTGATCATCGGCAACGCCCAGCTCAATATGAATATTCTGGACAAGCTGGAAGCCATCGCGCCGACGATCATGATCATGACCATGACGGCGAGCGATGTGCCGCAGAACGTGCGCCTGCTCGGCCAGGCGACCTGGCACGATACCGAGGCCGAGTACCTGGCCCGCGCCTATGACGGCTACCTGGCCCTGGCCGACAAGATCGGCGCATCGCACGAAGGGCCGAGCATCGTCTTCATCGTCGGCACGCTCGACGTGCCCAACTATGGCAAGTCCGCCACCTACTTCGGCGACATGGCCAAGCGCCTGGGCGCGGTCAACATCGCCGACAGCGAAGCCGATGCCGGGCCATTCCCTGGCTACGCTCAGCTCAGCCTCGAGGCGATTGTGGATGCCGACCCGGACTTCGTGTTCACCGTGACGCGCGGCTCGCCGACGCCCATGCCAGAGACCATGGCCAGCGACCCGCTCTGGTCGTCGCTGTCGGCTTTTCAGAATGCGCGCGTGATCGAGCTGGACAACCGCCTGTTCGTCGAATCGCCCGGCCCGCGCTTCATCGAGGCGATGGCCCAGTTGTTTGACATCCTCTACGGCGAAGGGATGGAATAAGTGCACGCCGAGGCTGCACCTCCGGCCTCAGCTTCTCACGCGCTCGGCCTCGCGCGCCGGCGCCTGATCACCCGCCTGATGATCATCGCCCTGAGCAGCCTGCTGCTGCTTGGGGCGATGATCCTGGCGCTGGGCAGTGGCGCGCAGTCCATCGCCCCGGACGAGGTCATCCAGGCGCTGCAAGACCGCGAGAGCGTCAGGAAGTCGGTCGCCCTGATCATCCACGAAGTGCGCCTGCCGCGCGCGCTGGCCGGGGCGCTGGTGGGCCTGAACCTGGCCGTGGCGGGCGCGCTGCTGCAAGGCGTGGTGCGCTCGCCGCTGGGCGATCCCTACATCCTGGGCGTGTCTGCCGGGGGCGGGTTCGCGGCGGCGGCCACCTCGCTGCGCGTCGAGGGCTTCCCGCCGGACGCTGTGCCGGTCATGGCCTTCATCGGCGCGCTGATCGGCGCGTTGATCGTCTACGCCATCGCCTGGGACGGCTCCGGCGTCACCACGACGCGCCTGGCCCTGGCCGGCGTCGCCCTGACGGCGATGATGAGCGCGCTGACCACGACGGTCGTCGTCATGTCCGTGCAGGGCGGCGGGCAGATCATCTTTCAATGGCTGGTCGGTGGGCTGTACACGGCGAGCTGGCGCGAGTACCACCTGATCGTCCCCTACAGCATCGCCGGGTTCGTGCTGGCCATGCTGTTGGCCAAGCGCGCCAACATCCTGGCCCTGGGCGACGAAATGGCCCAGGGGCTGGGCCTGCGCGTGGAATGGACGCGCTTCCTGATGAGCGCCGTCGCCGCTGTGCTGGCGGGCAGCGCGGTCGCTGTGGCCGGGCTGATCGCCTTCGTCGGGCTGCTGGTGCCCTTCGTGGCGCGGCGGCTGGTCGGGTCGGACTTCCGTTTTCTGCTGCCGGTGAGCGCGCTGCTGGGCGCGGCGCTGATAGTGAGCGCGGATACGGCAGCGCGGGTGACTTTTCCGGCACTGTTCCACCTGAAGAACATCGAGTTTCCGGTGGGGATCATCACCGCGCTGATCGGCGGGCCGCTCTTTCTGTGGCTGGTGCGCGCTCGCCGGACGCAGTGGTGAGGGGGTGGTTGGTGGTTGGCTGGCAGTAACCGATGATTTGGGTTGAGTTATGGTAACGATCAGTCACCAAAAACCAATAACCGTTAACCAATACCCGATAACCAATACCCGCATTCAGAGCAAGAGAGCCGTCCATGCCCACTCTCACCGCTGATCAACTGACGCTCGGTTACCGGCACGGCGCTGCCGTCGTGCGCGACCTGATGCTGACCGTCGAGCAGGGCGAGATCGTCACCCTGGTCGGTCCCAACGGGTCTGGCAAGAGCACAGTGCTGCGCACGCTGGCCCGCCTGATGCATCCACAGGGCGGCGCGGTATACCTGGACGGCAAGGCGATTCACCGCATGCCCACGCGCAAAGTCGCCCAGACGCTGGCCATCCTGCCGCAGAACCCCACCGCGCCCGAAGACCTCACCGTGCACGATCTGGTCGCGCGGGGGCGCTTCGCCCGCCAGGCCTGGTGGCGCGCCTCCAGCCGCCACGACCGCGAAGTGGTGCAATGGGCGCTGTCCGTCACGGGCATGAGCAACCTGGGCGAGCGCCGGCTGACTACCCTCAGCGGCGGGGAGCGCCAGCGGGCGTGGATCGCCCTGGCGCTGGCTCAGGAGCCGCGCATTCTGCTGCTCGACGAGCCGACGACCTTCCTCGACATCAGCCACCAGCTTGACGTGATGGTGCTGCTGCAATCGCTCAACGCTGAGACCGGGCTGAGCATTGTCATGGTGCTGCACGATCTCAACCAGGCCGCGCGCTTCAGCCACCGCCTGGTGGCCTTGCGCGATGGCATCGTCTGCGCGGCAGGGACGCCCGCCGAAGTGATGACCGACGCCGTGCTGCGCGAGGTTTTCCAGGTGGAAGGCATCGTCGCCCGCGATCCGCACACAGATACGCCCGTCTTCACGCCGCTGCAATCGGTGCGCGGCAGCAATGGGCGCAGCCGCTCCAACGGGACGGGTAGCTGAGCGGGCGAGCATTCAGCGGGCAGCAAGACGGGCCGCCCACGAATGCCTGTGGGCGGCCCGTTTCATGTGGGGTAGCGGCATCGGCGCGCCAGGGTCAGTCGCGCAGATGGTCAAAGAGCCACAGCAGCCCCAGGATAACCAGCGCCGTAAAAGCCAGCGGAACCAGCGCCTTGACAATCCCAACCACGATCTGCAGGAGGATCGAGACGGCCAGCAGCGCAACGACGACGGTGATAAGCTGGCCCAGCAGCGACAGGGCGCGAAATCGCTCATACATGGTGGAGTCTCTCCCAGGGGCTGCGCGGCTGCGCGCAGCCCTCGCTTATGACGCTGAGCCTTGCACCTGAAGCCGGCGGAGCAGATAGATGCCGCCGCCGATCAGCGCGACCACGATCAGCAGTGGGATCAGCGCCTTGACGATGGCCAGCACCAGGCCGATCACGATCAGCGCGAGGATCAGGAAGAAGATCAGCTTGAACATCTGGCCAGCCGAAGGCAGGTTCTGGAGCATGTCGTTCATCGTCGTCTCTCCTTGCCGGACGACCCCCTCCAAGGGCGGTCGCGCGAATATCAGCGTGCGTTGTCACTGATCATTACGCGATAGCGCGGCCAGGGTTGCGCGCCGGGCACACCTTTATAAGTTTTTTGTGAGTCGCCGGGTGCAAAAGGGCGTGTTGGGGCGTGAGAGGGCTGCTCTGCTGCGCCCCTTCTCCACTCGGATGAAAAGAAGGATCGGGGGGATAGACGCGCAGGGGCGCATTGTACTACGCCCCTGCGCAATTCTGTCTCGCCCGGCGCCCGGCGAGTTGCTGTCAACCCTGGCCCACGCTCGACTCCGGGCGTCTCTTGCCGCGCTCAGCGATACCGGCCCGTGCTGTAGACGTAGACGTAGGGCTTGTCGTAGCCACCGTCCTGGCTCCAGGTGTACGCCCAGTGCGCATCGGTGATCGTCATGTTGACGCAGCCGTGACTGTGCCGGTAGCCGAAGCCATCGTGCCAGTACGTGCCGTGCAGCGAGATGGCCTGGTCGTAGTACATCACCCAGGGCACGTTCTCCAGCGAATAGAAGTCGGGCTGGCCCTCGGCCCCGCTCATGTGGCCGTTGACCTGGCGCGCCCAGACGGTGAACAGGCCCTCATTGGTCGGCCACTCCTCCAGGCCGGACGAGATCAGCGTGGCGTAGACCGGCGTCCGCTCTTCATAGGCGATGAGCACCTGCTCGTACAGGTCAATAGCGAACCAGCGCCCTTTGGCCTGCACTGGCGGCTCCACAAAGACGATGCGCGCCACGCTCGTCTGGGGAATCCACGCTTCCGGGCCGACCAGATACCACTCCCAGCCATTGGCTTCGGCGGTGGCGAAGATGTTCACCCGTGTGTAGCGCGCGATCTTCGGGCGCGAGTCGTCTCCCGCTGCGCCGGGGGACCGGCTGGGATGCGACGGGACGAGTACCCAGGCCATCGGGTAGGCCAGCTCGCTGTCGAGATAGACGCCGGTGAACTCGCTGGGGCGGGCGATGGCAAGCTGGCTGCTGGGCATCCACTGCCCATCGTTGATCTGAATCCAGTCGCCCTGCGTGCCGGTCACCGTGACGTAATTGAACCCCTCGGCAATCTCGCCGATGGGATTGCCGCCCGGCGAGTCGTAGAGCGTCGCAGCGCCGCCGACAATGCGCCGGAAGGCAAAGCGGGCGATCTCGCTCATATTGGGGGCCAGGGGGCGCACGTCGGGCTGGGGATGCAGCAGCATCTCGTCGAGCAGCAGTTGGTATTCGACGGTGGGCAGCCCGGCGGCACAGCCCGGACCGAAGGGGGTGCCCAGACAGGCCGCGCGATCCGGGTTGACGGCGTGCGCTGTGCTGTTGGGCAGCGCAGCGCTGAGGGCTGCCAGGCCCACAATGACGACCATCAGCAGGCGGCGATGAAGCACGATGATCCCTCCACAAACGTCCATGAGCGCGGCGAGGCCGCAGGCCATCCGCCGGCGCTCTGGCCCGCACGATGAGCGTTCTCTCCTGCTATTCTAGCAAACTGGCGGCGTTCCTGGCATACGCTCAGGGCGCGCGAGGCCTACGCTTGAGGGGTTTCCTCGGCGGCAAAACGGCGCACCAGGCAGGTCAATCGCAGCCGCAGATCGGCCAGCAGCTCGCGCGCCAACCGGTCTTGTTCGGCGGGGACAGCGGCTTCCTGGGGGTCGCTCAGCGACCAGTGTATCTGCTGCACGCCGTGCAGCAGCGGGGTGACGGCACCCTCACCCTCGTGCACGATGTCGCAGACGGTGATCACCAGGTCGAAGGGCTGCCCGGCCACCTCGCCCAGCGTTTTGCCGACCAGTCCGGCGGTTGAGATGCCGCGCTTGGTCAGCACGCGCCCCACGACTTCAGGGAGCGCCTCCCCCGGCTCCTCGATGCCGGCGCTGAAGGGAACCACCGCGTCGGAGACGAGATGGCGGGCCAACGCCTCGGCCAGCAATGAGCGCGCGCTGTTGCGCCGGCACAGGAACAGCACGCGCCGGCGATGGCTCAGGGCAGGCAGCGCCGGGTCGCGGTGGGGCGCGCACGAGCCATGCCGCTCCCACCACGCCGCGAACTGTCCCGCCCGCGCCAGGTCCACGCTGAAATAGTGCCGCCGTGCGTCGCCAATGCTGCGCTGCACCCGCACCAGCCCGCTTTCTGCCAGGATGTTGAGATGATGCGAGAGCAGATTCTGGCGCAGACCGGTCTTGTCCATCAACTCGGAGTTGGTGAGATCGCTTTCCAGCAGCAGCCGGAACAGAGTCAGCCGGTTGGGGTCCGCCAGCGCCTTGAAGATATCAATCACCTGTGTTTCGCTCAACATGGCCGTCTTCTCTCGCAATCCTCGTGAGTCGTGCCGGCTTCGCGCCGGGCAGACGCCTGGCTAAGAGTCAGGTGGCTCTTCCAATGACTGCGCGATCTGCTCGATGACCCAGCGCAGATTACGGTTGCGCACCGCTTCCAGCGCCGAGCCGCAGGCGAACTGCGCCGTCGAGGGATCGTCGGTGCGCGTGGCGGTCAGCAGCCAGGCCAGCGCCCGCGCGTCGTCGTCGGGGTCGTCAGTGCTCAGCTCTGCCGCGCGGTGCTCCAATTCCTCGAACAGGGTATGGATCGTCGTCTCGCTGTCCTGGGGCTGGTTGAGCTGGTCGTGAGCGTGGGCGATCAGCGCGTAGATGAAGGCCAGGTCCTTGAGGGGCGGGTCTTCGCGGCGCTTGAGCAGCGCCAATGACTGCTGCGCCGCTTGCAGTGTCCCGCGCCGCCGTTCCAGCTCGTCGAGCGTCTCGCGCAGATCGTCGGAGGCGCGCCGGGCCATGTTCGAAATCATGGTCACCTTCTGGTAGAACTCGGCGGCCTTCTCCAGGTCTCCGGCAGCGCGGTAGGTGCTGGCGATGGCCCCCAGCGTGTCGCTGATGCGCTTGTCGCTGCGCGGCACGTAGTCGCCCTCGATCTCCAGCGCCTCGCTGTATGCCTTGATCGCCTCGGCAGTCTCGCCCTGCGCGCCATACAGCCCGCCGAGAATGCGCAGCGCGTCGGCGTAAGCGACCGGCTGTAAGTCGCGATCCATGTAGACCAGCGCCTCATGATAGCGGGCGATGGCCCCGCGCAGGTCGTCGGAATGCTCGTGCGCGTCGGCCAGCAGTTGCAGCGTTTGGACGATGCGCGCGTTGGCCTGCTGCGGCTGCGCCCGCTCCACTTCCAGCGCGTCGCGCAGCGGCTCGATAGCGTCGGCAGGGCGCTCGGCGGCCAGCAAGGTCTGCCCCAGGGCGCGCAGCGCAGCGGCGGCGTGGGCCGAGCGCGGCGGCAGGTGATGCAGCGCCTCGCGAAAGCTCTCCATCGCCTCTGTGTACTGGTGCTGGCTGCGATGCGCCTCGGCGATGGCATGATGCGTCAGCCCGATCTCGACCGGCGACTGGTCGGGCAGCGACGCTGTCAGCTCCAGCGCCTCTGTCCAGGCGATGCGCGCCTCGTCATAGCGCCCCATCATCGCCAGGGCGCGGCCCAGGTTGCGCAGCGAATTGATGCGATCCTGGGCGAAGGGCGGGGCCGGCTGCTGGGCGAGCGCCGCCTGGTAATACTGGATCGCCAGCGGGAAGCGCCGCGCGTCGCGATGCACGCCGGCCAGCTCGCACAACACCTGGCCCAGTTCCTGGCCGGTGCCCATCTCGCGCGTGGCGTCGCGCACCTGCTCGTACAGCGTCACCGCGCTCTGATCGCCCAGCGCCGCCGTGACGCGGGCCAGCAGGTGCAGAATATCGCGCGACTGGCGGGGGACGTCGGCTCGCTCCAGCACGTTGAGCGCGCGGCGATACGCCTGGGCTGCTTTGGGTAGCTGGCCCTGCGCTTCGTGAGTCTGGCCGAGCGAGCGCAGCACATCGGCGGTGTGCGCGGGGCTGGCGTCCGGCACGGCGCGCAGGGCGTTGAGCGCATCCTCGTAGACGGTGATCGCTTCGGCGTAGCGGTTCAGCCCGCCGAGCGTGTGGGCCAGCGTCGTCAGCAGACGAGCGGAGTCGGCGGCCCGCTCTTCGCGATCCAGCAACGGCAGGGCCATGCGCAGGCTTTCGACCGCTTCGCCCGGCCTGTTCAGCTCAAGCTGGATGGCGGCGATGGTCTCGCACAGCAGCGCCCGCTCGTGATTGTTTGGCTCGTGCTCCAGCGCCGCCCGCAGATGCTCCAGGGCGCTGTCCGCCTCGCCGATCTGCCAGTAGGCGCGCCCGCTGAGGGCATGGGCGCAGGCGAAGGTTGCCGCTCCGCCGGGCGCATCGCGCACTGTTTCGCCCAGCAGCGGCTCCAGGACGAGGATCGCCTCTTCGGGGCGATCAAGCGCCCGATACGCCTCGCCCAGGTCGCGCGTGGCCGCCCAGGCGGCGAGCGTCCCCGGCAGGTGAGCGGCGGTATCGGTCTGCGCCCGCTCGGCGAGTTCGAGCGCCAGCGCCGGACGCCCCTCGGCCAGCAGCGAGCGCACCGCCAGCCCCAACGCCAGCGCGCGCAGCGCCGGGCGTTCGTCGGCGAACGCTTCGGCGGCGCGCGAGGCCAGGGCGCGCGCCCACTCGCTGAGCGACTGCCGAGCGCGGATGGGGCGCTCCATCGCCTGCTGAGTGCGGGCGCGCAGGGCCTGCACGTAGCCAAGCTGACCCAGGTCCGGGCGCTGCTGGCGCGTCAGATGGTCGAGCATCTCCTGCGATATTTCGAGCGCGGCGGGCAGCCGCTCCGTCTCGACCAGGACGCGGTGCAGGGCGAGCTGGCTGATCAGCGTGTCGTCCGGCTGTTCGGAGGGGCGCTTGTGGGTCAGCGCCAGGCGGTAATTGGCGATGGCGCGCTCGGCCTGGCCGACGGCATGACAGGAGTCGGCCAGGCGGTGCAGCGCCCGCCCGATGCGTCGCTCGTCACGCTCCGGGGCGCCCTGCGCGTTCTCGACCTCGCCCTGAAAGGCGGCCAGCGCCGCCGCGTGGTCACCTTCGCGCCACAGGGCGCGGCCCAGCGTGCGATAAGCGTCGGCGCTGTCGGCGGGCGCATCCGCGCGCTGAAGCTGGATCAGCGCTTCGCGGGCGGTGGCAATGGCCGCGTCCATGTCGCCCGCCGCCAGGTGTACAGCGGCCAGCAGGCGCAGCGTCCGCCCGATCTGCAGCGCGTTCGGCTCCATCTCGGCGCGGTAGAGGGCCAGCGCATCGCCCAGGGCGTCGCGCGCCGCGTCGTATTCCCCGGCGCTGGCCAGCGCCGCGCCCAGCCCGCGCAGCGTCTTGGCGCGGGCGCGCGGCGCGATCTCGCCAGCTTCCTCCAACGCAGCCCGATAACCGGCGATGGCGGCGGCGACATCCCCGCGCAGGTGGTGAATCTGGGCGCGCAGGTGCGCCGAGTCGTGGTCTTCCTGGCCGGTCAGGGCGTCCATCGCCTGGCTGTACTGCCCGGCCAGTAGGAAAATCTCGGCGCGGTCGTAGGGCACGCTCTCGGCGGCCTGGGCGATCTCAGCGACGGCAGCAGCGTATTCACCGCGCGCGCGCAGGATCGCCGCGCGCTCGGCGTGCGCTTCCGGCGCTTCGTCGAGCACGTCCAGCGCATCGCCCAGCCGCCCCAGGTGGCGATAGACGCGGGCCAGCCCGCGCCGGATGACGCTCAGCGACCCTTCCGCGCCAAGCTGAAAGACCATCTCAGCGGCTTCGAGCAGCTTCTCGGCGGCGTCCTCGGCGTGCCCGGCCATGTCCAGCAGCCGGGCCTGGGCGACGAGCGTCTCGGCGATGGCGTGCGCGCTGTCGTGCTCCTGGCGCAGGGCCAGCGCCCGGTTGAGCGCCTCTTCCGCCGCGTAATACGCGCCCTGGTCGGTCAGCTCGATCCCATAGCGCAGCAGGTTGGCGGCCTCGGCCCGCGCGCCGCTCAACTCCGGCGGCTCCTCGTCACCGGGCGGCAGGCCGGGCACGTATTCGCGCAGATAGGGGCGCAGGGCCTCGGCCAGCGGCTCGCCGATATAGACTGGCCCGTGCGCGTTGGCCAGGTGGTAAGCGTGAAGCAGGCCCCCCTGCGCCCGGTAGAGCGCAAGCGGGGCGCCGCTGTGCGCGCGGGCATAGCGCAGCGCCCAGGCGCGCATCTTCTTGCCGATCTTGCTCTGGGCGGGGTGCTCGTCGTCGTCGGCGGCGGCGCGCGCATAAGGGACGGGATGCATCACATACAGGTCAGGATCGCGGTGATCGCGCGCGATGAAGCCGTATTCGATCAGCATGGTCATGCCGCGCCGCGCGCTGAGCGCGCTGCCAATGCCTGCGACCGCGCGCAGCCCGTCCAGCGGCGCGCCGACGGGCGGGAACGCGGCGAACGCCTCGAACAGCCGCCGATAGTCGCGCGGGAGGGCGGCGACCGAAGCATCCAGCGCGCGGCTGAGGCAGACGGCGGGCGTATCGTCGCTTTGCGCCTCAGCGGGGGCGACGGCAACCGACTCTGGCGCGTCCGGCGTCGCTTCCTCGTCTTCGCTGGACGCCTGTTCGTCCGGCTCGCCCGTCTCTGCATCGCCGGCCAGTCCCGCGCCGTCCGCCGACAGCAGGCGCTCCAAGTCGTCCAGGCTCAGCCCGTCGCGGCGAAGCAGTGTCCCGGCCAGCATCAGCGCGTAAGGATGGTTGCCCAGCGCGCGCGCCAGGTGCAGCAGTTGGGGGCGCAATCGTCGCGCGTCTTCCAGGCCCGCGTGACGGGCCAGCGCGTCAATGGCCGACAGGTCGTCCAGAGCGCGCAGCGTGACCACGCCCTCCGGGTCAGGGAGCGGCTCGTCGGGCGCTGGCGCGTCCGGATCGGGCACCTCCGGCACGATCTCGGCAGCGACCAGCACGTGCTCAGACAGGGCCAGCAGCGCGTCAAAGCGGGGGTCGCCGTCGGCCAGGTTGTCCACGATGAGCAGCGTGTGCTCGTCCAGATGAGCGGCCAGCAGCCCCCAGCGGCGGGTCGGGTCCGGCTCGGTGAGCACGTGCGGCAGGTTGAGGGCCAGGGCGAGCGTCTGATCGAGGCGATCCGGGTCGTCGAACCACCAGATGCGGCGGAAGCGCTGGCGGGTGCGCTCGTGGGCGGCGATGGTCGCTAGCAGCGTGGTCTTGCCCGCGCCCGCCTCACCGCGCACCTGCACCGGGCTGCCGGAGAGCAGCGGGCGCAGCACGCGCGCGATCTCGTTGGCGCGCCCCTCGAAGATGCGCGGGCGCGGCGGCGACTTGAGCCAGGCGCGCGCCGCCTCGATCACTGCCAGGACAGGGCGCGGATACCAGCGCGACGGCAGCGGCGGCAGCGGCGTTTCGGGGCGCGGCTCTGGCCTGTCCAGCCGGAAAGGGGCCGTATCGAGCCGCTCCTGGCCCTGCTCGATGGGAATATCCAGCAGCGTCTCGGTGAGAGCGAGGAATTCGTCGGCGCGAAAGCCGGGCAGCGCCGGGGCGAATTCGGGCACGATCAGCGGTGGGCGCGCGTTTGCAGTCATATCTCGAAATTGTAATTGTCCGGTAAGGGTTGCGCAAACGGGGAGGGGAGAGTAAATGAGGTGGGCGGAGCACTCGTTGCAGACCTGCCGTAATGTGAGTTTCAGCGAATTCGGCTCTGAGCCAGAACAGGGGATGATTTTGAGAGCAGCGGCAGAACGCGCCAGAATTAGAATGCTTGTTCGGCCTGAAGCCTGGGGGAAACAGCAGGATAGACCACCTAAACTGGCTACTTCTTGGTGTGTAAAAGATCAGACTTAACCTGACACATGTGACTTATTCGACAACGAGAGTTGTCGCGGTGATCAGGTTGTCTGGTCTTCATGCTCCTCTGCGTTGAACTGGCGCTCCAACATCTTCTGAAACGCCAAATGCCTGGTTTCCCGAAACGTCTGGAATGGCGTGCGGCCATTACAGTGTTTGCCGCTGTGGGGGCGCTCGCGATTGTATTCGAGCAACCATTCATCCAGATCAACTTGCAGGTTTTCCAGCGAAGCAGACAGCTTTTTGCGGAACGCAACCTGATAGAACTCATCTGGAATGGTGCGGTGGAACCGCTCGCAGATGCCATTCTGGCGCGGCCTTCCGCCTCCACCCTTTTGCGTCCGGCGCGGTATAATCCACCCCAGCGCCGCCGGAATCGCCACGCGTTCCCGGCGCAAAGGACGACGCTCATGCTCAAGATCGCCGTGTTCGGCTTTTACAGCCCCGACCAGTCGCGCCCTGCCGCGACCGACGGCTCGCCCTACCTCTCGCCAATCACAACGGAGGAGTTCATGCGCACCGTCTGGGCGCTGGAGCCGGAGGAGCGGCGCGTGGGCGGCGCGCCGGACGCGCCCTGCTTCGTCAAGTTGACCACGCTGACCACCCAGCCGGTGTACGTGCAGCGGCTCAGCGACGAGATGGCGCACGGCGCGGGCCTGCTGGCCTATGACGGCTACATCGCCATCATTGACGCGGTCAAGATTCTGGCGCCGCGCGCCATTCGTAACGCGCTGCGCCGTCTGCGCGCGCAACACTCTGCCGCTCATCTGATCATCGCCGCCGGGCGACAGCACGAGCCAGACGCCTTCTCCTCCGACGAGATTCGCCAGATGCTCGGCCTCAGCGCCTCACTGCCGATCATGCCCTACGTGCCGGGCGAGCCGAAGACGGTGCATCGCCTGGTCCGGCGCCTGGTGCGCTACATAGACAACCCGGATCGCCTTCCGCCGCCGATTTTCGCTGGCGAACCGGCCTTTGTCCCGCCAGCCCTGGCCCCTGACGACGACGCGACCCTCGCGCCCCAGGTGACGCCCTCGCCCGCGCCGCGCGTCGAGCGCCTGGATCACGTCGCCATCGCCGTGAGCGATCTGGAACGCGCGCTGGCCTTTTACCAGGAGTCGCTCGGCTTCCGGCTCCTGGGCCAGATTGACCTGCCCGGTGACGATCCGCCGCGCACTGTCGCGCATCTGGATACCGGGCGCGGCATGCTGGCGCTGGTCAGCGGCGCAGATGACCGGGCGGAAGCCGGCGGAGACACGCGCCCCGGCCCGCTCTACGTCGCGCTGCGCGTGACCGGGCTGGAGGCTATCGTCGCGCGGCTGGCGCAGGCCGGAGTCGCCGTGCGCAGCGCGCCGGTGAGTACGAATTACGGTGTGCGCATGGCCGTGGTCGCCGACCCGGACGGCACGCCGATCCGGCTTGTCGAAGGCGACTTTGTCTATTCACGACGCTAGCGAGCCTCAGCACTGATAACCGACTGACACCTGGCAACCCACAACACCCCAAAAGGACGCTCACAGAGCCATGACATACTATCCCACTGCGAACGGGCTTTTCCCGCAGGATTACCACGTGCACACCGAGGCGAGCTGCGACTGCCGGGCGACGATGGCCGAGATGTGCCGCAGCGCCGTGCAGCAGGGCATCGCCGAGATCGCCTTCACCGATCATTTCGACCCTAAGCTCGGAGACCTGTGCTACGGCTACTACCACCCAGAACGCTACTTCGCCGCGCTGGAAGCGGCCCGCCGCGAGTTTGAGCCGCAGGGCCTGACTATCCGCGCCGGGATCGAGCTGGGCGAGTATCACCTGTTCCACGCGGACATGGCGCCGGTGCTGGCCGCCTGGCCCTACGATTTCGTGCTGGGCAGCCTGCACTGGGTGGGCGACCAGATTGTGTTCGACAGGGAGTATTTCCGCACGAATGGCCCGCACGATTCCTTCGCCCGCTATTTCATCGAGCTGGAGCGGCTGGCTCGCTTCGGCGGCTTCGACGTGCTCTCACACCCGGACGTAGTCAAGCGCGTCGGCTATTTCGCAGTGGGCGGCTTCGACATCCGCCAGTGGGAAGACCTGGTGCGCCCGGTCTGGCGCGCCTGCATCGAGAACGGCATCGGCATCGAGATCAACACATCATCGCTGCGCAGCGGCGTCGGTGAGGTGCACCCCGGCCCGGAGTCGCTGCGCTGGTACCGCGAGATGGGCGGCGAAATCCTGACCATCGGCAGCGACAGTCACCGGCCCGATCATGTCGGGGCGGGGTTGAGCGAGGCCCTGGACGTGGCGCGGGCCGCGGGCTTCAGCCGGCTGACCAGCTTCGAGGGGCGGCGCATTGCGCGCTGGATTCCGATCTAGGCGCTCGCGGAAGCGAGGGCGTTAGCCCAGGGCAGCAGTGTCGGGAATGCGCCGGGTTAGCGAACGGTGACCCCCGCTTCCCGTCTACTCCCCCTCCCGCTTGAGCACGACCATCCCCAGCGGCGGAATCGTCAGGCTGAGGCTCTGCGACCAGCGGTGCCAGGGGGAGAAACAGACTCGGTTCTGGGGTGCGTGCAAAATCTGTCAGGCGGTAGGGGCGCTGCTCTGCTGCGCCCCCGGGGGGGCGTATTGCAATACGCCCACACAGGCCTCACCTCGTTGGGTGTCAAGCAAATCGCTGACAACCTTTGCACGCACCCCGGTTCTGGAATCACTTCCTGATCTCAGTCTTTTGACGTATAATATACATAATCCGTTTTTACGGAGCTGGATCGCCCGCAGGGGCGAGCGTAAGAGAGCCTGGAAACAGGCTTTCTTATTTCTGCGGCTTCGGGAAAACCACAAATCCATATCCTTCCGCCCGGCCATCATACAAATGGCGGTTGAACTTCGATTGAGCGACTTCCGCCAGTTGTTGCCCAAACGTGGTAGCACTTGGCTTTGTCAAACCATACTGATGCAGTACCCATTGCTTGACCGGATGAGCCAAGATGTCGGCCAATTGCAGCCCCGCGATGTTGGCGCGTTTGTCCTTGAGCTTCAACTGTCGGGACGAAAGAGCCGTCTGGAAAGGGCTTGCTTTCACCAGCCAGGCACCCCGCTCGTAGATGCGCGTATACGACTCGGCCAATAGACGGTCCTCCTTTGTCCCACGTGCTTCCGCCATCACGTCCCCAATGCGGTTGATATGGTTCAAATAACCCACGTACCTCTGGAGCAGAAAACCTAGCCCCAGGTGATAGGGATGCGCCGCAGCGTCGCCGTAAGCTGCCTGTAGCGCCTGTTTGTCAATAACTACAACTACCATCTTGAACTGAGCTTGCTCAATAACCCGAAGCAGATCGGTGTCGAAGGCTTCGCGCCTCTCTTCATCTCTCAGAACTTTGAACGCACGCCGCGCATTGACCATATCTTCCCGGTGCAGGATAACAGGTTCGTCGGGGTGATGTGGCAAGTGGTCGTATTTCAACGTCTCAAGGGCCTGATGGAAGTGCAGGTAGTCGGGGTTGCGGAACCAGCATCCAAGCAGCGCCAAGAAACGATGTGATAGCTCTTCAGTCTGCCGATAGACGTGATCGCCCGACTCATCTAGATACAGCCGGTAACGATTCTCAAAATCGCTGGGCCGTGAAGGTGGATCGGCATCGCTCATGGGTGGGCATCCACGCTAAATGAGCAAACCCCAAAATAGACAGGGCATTTCCTTCTTGACGACGAACTGGCCGTCTACTCCCCCTCCCGCTTGAGCACGACCATCCCCAGCGGCGGAATCGTCAGGCTGAGGCTCTGCGACCAGCGGTGCCAGGGGATCGGGTCGCTGGGCCTGCCGCCGAGGTTGCCCACGTTGCCCCCGCCGTACACGCTCGCATCGCTGTTGAGCAGCTCGCGGTAATAGCCGGGCTGCGGCACCCCGATGCGGTAGTCGTGGCGCGGCACCGGCGTGAAGTTGAGGGCCATCACCAGGCAGTCCGCGCGATCCTCGGCGTAGCGAACGTAGGTGTAGACGCTCTGTTCGGCGTCGTTGGCCTCGATCCACTCGAAGCCCGCTGGGTCGAAGTCGCGCTGCCACAGCGCCGGCTGCTCCCGGTAGAAGCGATTCAGCGCGCGCGCCCAGCGTTGCAGGCCCTGGTGCGTGGCGAAGTTCTCGACCAGGTGCCAGTCCAGGCTGCGCGCCTCGCTCCACTCGCGCCACTGCCCGAACTCCTGCCCCATGAACAGCAGCTTCTTGCCGGGGTGCGTGGCCTGGTAGCCGAGCAGCAGGCGCAGCGTGGCGAACTGTTGCCACCAGTCTCCGGGAATCTTGCTGATCAGCGCGCCCTTCATGTGCACCACTTCGTCGTGCGACAGCGACAGCACGAAGTTCTCGCTGAAGGCGTACATCAGCGAGAAGGTGAGCTGGTGATGGTGCCAGCGCCGGTAGATCGGCTCGCGGCGGATGTAGTCCAGCGTGTCGTGCATCCAGCCCATGTTCCACTTGAGGGTGAAGCCCAGCCCGCCCAGGTACGTCGGGCGCGAGACCATCGGCCAGGCTGTCGACTCCTCGGCGATGGTCAGGCAGCCGGGGCACTGGCTGTGAATCTCGGCGTTGGCTTCCTGCAGGAAGCGAATAGCCGCCAGGTTCTCGTTGCCGCCGTGCTCGTTGGGCACCCACTCGCCCGCCTCGCGCCCGAAGTCGAGGTAGATCATCGAGGAGACGGCGTCCACGCGCAGCGCGTCCACGTGAAATTTCTTCAGCCAGAACAGGGCGTTGCTGATCAGGAAGTTGCGCACCTCGTTGCGGGCGTAGTTGAAGATGTAGGTGCCCCAGTGCGGGTGCTCGCCCTGGCGCGGATCGGCGTGCTCGTAGAGGTGCGTGCCGTCGAAGTAGCTGAGGGCGTGCCCGTCTTTGGGGAAGTGCGCCGGCACCCAGTCCACGATGACGCCGATGCCGTGCTGGTGGCACTGGTCAATCAGGCGCATCAGGTCGTGCGGCGTCCCATAACGGCTGGTCGCGGCGAAGTAGCCGGTCACCTGGTAGCCCCACGACATATCGAGCGCGTGCTCGGCGACGGGCATCAGCTCGATGTGCGTGTAGCCCATCTCCTGGACGTAAGGCACCAGCGTCTCGGCCAGCTCGCGGTAGGTCAGCCATTCCAGCCCGCCGGTCTTGCGCCGCCACGAGCCGAGATGCACCTCGTAGATGCTCATCGGCGCGCGCAGCGGGTCGCGCGTGGGGCGGGCTTCCATCCAGGCCGCGTCGCCCCATTCGTAGCGGTCGAGGTCAACGACCAGCGAGGCCGTGCGCGGGCGCATCTCCTGGGCGAAGCCGTAGGGGTCGGTCTTCTGCGTCTGGTAGCCGCCGGTGCGCGTGCGCAGGTCGTATTTGTAGGCCGTCCACTCGTCCAGGCCGGGGATGAACAACTCCCAGATACCGGCGTCGGGGTGCAGGCGCATGGGGTGCACGCGCGCATCCCAGCCGTTGAAGTCGCCGATGACGCTGACACGGTAGGCGTTGGGCGCCCACACTGCGAAATGCACGCCGCGCACGCCGTCCACTTCGCGCAGGTGCGCGCCCAGCCGCTCGTAGCTGGTGAAATGCCGCCCTTCGCTCAGCAGGTAGCGGTCGTAGTCCGTCAGCAGCGGGCCGAAGCGGTAGGGATCGTGCAGCATCTCCTCGCGCCCATCGTTTGCCTGGGCGACGAAATGATAGGGCGGGGGCGGCCATGCCGCTTCCAGCGTGACGGCGAAGAAGCCGCCTTCGTCCAGGCGGGTCATGGGCAGGCGCGCGCCGTCCCGCTCGTCCACCAGGGTCAGCGCCGCTGCCGTCGGGAGAAAGGCGCGCACCGCGATCTCCCCCTCTCCGGCGGGGTGCGGGCCGAGCAGGGCGAACGGGTCGCCGTGATCGCCGCTGAGCAGGTTGCGGATGGCATCCGGGTGCAGATCAGGGGTCATGAAGGGCTTGCTCCAGGCTCACACAGGCTCGCTGTGGGGCGGACGGTTGCCGCCAGTATACCCTTGCGGGCAACGCCTGGGTAGGCCGGAGCTGACTGCGGGTGCGTGCAAAGGCTGACAGCGACTCGCCGGGCGCAGGACAGTGAACTCACCCCCAGCCGCGCTACGCTTGGCTTGTCCCCTCTCCGTATCGGAGAGGGGGCAGCGCGGCGCTGACGCGCCGCGCGGGGGTGAGGTAAACCAGGGAGCAGCGGAGCAGCATCCCCGCCTGACAGGTTTTGCACGCGCCCGCTCACTGCACGAAGAAAGTCACCTGCGCTGGCTCGCTGGCCTGCGTCCCGCTATAGGCGATCACCGTCAATTCGTGCGTGCCGGTGCTGTTGGCCGAGTAGGCGAACCAGCCCTGGAACGCCTTCTCCCCGCTGCCCTCGATGGTGTTGAGCACCTGCCCGAAGCGGCGCAGCTCGATGCGCGTGATGCCGTCGGCGGCGCTGACGGTGAACTGCACGGAAACCAGGCTCCCCAACTGGAGCGTCGCCCCATTCGCCGGAGCCGTGATCGTCAGCAGGGGGCGGGCAGCGGGCGCGGCGATTGTGGCAGTGGCGGCGGGCGCGCCAGGGCCGGAATCGAGTAGCAGTGCGCTGATCAGCACGATGCCCGCCATCACGATCAGCGCGGCGATCAGGACGGCGGCGATGGTCAGCAGACGCCCAAATCCACCGCCCGGCGGCCCAACGGTCCGCGCCGGCTCCGGCGCGCGGTAGGGCGGCGCGTAGCCGGTGATCAGCGGCGTTGAGGGCCGCGGCACGGACTGCGCAGGGGCCTGGTAAGGCGGCGCGCTGTAGGTGGGCGGAGAGCTAGCCGCCGGGGAATGGCGTCCGAATGGAGTCGCGCGCCGCGCCGGCGGCATGGTCTCGGCAGGGGGTAGCGGCGGGCGCACAGCGCGGTTGGTCAGCGCCATATCCGGCTGATCGGCGTCGTCCGCATGGGCCAGCAGGTCTTCTTCGGCCAGCGCGTCGGCCAGGTCTGCGTCGAGGGGCGAGTCGAGCGATTCGGGTGGCGCGTCGAAAACGGTCTGCTCCGGCAGGCGAGCGGGGAAGTTGAGCGCCCGGTCGAGGTCGCGCGCCAGGTCGCCCGCCGAGCCATAGCGCGCGCGGCGGTCTTTGGCCAGCGCTCGCCGCAGCACCAGTTCGGCGGCGGGCGGCAGGGCAGGGTTGATCTGGCGGACGGGCGTCGGCTGCTGGTCGAGATGCTGATACATCAGCCCGTGCGGAGTCTCGGCAGCGAAGGGCACCTTCCCGGCGAGCATCTGGTAGACCATCACGCCCAGCGCGTAGACATCGGTGCGCCCGTCCACCGGCTCCGAGCGCCATTGCTCCGGGGCCATGTAGGTCGGCGTGCCCATCACGGCGTTCGGCGCGGTCAGGCCGGTGAAGACGCCGCCGACGATCAGCTTGGCGATGCCGAAGTCGGTCAGAAAGACGCGGTCGCGCCCCTCCAGCAGGACGTTGGTCGGCTTGAGGTCGCGGTGCACGATGCCGTGCCGGTGCGCATAGTCGAGCGCGTCGGCAATCTGCCCGGTTATCTGAGAGACGCGCGCGAGAGGCAGCGGCCTGCCATGCAGCTCGTCACCCAGCGTGCCGCCCTCGATCAGGCGCATCGCCAGGAAGGTGTACGACCCCACGCGCCCGAAGTCGAAGACCGGCAGAATGTGCGGATGCTGAAGCTGGGCGATGATGCGCGCTTCGCGCTCGAAGCGGGCGCTGAACTCGGCGTCGCTGGCCAGGCTCGGCGACAGCACTTTGATGGCTACGAAGCGCTCCATGCTCGGCTGGTAGGCGCGATAAACCATCGCCATGCCGCCCTTACCCAGCAGGCTGTGCAGCTCGTACTGCCCGATGGTCGTCCCGGAGAGGTCTTGCATGAATGCCCACCCCGATCGGTGCGCACAGATCACCTGCCCGCTATTGTACCCGATCTTCGGCGGCGCTCACGCCCCAACGAATGGGGGAGCGAATCAAGCAGACTTCCGAAGTTTTGAGAACTTCGGAAGCCTTGCCCTGTCCAGGGCCTAGCTGACCGCTGATCGCTGAGATGTCGTGCGCCTGCCTTTGCCCCCCATCCCCGACCCTTCCCCCACGAGGGGGGAAGGGAGCAGAGCGCCGGCCCCAAGCCCTTCCCTCCTTGTGAGGAAGGGGTTTGGGGTGGGGGAAAACAGCTTCTCATATGGTCTCTGACTCTACTGCGCCACCCGCTCCAGCGTCAGCAGGTAGTCGCCGCGTCCGCCGAAACGTCCCGCCTCGATGGTGAAGGTGCCCGCCGCCGGCAGGAAGAAGTCCACCAGCGCATCGCGCTCGGCCAGGCCCTCCGGGCGCACCGCCCCCACATCGTCGTTGGCGGCGATCTCGCGCCCTTCGGCGTTGCGCAGCACCAGCCGGGGATCGAGCAGGCTCGCTCCGCTGGCGTCGCGCATGGTGATGATCACGTGGTCGCCCGCACTGCCGCTGAACGTCCACTTGTGGGACGGGTAGCGATTGTTGAGCGCGCCATACACCGTCTGCCCATAGGCGATCTCGCCGCCGCCCTGCGCCGGGTCCGCGCCCAGCCCGGCCCCGGCCTCGTCACCGGGTCCGGCGGCCATCTCCACGCCCAGCGGCAGCAGCCCATCGCCGCTGAAAGCGAAATGCTGCACCTGGCTGACACCCGCCTGTGGGTGAGTTTCCGCCCAGTAACCCGTCCCGTCCGGCCCCATCACCAGCCCGCCAGGATACAGGTACTCGCCGGGCAGGTACGGCCCGCCGCGCGCCTCGTCGTAGGGCAGGCCGAACATATCGAGCAGCTTGCCGCCGATGCTCAGCTCCAGCAAGCCGAAGCCGTCCAGCCCCGGCGCGGCGACGGCCAGTACCAGGTTGCCGTCAGGCGTGATGGCGATGTCCAGCACGGTCAGATCGTGCAGAATCTCCTGGGCCAGGTTGACGACCAGCGGAGCGCCCTGCGAATCCACGACGGTCAGCGCGCCGCCCGCGCCGACGGCGTAGAGCGCATCGGTCTCATCGTTCATGGCCAGGCGCGCACCGCGCAGGTCGGGGTTGAGGGCGGCCAGGTCGGCAGTCAGCAGCAGGTTGCCCACAGCGTCGAACTTGTACAGACGGTCGCGGATGCCGCTGCCGTGCCCCTCAGAGACCGCCCACACGTCGCCCGCGCGGGTGACAGCGATGGTCTGCGGCATCCCCGGCGCGAACTCGCCATCGCCGTCGCCGCGCGCACCCCAGGCGCGTCCCCAGTTGCCGGCGCGATCCACGACCATGATCGCGCCGGGCGCGTCGGGAACAACATTGGCCAGGTAGAGCTTCATGTCCGGCCCGATGGCGACATCGGCGAAGTCCGCACCATGCCAGGGACCCAGATAGCTGATCTGCCGCCCGCTGTTCATCTCCAGGGTGAGCACGCCGCCCGGCCCGGCGGCGATGTACATCACGTTGAACGGATCGTAGACCAGGCCGCCCAGCCGCACCGCGCGCCCGTCGTCCGGCTGCGGCGCAGCGAACTGCCACAGCACGCCGCCATCGTGGGTGATGATCGTCTCGACCAGGTCAGCCTCGCGCTCCGGCAGCGAGAAGGTCAGCGACGCGGCCAGCGCGTCAAACGTTGTCCCGCCGCCAGTTTCCCAGGCGGGCGTGGGCGCGATGCCGCGCACGACGGCGACGCGCCCGCCGGCGATCGCCAGCAGCGCCACGCGCATGGTCAGCCCTTCAGCGGGCTGCGTGACCTGCTCCTCGTAGCCGCTGGCGTTGCCCCAGGTGATCTGCTGCGGCCCTGTCGTCACCGCACCGCCGGCGACCAGGCGGCTGAGCAGGCCGGGCAGCTCGCTTGCGTCGGTGACGCCCAGCTCGCTGAACGTGCCGAAGACCATGCGCACGACCAGGCCCTGCGGCGGGCTGCCCGCCTGCACCAGAGCCACGTCGCCCGGCGCACCGGCGAGCAGGGCGCGTTCCTGGGCATCCACCGACCAGCCAGCGGGCAGGTCGAAGGCGACGCCCAGCGCAGAGTTCTGGTAACGCTCGCCGGTCTGGGCCAGAGCGAGCGCAGGCAGCGCGCTCAGCAGCAGCGCGAAGAGGATGATCAGCAGGGTCAGGGAGCGGATCGGGCGGGCAGACATGGGATGTCGTCCTCCACAGGGCGGGTCGGCGTCGCCCCTCATCTTAGCACGGCGCGGCGATTCTACCCCGTCTCTTGCCATGCGCCCTCCCTGCGGATGCCGGTTGGAGGTGGGGCGGGGAAGATTGATCGGGGGTGTGCAGAATCTGAGGGTCAGTAGGGGCGCAGCGGGGATAGCGGGGCGGTTTTGCCGTAGTCTTCCAGGAAGCTCACCTGGGCGGCGTTACGTTTTTGCGCGGCAGGGGCTACCCTTCTTATGCTGGGTGTTCTAGGGGCCTTCCAGTACGTCCTCAGGCGTCAGGACAGTGATCAGGGACGAAAACCGGGTGAAGTCCACAACGTTGAGCGTCAGCAAGTGGCCGATGCCATACGCCTGCATCGTGGCGACGATGTTGGCGTCGTGCACCTGCTTGCCCCCCACAGGGATGGTCTGCAACAGGCTGAGCAGCCTCTCAGTGACCACCGACGTGTCATCGGCGACCCAGAAATGCGCCTGGAGATAGCGCACGCGCTCAACGATGGTGGCCAGTGGGCGCGGCGCGGCGAAGGTCTGCGGGGGGAGAGAACGGCTATGAACTCGCGCAGCACCTGGCGGCTGATCCACAGCACGTCTCCTCTGACGCGCAGCGCCCTGATCGCGGCCAGCGCTTCGGCGTGCAGCGGGGCCTCGGCGACATTGGCCCGCAGCAGGATGTTGGTGTCCAGGAAGACCGTCCTAACGCTCGTCGTCGCCATACAAATCCTCGCGCCTCAGCGACAGGTCTTCCGGCCACGAGCCGTAGCTGTCTACCGGGAAGTCGGACAGGTCGCTCTGCCGCAAGTCCGTCCCTTCTGGGGCGTGACCCAACTGCTCGCGGATGAGCGCCTCGGCCTTCTCGCGCAGCAGTTCCCATAGCTCGTCCAGCGTCAAGTCCGATAGGTCTGACAGTCGTGGTGCTTTCATCGCTATTCTCTCCTAGACCCTCAAGTCATTTGTAGACTTGCCAGTCAACATACCGCAACAGCGTCTCGAGGTCTTTCGAATCTTCATAGTGCTGCTTCAGTATCCTGAATGCAAACTTGATGGGCGAAAGAAAAGCGTGCCCTGAGCTCGACTTTGCACATGCCAATCCTTGCTTATGGCCCTTCGGCTAGAGAAGGCCGTCAAAACCCATCAGACTTTTCTAACATCGAGGTCAGCTTATGACATTTGAAAAGTCACTGGGTCAGTTTCCGCTCACCGAAGAACGCCCGAAGATGCGATTCTTAAGATGTGCAAAGTCGAGCTGAGCCGCTGTAGCAATAGTGAACTGGCTCGACCCCGGAATCTGCCAGCAAGTCTCGATCGCTCTTGTTGTTTCTTAGGCCTTCATAAAATTTTGCAAAAGCGGACAGAAGTTTCTGGGGAAAGCTATCGAGTAGTTCGATATGCAGGATCACGTCCCTACGTTTTCTCTGTACGGTGGCTACGGCTTGGCCGTGAGCAGCAAGGTTTCTGAGCGTCACAAGGTCATCAGTCGTATAGGTATAATATGTGCCATCGGGTAATTGGCCATTAGTTGGCACTGTAGATAGCCCAACCTCATCAATGCCCCTTCTGAGATTGGCCTGTGGATCGTGGTGGTTCTTCCCCTTCTTGCACCGTCCCAGAAGTTCAATAGCGGTACAGGCGAGCAGATAGGACTGAAGATAGTAATTCGCAGCCAATCTACAGTCAAAGCAGAGTGAATGACCTGCCGACTCGAAATTCAGAAAGAGTAATCCCATAACGTGCAAGGCTTGGGCCTGGATTGGTTCAAGCGTTATGCCCGAATCCTTTAACTCATCCAGAATCTCCGGTTTGTTCCAATCACCCTTTACTGAGACATCCGGGGGTATCAAAAAAACTCATTACTCCTCCTCATAACTGGATGCCGTTTCGAGGCTCATCTTGTCAGACGACCTCCACCGTGATCCCCTTCGTCGTGTCGTTCCCCGGAATGTCAATCGCCTTGACCAGCACAGTATACGTGTCCGGCTTGCAGAACGCGAAACGTAGGGGGCAGGCACATGGCGCAGCTACACACCCGGCGAGGAATTGGGCCAGGCGCGGGGGCGGCGAGCGACCCCGCCGCGCAGAGAATGCTCGCCGGGCGTCCTAGCGCGCGGCGATGCTCTCGCTTTGCGCTGCCGGCTGCATCAGCAGCAGATGGCGACGCATGTCGCGCCGCGCCTCTTCATACAGGCGCAGCAGCGCTTCATCCGGCTCCTTGAAGCGGCGCAGCGTTTGCAGCGTGCACATCACGCAGCCGCGCATGGCCCGGTAGCTGTCGGTCTCGCACGGCAGGCAGCCGTTCAGCCGGATCATCATGAGCATGAAGGCGAGCACATCTTCATGCGTTTCCGGCAACATCGAGAGCCGCTCAACGAGCGCGTCCCACTGTTCGCCGCGCGCGCTGCGCAGCTTGGGGATCGCATGGCTAGGGAACATCAATTCATTTTGTGTATACATCCCACCCATCCTAACCATTTTGCACCACTATACCAACCACTTTATCACTGTTTTGCGCGGCGCTCAATCCCCGAATGTGAAAAATGTATGAACATGGTCAGCTCACCCAGGGCTACCCCACACAGCGCCAACTGTGCTCCAGGCTACACCGCCGCGCTGACCGTTCTGATTACCAGGGGAATGGCCAGAGCGCAGCAGGGCAATCTCCGGCCCCCAAAACAGGCTTCCAAAATCTTCGGAGACTCGGAAGTCTGGAAGACTCTGTTTCTGGTTAGAAAATGGTTTGTGCCGTGTGAGGGGAAGCGTGCCGGCCTGCGCTCAGGCTATACTATTGAAGACAACGGGGCGCAAACATTTCGCCAACGAGGAAGGATGTCCCATGCGTTTCCCCCCCCTCAAGCCCGGTCGCTGCCTGCTGTGGATCGCCCTGGCCCCCGACCCCGCCGCCGCCACGCGCTATGCGGCGCTGCGCGCCGTGCTCAAGACCTGCCGCCTGCACCCGCTCGACGCGATGACCTGGGCAGAAGTGGTCATCGTCGAGGAGGAAGCGCTGCGCGCGCGCCTGGACGAGGTGCGGGCGCTGCTGGGCGCAGGCGACTCCCTGCACCTGGTGACGGCGAACGGCGATCGTCTGTCCGTCGAGTCGCTGCGCGGCGGCAGAGGCGACGGGCCGCCAGTCCGCCCGCCCTGGGCGACGCAGTAGCCGGCGACGAGAGAAAAACGCGGCTCTTGCGGGCAGAATCGGCGCGTTTGCGCTAAGCTCTGGCAGAATAGAGACGTGAGGGCAGCGCGCACCAGTGCGCGCCCGGCCCCTCACTGCGAACGGAACAATAAGGAGCGCACTGCAACATGGCCAATGAATACGATGTCCTGGTGCTTGGGGCCGGTCCTGGCGGCTACGTTGCCGCGATTCGCAGCGCCCAGTTGGGACTGAAGACCGCCATCGTCGAGAAGGAATGGTGGGGCGGTGTGTGCCTCAACGTGGGCTGCATCCCCTCCAAGGCGCTGCTGCGCAACGCCGAGCTGGCCCATATCGTGCAGCACCGCATGAAGGAATTTGGCTTCAACGGCGGCGCGGGCGTGACGGTGGATTACGGCGTCGCCTTCAAGCGCAGCCGCCAGGCGTCGAGTCGGCTGGTCAAGGGCGTTGGCTTCCTGCTGAAGAAATACAAGGTTGACACCTACGAGGGCTGGGGCACCATCCAGGACCAGTCCACCGTCAGCGTGGAACTCGGCGCGGGCGGGACCGAAACGCTCAAGACGAGGAACCTGATCCTCGCCACCGGCGCAACCGTCAACCTGCTGCCCGGCGTCAAGCTGTCCAAACACGTGATCACCTACCTGGAAGCGATCCTCTCCGAGACGCTGCCCGCCAGCGCCGTGATCGTCGGCGCGGGGCCGATCGGCGTCGAGTTCGCCTACATCATGCACAATTACGGCGTGGACGTGACCCTGGTCGAGCATCTGCCGCACCTGCTGCCCAACGAGGATGAGGAAGTCTCTGCCGAGCTGG
Organism: Anaerolineae bacterium; assembly: GCA_023382715.1. Classification (GTDB taxonomy): domain Bacteria; phylum Chloroflexota; class Anaerolineae; order Aggregatilineales; family Aggregatilineaceae; genus UBA2029. The sequence goes on from JAHDWP010000022.1 coordinate 51,248, forward strand.
AGAAGCAGTACAAGCGCCTGGGCGTTAAGTCCATGACCGGCACGTCCATGAAGTCGGTGGAGGACACGGGGTCTGGCGTGCGCGTCACCGTTGAGAAGGACGGCCAGAGCCAAGTCATCGAGGCCGAGTGGGCGATCATGGCGACCGGCTTCAAGCCGCGCCTGGAAGGATACGGCCTGGAGGCGCTCCAGGGCCTGGCCATCTCCAGGCGCGGCGCCATCGAGATTGACGAGCGCATGGCGACCAACATCCCCGGCGTGTGGGCTGTCGGCGATGTGACCGGCAAGCTGATGCTGGCGCACGTCGGCAGCGCGATGGGCATCATCGCCGCCGAAAACATCGCCGGCGTGGAGACGACGACCCTCGACTATCACATGATGCCGCGCTGCACCTACTGCCAGCCGCAGGTTGCCAGCTTCGGCTACACCGAGGCCCAGGCGCGCGAGGCCGGCTATGAGATTGAGATTGCCCGCTTCCCCTTCCAGGCCAACGGCAAGGCCCTGGGATTGGGCGAGGGGCACGGCTTCGTCAAGCTGATCCACGACAAGCAGCATGGCGAGCTTCTGGGCGGCCACCTGATCGGCCCCGAGGTGACCGAGCTGCTGCCGGAGCTGACCCTGGCCCAGAAGTGGGAGCTGACCGCCCACGAGATCGCCCGTAACGTCCATGCGCATCCCACGCTGTCGGAGGCCCTGATGGAAGCGGCACACGGCCTGGAAGGACACTACGTCCACCTGTAGGCGTCAGGTGGCGGTAAGACGGGAGGCGTATGTCTCATCCGCAACACGAGCCTGATCGCGGCGCGCCCGCTGCCAGCGAGCAGCTAGCGCCTGTGGACGCCGAGATGCCCGCCGAGGCGCTGCGCGAGGCGCTCAACCGCATCGCGCGGGACAGCCTGCGCCCGGTTGCGCTGATGCTCAGCGTGCTCTACCTGCTGGAAGCGGGCGCGCTGCTGACAGGGCACAGCGGCGAGGCGCTACCGGGCCTGATCGCGCTGGCCCTGGCTTTGTCTCTGGTGTCCCTGGCGCTCTTTGTGGCGCTGGGGCGCGGCGCGCTGCCGACGGGCTGGGCGCACGCGACGGGTTCGGCGCTGGCCCTGCTGGCGATCACCGTGATGACGGCCCGCCACCTCACCACCTCACCCAGCTACACGCTCAGCTACGCTCTGCTGCTGATCACTGCCGGGTACCTCTACCTCGATACGCGCTGGCTGACTCTGGCCATAGCAGCAGCGCTTGGCGCATGGGTGGGGATCACCCTCCGCCTGTATCCCGACATCTCCGTGGATGAGCTGGCGCCCACGGTGATCACCAGCGTGGCGATTGCCCTGGTCGTGCACTTCATTCGCCTGCGGACGCTGCGCCGGCTGGAGCGAGCGCACTTCCGCGAAGCGCGCTACCGGGCGGCCTGGCAGCAAGCTGCGGGGCAAGCGCGCCTGAGCGAAGAGCGCTTCCGTCGGCTGGCCGACGCTTCGCTGGAAGGCGTGGTTCTGCACTCGAACGACGTGATCCTAGACGGCAACCAGGCGATTCTTAACATGCTCGGCGTGACCATGGATGAGCTGCTGGGGCGTCACCCTCTTGACTTCATCGCTCCGTCCGTGCGCGACTCCGTCCGTCAGCGGCTGGCCGAGGGGCACGAGCGCGCTTATGAGGCAGTGGGGCTGCGCCGCGACGGCAGTGAGTTCCCCGTCGAGATCAGCGCCAGAGAGATTCGCGTTGGCGACCAGCGCATGCGCGTGGCAGTGGTGCGCGATATCACCGAGCGCAAGCAAAATGAGGTCGAGCGCGAACAGCTCATCGCCGAGCTGAACGCCTTCGCCCATACGGTCGCCCACGATCTGAAGAACCCGCTAAGCCTGCTCGTTGCCTACGCCGACCTGCTGTATGATGATCTGGAAAGGCAGCCGCTTGAACGACTGCGCGAGTACATCAGCGGCCTGATGGACGGCGCGCAGAAGATGGAGCGCATCATTGACGAGCTGCTGCTGCTGGCCCAGACGCACCAGGGCGCTGCCACCACGATGCCGGTCCAGATGAGCAGCATCGTGGCCGAAGCCTGCCACGTGCTCCGACCGGCCATCGAGCGGACGGGCGCGCAGATCAGCATCCAGGCCGAATGGCCGCCCGCGCTCGGCTATGGGCCGTGGCTGGAACACGTATGGACGAACTACCTGGGCAATGCGCTGAAGTACGGCGGCAACCCGCCCCGCATCGAGCTAGGGGCCGACGAGCAGCCCGGTGGCATAGTGCGCTTCTGGGTGCGCGATCACGGGCAGGGGATCGGCGCTGACCAGCAGGCAGAGATCTTCGAGCCGTTCAAGCGCGGGCAACGTATCCGGCGCGACGGGTATGGCATCGGGCTGTCCATTGTCCAGCGCATTGTGACACGCCTGGGTGGCCAGGTCGGAGTGGAGAGCACCGAAGGCGGCGGCAGCACGTTCTACTTCACCCTGCCGCGCGCGCCCATGCCGGAGCAGAGTCTGCCATCTCCGCGCTGAGCGGCGCATACGGCGATAGATGGGCTGCGATGGCGCTCAGCGGGGGGAACCAAGAGGCGAGACTCACCAGACAGTCTCTACCAGCCCCGCCGCGACAATCAGCGGATCAGCGGTGAGGAGAGGCGCACCTATTCTCCGGGCCAGGCCGGTGATGATGCGATCGTGCATCTCTGGCACATTGCTGTCCTGGTCGAAATCGAGCACATCGTCCGGGACAAACGGGACAATTCGGAAATAGGGTTTGGTTTTGAGCGCCAAATAAGTCTGCTGGAAGTCCTGGAAAAGGCCATGCTTCTTATCCGCATAAAACAACTCGGCGACGACAATGACTGAAACGACGAGCCAGGTCTCTCCTCTCTCCGCCGCTGCAAAGGCTGCCGCTGCTTGAGCACCCAGCTTTCCGTCTTCCTTGAGATACCAGATCAGAGCATTGGTATCCACCACATAGAGCGGTCTAGTCGTCGTCGCAGAGATCGTCAAGGTCTTGTTCCCATTCGGTCGAGAACTCACGGATGCTGGCGCGCAGATCGTCCTCGCTCACACTGAGCGGCGGCTCGGCGTACTTGTTACGCAGGCTCTCGACTCCCTGAAATGCCCCTGCTGTGCGCAAATGCTGGTGCTCTGCAAGCAGCATGTCGCGCGTCACGCGGTGGCTGCCTTCCGGCAGAAGAGTCGCCTGCAAGCGTTGAACGAGCACAGCGCGGTCGTGTGCATCCAACTGCTCTGCCAGGTGGACAACTTGTTCAAGTGTCACAGGTCCCATCTCGCTGCCTCAGATGCTTTACTCTCTACCTATCGCTTTGCTCTATTATACCGGCTCTTGTCGTGGACAAGCCTCAAACTTATAGCGACACTGACCCGGTTACCTGGCCAGGCCTCGGATCAGCCTGAAGAGGCTACCCGTCTCTCTCCCGCCCGATCGGCGGCGGCAGCACGTTCTACTTCACCCTGCCGCGCGCGCCCATGCCGGAGCAGAGTCTGCCGTCTCCGCGCTGAGCGGCGCGAATGGTAACGCATGAGTTGCGGCGGCTAGGGGCGCAGCGCAGCGACGGCTCAGAGCGTGTACGAAAACCCCTCACCCCTGCACCCCTCTCCCTCACCGGGGAGAGGGGAAATCCTGCGCCTTGCTCCCCTTCTCCCCCTGGAGGGAGAAGGGGTTGGGGGATGAGGGGAGCTTATCAGACACCCTCTCAGCTCGACTTTGCACATGCCAATCCTTGCTTATGGCCCTTCGGCTAGAGAAGGCC